>NZ_JANODA010000079.1:0-89403 GCF_031412435.1 Brevundimonas sp.
CTCCTGCGAGGACGGTTTTCGGACCTTCCGCGAGAGATGAGTGGAGCGTCGACGAGGCGACGTCTCCACGATCTGTCATCGCATCCGGAGCCTTGCTGGGCGGGACGATGCAGACGACGCCATGGCCTTCGACACCCAGACCCTTTCAGCAGAACCTCTCTGTCCTCCGACGGCGCGTTCGGCTGCGATCCTCGCCCGCAAGGGCGGCGGCGCGGTCGATATCGCCGTCGATATCCCGGCCGACTTCCGCCTCCAGTCCGGCGAGCGGCTGGGCCAACGGAAGATCGTCGGGCGGCTGCACGGCCGGGCCGGGGCGCCGCTGGTAGTCGTGGCCGGCGGTATCTCTGCCGGGCGGTTCGTGCACCGGACCGAGACCAATGGCTTGGGCTGGTGGTCCGGCGCGGTGTCGATCCGGGGTCCGATCGACCTGAGCCGCTTCCAGGTCCTGGCCTTCGACTATGCCCCGGAGGCCGCCGACGGTTCGAAGCCGGTCACCATCACCACCCATGATCAGGCCCGGCTGCTGGGGCTGATCCTCGACGAGATCGGCGCTTCCGTAGTCTCGGCCTTCGTCGGCTGCTCCTATGGCGGGATGATCGCCCTGGCGTTCGGCGAGCTGTTCCCCGAGCGGGTCGAGCAGTTGATCGTCGTCTCCGCCGCCCATCGCGCCCATCCGCAGGCGACCGCCTGGCGCGGCATCCAGCGCCGCATCCTGCAATTGGCCGAGGCCGCAGGACGGCCCGAGGACGGCGTCGCCCTGGCCCGCGAACTGGCCATGACCACCTATCGGACGGCTGAGGAGTTCGCCGAGCGGTTCGAGACCGAGGCCCCCGCATCGGCGGGCCAGGCCTATCCCGTCTGCGAATACCTGACCGCGCGGGGCAAGGCCTACCGGACCCACACCACCCCGGCGCGGTGGCTGTCGTTGTCGGACTCGATCGACCGCCACGACGTCACGCCAGAGGCCATCAAGACGCCCGTGACCCTGGTCGGATTCACCTCCGACCGGCTGGTCCCGATCGACGACATCCGCGAACTGGCCGCCCGGCTGCCGACCCTGTGGCGGCTGGTCGAGGCTCCGTCCCTGTTCGGCCACGACGCCTTTCTGAAGGAGGACGAGGCGGTCGCCGGCATCCTCCGTTCCGCGCTCAAGGAGATCGACCAATGACTGGCTCGACCAAACGCCCGCACGACGTCCGCACCACCTGCGCCCGCTCCGGTGTCGATACGGACACGGCCCACGGTTCAGTCATGCCGCCGCTGTATCTGTCCTCGAACTATTCGTTCGCGGGTTTCGAGCAGAAGCGGAAATACGACTACTCCCGCTCGGGCAATCCGACGCGTGACGTCCTGGCCGAGACCCTGGCGGAGCTGGAAGGCGGCGCCGGCTGCGTGGTCACGGCGACGGGGATGGCGGCGGTCGATCTGCCGCTGTCTCTGCTGGAGCCCGGCGACCTGCTGATCGCGCCGCACGACTGTTACGGCGGGACCCACCGCCTGCTGTGCGCCCGGGCGAGGAAGGGGCATTTCGAGGTGCTGTGGGTGGACCAGGGCGATCCGGTCGCACTGGACGCCGCCCTGGCCCTGAACCCGAAACTGGTCCTGGTCGAGACGCCGTCGAACCCCCTGCTGCGCGTCGTCGACATCGCCGACATCTGCACTCGCGCCCACCGGGTCGGGGCCAAGGTGGTGGCGGACAACACCTTCCTGTCGCCCGCCCTGCAGCGGCCGATCGAGCTGGGCGCCGATATCGTCGTCCATTCGACGACGAAATACATCAACGGCCACTCCGACGTGGTCGGCGGGGCGGTGATCGCGGCCGATCCGGCGGATCATGCGGAGCTGGCCTGGTGGGCCAACTGTCTGGGCGTCACCGGCTCGCCATTCGACGCCTATCTGACCCTGCGCGGGGTTCGGACCCTCTTTGCGCGGATCGAGCGGCAACAGACGACGGCGGGCAAGCTCGCGGAGCTGCTGGAAGCCCACCCGGCGGTGTCCGTCGTCCACTATCCGGGTCTGAAGTCGCATCCGAACCACGCCCTGGCCGCGCGTCAGCAGCAGGGGCCGGGCGCCATGCTCAGCTTCGAACTGGCCGGCGGGGTCGAGGCCGTACGTCAGCTGGTCGAGACGCTGGAGACCTTCACCCTGGCCGAGTCGCTGGGCGGGGTCGAAAGCCTGATCGCCCACCCGGCGACCATGACCCACGCCGCCATGACGCCCGAGGCTCGCGTCGTCGCCGGCATCACCGACGGACTGCTGCGGCTGTCGGTCGGGCTGGAGCACGAGGACGACCTGACCGCGGATCTGGTGCAGGCGCTGGATGCGCTGGCGGAGGTGCGGGCGGAGGCGGCCTGAGCGGGTCTGGGCGCGACTCGAAAATAGAGTCTACAGAGTCGACAGAGTCGGGATCGACCTGAACGAAATCAGCGGGTTGGCAATTCGATCCGCGCCACTCTACCGGCTCCAAACAGGGTGGGGCGGCGCGATCTGACGGTTTCAAAGACCCGATCGGGACTTGGTGGCAGCATCGAGCCGACGCAAGACCGGTGTGGAGAATAAATTCTTCTCGGCCTAATCCCCTGCGCCCGGGCGAATGAGAGCCTAGGCGCAGGCCTCGACCGCCTCGGCATGGAGGTGGACGACGAAGCAGTGCTCGGGGCCGCCGTCCTCGGCCTGGACCATGACGCGAAGTTCGTCGTCCTCGGCCCACGGGGCATGGGCCTCCGCAAAATGGAGAGCCGCGTCCTCGAAGCTGCGGGCCTCAAGGATGTGGCAATGGCCGGAATCGGTGTGTGCGACGTAACGGGCGGCTTGGGGCATTTCGCGCTCCTGGCGTTGCTGTCCGACTCCTGAACGCCTCAACCGCGAAATGGATTCAATCGGCGTTACGCGGGCTGTGGACGACTCATCAGATCTGCACCGGTCGATCCTCGTTGCGCCGGACGAGTTCCGACCAGAAATCGATCTCGCGAACCGTTTCAGGCCACGGCCTGTCAGCCCAGCCATTCTCTTCCCGGTCAATGTAGTCATCGAGGTCCGCGCCGTAGTGGATCACGTCTGACTGGTAGACAGAGAAGACGGGATTTCCGGCCTCGCTTGGGGTGGCGGGCAAGCAGCGGTGGCGGAAGATTGGTATGAGGCGCGGCGCGCGGCCGACAACGCCTCTCAGAACTTCGGCGCGCTCTTCCGCCCGGTCAGGGCGCCCTCCCCACTCAAGCCACCAAAGCCCGTTCTCTTCGACGCCGAAGAGTAGGCCCTCGAATGGCCAGGCCAGCAGAGAGCGTATCGTGTTCTCGTCATTCCAATCCGGACCATCGACCGGACGACGATCACGCAAGAGGTCGATCAGGTCGGGAGGGAAGGTCAGCCCAAACAGTGCCTGCGCTCTCTCGAGCTCGGCCAGTGAGTAACCGCGCGTCCAAGTCAGCCCAGTCATGCAGTTACGCAGGCCGAGCCTGCGTCTGCATCGCGCCCGTCATGGGGATGAAGAAGACCCCCACGTCGCGGCGGCTGCGGACCCGGCCGTCGGCGTCCTTGGTGTAGACATAGAGGACCTGGCCGCGGCGGAAGGGTTGGCCGATCGGGATGATCAGCTTGCCGCCCGGCTTGAGCTGGCGGAACAGCTCGGGCGGGGCGTACTGGGCGACGCAGGTCAGCATGATGGTGTCGAAACCCTCGGTCACCTCGGGCCAGCCGAAATAGCCGTCGCCGACCCGGCCGTGGACGTTGTCGTAGCCGAGCGGGGCCCAGATCTTGCCGACCGCCTCGCCGATCGGCTGGATGATCTCGATCGTGTAGCTGTCGCGGACGACGCGGCTGAGGAGGGATGACTGGAAGCCCGATCCGGTGCCGATCTCCAGCGTCACATCGGTCGGTTTCGGGGCCGCCAGCTGGGTCATATAGGCCTGACCCAGATAGTCGGACAGGACCGAACCGTGGCCGATGGCCCAGGGCTTGGGGTTCTCTTCATAGGCCTGGTAGGCGGTCGAGGCGTCCGAAGCGTAGGCGTAGTGGAAATACTCGCGCGGCAGGCTTTCGAAGGCCTGGATCACGTTCGGATCGTGGGCCCCGAAACGGCCGTCGAGATAGGTCCTGATGCGTTCGATGGCGGCGGGCTTGCGGGCCTGGATCTCCGCGAACTGGGCCTCTGTGATCGCGTGGGGACGTCCGGACGCCGACATCGCGGCGTTGAAGCGGGCGAAGGTCCAGGGCTCCGTCGGCATACGGACGGTCGCGGAAACGGCCGAGGCTTCACCCGCGGCGGCCGCGGTCGGGGCCGCGGGCGCCGCGCCCCCTGCCCCGCCCGCCGCCTGGGTCGGATTGAGGCGGGCCTGGACGGACTTCATCGTGTTTTCGTCGCAGGCGGCGAGCCCGGTCAGGGTCGCGGCGCCGGCGGCGGTCAGCAGGGTGCGGCGGTCCAACATCATGCGATCAGGGGTCATGCGGGGCTCGTCTGGCTCTGGACAGGCTGGCCCGGGCCAGTCTGCTCCGGGAAGGGGTCAAGGCGGGCGGGCTCGGGTTCGGGCAGGTCGGCGAAGGGATTGGTCGGGACGGCGGGCTCGAACACCGGAACGGGCTTTCGCACCGCCGCCGCGACCGGCAGGACGAGGAAGGCCAGCGCATAGAGGCCGGCCGCGACGATCAGCAGGGACGAGAAGCCGACATCGCGGCTCATCAGATTGGCCAGCGGCGTGGCGACGACGGAGAATGCGCCGTTCAGCCCCCAGGCCCAGGGCAATGCCCGGCCGTCGCCGACCTGGATGAGGCCGAGCGGGAAGGGCAGGCCCAGCGCCAGCGACACGGGCGCCGCGGCGAGGACCACCAGTCCGGCCTTCACGGCCCAGGGCTGGTCGAGGGTGCGCATCATGAAGTCCTCGGCGCCGACCAGCATGGCGCCGATCCAGCCGAGGACCAGGATCAGACCGATCAGGGAGGCGACCTTGGGCAGGCGGGCGCACTGGCCGGCGATCATACTGCCGAGGCCCGAGAAGATCAGCATGGCCGTCAGGACCAGGGCGAAGGCCGACGAATAGTCGTTCAGATAGAAGGCCGCCTTGTCGATCAGGAAGATCTCGACCAGCAGGAAGCCGAGGCCCAGGGCCGGGAAATAGAGGGCGGGCCAGAGCTTCGTCTTCTCCTTCGCCCCGCCCGCGCGGCGGCGGAACAGGGCGGGGGCGGCCAGCACCAGAAGGGCGATGACAATGGCCTGGCCCAGGACGGCGATGTTCACCAGGGCGCCGATCTCGGCCTGGGGCAGGACCTCGAGGCGCTTGATCAAGGTGTCGAGGTGTTCGAGGCGCAGGGACGAATAGAAGGCGGGGCGATCCAGCGTCGCGGGGCGGACGTGGAAGGCTGTCGACGACGGGCTCGGACGGCCGGCGAGGACGGCGGCGACCTCGTTGGCGATGGCGTCGTCGGGACCGTTCGAGGTCATCTGGCCCGTCTCGAACGAGACGCTGGGCAGGTCGTTGAACAGGGTGGCGCGGGCGGCGACGACATCCATGCCCGGACGCCAGGAGACGTCGAACGACCGGGCGGCGCACCATGCCTGGAGCGCGGCCACGTCTGCGGCCGACCAGGCCGTCGGGCTGATCAGGATGCGGGCGTTCCAGGCGGAACGGTAGATCAGGACGTGGGCGGACGGATCGCCGATCCCCTGGGCCAACAGGGCCTCGCGAGCGGTCGAGAGGACGCGCAGGGCATAGACGGGGAAGTCGCGAATGGAGACGGAGATCGACACGGCGCCGCCGGGCTTGAGCGCGGCGAGATAGGCGGCCAGGGCCTCTTCGGTGACGCCCGTGACATTGGCGGGGGCGGCATCCACGAAGTCGGCGGAGACGTCGATGATGTCATAGGCGTTCGGACCCGCACGCCAGGCGGCGGCGATGGGGCCGCCGTCCAGCAGGGTCACCCGGGCGTCGTCGGCGAGTGCCGGCGACGGGCCCAGACCGGCGGCGAGGGCGTGTCGCAGGACAGGCTCGCCCTCGACACCATCGACCCGGGCGGCGCCGAGCGTCAGGGCCTCCGCCACCCGGTAGCCGCCGGACAGGCCGACGAGCAGGACGGTGGGCGACTGACGCAGCGCATAAGGACCCGCGCTGAGGGCGCTGGGGGCGTAGGCGGCGTCGAGGGGCCCGGCCTTCGGCAGGGAGGCGATGCGGTTGCCGTCGCGATACAGGCCATAGGTCGAGGGCGGACCGGCGATCCCCATCAGGCCGGCGTTGTTGGAGACGTCGGCGTCGACCCGCTCGGTGAAATTCTCGAGCAGAAGATAGTGGCCGCGCGGCTGGCGGATCTCGGCGACGACGGCGGAGCCCGGGGTGTTGAGCGGGGCGTAGATGGCCTTGAACTCGGAGAAGGCCGGAGGCGCGCCGAGGAACAGGATGGCCTCGCCCCCGATCAGCGCGGCCCCGGCGAGCCCGATGCCCAGCCCGCGGAAACGGCCCGGCTGGAACACCGGGGCAAGCGCCAGCGGGATCAGCAGGACGGGGGCCAGCAGGAAGGGGTGGACGACGAACATCAGCCCCAGGGCCAGGGCCGCGCCGAGCCCTGCGCCGATCAGGTCGTAGCCGTAGACCCGGCCGATCTCCCGGTGGTTCAGGACGAAGATCAGGCTGATGTAGAGGCCGGCGAGGAAGAAGAACGGCAGGAGGGCTGCGTAGTAGAGGCCGATGTTCTTCACCTGGTCGGGCCAGGTGGTCGGGTTCTGGAGCTGCAGCGGGTTGAACGGATTGGCCGTGACCTGCTGGTATCCGACCGCCGCGGCGATCACCATCGCCGCGGGCAGGATGGTCCGCAGGATGACCCCGTGCCGGGCGACACTGTCGCGGAACAGGGCCACCACGACGCCCGAGAGCGCGAACCCGGCCATGACGATGGAGATGATCCAGTAGCCGTACTCCGACCATTTCGCGACGGCGAAATAGCGGGTCAGGGCGTTCTCGATCCCGACCACCCCCATGGCGATCAGGAACAGCGGGATCAGGGCCGCGCGGGTCTTGCCCGCGAGATCGGGGGCGGCGGTCAATGGACCGTCCTCGCCACCCGGGTGTCGAGGAAGTCCAGCAACAGGGCGTTGAACCGCTCCGGCTCATCGACGAACAGGGCGTGGCCTGCGTCCTCGAAGACGGTCATGGAGGCGTCCGGATGGGTGCGGACGAGGTTTTCGCCCTGCTCGCGCCAGCGCGGCCGGACGACATAGAGGACCGGACGGTGGGTCGAGTGGACGGCGGCCCGCCAGTCTTCACGCGGCACGTCATAGGCCAGCAGGCGACGCTCGTCTTCGACGCTCATGCGCAGGGCCTGATCGGTCAGGCGCGTGCGATAGTCCGTGCCCGGATCATGGGCGAACATGGAGGCGACGAAGGCGGCCCGGCGCTCGCGGCGTTCCTGCGGCGTGGGCTCGGGCGGCGGGGCGGCCGAACGCGGTGGAGTCGATGCCGGACGGGGCGCCGGCGCCTCGCCGATGGAGTTGTCGATCAGGACCAGACCGGCAATCCGGTCGGCGCCGCCGTCGGCGACCCAGGCCAGGCTGTCGAGCACGCCGAGGGACCAGCCGACCAGCACGACCGGGCCCTCTGCGGCATGGTCGACGAGTTCGCCGATGTCGCGGCCGCGACGCTCGTGGGTATAGCCGAAACGGGTGACCTCGCTCTCGCCCTGGCCGCGCGGGTCGAGGGCGAGGACGTGATAGCGGTCGTCCAGGGCCTCGATCTGGGCCTCGAAGATCCAGGCGGGCATGGTCCAGCCGGGCACGAAGACCACGGTCCGGGCCCCGCTAGGACCCGCCTCCAGATAGTGGAGGCGGGCCCCGTCGGAAGTGATGAAGCTGCGGCTTTCCGCCTCGACCGTACCCCCCGATACGGTCGTCGCACTCGCGATAACGGCTCCGCCCAGCACGCCGACCATGGCCGCCCGTGTCCATGCCGGCAGGGTCAGAAGTCCGTTACGCCCCATCGGGCGGCATGTGACGCACACCAGAGTTCGTTGTCGACAGGGTTCGCCGGCAACGGGAGCGATAGGGTTAAGAGCGTGGCCCGAACGGCACGACCTTGTTGTCGCGGTCGTGGGCGATGTCGGCGGGGCCGAGATACGGAATGCCCGACCGCTCGCACCAGAACTGGACGATCTGTTCGCCGGTCAGGCCGAAGTCGGGCTCGTTGACCGTGACGTCGGTGAAACGGCCGGCGCGGATGCCGGCGACGCGGCGGATCGAGGGCTGGCTGGTCAGGTGGAACATCATCCGGTCGATCCGGTAGGCGGCCTCGGACACGTCTTCCAGCATCAGGACGTGGCCGGTCAGGTCGGGCTCCAGCGGCGTGCCAAGCAACTGGTCGAGGACGGTCAGGTTGAAGGCGACGGCCGGGCGGGGGTCGGTCGCCAGCGACGGCTCCAGCCCCTCGGTCTCGCCCTTGCGCAGCCAGTTCAGGGAGCGGAAGCCGGTCGGGTCGTTGCGCACGCCGTCGGAGGCCATCGGTCCGTGAGCGACCTGAAAGCCGTTCTTGTAGAGGATGGCCAGCAGTGAGCCGGCGTCGGAATAGCCGAGGTATCGCTTGGTCCGGGCCACGTCGGTCAGGCGGGGCACGACGGCCTCGGCGATACGGCAGGAGCCATAGCCGCCGCGGGCGAACCAGATGTGGTCGAGACGCGGGTCGTTGGCGAACTCCACGAAGGCGTCGGCGCGGGCGGCGTCGTCGCCGGCGAAATGGCCGGACTTGTCGAAGCTGTTGGGGTGGAAGGCGACGGTGACCTCGCCGCTCGGGAACTGCAGGTCGAACCAGGCCTGGATGGCTTCGCCGCGTTCGCGGGCGAAGCGTGACGAGACGGCGACGACCCCGATCTTCATTCTTGTGTTCCCTCCCCGGCTTCTCCTCTTTAGTCACCGGACCATGAGCGAACCATCCTATTTCTTCTGCGGCATCGGCGGGTCGGGCATGCTGCCCCTGGCCATGATCGTTCAGGCGCAGGGCGCGGCGATCGAGGGCTCGGACCGGGCGCTGGACCAGGGCCGGACGCCGGAGAAATTCGAATGGCTCACGCGCCACGGCGTCGTGCTGCATCCGCAGGATGGATCGGGCGTGCGGGCGGACCAGACGGTCGTCGCGACCGGCGCGGTCGAGGACACGGTGCCGGACATCGGGGCGGCCAGGCGCGTGGGTGCGGAGATCGTGACCCGGCCGCAGTTGCTGTCGCAGATCTTCAATGCGGCGCCGAAGTCGGTGGGCGTGGCGGGGACCAGCGGCAAGTCGACGATCACGGGCATGATCGCCTGGGTTCTGCATCAGGCGAAGCAGGAGCCGACCGTGATGAATGGGGCGGTGATGCGGAACTTCGCTGACGCGGATCATCCGTTCGCCAGCGCCCTCGTCGGGGGCGCGGACCTGTTCGTGGCGGAGGTGGACGAGTCGGACGGCTCCATCGCGCGGTACGATCCGACGGTGGCGGTGGTGTCGAACATCTCGCTGGACCACAAGTCGATGGAGGAACTGCGCGACCTGTTCGGCGGCTTTACGGGCCGGGCGCGGACGGCGGTGCTGAACCTCGACAACGTCGAGACGGCGGCGCTGGCGCAGACGATGGTGGACGACGGACGGGCGGATGCGGTCCTGACCTTCGCCCTGGGCAATGAGGCGGCGGACTATGCCGCACATGACCTCAAGTCCCTGCCCGCCGGCATGACCTTCGACCTGACGGAGCGGTCCAGCGGTACGCGGATCGCCGCGACCCTGAACGTGCCCGGCGCACACAATGTCGCCAACGCCCTGGCGGCCCTGGGCGCGGTGCGGGCGCTGGGCGTGCCGCTGGAGCAGGCGGTCAGGTCGCTCGAGACCTTCGCCGGGATCAAGAGGCGGATGGAAGTCGTGGGCGCGGCGAACGGGATCACGGTCCTGGATGACTTCGCCCACAACCCGGACAAGATCGCAGCCACGATGAAGACGCTGCACGCCTTCGACGGGCGTCTGTTGATCCTGTTCCAGCCGCACGGGTTCGGACCGTTGAAGCTGATGAAGCGCGAGTTCATCGAGACCTTCGCCGGATTGCTGAAACCCGACGACGTCCTGCTGATGCCGGAGCCCGTCTATTACGGCGGCACGACGGATCGCAGCGTGGGGTCGGAGGACATCGCTTCGGGCGTCCGGGCAGAGGGTCGGAACGCCGAGGCCCTGCACGACCGCGCGGCCTGCGGCGACCGGATCGTGGAACTGGCCAGGCCGGGCGACCGGATCATCGTCATGGGGGCGCGGGACGACACGCTTTCGAGCTTCGCAGTGGAATTGCTGGAACGGCTTTAGTCCTCCCCCATCGGGGAGGGGGACCGCGTCTTCGCGGTGGAGGGGGCTGACCTCAGACACCGTGCGCGCGGCTGCCCCCCTCCGTCATGTCGCGAAGCCGCGCCGCGCCACCTTCCCCGACGGGGGAGGATTTGACGCGGGTGAACCTCGGGCGAAGTGGAGTATTCGGTCAGCATGCTTCAAGACCTCCCCGCCGACCTTCCCGACATCGTCGTCACCGCCGCGCGGCTGCCGCCCGCCGCCGGGGACGCCGCCTTTTCCGTGATCCGGCTGGACGAGCGGGTGCTGGGCCGGGCGAGCCGGATCGACGAAGCCTTGCAGACCGTTCCGGCGGTCAGTCTGTTCCGGCGCACGTCAAGCCTGGCGGCTAATCCGACGACACAGGGAATCTCGCTGAGGGCCATTGCGCCGTCGGGGGCCGGGCGGACGCTGGTGACGCTGGACGGGGCGCCGCTGAACGATCCGTTCGGCGGCTGGGTGCTATGGTCCCAGGTGGCGCCGGAAAGCCTGTCGGGTCTGGATATCGTTCGGGGCGCCGGGGCCGGTCCCTATGGGGCGGGGGCCCTGACAGGGGTGATCCAGCTGCGCGAGCGGGACACGGACGGCGGGGCGCTGGACGTGTCGGGCGGGGAGTATGGCGGACGCAGGCTGGCCGCCGCGAGGACGCTGGGCGCCGGGCGGTTCGCGTTGACGGGGGCGGTGCAGCGGGAGCTGAGCGACGGATACGTGCCGGTGCGGGGCGCGGCGGCCGGGGCGGCCGATACGCCGCTGGATCTGGCGACGTTGAGCGGATCGGTGCGGGCCGATGTGGCGCTGGCCGATGCGACGGCCCTGTCGCTGCGGGCCTCTGCCTATGAGGAGGATCGCGGGTCGGGTCTGGCCGGGGCGCGATCTTCGGCGACGGGCCAGAGCTATGCGGCGACCCTGTCCCGCACGCCTTCGGCCGATCGGCCGGGCTGGCGGGCGCAGGTGTGGCGGCGGATGAGCGACTTCACCAACACCTCCGTGGCGGTGGCGGCGGGACGCGGATCGACGACGCCGGCCAACAACCAGTTCGCGACCCCGGCCGAGGGCTGGGGCGCCAATGTCGCCTTGCGACGGGTTGCGGTCGATCTGGGCGGCGGGCTGCTGGAGTGGGAGCTGGGCGCCGACGCGCGCTTCAACGAGGGCGAGACCCGCGAGCTGTTCCGCTACATGTCCGTCGCCGGGGCCGGCGCCTTCACCCGGGACCGGGTGGCGGGCGGCGAAACCTCGGTCATGGGCGCCTATGGCGAGGCGTCGTGGGCGGCCGGGCCGTGGCTGGTCGCGGGCGGTTTGCGGCTCGACGGCTGGGAGAATGCCAACGGGCGGCGGATCGAGCGCGATCTGGCGACCGGATTGCCGACGCTGGACGAGAGCGATCCGGATCGGTCGGGCGAGGTGGTCAGTGCGAGGCTGGCGGCACGACGCGATCTCGGCGGCGGTCTGGCGGCGCGCGCGGCGGCCTATTCGGGGTTCCGGCCGGCGACGCTGAACGAGTTGCACCGGCCGTTCCGGGTCGGCAACGACCTGACCGAGGCGAACGCCGCGCTCGTGCCCGAAGAGCTGCAGGGCGTCGAGGCGGGGCTGAACTGGGAAACCGATACAACGTCCGTGGGCGGAACGGTCTTCTGGAACCGGATCCAGGACGCCATCGTCAATGTCACCATCGGCTTCGGTCCGGGGACCTTCCCGAGGGCGGGTTTCGTCCCGGCGGGCGGGGTGTTGAGGCAGCGCCAGAACGCGGGGACGATCGCGGCGACCGGTGTCGAGCTGACGGCCAGACATCAGGTCGGGGAGCGGCTGACCTTTGATGGCGCCCTGTCCTGGACCGATGCGGAGGTCGACGGCGGGGCGTCGGCGCCGCAGCTGACAGGCCTGCGGCCGGCCCAGGCGCCGGAGTGGAGCGTGTCGGCGGGGGTGGACTGGCGAGCCGCGGATCGGCTGACACTGGTCGGACGGGTCCGGTACGAGGGCGCGCGGTTCGAGGACGACCTGAACAGCCGCGTTCTGGAGGCGGCGACGACGATGGATGCACGGGCCGAGTTCGAGGTGCGGACCGGGATGATCGCCTGGCTCGCTGCGGACAACCTGTTCGACGCCGAAGTCGAGGTCTCCGAGACCGGTGACGGGGTGGCGGGCTACGGGCCGCCCCGGACCGTGCGGGCGGGTCTGACGCTGAGCTGGTAGGCCGTCAGACCTCGGACCAGCGACGCAGAAGGTTGTGATAGACGCCGGTCAGTTCGAGGACGGCCTGGTCGGTCGGCCCCTTGTCAACCGCGACGCGCTGGGTCGCGATATCGAGCTGGAACAGGGTCTCGCGCGCGGCGTCGTCGCGGACCAGGCTCTGGAGCCAGAAGAAGGACGAGACGCGGGCGCCGCGGGTGACGGGCGTGACCCGGTGCAGGCTCTTCGACGGATAGAGGACCATGTCTCCGGCCGGCAGTTTGACTGTCTGAGGGCCGTAGGCGTCGTCGATGGTCAGTTCGCCGCCGTCATAGTCGGAGGGCTCCGACAGAAAGAGGGTCGCCGACAGGTCGGAGCGGATGCGCAGGCCCGACGGGTGGACGCGGATCGCATTGTCGACATGGGCCGCGAAGGCCTGGCCGCCCTCGTAGCGGTTGAACAACGGGGGGAAGACCGTGTGCGGAAGGGCCGCCGAAACGAACATCGGATTGGCGTTCAGCGCCTGTGCAATCAAGGCGCCGACCTCCCGCGCCTGGGGTGAATCCTCTGGCAGCTGGGCGTTGTTCTTGGCCCGGGCCGACTGGTGGCCCGAGGTGACGTTGCCGTCGGTCCAGGGACCGGCGTCGAGGATCGCACGCAGACGGGCGACCTCGTCCTTGCTGAAGACTTCAGGGATGTGCAGCAGCAAGGACGGGGTCTCCTGAGCGTCGTCTAGAAGCGGATGTTCAGCGCCAGGGTGGCCGAGCGGGCCGGCGCCGGGTCGGCGTGGTGAACTCCGTTGGTGCGGATGATATAGGCCTCATCGCCCGCATTCTGCACGTTCAGTTGCAGGGTCGCCCGATCGGTCAGGTCGTAGGAGGCGAACAGGTCCACGCGGGTGTAGGCCGGGGCGTAGATGCGGTTGGCGCCGCCGCCGGCGCCGCCCTGGTTGCCGCCCAGGCTGTCGGACACGTAGTAGACCCCGCCGCCGACGCTGAGCGGGGGCATGACCCGATAGGTGGTGAACAGGCTGGCGCTATGCTTCGGCGTATTGGCCAGTTCGTCACCTTCGAAAAGGCTGGGCACGGCCGGGCCGCCCGCGACGGGGAAGGTCACAGCCCCCTTCACCAGTTCGGAGTCCATGTAGGTATAGCCGCCGAACACCTGCCAGGCCCGGGTGATGTTGCCGGAGATGCCCAGTTCGACGCCCTGGACCTCGATCTCGCCGACCTGGGCGAAATCGGTAGGTCCGGGCCCGGCGAGGAGGGCGGCGTTCTTGCGGGTCAGGTGGAAGGCGGCGGCGCTCAGCGCCAGCCGATCGTCGAACAGATTGGCCTTGGCGCCGATCTCAAGGCTCTCGGTATCCTCGGGATCGAGGACGGTGGTCGACAGGCTGCCCGTGCCGGTGCCGCCCGCGCCGTTCTGGTCGCCGCTCGAAATGGTCGGCGGCGTCGAGGAGGTCGACCAGGAGGCGTAGATGCTGGTGTCTTCGGTCGGCTTGAACACGCCGCCGATCTGATAGTTGACGAAGTCCCAGGTCTGTTCCCGGAGAACCACGACGCCGGGAAGCACGGTGCTGCCGGGGGCGGGAAACTGCGGGTTGATCGTCCACACGCCCCGCGCCTGGGTCGCGTTCACCGTGACGCCCTCGGTCGTATGGCTGTCCCAGCGGACGCCCAGGTTGATGATGAACCGGTCGCTCAGGGCGATGCTGTCGAACGCGGAGACGGCGGCGGTCCGCGTCTCGGTCCGCGAGGTCGGGCTGCGGTTGATCACGCCGCTCCAGGGATCGCCCGGGTTCGGGTTGAACGTCGGGGTGCAGTCCCCCGCGCCGACCGAGGCGAGTGTCGCCGCTGAGATCACGAAGCCCGCCGGGCAGGCCGAGGTCGTCGTTCCGTAGACCGAATAGCTGGCGTTGCGGTTGATCTCCTGGGTGAACTCGGCGCCCAGGTTGAAGCTGTGCTTGACGCCTCCGGTCAGGAAGCTGCCGCTCAGGTCCGTCACGTTGGCCAGGGTGTCGGCCGGGTTCCAGCGCGACTTCGTGCCCCGCTTCATATAGGAGACGCCACCGATGGTCTGGGCCGCGCCGCCGTCACCCGGGTTGGTGACGATGTAGTCGTTCAGCGTCATGGCGTAGCGGGTCACGTTACGCAGCGACAGGGTGTCGCTGAACCGGTGTTCGAACGCCAGGGTGAAGCTGTCGACCTCGTTGGTCAGGTAATCCCGCGCCTCAAGGCCGTAGAAGGCGTCGAACGGAACATCCAGCACGCCGCTTTCGGTCGTGCGAACCCCGGTCTTGGTGAAGAGAGGAATCCCGTAGTCGGGCATCTGGTTCGACGTCAGATGGTAGTAGCTGGCGGTGGCGGTGGTGTTCGTACCGATCCCCGCGACCAGCGAGAGGCCCAGCCCCCATTTGTCGTAGTCGACCGCATCGCGCCCGGCCACGTCGCCCGATGCGCCCATCAGGTTGATGCGGAAGCCGGTGGTGTCGTCGATCCGCCAGTTCTGGTCGATCGTGCCGCGCAGATAGGCGTCGGTTCCGCCGCCCAGCGAGACATTGGTGAAATCGGTCAGCTTGGCCGACTTGGAGCCCAGGTTGATCGAACCGCCGCCCGAGCCGCGGCCGGAATAGACCGAGTCCGGCCCCCTGATGACCTCGACCTGCTCAAGGTTGAAGACCTCGCGCTGCTGGCCTCCGGTGTCCCGGATGCCGTCGACGAAGATGTTGTTGCCCGACGACTGACCGCGGATGAAGGGACGGTCGGCCAGGGGCTGGCCGCCCTCGCCCGCGCCGAAGGTGATGCCGGGCGAGGTGCGCAGGATGTCCTGGAGCGAGGTCGCGCCGGTCTGTTCAATGATCTGGCGGGGGATGATCGTGACGGCGCGCGGGGTATCGACCAGGGGGGCGACGAATTCCGTCGAAGCCGGTTCACGGCGGACGCGGCGGCCCTCGACGTCGACGGTTTCCAGTGTGGAGGTCTGGGCCTGCTGGGCGTCGGTCGCCGGATCAGCGGTGACGACGACCTCAGGCTCGGCGGCGAAGGCGGGCGCGGCGCACAGCATTCCGGCTGCGGTCGAGGCGCTGAGGAGGGCGCGGAGAGCGTTGGCGTTGGGGAGAGACAATGCGGCGATCCGGTGTTGAAACTGCGATGCGGTCGCAATAGCAGCTCAGCCGGAGCGAGCAAGCCAATTTGCGAATTGCTCGCAGTTTCATTCGCAAGCCACGCCCCTCACCCTTTCGGCCAAGACGCATCGCTATCGCTCCGCGGGCCTCAAGCCCTCTTCCTCCATGAAAGGGAAGTCGCTTACCCCACCACCGAGATACTGGGACGCGCGGCGGAAACCGGCTCCATCCACGGCGGATCCGGCATGTTGCGGTGAGCCTGGGCGAGGGCTTCGGACCAGCGGCGGCCGAGATCCCTGAAATAGGGGTCGTCGGCCTCGATGCGGCGCTGGTCGCCGTGCAGGGCGTTGCGCGGGATGACGATCATGTCGAACGGCGGGCCGACGGCGATGTTGGAGCGGATGGTCGAATCGAAGCTGATCAGCCCCAGCTTGACCGCCTCGGACATCGGGGTCTCGGGGCGGAGCGCCCGGTCCAGGATGGGCTTACCGTACTTCAGCTCGCCGATCTGGAGATAGGGGGTGTCGGTCCCGCACTCAATGAAATTGCCCTGGGCGTAGATCAAATAGAGACCCATCTTGCCGCCCTTGACCTGGCCGCCCAGCAGCATGGAAGCCGTGACCTTCAGGGCGTCGGCGGCCACCGTCGGCTGCAGGTCCTGGCGCACCTGGTTGAGGCAGTAGCCGACCAGCTGGGCCGCACGGAACAGGGTCGGCGCCGTTTCCAGGGTTTCCGGCACGTCGTGACCGGGCATGCGCACACCCTCGGCCAGCATGGCCAAGGCCGTCTGGGTCACCGACAGGTTGCCGGCGGTAGCGATGGAGATGACGCGGTCGCCGCTGATCTCGGTGACGTGCAGTTTCTTGTACGAGGAAATGTTGTCCACACCGGCGTTCGTGCGGGTGTCGGCGATCATCGCCAGACCCTCATCCACCATCATGCCGACGCAGTAAGTCATAGAGAAAGACCGGCCCCGCGCGGGGGCCTCCATCCGACTGGAACAGTCACGTTAACAGATTCAGCAATCAAGACGAGGTTAACAGCGTTCATGACCAGCCCTGCGACTGCTGTTGCTGCTGGGTCTGTTGCATCTGGCGCACACGCAGGGCCACCGTCATGGTCTCGCGCCCGCCGCCGTAGCTTGTGCCCCGGATCGGTGAGGCGCCCAGGGCGTCGAGACCGCAGGCGACACGGACATAGTGTTCGGTGGGGCTGATGCCGTTGGCGGCGTCGAAGCCGACCCAGCCCAGATCCTCGACCCAGGCCTCGGCCCAGGCGTGGGCGGCGTCCTGGTTCTCGATCCCGTCGGTGCGGTGGAGGTGGCCGGAAATGTAGCGGGCCGGGATGCCCATGCGGCGGGCCGCCGAGATGAAGATCTGGGCATGGTCCTGACAGACGCCCTGGCGCTGGGCCCAGGCGTCGGCGGCCGTATGGTCGGCGGTCGTCGAGCCGACCATGAAGGCGACCTGCTCATGGATCGCGGCCATCAGCCGATGCAGGCGGGCGAGCGTATCGCCCTCCTCCCCCACCTCGCCGGCGAGCTGGCGCAAGGCTCCGTCGGCATGGGTCAGGGTCGTGTCGCGCAGGAAGACCAGGGGCGACAGCCGCTCGGGCGAGCCGCGCAGGACGCCGCCAGTGTTGACCGTAGCCACCTCGCCCGTCACCCGCACCATCAGGCTCTCGGTCGGGCGCTCGGTATAGAGGGTGTGGACGATGTTGCCGAAGGCGTCCTCGGAGCGACGCAGGTGGGCGTCGACATCGGTCTCGATCCGCCAGTCGCGGACCTGCTGGCCCTCGGTCGATCGCGGCGTCAGGCGCAGGACCTGGACGATGAACCGGGCGGCGCGGTCATAGGCGTAGCGGGTTTCGTGATCGATCCGGATACGCATCAGACGAGGTACTGGTCTTGGATGGCGGCGGCCAGGGCGTTGTTCTCGCTCAGGAACGACAGGATGTATTCGTGCAGGCCCGACTGGAAAATCTCTTCGATATTGGTCTCGTTGAAGCGGGTCAGACGAGCCGAGGCGATGCGCTGGGCCGGACCACGACGGCCGTAGTCGGTGGCCAGCCGGTCGAGGTAGGAGACGATCATCCCCTGACAGCTGGCCAGGGACCGCGGCATCTGGCGGTTCAGGACCATCAGGTCGGCGACCAGCCACGGGCGCACAGACTCCCGATAGACCCAGCGGTAGGCGGTCAGGGCGGACACTTCGCGCAGCAGGGTGGTCCACTGGAAATAGTCGAGCTGGCCGCCGACGCGTTCGCCGGCCGGGAGCAGCAGGTGGTATTTGACGTCCAGCAGGCGGGCGGTGTTGTCGGCCCGCTCGATCGCCATGCCGAGCCGCAGGAACCAGTACGCATCATTACGCAACATGGTCCGCGACGAGGCGCCCTCGACGGCCAGGCTGACGTTCTTCACCCACTCCAGATAGCGGACGAAGTCGTCGCGCTTGCTGGGTTCGCCGAACTCGTTGAGCCCGTTCCAGGCGCCGTTGATGGCTTCCCAGAGCTCGATGGTCAGGGCGGTGCGCACCGAGCGGGCGTTGGTGCGGGCGGCCGTGATGCAGGCTCGGATGGAACTGGGGTTGTCGGGCGCGAAGGCGAGATATTCGCGGACCGACTTCTCGGACGGGGTGCGGGCGCTGGCCGCGAACTGGCGCGACACGCCGGCCGAGGCGATGGCGCTGGCCCAGGCGGTGGCGGCGGCGCCGTCGCGCGCGGGGAGCGCGGCCAGTCGCACGGCGGCCTCAAGGATGCGCGCGAGGAAGTCGGCGCGCTCCATATAGCGGCCGGTCCAGTACAGGCTTTCTGCGGTGCGGCTCAGCATGGGCGATCAGTCATCCAGCACCCAGGTGTCTTTCGTGCCGCCGCCCTGGCTGGAATTCACGACCAGCGAGCCCTGTTTCAGCGCGACGCGCGTCAGGCCGCCGGGTGCGACGCGGATGCCGGCCGGGCTGGACAGAACGAAGGGGCGCAGATCGACGTGGCGGGGCGACAGGCCGCCGCCGCTGTCCAGTGTCGGAGCGGTCGACAGGGCCAGGGTCGGCTGGGCGATGAAGTCGTCGGGGTCGGCGATCAGTTTCGCGCGAAAGGCCTCGATCTCGGCCTTTGTCGAGGCCGGGCCGACGAGCATGCCGTAGCCGCCGGAACCGCCGACTTCCTTGACGACCAGCTCGGGCAGCTTGTCGAGCACCTCCCTTAGCGCGTCCGGCTCCCGGCAGCGCCAGGTCGGGACATTGCCGAGGATCGGGTCGCCGCCGGAGAAGAACCGGATGATCTCGGGCATGTAGGTGTAGACGGCCTTGTCGTCCGCGACGCCGGTGCCCACCGCATTCGACAGGGTGACATTGCCGGCGGTGTAGGCCGCCATGAGGCCGGGCACGCCGACGGTCGAGTCCGGGCGGAAGGTCAGCGGATCAATCCAGTCGTCGTCGACGCGGCGATAGATGACGTCGACGCGCTTGGGGCCTTCGGTCGTGCGCATGAAGACGATGTCGTCGTTGACGAACAGGTCCCCGCCCTCGACCAGCTCGACCCCCAGCTTGTCGGCCAGGAAGCTGTGTTCGTAGTATGCCGAATTGAACGGGCCGGGCGTCAGGACGACGATGTTCGGATCGGCCCCGGCGCTCTCCGGGGCGCTGGCGCGCAGCGAGGCCAGCAGCATGTCCGTATAGGTCTCGACCGGGCGGATGCGGTGCTCGGCGAACAGGTCGGGGAACAACCGCATCATCATCTCGCGGTTCTCCAGCATGTAGGAGACTCCCGAGGGCGTGCGGCAGTTGTCCTCCAGCACCACGAACCCGTCCTCGCCCGTGCGGACGAGGTCGACGCCGCAGATGTGGGTCCAGATGTCGCCCGGTGGCCGGCGACCCTGCATCTCGGGACGGTAGTGGGGGTTGGTGAAGATCAGTTCGGCCGGGACGATGCCGGCCTTGATGCAGTCCTGGGGGCCGTAGATGTCCTTCAGGAAGGCGTTGATGGCGCTGACGCGCTGCTTCAGCCCCTTTTCGAGCTCGTCCCACTCGGACTTGCCGATGATCCGCGGCACGACGTCGAAGGGGATCAGGCGCTCGTTCGATTCCAGATCGCCGTAGACGGCGAAGGTCACGCCCATGCGGCGGAAGAACAGCTCCGCCTGACGCGACCGGGCCTGAAGCAGATCGGCCGGCGCGCTTTCGAGCCACCGGGCGAGCGTCCGGTAGCTTTTTCGGACCTCTGTCGATCCGGCGTGGCCTGACATTTCGTCGAACGTGACGGTCGCTCCCGCGCTTGTGGCCACTTTAGTGAATGGGCAGCGTGGACCGGGCGACAACCGATACGCAACAGTTTTGTTGCGGTGCAGAACAGGTTTTCTGGCTTTGCACCCCGTCGAGTCACGACATCCCGAATCATCTGGGCAAGTTTTGCCAGCAAGGCCTGGTCGAGATCGCACAGACGCGGGGATGCAGGGTGGCTATGGCCGAACACGCGCCTTGACCGTTCCACTGTTACAGCATAGTGGAACGCGCACATGTCCGAGATCGTCCCCATGAACCCCGCGCCGCTCGCGCCCGAACGCCAGGCGGCGGACCGGGTCGCGCTCTACGACGCCCTGCTGTCGCTGACGTCACGGGACGAGCTGGACGCGTTTCTGAACGACCTCTGCACGCCTGCGGAACTGCGGGCCTTCGCCGAGCGCTGGGCCGTGGCGCGGCTGCTGGACCAGAAGACCAAATCCTATCGTGAGATCGCCCACGAGGCCGGCGCCAGCCCGACCACCGTCGTGCGCGTCGCGCGGTTCCTGAAAGAAATGCCGCATCAGGGCTACCGCCTGGTGCTGGACCGAACGAACAAGAAAGCCTGACCCCAAGATGAGTACCGTACAGGGGCGACTTCGCATCGCCGTGCAAAAATCCGGCCGCCTGGCCGACCGCAGCCTCGACCTCGTGCGCGACGCAGGCCTGCGCGTCGTGAAGGGCGCCAACGACCTGCTCTACAGGGTCGAGAACTATCCGATCGACCTCTTGCGGGTGCGCGACGACGACATCCCGACCTTCGTGGCGGACGGGGTCTGCGACCTCGGCATTGTCGGCGAGAACGTGCTGGAAGAAGGCAAGAACGGCGGGGCCAATGCGTCGGTGATCATGCCTCTGGGCTTCGGCAAGTGCACGCTGAAGCTCGCCTGTCCGCCGACTCTCGACTACGCCGGGCCGGCCTCTCTGGAGGGGCTGCGGATCGCGACCTCCTACCCGAAAATCCTCAAGCGCTATCTGGATGAGCGCGGGATCAGCGCCGAAACCGTCGTCATGCGCGGCGCGGTCGAGGTGGCCCCCCGGCTCAAGCTGGCGGCGGCGATCTGTGATCTCGTGTCCACCGGCGCGACGCTGGAGGCCAATGGCCTGATCGCCAAGGAAACGGTGTTCGAGAGCCAGGCCGTGCTGATCCAGTCGCCGGTCGCGCCCGAGCCCGGCCTGCAGCACCTGCTGGATTCGATCATCGAGCGGATGGCGGGCGTGGTGTCCTCTCAAGGCGCCAAATACGTGATGCTGAACGCCCCGCGCTCCGCGCTCGACGAGATCACGGCCATCCTGCCGGGCGCGGGCGCGCCGACGGTCATGCCGCTGATGGGGCGCGACGATGCGGTGGCGGTTCACGCCGTCTGTCAGGAAGCAGTCTTCTGGGAGACGCTGGAGAAGCTCAAACGCGCGGGCGCCTCGGCCATCCTGGTCCTGCCCATCGAGAAGATGATGTGATGAGACGGATCGACTGGTCATCGCTGGATGCGGCGGGGCGAAAGGACGCCCTGGCCCGGCCGAAAAGGCGTTCGGAAACGAGCGTGGGCGACGTGGTGCGCGCGATCTTCGACGACGTGCAGGCGCGCGGCGGCGCGGCCGTGACCGAATGGGCGATCAAGCTGGACGGCGCCCCGCCCCGGCGCATCGCCATCACGGACGCGGTGGTGGCAGAGGCGCGCAACGCTCTTCCCCCGGCCGATACGCGAGCGCTGCGGGTCGCGGCGGAGAACGTACGGGTCTTCCACCAGGCGACGATTCCGGAAGACTCAAGGCTGATCGAGACGACGCCCGGCGTGACCTCGCGGATCGTGTGGCGGCCGATCGGCGCGGCGGGATTGTATGTGCCCGGCGGCACGGCGCCGCTGTTCTCGTCCCTGTTGATGCTGGCCATACCCGCAGGCGTCGCCGGCGTCACCACCCGCGTCGCCGTGACGCCGCCGTCGAAGGACGGAACGGCCCATCCTGCGATGATCCTCGCCGCCGCAGAGGCTGGGCTCGACGCCCTGTGGCTTCTGGGCGGGGCGCAGGCGATCGCGGCGATGACCTTCGGCGTGACGCTGGACGACGGCGAGATCCCGGCCTGCGACAAGCTGTTCGGACCGGGCAACGCCTATGTGGCTGAGGCCAAGCGCTATGCGTCGTCCCTGCCCGGCGGACCGAGCGCGGATATGCCTGCGGGGCCGTCGGAACTGCTCGTCATCGCGGATCGGGACTGCGATCCCGAACTGGTCGCCGCCGACCTGCTGAGCCAGGCCGAACACGATGCGGACGCCCAGGTCGTGCTGGTCGCTGACCGGGCCGCGGTGATCGACGCCGTGCTTGAGGCGGTCGAGGACCAGGTTTCGACCCTGCCCCGGGAAGCGATCGCGCGGGCGTCTCTGGCCGAGGCCCGGGCCGTTCTGGTGGCGGACATGGCCGAGGCCTGTGTGGTGTCCAATCTCTACGGACCCGAACACCTCGCGATCCAGACGGAGAACGCCGAGGCGCTGGTGGGGTCGATCCGCGCGGCGGGCGCGGTCTTCGTCGGGCGCTGGGCGGCCGAGACGCTGGGCGACTATGCAGCGGGGCCCAGCCACGTCCTGCCGACCGACGGCGGGGCGCGGACCCTGGGCGGCATCACCACCGCCAGTTTCATGACCTCGATGTCGGTCCAGACGGTGACCGAGGCCGGCGCCGAAAGGCTCGGCCCCATCGCGGCGCGGCTGGCGCGGCTGGAAGGGCTGGAGGCCCACGCCCGGGCGGCGGATCTGAGGAGTGTGGGATGACCCTGCCTGCCCCCTATCCTCCCCTCGCCGCCGGCGGCGACGGGCTGGAGAACTATCCCGGCGAGGCGTCGGCGCTGCAGGCGCGGATGGCGCAGATCTATGGCGTCGCGGCCGATCGGGTGCTGGCGGTGCGCGGCCTGACGCACGGGCTGGAGCTGGTGTGGCGCCTCGCGGCGCGCGACGGCCGGTCGGTCGAGGCTCCCGACGCCGAACCCTATGCGGGGTTGTCGCGAATCTACCGCGCCGGCGACGACGAGCGGGCGGCGGTGGTCATCCGGGCTCTGGGCTCGCCCGAGGCCGTGGCCGAGATGGCCGAACGGGTCGCGCCCGCCCTGCTGGTCGTGGACGAGGGACTGGTCGAGTTCGCCGATGCGCCGTCGGCGGCGACCCTGATCGCGGACCACGCCAATCTGGTCGTGCTGCGCAGCCTGTCGCTGGCCTATGGTCTGGCCGGGGCGCGGGTCGGGGCGGCGCTGGGTCAGGCGCAGACGCTGGCGAGGCTGGCCGAAGTGATCGAGCTGTATGCCCTGCCCGAGCCTCTGGTGCGGCTGGCGATGCAGGCGCTGGACCCGTCGCGGATGATCGAGACGGCCGAGCGGATCGCGGGCGTGCGGCGGGAGCGCGAGCGGCTGGTCCGCGAGATCGGCCGGATCATGGTGGTCGAGGCCGGCGTCGGGCCGATCCTGATGGTGCGGCCCTCGGAGATAGAAGCGACCCTGAGCGACCTCGCGAAATACGGCATTGCGGCCGACCGGTCCGGCGACCGCGTCCGCCTGCCGATCTCGATCAAGACCGAGGTCAATGATCGGCTGCTGACCGCCCTCGGGCTGGCGCCGTCCAGTGCGCGGGCTCACCGTACCGGGCAGGCCGTGCGCGACACGAAAGAGACGCGCATCGTCTGCGCCGTCGACCTCGACGCGACCGGGCCGATCAAGATCGAGACCGGCGTCGGCTTCTTCGACCATATGCTGGAGCAGGTGGCGGCCCACGGCGGGTTTTCCCTGCGGCTGCAATGCGAGGGCGACCTGCACACCGATCCGCACCACACGATCGAGGACAGCGCCATTGCGCTCGGACAGGCGCTGAAGCAGGCGCTGGGGGAACGGCGCGGCATCGCCCGCTACGGCTTCGTGCTGGCCATGGACGAGGCCCAGGCGAACGTCGCCATCGACCTGTCGGGCCGGCCCTATCCGCTGTTCGAGGGGACGTTCGCGACGCCCTTTATCGGCGAATACCGCACCGACCTGACGGCCCACGTCTTCCGTTCTCTGGCCGAGGCCATGGGGGCGGCGGTGCATATCTCGGTCACCGGCGACGACGATCACCACAAGACCGAGGCCGTCTACAAGGGCTTCGGCCGCGCGCTGCGACAGGCGATCCGCATCGAGGGCGATGCGGTGCCGAGCACCAAGGGGGTCCTGTGACCGTCGCCATCGTCCACCTCGGCGCCGGCAACACCGCCTCGGTCCAGTTCGCGCTGGAGCGGCTGGGCGCCGATGTCGTCGTGACCTCGGATGCCGCCGTGATCGCCGACGCCGAGCGAGTCGTCCTCCCGGGCGTCGGCGCGGCGGGTTACGCCATGGAGCGGATGGGGGCCCTGGGCCTGACCGGCATCATCAAGAGCTTCGAGCGGCCGTTGCTGGGGTTGTGTCTTGGCCAGCAGTTGCTGTTCGCCGAGAGCGAGGAGAACGGCGGCGCGATGATGCTCGGGTTCATTCCCGGGCGCGTGACCCGAATGCCGGTGCGAGATGATCTGCCGGTGCCGCACATGGGCTGGTCTCAGTTGAACGCCCTGGGCGACGACCCGCTGCTGGAAGGCGTGAACGACGGTGACTACGCCTACTTCGTGCACAGCTACGTCTGCCCCGACACCGACGCGACGATCGCCTGTGCGAACTACGGAGCGGCAGTGCCTGCGATGGTCAGGACGGGCAATCGCTGGGGCTGTCAGTTTCACCCTGAGCGTTCGGCCAAGGCCGGCGCGCGCATACTGAAGAACTTCCTGGAGCTCGACGCATGATCGTCTATCCCGCCATCGATCTGCGGAACGGCGTCTGCGTGCGGCTGATGCACGGCCGGTTCGATCAGGTGACCGAGTATGATCAGGTCCCGGCCGCGCGGCTGGCGGCCTTCGTCGCCGAGGGCGCGACCTGGGTCCATGTCGTCGATCTGGACGGAGCCGAAGCCGGCCGCGCCAGGCAGCATGAACTGATCGGCGAACTGGCCCGCAGCATCGACGTAAAGATCCAGTCAGGCGGCGGAATCCGCGACATCGACGATGTCGAGGCCCTGCTGGGGGGCGGGGTGTCACGGGTCGTGGTCGGTTCTCTGGCGGTCAGCAACCCCGTGGTCGTGGCGGGGTGGCTGGAGCATTTCAGCCCCGAGCGGATCACACTCGCGTTCGACGTGAAGGTCGGAGCGGACGGCGTTCCGGTGCCGGCGTTGAAGGGGTGGACCGAGGCTGCGGGCGTCGACCTGTGGGCGGCGCTGGATCGCTATCCGGTCGGCGCCCTGAAACATGTGCTCGTCACCGACGTGGGTCGGGACGGGGCGCTGACGGGACCGAACCTGGAACTGCTGGCCGAGGTGCTGCGACGCCGGCCGGAGCTGAAGGTGCAGGCGTCGGGCGGCGTCTCCTCGATCGAGGACATCCTGGCGGCCAGGGCTATCGGCTGCGACGGCGCCATCGTCGGGCGCGCGATCTACGAGGGCCGGTTCACGGCGCGACAGGCCATCGAGAGCGTTTCTCAAGCCAACCCCTCGACGGCGTTGGGCGCATGACGGCCCGACGCATCATCCCCTGCCTGGACGTGAAGGACGGCCGCGTCGTAAAGGGCGTCAGGTTCGAGGGCCATGTCGATATGGGCGACGCCTCGGAACTCGCCGCGCGCTATCGCGACGAGGGGGCGGACGAACTGGTCTTCTACGACATCACCGCCTCGCCTGAGGGGCGGACGCTGGACTACGGCTGGGTGCGGGATATCGCCCGACTGCTCGACATTCCGTTCTGCGTGGCGGGCGGGATCCGCAGCGTGGATCAGGCGGCGGCCTGTCTCGACAACGGGGCGGACAAGGTCTCGATCAACTCCCCGGCGCTGGAACGGCCCGAACTGATCTCCGAAATGGCTGAGCGGCTGGGGTCGCAATGCGTCGTCGTCGGGGTCGATAGCCGGCGCGACGACGACGACTACGTCGTGCACAAATACACGGGCGATCCCGATGCGCGGCGCCTCGCTGGACGCCGGACGATGGACTGGATCGTCGAGGCCCAGGAACGCGGCGCCGGCGAGATCGTGCTGAACTGCATCGATCAGGACGGGGTGCGCAAGGGCTATGACACGGCGCAACTGGCCGATGCGCGTTCGCGCCTGACCATCCCGCTGGTGGCGTCCGGCGGCGCAGGGGCGGCGTCGCATTTCCTGGATGTGTTCGACCGGGCGAACGTCTCCGGCGCCCTGGCGGCCAGCGTGTTCCACTCGGGCCAGATCGCGGTGCCGGACCTGAAAGCCTTTCTGGCGGCGTCCGGAGTGGAGGTGAGACAATGACTGTGAACCCGGATGAACTGGATTTCGCGAAGGGCGGCGGCCTGATCCCCGCTGTGGTGCAGGACGCCGACACCCTGCAGGTGCTGACGCTGGCCTATATGGACCGGGCGGCTCTGGAGGAGACCATCCAGAGCGGCGAGGCGACCTTCTTCTCGCGCTCGCGCGGCGGGCGGTGGCGGAAGGGCGAGACGAGCGGAAACCGGCTGACCGTCGTTTCGATCACGCCCGACTGCGACGGGGATGCCCTGGTGCTGGCGGTGCGGCCGATGGGGCCGGCCTGTCACTTGGGCACGACCAGCTGTTTCGGCGATGGCGACGCGCCGGGTCTGGGTCGGATCGCGCGTCTGGAGGCCACCATCGCCGAGCGGGCGAACGCCGATCCGGAGTCGAGCTGGACCGCCAAACTTCTGGCCCAGGGTCCGAAGCGGGCGGCGCAGAAGGTCGGCGAGGAGGGCGTGGAGACCGCTCTGGCCGGCGCGGCAGGTCCCGATGAGGAACTCGCATCCGAGGCCGCGGATTTGATCTATCATCTGCTGGTCCTGTTACGGTCGCGTCAAATGTCGTTTCAGGACGTTCTGGACGTGTTGGCGTCCCGGGCGCGACCGGCCACACACACGGACTGATCGAGGGCGTCCTGCCTTCGCGAACTTGAGGAGCGGGCATGACGGCTCTCGTGCTGTTCGGCGGCGGCGGCGATCTGGCGATGCGCATGCTGCTGCCCTCGCTCTATTTCCTCGAGCACGACGGCCTCTTGCCCGACGGACTGAAGATCATCGGGGCCGCCCGCTCCGAAGAGAGCCGCGAGGAATACGTCGAGAAGGTCCGCGCGGCCGTCGAGGGAAAGGCGACGGCCGACGACGCCTGGGATGACGCCAGCTGGAACCGGATTGAGGCCCGTCTCGACTATCTGGCCGTCGACGCCACCTCGGCCGAAAGCCTGAAGCCGCTGAAGGACAAGGTCGGGCCGGGCGCCTGCACCAGCTTCCTGGCGGTATCGCCGTCGCTTTACGCCAGGATCGTCACGGCGATGCGGGCGGCGGGACTGGCCGAACCCGAGGATCGCGTTGTGCTGGAAAAGCCGGTCGGACGCGACCTCGAGAGCTTCCGCGCCATCGACGACGCCGTGGCGGACGCCTTCTCGGAAAGCCAGGTGTTCCGGATCGACCACTATCTCGGCAAGGAGACGGTCCAGAACCTGATCGCCCTTCGGTTCGGCAACGTCATCTTCGAGCCGCTGTGGAACAACCTTTCGATCGACCACGTCCAGATCACCGTCGGTGAGACGGTCGGCGTCGGGGACCGCTGGCCCTATTACGACGAGTACGGCGCCCTGCGGGACATGCTTCAAAACCACATGCTTCAGTTGCTGTGCCTGGTGGCGATGGAGCCGCCGAGCGACCTCGATCCGGACTCGGTGCGGAACGAGAAGGTCAAGGTGATCCGCTCGCTTCGCCCGATCACCGACGAGGACGCCGAGCGCACCACCGTGCGGGGCCAGTATGTTTCCGGCACCGTCGATGGCAAGCGCGTCCCCGGCTATGACGAGGAACGCGGATCGGACTCCGACACAGAGACCTTCGTCGCCATCCGCGTCGACATCGACAACTGGCGCTGGGCCGGTGTGCCGTTCTTCCTGCGCACCGGGAAGCGGCTGCCGGAGAAGCGGACCGAGATCGTGATCCAGTTCAAACCGGTGCCGCACTCGATCTTCGGCCAGGACGCGCGCGACGAGGACACCGCCAACCGGATGATCATCGAGCTGCAGCCCGAGGAGGACATCTCCCTGACGGTGATGAACAAGAAGCCGGGCCTGGATCAGCGGATGCAGCTTCAGCCGATCCAGATGTCCCTGTCCTGGGGCGTCGGAGGCAAGGACGCCAAGCCGCCGCGTCGGCGGATCGCCTATGAGCGGTTGCTGCTCGATGCGCTGAACGGGGACTCGACCCTGTTCGTGCGCCGCGACGAGGCGGAGAAGGCCTGGGAATGGGTCGACGGGGTGTCGCAGGCCTGGGCCGACGGCAATGTGAAGCCGCAACCCTATCGCGCCGGGACCTGGGGTCCGGACGCGGCCGACATGCTGGTGGTGCGGACCGGCCGGGACTGGAACACCCAGGGATGACGTCTTTTCTTTCGTCATCCTCCGGCGAGCCCCCGGGTCCGAGCTACGCTCGGCCCGAGGACAGGCTAAGCGAGACCGGGGGACGCAGCGGCGCGCGAGAGCGCGAACCTGCAGCGCAGTGCGATGCTTCCTACATGGTGCCTGATCAGATCGCCTTCGGCGCCGCTGTGTCCCCCGGTCTGCGCCGCGAAGGCGCGGCTTGCCGGAGGATGACGAAAGTGAGTGTGAGCGCATGACCGTCGAGATCGAGACCTTCCCCTCCCTCGAGACCTGGGCTCAAACCATCGCCGGGCGGCTGGAGGAAACCCTCGCCGCCGCAGTGATCCGGAACGGCAAGGCCCTGTTCGCAGGGCCGGGCGGCTCGACGCCGTCGCCGGTCTATGCGCGGCTGGCGCAGGCGGACATCGGCTGGGACAGGGTTTCGGTCACCCTGGTCGACGAGCGCTATGTGCCGGAGAGCGATCCGGAATCGAACGCCCGGCTGATCAGGGACGTCCTGCTGCAAGGCCCCGCCGCGAGGGCGACCTTCATTCCGCTCTACCATTCCGAGGTCACGGTCGACCGGGCGGCGGCGGTGGCGGCGCGCAGCCTGGCCGAGGCCGGCGGACGGTTCGATGCGGTCCTGCTCGGCATGGGCGAGGACGGGCATATCTGTTCGATGTTCCCCGGCAGCCCGACGCTGAAGACCCTGCTGACGCCGACGCTGAAGCCCAGTGTCCTCGGCGTGCCCCACGGCCGCGACGGGGCCGCCCCCAGTCTGGAGCGGATCTCGATCACCCTGCCCTATCTGATGTCGGCGGGGCGGGTCATCCTCGGCCTGAAAGGCGCGGCCAAGCGTTCGGTGTTCGAGCTCGATGCGGACGGCGACCCGGCCGTGCAGCCGATCGCGGCGATGATCGCAGCGAAAGTTCCCCTTGAAGTCGTCTGGACGGAGGCTTCCTGATGGCCCTGCACACCCCCAAGCTTCACCCGGTGGTGGCCGAGGTCACGGCCCGCATCGTGGAACGGTCGCGCGAGACCCGCGCCGACTACCTGCGCCGCATGGATGCGGCCCGGGATTCCGGTATCGGCCGGGCCAAACTGTCCTGTGCCAACTGGGCCCACGCCTTCGCGGGCCAGACCATCGCCGACAAGCTGAAGGTCATGGACGGCAAGACGCCGAACCTCGGCATCGTCACCGCCTACAACGACATGCTGTCGGCGCATCAGCCGTTCGAACGCTTCCCGGAGGTGATCCGCGCCGCCGTGCGGGAGGTGGGGGCGACGGCCCAGGTCGCGGGGGGCACGCCCGCCAGGTGCGACGGCGTCACCCAGGGGCGGCCGGGCATGGAGCTGAGCCTGTTCAGCCGCGACGTCATCGCCATGTCGGTCGGGATCGCCCTGACCCACGACGCCTTCGACGCGGCGATGATGCTGGGCGTGTGCGACAAGATCGTCCCGGGGCTGTTCATGGGGGCTCTGGCATTCGGCCATCTGCCCGTCGTCTTCGCACCCGCCGGCCCCATGCCCTCGGGCATCCCCAACGCCGAGAAGGCGCGGGTGCGGGCCGAGTATGCGCAAGGCAAGGTGGATCGCCAGACCCTGCTGGAAAGCGAGATCGGGTCCTACCATTCGCCGGGCACCTGCACCTTCTATGGCACGGCCAACTCCAACCAGATGATGATGGAGCTGGGCGGACTGCATATGCCGTCGACCGCCTTCGTCCATCCCGAGACCGGATTGCGCGACGCCCTGACGGCGGCGGCGGCGAAGCGGGCGGTCGAACTGGCCGTCAGCGGCGAATGCCGGATGGCCGATGTGGTCGACGAGAAGTCGATCGTGAACATGATCGTGGCCCTGCTGGCCACCGGCGGATCGACCAACCACGCCATCCATCTGGTCGCCATGGCGCGGGCGGCCGGGGTGCTGATCGACTGGACCGACATGGACCAGCTGTCGTCCGTGACGCCCTTGCTGACCCGGGTCTATCCGAACGGGTCGGCGGACGTAAACGCCTTCCAGGCCGCCGGCGGCGTGGCCTTTGTGGCGCGTGAACTGGCCCAGGCCGGCCATATCCATTCCGATGTGACCACCATCATGGGGCAGGGCATCGAGGCCTACTTCAAGGAGCCGGCGATGATCGACGGCCAGCTGATCTGGAAGGACGGGGTCGCTGAAAGCCTCGACCGCGACATTCTGAGGCCGGCCTCCGACCCCTTCGACACCGAGGGCGGCCTGCGTCTGGTGAAGGGAAATCTGGGTCGCGCCGTGATCAAGATCTCTGCGGTCAAGCCCCAGCACCGCGCCGTCGAAGGCCCCGCGCGGGTGTTCGACGCCCAGGAGGACGTGCTGACGGCCTTCCAGGCGGGTCAATTGGATGCCGGCGGGATCATCGTCCTGCGCTTCCAGGGGCCCAGGGCCAACGGCATGCCGGAGCTGCACTCCCTGTCGCCGCTGATGAGCGTGCTGCAAGATCGGGGCGTGCCCATCGCCCTGGTCACCGACGGCCGCATGTCCGGGGCCTCGGGCAAGACGCCCGCCGCCATCCATGTGACGCCCGAGGCGCTCGAAGGCGGTCCGCTCGCCTATGTGCTGGACGGCGACATGGTGCGGCTGGACGCCGAGGCCGGCGTCCTGACCATCGATGCGGACCTGACGACGCGTCAGCGGGCGCGGCCGAACTCGGTGCAGAGCTGGGGCTATGGCCGCGAACTGTTCGGGGTGTTCCGAAATGCGGTGTCATCGGCAGAACGCGGCGCCTCGGTGTGTTTCGTCGCCGAGCCGACGCAGCAGCAACCCGAGATCCGCGACGTCGCCGATCCCAATGTGCAGAACCGCGAGATCGACGCATGAGCGACAGAACCCTTCTCGTCGGCGATGTCGGCGGCACCAACGCCCGCTTCGCCATCGCCCGCATGGTCGACGGCCGGATCGCATTGGATCACCACGAGAGCTTCCCGGCCGAGCAGTATCCGACCTTCCTGAAAGGGGTCGCGGCCTTCGTCGAGGGCTGCGAGGTCAAACCCTCGGGCGGCATCATCGCCGTGGCAGGACCGGTGACGGACGGCGCCATCGACCTGACCAACAGCCCATGGGCGGTGTCGGAAGCCGCGTTGCAGACACTGGGCCTCAATCCCGTGCGACTGATCAACGACTTCGAGGCCCTGGCCTGGGGCGCGCCGGTCGTGCCGGCGGCGGATCTGGCGCATCTGGGCGGGCCGACCGAAGGCGACCCGCATTCGGCCATTGCGGTACTGGGCCCGGGCACCGGCTTCGGCGTCTCGGCCCTGGCGCGCGACGTTCACGGCGTCGAGGTGGCCATGCCCAGCGAAGGCGGCCACGCCTGTTTCGCGCCCGGCGATCCGATCGAGGACGAGATCCTGCGCATCCTGCGCAAACGCTACGACCGGGTGTCGATCGAGCGGCTGATCTGCGGCCCGGGCCTGCTGAACATGCACAGGGTCCTGGCTCAGATCGATGGTCGCGAGACGCATATCGACGACCCGGCCCAGATCACGGAAGAGGCCTTGGCCGATCCCCGGAGCCATTGCGGCGCGACCCTTGCCCGGTTCTGCGCCATTCTCGGGGCGGTGGCCGGCGACGTGGCTCTGACGATGGGTTCACGCGGCGGGGTCTATATCGCGGGCGGGATCGCTCCCCGCATCCTGCCGTTCCTCAAGGCGAGTCCGTTCCGTGAGCGGTTCGAACGCAAGGGCCGGTTCCAGGACTATATGGCGGACATCCCCACCTGGGTGATCACCCACAAGCATGCAGCCCTGCTTGGCGCCGCACGGGTCGCTTTTGCCGAAGTCGAGTAACGGCGTTCGCATTTTTCGTCACGGACGCGTGAACCTTCCGTGAGGTGCCGCATTTTTCTGGCTTCACAGGAAGGGACTTCCCCATGCGTAAACTGATCATCGCCTCTGCCGCCATCGCCCTGGCCGGCTCGCTCGCCGCCTGCGGTGAATCGGCTGCCGACAAGCAAGCCGAAGTCCAGGCGGACGCTCTGGAGCAGCAAGCCGCCGCCGCTCCGACCGAACAGCAGGAAACGGCCCTCAATGCCGAGGCCGACCGCATCGAGCAACAGGCCGGCAATGCCGACGGTGGCATGACCACGGCCAACACGCCGAACACCTCGCCGTCGGCTCCGGAAGGCGCCATGGCTCCGGTCACCACGCCCCCGGCCAACTAGGGCGACCTGGTCCAGAGACCGATCAGCCCCCGTCGCGCACGCGGCGGGGGCTTTTCTTTGTCTTGCTCCCACGGCAGTCCGAAGTTCGGGATGTCCTCCCGCCGCCTCGCGGACGATCAGAAGTCGAAGCGGGCCGACAGCGAGATGGTCCGACCATTGGCGGCTCTGCCCAGACCGATCCCGTTGGCCGGCACGGACGGGGTCGTGATCTCGATGAAGGCCACCTCGTCGAACAGGTTGTTGGCGTTCAGCATGAACTGGACCCGGTCCATCGGCCGGAACTGGACGAAGGCGTTGACGAGGGTAAAGCCGGGCATCTTCATCAGATTGACGTCCTGGACCCAGCTGCTGGTCGAGCCGATGATGTTGGCTCCCACCGTGAATAGCCGGGTCTCGTACTGGGGCGTCGCCTGGAAGATAAAGTCGGGCTGGCGGCGCGGGACCATGCCGGCCACAGCGGCGTTGAACTTGTCGCTGACGATCTCGGCCTGGGTCCAGGTCACGCCGCCGGTCAGGCTGAACGCCCCCCGACGCCAGGCGGCCTCGGCTTCCACGCCGTAGGCCGTGTATTCGCGGTCGGTCGTGATGGCCCCCGCCTGGACGTTGGTGTCCTCTGTATCGGCGGAGAAGCCGGTCACATTCACCGTCAGCACCGGCGTGCGGTATTTGAACCCGCCCTCCAGTTGTTCGACGATGTCATAGCCGTCTTCCGGATCCGGCATGCTGCCGTCGATCATGCTGACCTTGTTCGAGAACAGGACCTTGTCAGCGGCCGCCCGTGCGCCCCGGCTGTAGCGTGCGAACAGGGCGAACGGCTCCGACACCCGGTAGTTGATCCCGGTCGAATAGGAGATGTAGTCGTAGGCGTAATCGACCGGGGCCGGACGATCCAGCGGGGTGAAGGCGGTGCGCGATTCCGCTGCGGAGATGATCCCGTTTCCGTTGAAGTCGAACGGGCGGATGCCGACCCGGCCTCCGCCGAGATCGGCCCCGTACAGGTTGCCGTTCACCTGACCCAGGTCGTAGCGGACACTGGCCCCGATCGCGACCTTTCCGAAGCGGTAGTTGATTGAGCCGTAGGGCGCGGTGATGTCGTACTGGACGTCGTATTTCCGCCGGAAGAAGGCGGTGCTGCCCGACCGGTTGAAGCCCAGATAACCGTCCTGCGACTGGGGCACACCGGCGGCGTTGGTGTAGTTGATCAGGGCCGACTGCCCGTCAGCGGCCACATCCTGAAGGTGGTTTCCATACAGCCAGTCGCTCTCATAGTTCTGGGTCGAGTTGTACAGACCGCCCGTCAGGGTCAGTTCCCCGCCGGGCAGGGTGAAGGCCCGGGTGGCGCGCAGGTCGCTGATGAGATTGCCCAGATCACTGGAATCGATCCGGTTCAGGGCCGAGGCCACGACCAGGCCGTTGCCGTTCATGGTTCCGAGGTTGGAAATGACCTGCCCGGCACGCGGGCCGGTGGCATAGCTGAACGTGCCCGTACCGCCGCCGAGTGAGGCCGGCAGGGCGCTGCCCGAATGGATAGCAGCGACCAGATTTCGGGTCGTTCCGCCAGCGACTTCCGAGTAACGGGCGCGATGGGTGATGGTCCAGTCGCGCACGTCGAACTGGGATTCCACACCGATCGACCGCACCTGGGCGTCCTGGCCCTGGCTGATGGGAAGCCGGACCGGATTGTTGCCGGCGTCCAGGTTGATGAGATCTCCCAGATAGCCTGACAGCATGGAAGCGCGCCGGACATCATAGCCGTTGAAGCTCCCGAACACCGGCTGATCGTTGGTCCCGGTGATCCGCACCGGACCGGGGAGATAGTGGGGCGACCGGTCGTCCAGATATTTGCCCGACAGCCGGACGTAGCCATTGGCGAACTGTTTGGTGACGTTGAACCTGAACTGACCGCCCTCATAGGCATCGAAGCCGACCTGACGCTGGCCTTCGCCCAAGCGGTAAAAGCCCCCCATATGGAAGCGCAGGGTATCGGTGATCGGCGCACCATAGTGGAAGTCCACCCGGTCGCTGTCGTAGTCGAGCCCGGTCGTCAGCTGGACCGCGCCGCCTTCCACGTCACCCGTCCGCGAGATCAGATTGATCAGACCGCCCGGCGAGTTCGAGGCGAAGGTCGAGGCCGAACCGCCCCGGATTGCTTCCACCGCCGACAGGTTGAAGTCGGCCCGGATGAAGATGTCCGTCGCGCCATTGAAAAAGTCGCCGAACTCGAGAACGGGCAGACCGTCCTCCTGGATCTGCATGTATTTCGACCCGCCGGACGCCAGGGGCAAACCGCGGATGGTGTAGGCGGAACTGCCGTCACCGGTCGACGACTCGGTCCGGATGCCCGGAATGTTGCGCAGGATGTCGCCCAGGTTGCGGGCCCCCAGCACCTGGATCTCGCTCTGGCGCAAGGCGCTGGTCGAGGTCGCGCTGTCGAGCGGGTCGCGGCCCCGGGCAACGCCGGTCGAGAACACCTGCTGGGCGCCGGCAATGCTGGCCGGAGCGCGGGCCGGCTGGGCCTGGGTGACCACGACGTCTTCAGACCCGCTGCCGTGTTCAGCCGCGAGGGCGGGTGTGAAGGCGGTTACTAGGACGACTGGCGCGAAGGCAAGAAACACCAATTTCTTTGTCACGGAATTTCCTCGTTTCCAATAGCTTTGTCCCGATGTGTCAACCGATGAAGTTAACGCCTGACTAAAGGAGCCATCTCGACGCGATCTTATATGCACCTGATACGTATGAATACTTATTAGACAAATCATGTACCCATTACATCTTGGGCAGGAAGTAAAAATTGCTGAACACTCGGCCTGCTGCGCTTCAGCCGCCCATCAAGCATGTACAGGAACGGTATCCAGCGGCTCGCCCAGCGGAACCTGTGCCGGCCCTCCGCCGCAGCCGGTGCTTCACAACGGATAGGTTAACCGTCCCCGGTGACCGGCGAGACTATGTCTTCGGCGGCATCGGGATGAAGGCGCTCGTTCGGCGGATGTAGTCGGCATATTTCGGCTTGGTCTTGCCGATGGCCTTTTCGGTGATGCCGATGCCCGACCACTTCGTCAGGGTGAAGGTCAGGAAGATCGGGCCGACGATCGAGGCGATCCCCACCCAGCCCGTCTCGGCCGCGATCAGCCAAAGCCCCCACCAGACGCAGGCGTCGCCGAAATAGTTGGGGTGGCGGGTGTAGCGCCACAGGCCTGTGTCCAGCACCTTGCCCTTGTTCGCGGGGTCCTTGCGGAAGGCCGCCAGCTGGGCGTCGCCTATGCTCTCGAAGGCGATACCGACCACGACGACAGCCGCTCCGATCCAGCCGATCCAGCCGATGGAGGGGCTGTGCTGGACCTGGCCCAGTTGCACCGGCAGAGAGGTCAGCCACCCCAGAAACGCCTGGGGCAGGAAGACGAAGAGCAGGGCCGTCTTGCCGAAGCTCCAGCCGTGTTCGCGTTCCTGGGTCTCGACGATCTCGGCGTAGCGGCCGTCGACGCCCTTCTCGCGCCAGCGATGGAGCAGGTGCCAGCCGAGGCGGATGGCCCAGACCGCGCAGAGCCAGAGCAGGAGGAATTTTCGGGTCTGATCGCCGTCGGTGCGCGGGAAGGTGATCAGGGCGAGCAGCAGCATCCCCAGCGGCCAGACACCGTCGATGAAGCTGACGTCCTTCAGCCGCAACGCCAGTCCCCACAGGGCCAGCATCACGACGACGAGGACGGCCAGGTTCAGGCCCAGCAGGGCGGCGAGTTCAGTCAGGGTCATGCAGCAGCAACGCTAGCATGGCCTGCACGGATGCGCAGAGATCAGTCGACGCAAAGCGTCGGGCCGGGGCGGCCGTTCTCGATCGGCGTATTGCAGCCGAACGGCAGGTCATTGGGGGCGCAAACGCCGGTGGTGGTTTGGGCGTTGGGTCCGGCCGAGGCGGCCCGGCAGTCGCCCAGGCAGTCGTCGCCGTCGCGACAGACCTTGCCGGCGTCCGAGAAGGGCACGACGCACCGTTCGGTCTGCAGCCGGCCGACGCGCATGAGTTCGCCACCGTCCTCCTCGCAGACCTGGGCCAGATCGTGGTCGGCGCGGGCCATCGGCGGCAGGTCGGCCTCGTTGGGAACGGACGGAGCGCAGCTGCCCGACAACAGGGCGGCGACGGCCAGCGTGGCGGTGATCAGAAGGCGCATGGTCTATCCTTTTTGAGAGACGTCGCCTTTGGCGAAGCCGGTCCAGACGTCGTCGTAGTCGAGTTGCATCGTCGGTGAGGTTTGCGCCCAATCCGTGGTGCGGATCGGGGCCCGGGTCTCGAACATGAAGGCCAGGGTGTTCTCGATCTTGACCGGCTTGAGCTCGGCGGCCACCGCCTTGTCATAGCTGGCCTGGTCCGGCCCGTGCCCGCTCATACAGTTGTGCAGGCTCGCCCCGCCGGGCGCGAACCCGCCTTCCTTCGCGTCATATTCGCCGGTCACCAGACCCATGAACTCGCTCATGACGTTGCGGTGGAACCACGGCGGACGGAAGGTGTCCTCGCCTACCATCCAGCGCGGCGGGAAGATGACGAAGTCGCAGTTGGCGGTGCCCACGGTGTCCGACGGCGAGGTCAGGACGGTGAAGATCGACGGGTCAGGGTGGTCGAAGCTGACCGTGCCGATCGTATTGAACCGGGCCGTATCCCAACGATACGGGGCGAGGTTGCCGTGCCAGGCGACGACGTCGAGCGGCGAATGATCGAAGGTCGTGGCCCACAGGCGGCCAGCGTATTTCTGGACGCATTCGATCGGGCGGGAGACGTCCTCGAAGGCCGCGACCGGAGCCTCGAAATCGCGGGGATTGGCCAGGCCGTTGGAGCCGATGGGGCCGAGGTCTGGCAGGCGGAAGGCTGCGCCATAGTTTTCGCAGACATAGCCGCGGACAGGCCCGTCGCACTCGACGCGGAAGCGGACACCGCGCGGGATGACGACGATGTGCCCGGGGGCGGCCTCGATCCGTCCGAACTCGGTGACGAATACGTGGTCGCCCTGCTGCGGCACGATCAGCAGTTCGCCGTCGGCGTCATAGAAGACGCGGGCAATCATCGACCGGTTGGCGGCGTAGAGGTGGATGCCGACGCCGATCTGGGCCTCTACATCACCGTTGCCGCCGTAGGTCACCAGACCCTCGACCCAGTCGGTCGGGACAGTCGGGATCGGCAGAGGGTCCCACCGCATGCGGTTGGGGCTGGGCGGGGCGTCGTGGAACGGGCCGGACCGGACGTGACCCTGCGCGAAGGGCTGATAGGCGGGATGCTGGGCCGAGGGGCGCAGGCGGTAGAGCCAGCTGCGGCGGTTCTCGGCGCGCGGAGACGTGAACGCCGTCCCCGACAGCTGTTCGGCATAGAGGCCCATCGGCGTCCTCTGCGGCGAGTTGCGGCCGACCGGCAGGGCGCCGGGGACGGCCTCGGTGGCGAAATGATTGCCGAAGCCGGTCAGATAGGTCGCGCTGTTCAGCGTCATGCGTGTCGTCTCCCTGGGCGGCGACTTACCTCGTCTGCCGATGCGGGAGAAGAGGAATGCCACTCCGGGGACCGAGCCGACAGACGTCCCTCGTTTTCAGGACGACCGGCGCTTGTCAGATCAGGACCTGTCAGATTTGAACGGGAACCGACACAGGAACCACTGTTCCATTGGGGATTAAGGTAAATCATGCGGCGAAAGTCGCTGCGACCGGACGGTACAGGCGACATCCAAAGTGCAGTCGATGCCGATCCGGTCGCTCCTGTTCTTCTCAAGGAGATCGTGGTGGCGACGAACGAAACTGTCCTGCAATACGCGGCGGGGGCGGTCCTGACGAAAGTCGAGACGCTCAGCGATAGCGGCGGGATCACCCGTACTCACTACGTGATTCAATCCGGGCACGGCGGGCGGCCAAGGATCACAACCGACCTGGCGCTCGCAGAATCCGCATTCGAGGTGGCGGCCGGCGGGTTGCGTGACGCCCAGGAACAGTCCAGCGGTTGATTCCACGGGCAGGTCAGGGGTGTAGACACCTCTCTTCTTGACCGTGAGGAGGGGGTCAGTACCCCCCTGCCCGCGCCAGCTTCTCGGCATGGAAGCCGGCGTCGCCGAGAAGTTCGTTCAGCACCCGGACCCGCTTCATGAACAGGCCAACGTCGTATTCGTCGGTCATGCCGACGCCGCCGTACATCTGGACCGCCTCCTGGACGGCCAGTTCGGCGACGCGGCCGGCCTTGGCCTTGGCGACCGATACGGCGAGGTCGGCCCTTTGCGCGCCGGCGTCGAGGCGTTGCAGGGCGCCCAGCACCGCCGCCTTGGCCAGTTCCAGCTCGGTGAACAGGTGGGCGGCCCGGTGCTGGAGAGCCTGGAATTCGCCGATCAGCTTGCCGAACTGTTTGCGGGTCTTGAGATAGTCGACCGTGGTCAGGAAGGCCTGGTCGCCCGCGCCGGTCAGGCTGGCGGCGGCGCAGGCGCGGCCGAGGTTCAACGCGCCCTCCAGGGCCGCTTCTCCCGCGTCAACGTCGCCGATGACCGCGTCTGAATCGACCTGGACGTCGGTCAGGGTGATGCGGGCGGCGTTGTGAGCGTCGACCATCACGGTGCGCTCGATCTCGACGCCCGAAGCCTTCGGGTCGACGAGGAACAGGGTCACGCCGCCGTCGGTCTTCGCCGCGACGATCAGGGCGTCGGCGATGTGGCCGTCAAGGACGAAACCCTTGGCGCCGTTCAGCTTGAAGCCGTTGCCGCTGCGCTCCGCCGTGGTGGCGATGCGCGAGGGCTGGTGCTTTGGACCTTCGTCCAGCGCGAGGGACAGGATGGCCTCGCCCGCCGCGATCCTGGGCAGCCAGGCGGCCTGCTGGTCGGCCGAGGCGGCGTCGATCAGGATGCGAGCGGCCAAAATCGACGAGCCGAAGAAGGGCGACGGGGTCAGGGTGCGGCCCAGACCCTCGGCCACGATGCCCGCCTCAACGGCGCCGAGGCCGGAGCCGCCGTGTTCCTCGGGGATGATGACGCCGGCGAAGCCCATGTCGCCGAATGCCTTCCACAGGTCGCGCGACACGCCGTCGGCGTCCTTCGCGTCACGCAGCTTGCGGAAGTGGGAAATGGGCGCGTTCTCGCTGAGGAAGCCGTCGGCGGCGTCCTTCAGCATGGTCTGTTCTTCGGTCAGGATGAGGGGCATCAGGCGAGCGCTCCGGTACGCACGAAGGAGAAAAAGACGACAGCCTGACACAGCAGGGGCAGTCCGGTTACGATGAGAATGAGTCGAGGCGACACGCGTTTCAAAGCCGCTGCGCCGACCAGCGCCAAGCCGAGAAGCGGCGCCAGAAGGACGACCAGCATCGCGGGATGAAGCGCGCTGTACCCACCGGTCGGCCCGCCGAACATCTCCAGCGCGACGAGGACGAAGCAGGCGACGATTCCGCTCAGTAGGAGCGCCGTGCCGCCGACAATACGGGCGGCCGCCATCAAGCGCCCGGCAGCTGAAGCAGGTGTTTGGCGATGATGTTCAGCTGGACCTCGGAGGTGCCGCCTTCGATCGAATTGGCCTTGGTGCGCAGCCAGTCGCGAGCGGGCGTGCCCTTGTGCGAGCGCTCGCTTTCCCACTCCAGGGCGTCCGACCCCCCGGCGGCCATAGCCAGTTCGTGGCGGCGCTTGTTCAGCTCCGAGCCGTAGTATTTCAGCATCGAGGCGATGGCCGGCGAGACCTGTTTCGCCTTCACCTGATCGCCGACCCGCTCCATCGACAGGCGGAAGGCGGCGGCGTCGATTTCCAGCTCGGCGATCTTCGCCCGCAGCATCGGCTCGTCGAGACGACCCGTGTCATCGAGGCCGACGGAGTCGACCGCGACCTGGCTGATCGGGCGGCCCATGTCGCCGACCGCGCCGATCATGGTGCGTTCGTGCGCCAGCAGGGCCTTGGCCACGTCCCATCCCCGGTTGAGCGTCCCGACCAGGTTCGCCTTCTCCACCCGGACGTCGTCGAGGAAGGTCTCGCAGAAGGGCGACTTGCCGCTGATCAGGGCGATCGGCTTGGTCGTCACCCCGGGGGTGGCCATGTCGAACAGGACGAAACTGATGCCCAGGTGCTTGGGGGCCTCCGGGTCGGTGCGGACCAGGCAGAAGATCCAGTCGGCCTGGTCGGCATAGGAGGTCCAGACCTTCTGGCCATTGACGATCCAGTGGTCGCCGCGATCCTCCGCGCGGGTCTGGATGCCCGCCAGATCGGAGCCCGCGCCGGGCTCGGAGTAGCCCTGGCACCAGCGGATTTCGCCGCGCACGATCTCAGGCAGGAAGCGCTTTTTCTGTTCCTCGGTGCCGAACTGCAGCAGGGCCGGGCCCAGCATCCAGACGCCGAAGGACGACAGGGGCATCTGGGCGTCGATTCGGCCCATCTCCGACGCCAGCACCTTGGCCTGTTCGCGATCCAGCCCGCCGCCGCCGTATTCCGTGGGCCACTGGGGCGCGGTCCAGCCGCGCGCGGCCATGACGTCCATCCAGCGCTTGTGGGCGGGGGTCTTGAAGTTCGGGTTACGACCGCCCCAGACGCGATCCTCGTCATTGTCGAGCGGACCCCGGCACTCGGCCGGGCAGTTCGCCTCAAGCCAGGCGCGCGTCTCGGCGCGGAAGGTTTCCAGATCGGCCATGGTTCACTCCCTGACGCCTGTGCCGCGTCTCAGGAGGAAAGGTTAGCAGCGTTCAGTCTGATGACGCCACCGTGACGCCGCGTCAGCTTGTGCGGCTATTTCGTCGGCAGGAACGGCGAGAAGGTGATGACGGTGAAGGTGTCGCGGATGTGGGGCCGGGTCTGGACCGACTTCGTGACGAAGGTGCCGATGTCCATCTCCTTCGGCAGCTGGAACTTTGCCAGCAGGTCGTACTGGCCCGAGGTGGAATAGACCTCGGAGACGTATTCGACATTGTCGACCATGTCGGCGGCGACGTCGTTGGCATGACCCAGCTCGCATTTGATGAAGACGAAGATGGCGGTCATCATGGTCGTGGGCTCCGGTGTTCGCGGGCTTGAGTAGCGGATGCGGACGTGAGCGATAAGCCCCCCAAGTCAGACGTCGATCTGGAAGCAGAATACAACAACCGCGCCGCCGTGCCCGACCACCCCCTCGTCATGGCGCGCTGGAGGGCGGACGCGGAGGCTGCAAGGGCGGCCCATCCGCCGACCACCCTGCCCTACGGGTCCGGCGAGCGGGAGGCGATGGACCTGTTTGAGGCGGGGCCGGACGCCCCGGTCGTGGTCTTCATGCACGGCGGATACTGGCAGGCGCTCGACAAGTCCTGGTTCAGCTGGGTCGCGCCGGCCTTGCTGAAGCACGGGGTCAGCCTGGCCGTGCCGTCCTACGACCTGTGCCCGAATGTGCGGCTGGGACGAATCGTCAGTCAGACGCGTGACGCGGTCGAGCTGATCCGCGCGCGGACCAGCAGGCGGCCCGTGGTGTTCGGCCATTCGGCGGGCGGGCATCTCGCGGCCTGCATGCTCAGCGAAGGGCGGGCGTCGGCCGCGGTGGCGATCTCGGGCCTGTTCGATCTGGCGCCTCTGATCCCGACATCGCTGAACGATGCGCTGAGGCTGGACGCGCGCGAGGCGGCGGCGCTGTCGCCGGTGCACTGGCCCGTGCCGAACGGATCGACGCCGGGCGGGACGGTGCTGGACTGCGTGGTCGGCGCGGATGAGACGCGCGAATTCGTGCGCCAGTCGCGGGATATGGCGAACTTCTGGGGCGGCAAGGGTGTGGAGACGCGCTTCGAGGCCCTGCCCGGCCTGAACCATTTCACCGTACTGGACCCTCTGGCCGATCCGGACAGCGCGCTGGTGAAGCGGATCGCGGAGCTGGCGCGAGCGTTCTAGGCCAGTGCGGATCGCGACCTACAACATCAACGGCGTCAACACGCGGCTGCCCAACCTGCTTCAGTGGCTTGAGGAGACGAAGCCGGACGTCGCCTGTCTGCAGGAGCTGAAGGCGCCGCAGGACAGGTTCCCGGAGGCTGCGATCCGGGAGGCGGGCTATCATCCCGCCTGGGTCGGAGAAGCGCGCTGGAACGGCGTGGCGATCCTGAGCCGCGACGCCCCGCCGGTGGTCACGCGCCGCGCCCTGCCGGGCGATCCGAACGACGCACAGAGCCGCTATCTCGAGGCGGCGGTCAAAGGGGTGCTGGTCGGGTGTCTGTACCTGCCCAACGGCAATCCGCAGCCGGGACCGAAGTTTGACTACAAGCTGGCCTGGTTCGAGCGGCTGATCACCCACGCGCGCGACCTGTTCGAGACAGAGGCGCCGGTGGTTCTGGCGGGCGACTACAATGTCGTGCCGACCGAGGCGGATATCTACAACAGCCGCTCGTGGATGAAGAACGCCCTGCTGCAGCCGGAGAGCCGCGCGGCCTATGCCCGGATGCTGGAAGCCGGCTGGACCGACGCCCTGCGCGAGCGATTCCCGGATGAGGCGGTCTATACTTTCTGGGACTATTTCCGTGATGCATGGGGCCGGAACGCGGGCCTGCGGATCGATCACCTGCTGCTGAACCCGCAGGCGGCGGAGCGGCTGGTCGATGCGGGCGTGGATGCGGAGGTGCGGGGTCGTGAGAAAGCCAGCGACCATGCGCCGGCGTGGATCGAACTGCGCGACTGAGGTCGTTCGCCTCTCGCAATCGCGAACAAGCGTCGCCACAATAGACGCTCGCGACACGGGACGGATCATGGCGGAACCGACGGGAATGGGTCTGGGCCACGCAGTGGCGCTGCTGGCGGCGGCGGTCGTCGCCGTGCCCCTGTTCAAGCGGTTCGGCCTCGGCGCCGTGCTGGGCTATCTGGCCGCCGGCCTGATCCTGGGCCCATCGGCCCTGGGCGTGGTGCGCGAGCCCGAAACCATGCTGCATGTCGCCGAGATCGGCATCGTGCTGTTCCTGTTTATCATCGGACTTGAGATGCGGCCCGCTCGGTTGTGGAGTCTGCGCAAGGAAATCTTTGGTCTGGGCGCGGTGCAGGTGATGACCTGCGCCGTCCTGTTGACCGGAGCGGCCTTGCTGGCGGGTCTGTCGTGGTATGCAGCGGTGATCGCCGGCTTCGGCTTCGCCCTGTCGTCGACCGCAATCGTCATGCAGTTGCTGGACGAGCGGAACGAGCAGTCCGAGCCCGCCGGCCAGCGGGTCGTGTCGGTGCTGCTGTTCGAGGACATCTCCATCGTGCCGCTGCTGGCGTTGGTCGCCGCCCTGGCTGCGACCTACGGGACGGCCGTGGAGGCGGCGAAGCCGGTCTGGATCACCATCGGCTCGGCGGTCGCGGCCGTGGCCGGGGTCTATGTCGCCGGGCGCTGGCTGGTGAACCCGCTGTTCCGCCTGCTGGCCCGCTATGGCGGGCGCGAGGTGATGACCATGGGCGCCCTTGTCGTGGTTCTGGGGTCCGCCTTCGCGGTTGGCCTCGGCGGGCTGTCGATGGCGATGGGCGCCTTCCTCGCGGGCGTACTGCTGTCGGAATCGACCTTCCGGCACCAGTTGGAGGCCGATGTGGAGCCGTTCCGCGGCATATTGCTGGGTCTGTTCTTCCTGGCCATCGGCATGTCGCTGGACCTCGCCGTGGTCGTGCGCGACTGGGCCTGGGTGCTGGGCGGAGTCGTCGCCTTCTCGGCGCTGAAGATGATCGGCGTCTATGCCGTCGCCCGACTGAAACAGAGCCACGGCGAGGGCCTGCTGCGCGCCGCCCTGATGGGCGAGGGGGGGGAGTTCGCCTTCGTCCTCTACGCCACAGCGGGGGCGGCGGGCCTGTTCGATCCGCGCACGGCCGCAATCCTGTCGGCCATCGTGATCCTGTCGATGGCTCTGACGCCGCTGCGCCTGTTCGTCGCCGACAGGCTGCGACCTGACGAGACGCTGGATCCCGACCGGACGGACGGCGTGGACCGGGCCGAGAATCTGCGTGAGCGGGTGCTGGTCATCGGTTTCGGCAGGTTCGCGCAGGTCGTCTGTCAGCCCTTGCTGGCCCGCGACGTCGACGTGTCGATCATCGACATGGACGTGGAGATGATCCAGGCGGCCGGCAACTTCGGCTTCAAGGTCTATTACGGCGACGGCTCCCGCCTGGACGTGCTGAGGGCCTCGGGCGCGGGGACGGCGGAGACCATCCTGGTCTGCGTCGACAAACCGGAGGCGGCGGACCGGATCGTGGAACTGGTCAAGGCCGAGTTCCCCCTGACCAAGCTGTTCGTGCGCGCCTACGACCGCGGCCATTCGATCCGGCTGATCAACGCGGGAGTCGAGTTCCATATCCGCGAGACCTTCGAGAGCGCCCTGGCGTTCGGCGAGCATGTGCTGAAGGACCTCGGCTTCTCCGAGGACGAGGCGCGCGAGACGGTGGAGGACGTGCGACGCCGCGACGAGGAGCGGCTGACCCTTCAGGTCACCGGCGGGCTGCAGGCCGGCCGCAGCCTGTGGCGCAACAATACGACGACGCCGCAGCCCGAACCCTATGTGAAGCCGCGCCGCGAGGCCCAGGCCCTGAACGAGGACGCGGCCGAGGTCATGACAGCGGAAGAGACCCAAGAGCGGCAGCCGGAAGAGGCCTGATCTCGCCGAACCGGGTGATGCGTGGCGGCCACAGGCCGGGCCGGATCGCGCGCGAGGTCGCCAGATCGGGGAAACTTCACCGTGGGCAGACGTTTCCAGTGGTCAGGAGAACCTCATGCCAAAATCCACCGGAAGCCTTTCGAAGCCTGACCTGCACCTCGTCGCCGCGTCCGAGGTCTATGATCTGATGCGTGGTCCGCAGACGACCGCCGACCGGGTGAAGCGCTTGCAGGCCGAGGCCAGGGCGCTGGCCATCGAGCAGGTCGAGGAGCTGGAGCGCCAGCTGAACGAGGCGGCGGCTCTGGCCAGGGAAATCTCGGCCGGCGGCGACGCCTATCCGGTCGGGGCGCGCGAGCTCGCGTCGCGTCTCGCCGAGGACCTGCCGGCCAAGGCCGAGACCATCAAGGCGATCGTGTCGCGTCTGCCGTAAGCCCTTCGCGGGCGTAGAGTTTCTCTCGCAAGCGCTTCGCCAGACGGAATACCAACACCGCCAGGACGACCAGCATCACGGGCACGAGGATCGGGGCCAGGAAGGCCAGGATCACCGCGAAGAAGGCCAGCACGTCCTCGATCAGGGACAGGACCGGGTTGCCGACGCCGCCCGTAGTGGCTGTGGACGTCAGGCGAGCTCCCCCCTGCGCCGCGTTGAAGGCGAAGGCCGCGGGCGCGCCCACGATGACCCCGGCGATGGCGGCCGCGGTCGGGTCCAGACCGACGAAAACGCTGCCCGCCGCGACTGCGCCGGCCACCGGCCGGGTGAAGGCGCCCAGCACGTTCAGGCCGTGATCGACCACGGGGATCTTGTCGCCCGCGAACTCCACGACCGCCGCGACGCCGAGCGCGGCGATAGCGGGCCAGTCCGCGAGCCAGCTCATCTGGTCGTTCAGTTCGATGCCGAACAGGCCGAACCGGGCGGCGAGCGCCAGCATCAGGAGGGGCAGGAAGGTCCGCAGCCCCGTCGCGGACGCGAGACCCAGACCCAGAAGGGCGGGTAGAACCCAGGTCTGCAATGGGCCAGCGGCGGCCCCCAGACCGTTTTGAACCCCTTGAAGGTCGATACCGTCCATTCGGCGCTCCCCGCCCGGCCCGATGCCGTCGAACGACATAATGCTCCGGAACCGGCTCGGGGTCCGCCGGTTTTCGTCGGGAGTGCAAGGAGAGCCCCAATGGACGACCGCTTCACCCCCGCCGCCGAGAAAACCGCCGACGACGAACGCAGGATCCAGGCGGAGATCGACGCCAGGGCCGGGGCTGGCGGCGGCGGCGGCGGCGGCGGGAAGGACGAGGGCGCGGTGCAGGCCGGGGCGAGAAAATATCCCGAGCCACCCTTCCCGCGACAACACCAGACCAAACCCGGCAACGAAGCCGCACTGGACCCGGCCCCGATGTACGACGCGCCCTTCTGGAAGGGCTCGGGCAAGCTGGAAGGGTTCGCAGCCCTGATCACGGGCGCGGACTCCGGTATCGGTCGCTCCGTAGCGGTGCTGTTCGCGCGGGAGGGTTGCGACGTCGCCATCTGTCACCTCGACGAAGACGCGGACGCCGAGGAGACCAGAAGGGCCGTCGAGGCCGAAGGTCGCAAGGCCATCGTGATGAAGGGCGACGTCGCCGACCCTGCCTTCTCGAAGATGGCGGTGGCCGAGACGCTGAAGGCCTTCGGACGCATCGATGTCGTCGTGCCCAACGCCGCCTTCCAGGAACATGTCGAGGCGTTCGAGGATCTGACCTTCGAGCATTTCGATCGGACACTGAAGACCAACCTCTACGGCTATTTCAACCTGACCAAGGCCGCCGTGCCGCACATGAAGTCGGGCGGGTCGATCGTCATGACCGGCTCAGTCACAGGGATCATGGGGAACAAGGACCTGCTCGACTATTCCATGACCAAGGGCGGCATCCACGCCTTTGCCCGGTCATTGGGGACGCATCTGGCGCCGCGCGGCATCCGCGTGAACGTCGTGGCGCCCGGTCCGGTCTGGACGCCGCTGAACCCCGCCGACAAACAGGCCGAGGACGTCGCTCACTTCGGTCAGAAGACGGTGATGAAACGCCCGGCCCAGCCGGAAGAGATCGCGCCGGCCTACGTCTTCCTGGCGTCGCCGCAGATGTCGAGCTTCATCACCGGAGAAGTCCTGCCGATCATCGGCGGGTATTCGGGGGGTTAGCCGACCACGTCGGCCTGATCCTTGTGTCGCCGGAACCAGGCGACGGCGTAGCCGCACACGGGGGTCAACTTGTGCCCCTCGGCGCGGGCGTGGTCGGCGAGGCTCTGCATGAACTGGCCGGCCGCACCGGAGCCGCGCAGCTCGTCCTCGGCCTCGACATGCAGGATGGCGCGGCGATCGCCCTGAACCGAATAGTCGGCCCAGACACGGCGGGTCTCGCCGTCTGCGTGGGTGAAACCCTGTTCGTAGCGCTGCTCGCCTGTGACGTCGCGAAAGTCGGTCATGGAAGTCCCCTCGGTGCTGAGGGCAAAACCCCTTGCGGCGGCGGACCGTTCCTTACGTTGGGGTGACGTCAGGCAGGCTTGTCGGCAATCAGGTTCAAGACGCCGAGGATGCTCTTCACCGTGAACCAGACGCTGAGCAGGAACCACAGGGCGCCGAACAGCAACAGGAACGGGATGCCGATCAGGATGATCGAGGCCGCCATGCTGATGGCGATCAGAACCCAGAGGGCGATCGTCCACCAGAAGACCGACCAGAACAGCGAGATCTGGGCCTCGATATGCTGGCGCGGAAGACCGGTGGCGGAACCGCGCGCCGCATAGGCGACGACCAGTCCGACCAGAACCAGCACATTGGCCGACGGAATCGACAGGATGTAGAGGCCCCAGGCGATCAGGGCTGCGGGCTTGCCCTCGGCCTCATGGCCGGCCTCGAGGCGGGGTTGGGGTGCGTCGGACATCGCGTATCTCCTAGAACAGCCAGGCGCGGGGGCGCTCGATCGGTCGGCCCGCCTTCAACTTCAGAACGCCGCCGGCCCCGCGAAGGATCAGCCACACCGCAAGGACGAACAGGACGAAGACGCCCAGCCCAACGGCGATCAGAATACCGCCGAGCAGGGCGGCGACGGCGCCGGCCCACAGGGTGCGCTGCTGGAAGATGAAGTGGCTGGCGGCCACATCGCCTTGCGGACCCGCCCGTCCGGTCACGGCGACGAGGGCGATCAGCGCCGAAACGCCCAGGGTCGGCACGGCGAAAAGGATCAGGGCATAGACGGCATAGATGCCCATGGCGCCGTCGACCGCAGCCGGCTGCTCGCCGCGACGGGCGAAACTGCCGGCAGGCTGCTCGGAGATGGGGGTCTCGCGCGCCCACCGGGGGATGGGCTCCGGGGTCGGCGTCGGCGCGACGATCTCGGCGACCGGGGCGACACCTCGGTCGGGCTCCGGGCTGAACAGCTCTGGCTCAGGGTCGGGCGCCGGGGGCGATTCGGCTTCCGGTTTGCCAGGCCCAGGCTCACGCGTCTGGCCCCGCAACGCGGCGGGCGAGGCGAAGCCGATCAGGTCATCGTGGTCGATTTCATGGAGCGGTTCAGACCCGGAAGTCTGGGGCGCATTGGGATCGCCGGGCTCGGCCATCGGGGTCCTCGCGTTCATGGTTGGGACAATGGCGGGGCCGCAGGTCAGAGGCAAGCCGAACCGCGCGTAACCTTACGCCGTCAGGTCGTTGATCGACAGATCGGGCCGGTCCATCCAGCTTCCGGCGGCCCAGGCGCGTTCGGCGGCGCTCAGGCGCTCGCCGATGATGATGGCGTTGGTCGGGGTCTCTTCCAGGGTCAGCTCGACGCAGCGATAGGGCGAGCCGTCGTCGGCCAGGATGGCGTCCAGCTTGCGACGCAGGGCGATTGCGAAGGCCTCGGTCGTCGGATCGCCGTCGAACACCATCAGGCGGGCGACCCGCTCAGGCTCGTTCGCCTGGAACCAGGCCAGCATGGGATCCGCGCCGTTCAGCTGGAAGGCGTGATCCACCGCCTTGTCGATGAAGCCGTGCCAGCGGCCCTTCAGGGTTTCGAACGAGGCGACATAGTTCGAGGCGCCGAAATCCATCTCCGCCTCCGTGGCCAGGACAACGTGGACGAACTCATTGTGGCCATGCGGCACCGCGCACCGCGACGCGGGGTCGGAGAGCAGGCGGTGGGCCATCGAGAAACGGCGGGTGAAGCGAACCTGGGGCATTGCGCGGCGACATGTCGTGCCGAAAGCCGGCAAAGGCAAGGCTGGAGCCGAATCAGCAGCCCCCTCGTCCTTCGGACGAGACCCTTCAGCGCCTGTATGTCAGTTCGCACCCGGCCCCGTCGGCGGCCTCGAGCGCGTCCGGCTTGTCGATCCGCACGGTCACGCCGAGCACCCGGGCATCCTCCAGACAGTGCAGAGCCAGCCGCTCGGCGAAGGTCTCGACGAGGCCGACGTGGCCCTCGGCGATGATGCGGCGGGCGGAGGCGGCGACGGTCTCGTAGTTAATGGTGTCCGAGAGGCCGTGGACCTCGGCCGGGCCGAGATCGAGGGTCACATCGATGACCAGGGTCTGCAGCCGGCCATGCTCGTGATCATAGACGCCGATGCCGGCCTCGACCCGCAGGCCCTTGACGAAGACGGTCAGGTTGGCGCGCCGGGCGGCCGAAAGGTGTTGAATCACGGCGGGGTTCACTCGGCGATGTCAGGGGTCTGCCAGGCCAGGTGCTGGCCGCCGTCCACGGCGATCATCTGGCCGGTGACCGACCGGGCGTCAACGAGATAGACGACGGCGCCGGCGATGTCCTCAGGGCTCGGCCCGTGACCGAGCGGCATGGCGGCCTGCTCGGCGGCGAACTGCCCCTCTGACTGATGGATGGAAGCAAGCGTCGGGCCGGGGCCGACGCCGTTGACCCGGATGCGGGGCGCGAGCGCCTGGGCCAGGGTCCGCGTCGCCCACCACAGACCATTGCGCGACAGGGCGTAGGAGAAGAAGCGCGGATCAGGCTTCAGCACCCGCTGGTCCAGCAGGTTGACGATCGAGGCGCCGTCCGGGGCCTGGGCCGCGAAGGCCTCGGCCAGCACGACGGGCGCGCGCAGATTAGTCTCGAGATGCATGTCCCAGGTCTCGCGCGACAGGCCTCCGACGCGGTCGTCCTCGAACACCGAGGCGTTGTTGACCAGGATCGAGAGTGATCCGAGCGCGTCCACAGCCGCCGGAATGAGGGCGCGGGTCTCGGCCTCGTCGGTCAGGTCGGCGGACAGGACGGCGGCGCGCACGCCCAGCGCGCGCACCTCTCCAGCCAGATGCTCCGCGTCCGCGACTGAATCCCGATTATGGATGGCGACGTCATGGCCGCGCGCGGCCAGGGCCAGCACGATGGCGCGGCCGATCCGGCGCGCACCGCCCGTGACGAGCGCCGCGCCGCGCTGGGGTTCAGTCAACCCGGCCGAACTCGAACAGGTTAATGGCGCCGAGAACGGCGACGAAGCCGAGGATGATATAGAGGGCCAGCATGGGAAGCTCCTGATTATGACGCCGGAATAGAGCGGGACAGGTGACGGTTCAAGGCGCGTGTAGGCAGGTTCGCGCGTCAGCCTCTAATGTCTTCCGGAACTGTGGCGCTATCGGGGGCGGTCGCCGGGAAATAGCGTCGCCCCAGCCACAGGGCGACCCACACCAGCAGGATCAGCACCGGCACCTCCACCAGCGGCCCGATGACGGCGGCGAAGGCGACGGGGCTGGCCAGGCCGAAGGCGGCGATGGCGACGGCGATGGCCAGTTCGAAGTTGTTGGAGGCGGCGGTGAAGGCCAGGGCCGTGGTGCGCGAATAGTCCGCCTCGATCAACCGGCCCATCAGGAAGCTGACCACGAACATGACCAGAAAATAGATCGTCACGGGAACGGCGATGCGCAGCGCATCCAGCGGCAGGGCGACCACCTCCCCGCCCTTCAGGCTGAACATGGCGACGATGGTGAACAGCAGGGCAATGAGGGTGACCGGCCCGATGCGCGGCAGGAATCGGGTCTCGTACCAGTCGGCCCCCTTGCGGGCGATCAGGGTCCGTCGAGTCAGGTAGCCGGCGAGGAAGGGCAGGCCCAGATAGACCAGCACCGCCATGGCGATGGTCCAGACGCTGATGTCCACCACCCTGCTTTCAAGGCCCAGCAGCGGAGGCAGGAAGGCGAGGAAGAACCAGGCGTAGGCGCTGAAGAAGACGATCTGGAAGATCGAGTTGAAGGCCACCAGTCCGGCCACATACTGGTTGTCGCCCCGAGCCAGCTGGTTCCAGACCAGGACCATGGCGATGCAGCGGGCCAGGCCGATCAGGATGACCCCGGTCATGTACTCCGGCTGGTCGCGCAGGAAGACCACCGCCAGAATGAACATCAGAACCGGCCCCAGCACCCAGTTCTGGAACAGCGAGAGGGCCAGCACCCGTTTGTCGGAGAAGACGCGGGGCAGTTCCTCGTACTTCACCCGGGCCAGGGGCGGGAACATCATCAGGATCAGGCCGATGGCGATGGGAATATTGGTGGTCCCAACCGACACGCTGTCCAGCCAGGCCGGAAGGCCGGGCACGACGCTGCCCAGTAACACCCCCACCGCCATGGCTGCGAAAATCCACAGCGTCAGCCACCGGTCCAGAAAGGACAGACGCCGGGGCGGGGCGGGGCTGGTCACAGGGGTGTGGACCATCAGCGGACCCGACGTCCGGTCTCGTCGATGACGACCTCGCCGTCCTCCTTGACGAAGGGCTTCAGACCGTCCTCGGGCAGCAGGTCCAGAACGACCTCCGACGGGCGGCACAGTTTCACCCCGCGCGGGGTGGCCACGATCGGGCGATTCAGCAGGATCGGATGCGCCTCGATGGCGTCCAGCAACTCGTCGTCCGTGAGATCGGGGTTGTCCAGCCCCAGCTCGCCGAAGGGCGCGCCCTTCTCTCGCAGCAGCGCCCGCAGGGGCTGGCCGGTGCGGGCCGCCAACTGCGCGACAAGGGTGCGGCTGGGCGGCGTCTTCAGATATTCGACGACGTGCGGCTCCAGTCCGAGATGGCGGATCAGGGCCAGGGTGTTGCGCGACGTCCCGCAGCCGGGGTTGTGATAGATGACGACGTCCATGGGGCCTCAGGCGCGGCAGACGGCCAGTTCGGCCAGGAGGGGGTCGCACAGGTCGCTTCGACCCGCGCAGCAGTCTTCGAGCAGGAACAGGATCAGGCCGCGCAGCCGGTCCAGCGACGCGCGGTAGACGATCGAGCGTCCGGTTCGCTCGGACCGGACCAGACCCGCGTGGGCCAGAATATTCAGGTGGGACGACAGGGTGTTGGCCGGCACGGCCAGTCGCTCGGCCAGGGCCCCGGCGGCGATCCCGTCCGGCGCGCTACGCACCAGGCAGCGGACGACATCCAGCCGGGTCGCCTGTGCCAGGGCCGCGAGAGCGAGCAGAGCCTCTTCGGATTCCATAATTCCAGCATAATCGAACTGTTATTGAGATCAAGTTGGGAACCGGCCGGAAGTCTGGCAGCGTGCGGCCATGTCCTGGCGCGTCCGAATCGAGCCCTTCACCCGGCCGCTCTTCTTTACCTGGTCACGGCTGCAGCGCGGCATGACGCTCGGCGTGCGGTCGGTTGCGGTCGATGCCGAGGGTCGGGTGATGCTGGTCAAGCACACGTATCTGGCCGGCTGGTGGCTGCCGGGCGGCGGGGTGGATCGCGGCGAGACCACCGTCGACGCCGCCGCGCGGGAGTTGTTCGAGGAGACGGGGCTGAGGGCCACCTCGCCCGGCCGGCTGGTTTCGGTTCATTCCAACGAGCGGTTCTTCAAGGGCGACCATGTGCTGGTCTATCGCTTCGACGCCTTCGAGGCCGGCGAGCTGACTCATCACGGCGAGATCGCCGAGACGAGCTGGTTCGATCCCGCCGCCCTGCCCGAGGACTCGCACCGGTCGACGCGGTCGCGGCTCGCAGAAATGTTCGGCGGTGCGCCGGTCGATCCGCGCTGGTAGAGGCTGGGCGTATGAACTTCGCACCCGGGATCGCCCCCCTCCTGGCCATGCTGGCCGTCGTCCTCGCCGGCGGGGCCACGGCCCTGCAGGCGCCGACGAACGCCCGGCTGGCGACGGCCGTGGCCGGCCCGGTTAACGCCGCCTTCGTATCGTTCGCCGTGGGTACGGCGGCGCTGGGCATTCTCGCGGCCGTCCTGCACGCGCGGCCGGATATCACGGCGGCCAAGGGGCTGCCCTGGTACGCCTGGGTCGGAGGGCTCTACGGCGCGATCTTCGTCGTCGCGGCGACCTGGGCCGTGCCCCGGCTGGGCGTGGCCATGACCATCACCCTGATGGTGGCGGGTCAGCTGATCATCAGCCTGCTGCTCGACCATTTCGGCGCGTTCGGCGTGCCCCGCGCGCCGGTCAATCTGGGCCGCATAGTGGGCGTGGCCCTGGTCATCGCCGGCGTCATCCTCGTGCGCCGGAGCTGAGGTGTCGGCGCCGCTTCCCGACGCCGGCCGCAACTGGGTCGACGCCCGCGCGCCCGAAGGCCTGAAGCCCTGGCTCAAACTGGGTCGGTTCGACCGGCCCATCGGAATCTGGCTGCTGCTCCTTCCGGGCTGGCAGGGGATCACCCTGGCCCTTGCGCAGTCCCGGACAACGCCGGACCTCCATGACCTGTGGCTGTTCGTCGGCTTCGCCATGGGGGCGTGCCTGATGCGGGCGGCCGGCTGCGCGTTCAACGACATCATCGACCGGGACATCGACGCGAAGGTGGCGCGGACGGCCGCACGGCCGATACCCTCCGGCCGGATCAGCGTGAAACAGGCCTGGGCCTTCGTCGTTGGATGCAGCCTTGTCAGCCTGACGATCCTGCTGACGTTGAACCTGACCGCAATTCTTCTGGGTGTGGGGTCGCTGGCGCTGGTCGCGGCCTATCCCTTCATGAAGCGGATCACGTGGTGGCCGCAGGCGTGGCTGGGTCTGACGTTCAACTGGGGAGCTCTGATGGGCTATGCAGCCGCGACGACGACCCTGCTGGCTTGGGGTCAGTATCCCACGATCGGCATGGTCGATTTCGGCCTGCCAATCGGCCGTCTGACCATCGCAGCCGTCCTTCTCTACCTCGGCGGCGTATTCTGGACCCTCGGCTACGACACCATCTACGCGCTGCAGGACATCGAGGACGACGCCATGGTCGGGGTGAAGTCCTCGGCGCGGCGGTTGGGCCAGGGCGTCAAACGCGGCGTCGGGGCCTTCTATGGAGCTGCGGTCATCTCGGCGGGACTGGCGGGGACCATGGCGGGCCTCGGCGCGATCTTCTACGTCGGACTGGGCGCCTCCGCCGCGCATCTCGCCTGGCAGGTGCGCGCCCTGAAGCCCGCCGACGGAGCCCTGGCGCTGAAACTGTTCAAATCGAACCGGGAAGCGGGGCTGATCCTGCTGGCGGCCATCGCCCTCGGCGCTGTATCACTGCCGTTCTAGTCCGGAGATCGCCATGACTATGCCGTTTCGCCTCACTGTCCTGAGCCTTGCCGTCGCCGCGACCCTGGCGGGCTGCAACCGCGACAAGGCGGACGAGACGACCCCGCCCCCGGCCGCGTCCGCCGGAACCGGCGCAGTGGTCACCCCCGCCGACGCCGCCGCCCCCATGGCCTTCGAGTCCAAGACGGCCTTCGCCGAGGTCAGCCTGACCCTTCCGGTCGCGATCAAGGCCCAGCCGGACCTTCACGCCCGCCTCTACGCGGCCGCCGTCCGCGACCTGCGCGAGTTCTCGGAAGGAGCCCAGGCCGACCGCACCGAGGCCGGCGGCGACGAGGGCCTGGGCGCTTACGACAAATCGATCGAGATCACGCCCGGCGCCGAGACCGGAAAGCTGTTCAGCCTGGTCCGCACGGATTCCGAATACACCGGAGGGGCGCACCCCAACTCCTCCTTCGCCGCGATCCTGTGGGACAAGGCGCTGAAGCGCGAAGTGGCGGCGGCGGACCTGTTCACCAGGACAGGGGACCTGTCTGCCCTGGACATCGCCCTGTGCGCCGCCATTAACGCCGAGAAGAAGAAGCGCGACCCGCAGGCCGAGACTGTCTCCCTGACCGGGAGCGACATGTGGAAATGCCCCCGTGCCGCCTTGGTGCCGTTCGTGCTGGCGCAGGGGACCCGGCCCGGCAAGGCCGGCGGTCTGGTCTTCCTGATCGGACCTTATCTTGTCGGCCCCTATGTCGAGGGCTCCTACGAGGTCACGGTGCCGCAGAGCGCCTTCCGGTCCCTGCTGGCCCCCGCCTACGCCGACGAGTTCGCCGGCGAGCCCAAGCCTGAGCACGCCGGCGCCTGAAACCTACCTCAGGAACTCATCGACCAGTTCGTCGAAGCGCGCCGGCTGGTCGGCCATGATGAAGTGACGGCTGGCGTCGACGCGGATCAGCCTCACCCCCGGCAGCGGCGCATACTCCCGCTCCCAAAGGGCCTGAGCCATCGCGGGAGGCGGACCGCCTTCGGGGTCAGTCGCGTAGAGGGCTGTCACCGGCGTCGTCATCCCGGCCAGACCTGGCCGCGCGTCGGTGGTCATGACGTCACGCATGGCGGCGGCGAAGGCCCGACGGTCGCTGGTCATCGACCAGTCGACCATGGCCTCACGCATGGCCGGATCGCGGGCGAGACCGGCCGCCATCTGTCCCTGCTGCGCGCGGAAGGCGGCTTCATCAGCGCCGAGGATCATCGCCGACGCCTGGGCCGCGAACGGGCGCGCCTGATCGGCGGTGACGGCCGGGCCGAACATGGCGCTGTAGAACGGCAGGGCGTCGACGATCATCAGCCGGCCCAAGCGATCCGGGTGTGTCTGGGCCAGCAGCAGGGCGCTGAGCCCACCCATGGAGTGGCCGATGACGGCGGGCTTATCGAGACCCGCTTCGGCGACATAGCGAGCCAGTTCCTCGACCTCAGGCGCGACGAACGGGCCGTCGCCGTGGCTCCAGGGCTCGCCGGCGAAGCCCGCCAGTTGGACCAGATGCACCCGATGGGTGGCGGCGAGACGCGTCGCTAGCGGTCGCCAGACCTCGCGCGAGGAGGCCAGGCCGGGGATCAGGATGACGTCGGGGCCGGATCCGATCACCTCGACCGACAGCCGGTCGGAGGCGAAGGGCGCCGTCTGGATCGCGGCCGCCGGTTCGGCGAGGGCCTGGCTCGCGAAGACGGCGCCGCCGACGGCCAGGGCTGTCGCGGAGGCCAGGAAGAAGGCGCGCAGGGTCGAGCGCCCGGCGAAGGGACGGAGATTCAGCATGGTGATGTCCTTGTAAGGTTATCCTGACGAACCGTCAGGCGTGCGGGTTTTCGAAGACGTCTTCCACCGGCCGCTCGAACAGGGCGGCGATGCGATAGGCGAGGTCCAGCGAAGGGTCGTGTTTCTCGGTCTCCAGGGCGTTGACCGCCTGGCGGGAGACCCCCAGCGCCTGACCCAGTTGTTCCTGTGTCCAGCTGCGCTCAGCGCGCAGGAGTTTCAGACGGTTCTTCATCAGTGCGAGGTCCGGATGAAGGGGGTGACGATGCCGAAGCAGGCCCAGAACAGCGGGAAGATCAACCAGTTGGGCAGATGTGGCGCATTGGCGTAGCTCTCGGCGAAGCCCCAGAAACTGGCGATGGCCATGGCCGCGCCTGCCGAGACGATGAACCGCTTGGCCAGCACGGCGCGCATGAATTCGTCGGAATCCCGCATCAGGATCAGGATCGACCAGATCCATCCGACTACCGGGGCGGCAACCGCTGCGGCCAGCCCCCAGGCCGCCGGCTTGCCGATGATTTCGTCGAAGGCCCCGAAGATGGCGGCCATGTTCACGGCGACATAGGGGATGGTGAAGGCCATCGTGCGGATGACGTATTTGCGGTCCGCTTCGGTGCCCTGGCTCCAGGTGGTCATGTCGTGTTCTCCTGACTGAATGTAAGGCTTACATGACATGGCGGTTTTGTCAGGTCAACATGACTTTTCGGATTTTTGTCGGCGCTGCCCCAAGGCGTTCGGGCTTGGAGTATCCTCTTGCGGGGCCTATCGTCGGCGCCATGCCCGCAGCCCCGCGCATATCGCCCGCCGAAGTCTTTGCGCCCGACGACTGGGCGCCGTTCCAGGCGCGTTCGGCGTGGAAGGGGCCTCTGCTCGTCGTCCATTGCTGGGGCGTCATCGCACTCGTGGTCGCGGCGGGGGTCTGGCAGCCGATCCTGATCCCGCTCTGCGTGATGATCATCGGCACGCGCCAGCTGGGTCTCGCCATCCTGATGCACGAGGCGGCGCACGGGGCGCTGGCGAAGAATCTCAAGCTCAATGACTTCCTCGGCCACTGGCTGTGCGCCACGCCCATCGGCGCGTCATTGGATGCCTATCGCCCCTATCACCTGTCGCATCACCGCTTCGCCCAGCAGCCGGAGGACCCCGATCTGGTCCTGTCGGCGCCCTTCCCTGTGTCCGGCGCCTCACTGCGGCGCAAGATGATCCGCGACCTGACCGGCCAGACCTTCTTCAAGCAGCGCGTCCTGCTGCCTCTGGCGGTGCTGCGGAAACGGTCGGCGGGCGGAGAGGCGCACGACTATGACGCCATCGTCACCGGTCGCTCAATCGCGCCCTTCCTGCTGGTCAACGCCGCCATGCTGCTGGCCTTCGGCCTCGCCGGCCTCTGGTGGGCCTGGTTCGCCCTTTGGCTCCTGCCCATGGCGACCTGGTTCCCGCTGGTCACGCGCCTGCGCAACATCGCCGAGCACGCCTGCGTCGAGGGCTCCGCCGCCGACCCCTTCCGCGCCGCCCGGACGACCCGCGCCAGCTGGTGGGAGCGCGCCCTGATCGCCCCCTACTGGGTCAATTTCCACGCCGAGCACCACCTGTTCATGCACGTCGCCTGCTGGAACCTGCCGCGCCTGCACAAGGCGGTCCGGGCGACGGGGCCGGGCGCACGGATGGAGGTGGCGCCGGGCTATGTCAGCGTGCTGCGGCAGGCCGCATCCGGGCGGGTCACTGAGCCCGCGTGACCATCACTGATCCCGCCGCCTTCATCCTGGCCAATACCCGGCTGCAGGCGGTGCCGCATGCGCCGGAGATCTCCCTGTGGCTGGCCGACGAGATCACCCCGATCTGGAAGCTGACGGAAGAGGAACTGGGCGAACTGGGCCTGCCGCCGCCGTTCTGGGCCTTCGCCTGGTCGGGCGGACAGGGGCTGGCCCGCTGGGTGCTGGACAACCCGCAGACCTTCACAGGCAAGACCGTCGTCGATTTCGCCACGGGCTCGGGGCTGGTCGGGGTCGCGGCGATGAAGGCGGGTGCGGCCAGCGTCCTTGCCGCCGACATCGATCCCTTCTGCGAGGCGGCGGTGAGGCTGAACGCCGGGGCCAACGGGGTGAGCCTGTCCTTTACAGACGCCAATCTGCTCTACGTCGCCCCGCCCGAGGTCGACATCATCTGCGCCGGCGATGTCTGCTACGAAAAGCCGATGACCGACCGGGTCATGGCCTGGCTGAAACAGGCGCGGGCGCAGGGATCGCAGGTCTTCATCGGCGACCCGCACCGGACCTATTTCCGCACCGAAGGCCTGACCCATCTGGCCGAGTACCAGGTGCCGACGACGCGCGAACTCGAGGATTTCGCCGTCAAGCGCAGTTCGGTCTTCTCGCTGGATTGATCGCGGCCACGCTTGGCCCGACCGGCGTCCGGCCCCATCTTCCGGGCATGAAAGCCGCCGTCCTGATCCTGCTGTCCGTCCTGTGCGCCGGGACGGCCTCGGCCCAGACCTATGCGCCGGGCCAGCCCTATATCGGCGACCCGATGGCTGATCGGCTGCGTTCCCGCATGGAGACCCAGCGGCTGCAGTCCGAACAGCAGGCCGCCTATGCGCGCCAGCAGCAGCTGAACGCCCGCCTGGCCGAGATGGAAATCCGCGCACAGCGGCAGCCGGAGCCCTATGTGCCGCTCGTCGATGTTCCGGCCTCTCCCGACGCCCGGCGCCGGGCGCGCGAGGCGACGACGGCGCGCCGGGAAGCCGTGACATCCGGCGTGGGCCAGATCGAAGAGTGGCTGGCGCGCTCTCCACGCTAAGGCCCGCACTGACGATTGCATCCCTTCCCCTCTCCCTGCGTTCCGGCCTAGCTTGAGCGGGACATTTGGGAGGCGACGATGCGTTGGCAGGGCGGACAGCGAGGCGGCGGGATCGAGGATCGCCGCGGCATGGGCGGCGGCGCGGCCGCGGGCGGGGGCATCGGAGTCCTCGTCCTGGCGGCGATCGGCTATTTCGTCTTCGGCATCGATCCCTCGACCACCCAGCAGGTGGCCAGCCAGTTCGGACAGGCGGGAGCCTCGCAAGAGGGAGTGCAAGGCACGCCCGAGGATCAGGCGGGTATGTTCGTCGACATCGTCGGCAAGAACATCAACGACGTCTGGGCGACCAAGCTCGAGGGCTATCGGGCGCCGGACAACATCGTCCTCTACACCCAGGGCACCCAGACGGGCTGCGGTTTCGGCCAGTCGGCGATGGGGCCCTTCTACTGCCCGTCCGATCGTCAGGTCTATCTGGACCTCAGCTTCTGGCAGGAGATGGAGACCCAACTCGGGGCCTCCGGAGCCGACTTCGCCCGCGCCTATGTCCTGGCTCATGAAATCGGTCACCACGTCCAGACCCTGACCGGGGCGTCGGAACAGGTGCAACGCGCGCAGCAGAGCGCCTCGTCCGAGGCCGAGGGCAACCGCTATTCCGTGGCGCTGGAGCTTCAGGCCGACTGCTACGCCGGGGTCTGGGCCGCCAACGCCGCCTCGGTATCCGGCGGGGAGGTCGCGGTCGAACAAGGCGACCTCGAAGAGGGGCTGCGCACCGCCTCAGCGATCGGGGACGACGCCCTGCAACGTCGCTCGGGCGGCCAGGTCAGCCCGGAAAGCTTCACCCACGGGTCGTCGGCCCAGCGGATGGAATGGCTGCAACGCGGCTATCAGACCGGCGACCCGGCGAGCTGCGACACCTTCCAGGGGCTATAGGGAGGCAAGGGCTTTAAGCGGCTTGTTGCATCGCACACGGCGCGGCATGGTCGCGCCGTGACCGCCCCTGCCCCGACCACGCCTGAAGTCGCCTCGCCCGCCGCCAGTCTGCGCGCGGCGCGACGGATCGTGGTCAAGGTCGGGTCGTCGCTTGTGGTGGACCAGAAGGCCCCGGCGACTGTGTGGCTGGCCGGGCTGGCCGCCGACATCGCAGCCTTGCGGGCGCAGGGACGGCAGGTGGTGGTCGTGTCCTCGGGCGCCGTGGCCCTGGGGCGTGGGCGGCTGGGGCTGGAAAAGAACGCCCGGCTGGACGAGAAACAGGCCGCCGCCGCGGTCGGACAATCCTTGCTGATGCAAGCCTGGGAGGCGGCGCTGGCGGGCGCGGGCCTGACGCCCGGACAGGTGCTGCTGACGCGGGACGATACCGAACGACGCCGGCGCTGGCTCAACGCCCGGGCCACGCTGGAGGCCCTGCTCAAGCTCGGCGTGGTGCCCGTGGTCAACGAGAACGACACCGTCGCGACCGAGGAAATCCGCTACGGCGACAACGACCGGCTGGCGGCGCGGACGGCGCAGCTGGTGCGGGCGGATCTGCTGATCCTGCTGTCGGACGTCGATGGTCTGTACACGGCCGATCCCCGCCGCGACCCGGCGGCCCAGCACCTGCCGCTGATCGAGAGCCTCGGGCCGGAGGTGCTGGCCATGGCCGGCGGGGCCAATGCGGAAGCCGCCTTGGGCACCGGCGGCATGGCGACCAAGCTGGAGGCGGCGCGGATCGCGCGCTCCGCGGGGTGCGCCACGCTGATCGTCTCGGGGCTGGAGGCGCGGCCGTTGAGCGCGGTGGCCGCCGGCGCTCGAGCCAGCCTGATCACCGCGCCAGCCACGCCCCTGCAGGCCTACAAGTCCTGGATCGCGGGCAGCCTCGAGCCCGCGGGATCGCTGGCCGTGGACAACGGGGCTGCGCAGGCGCTCGCAGGCGGCCGCAGCCTGCTGGCGTCGGGCGTGAAGCGGGTCGACGGCCGGTTCGACCGGGGCGACTGCGTGCGCGTCATCGGCGCCGACGGCGGGGTGCTGGGGCTCGGGCTCGCCGCCTATGCCGCCGACGAGATGGACAAGATCCGGGGCCGCCACTCGGGCGAGATCGAGGCGCTGGTCGGCTACAAGGGACCGGGCGTGGCCATTCATCGCGACGACCTGGTGCTGCACGGATGAGCAACGTTCAGGCCACGATGCTGGAGCGCGGACGGCGCGCTCGGGCGGCGGCGGACGCCGTGCGCCTCGCCCCGGCCGGGGTCCGATCCGCAGCTTTGACGGCTATGGCGGCGGCGCTTCGAGCACGTGCCGATGCGATCCTTGAGGCCAACGCACGCGACATCGACCGGGCCCGGACGAACGGCATTGCGGAGGCCCAGATCGACCGGCTGGCCCTGGACCCGGCGCGTATCGAGGCCATGGCGGCGGCGGTGGACGAGGTTTCGGCCTTTCCCGATCCGCTGGGCGTCGAGACCGCCCGCTGGACCCGGCCGAACGGGCTCGATTTCGCCCGGGTGCGGACACCGATCGGGGTCCTGGCCATCATCTATGAGAGCCGGCCCAATGTGACCGCCGATGCGGCGGCCCTGTGCATCCGCTCGGGCAATGTCGCCATCCTTCGCTGCGGATCGGATTGCCTCGACAGTTCGCTGGCCATCCATGCGGCCGTGATCGAGGGACTGGCGGCGGCGGGTCTGCGGGAGGATGCGGTGCAGCTGGTCGACACGCCGGATCGGGCGGCGGTCGGGGCGCTGCTGACCGGGTTGGAGGGAGCCATCGACCTTCTGATCCCGCGCGGCGGCAAGAGTCTGGTCGCCCGGGTTCAGGCCGAAGCGCGCGTTCCGGTGCTGGGCCACCTGGAAGGGATCAACCACACCTATCTGCACGCCTCGGCCGAGGTCGGAATGGCGCGGGACGTGGTCGTGAACGCCAAGATGCGGCGCGTGTCCGTGTGCGGATCGACGGAGACCTTGCTGGTGGACCGGGCGGGCGCGGACCGGCTGTTGCCCCCGGTGGCGAAGGCGCTGATCGCTGCAGGCTGCGAACTGCGCGGAGATGCGGAGGCGAAGGCCCTCGTCCCGGCGATGCGCGCCGCGACGGACGACGACTGGGGCCACGAGTTCCTGGCGCCGGTTCTGGCGGTGAAGATCGTCGACGGGCTGGACGCGGCGGTGGAGCATATCCGGGACCACGGCTCGGGGCATACCGACGCCATCGTGGCGGCGGACGAAACGGCGGCGGCGGACTTCCTCAACCGCGTCGACAGCGCCATCGTGCTGTGGAACGCCTCGACCCAGTTCGCGGACGGGGGAGAGTTCGGCTTCGGCGGGGAGATCGGCATCTCGACCTCGCGCCTGCATGCGCGCGGGCCGGTCGGCGCGGAGCAGCTGACCAGCTACAAATACGTCGTGCGCGGGAGCGGTCAGACCCGACCCTGACCAATGGTCAGATCCAGCGGCCGCGAGGCGTGTAGTCGGCCACCGCCGAGGTCGAGCACCATGCGACGCCCCGCGAAGGCCTCCATGCCGACGAGAGCCGCCGGGAAGCCCGGCAGGGGGACGTCGGCGTAGATGGGCGTGGCGGCGTCGCGATAGAGCTGGTCCCCGATGGTGATCGTTCGTGACCGGACGATCTGCGAGTCGATCGACCCTCCGAACACGATGCTGGCCCCCCTCTGCGACGGTCGACCGTCCAGCAGGCCCGCCCCCTCCGCCGCCTCGCGCGACAGGGCCAGCAAGGCCGAGGCGCCCGTGTCGACCACCGCCTGGATCGTCGCGCCCTCGACTGTGACCTCGGTCGTGAGGGCGCCGTGCGTCTTCGAAACGGAGATGGCGGCGACGTCCGTGGGAAGGACATGCCCCTCGCGCGGCAGGAAGCGCATGCGGCGTTCCTCCGTGTCCAGCTCCAGCACCGTCTCGCCGAGCAGATCCTGTCCGAGGATCAGCGGCGCCGAAAGCCCCTCGCCCACGGCCAGCGGTCCCAGCGACAGGATGGCGGCGCGCAGGGCCTCGATCCGCAGACCGCCGACCGTGACGTCCAGGGTGACGCCGCGTCCCATCTGGGCTCCGCCGCCGACCCCATAGGCGACCAGCGGGATGTCGAACGCCTGGGTCAGGCCCAGGCTCTGGAACAGCGCGCGATCGATGACGGAATACTGGGCCCCGGAATCGACCAGGGCGCGCACCGGCCGGCCGGCGACGGTGACCCGCACGGTGGGCACCGAGGCGCGCCGTTCGTCATAGGGCAGCCAGCCGCTTGATCCCTCCGGGCCGAAAACGACGCCGGGATCGCGCCACAGCACATGGTCCCTCAGCCACCACGCCCCGCCGAGACCGGCGGCGACAAGGGCGACGCGGGTCAGAAGGGCGCGGCGGTTCATGTCCTGACAGTGGGGATGGGATGCGGCGCTGTCGAGGCGCGGCGGCGTCGCAATCGTCCTTCCGCGTCCCTGGGGGAAGAAGCGCAACGGGACTCCGGAATTCAGAGTCCGGATAGTCCGTAGAGTCTGGTCGGCCCGGACTTCGAAAACACCGTCCGAAGCGTCCGATGCGTTCGAAGCGTTCGCCAACGATGATCCCCTCCGCGCGAAAGGGGTCAGTATGGGGGCGTTTCAGGGAGTGATGGGCAAAACGCCTCTCGTCAGGACCGCGCATTGGAATCGTTGGCGGAATCCGGGGATGTGATGATGGGTATCAAGCGTTTTCCCTCTCCCGCCGGGAGAGGGAACGTTCTTCACACCTCGAAGCGCACGCCCTGGGCAAGGGGCAGGGCGGAGGAGAAGTTCACCGTCTGGGTCTGGCGACGCATATAGGATTTCCACGCATCGGAGCCGGACTCGCGGCCGCCGCCGGTCTCCTTCTCGCCGCCGAAGGCTCCGCCGATCTCGGCGCCCGACGGGCCGATGTTGACGCTGGCGATGCCGCAGTCCGAGCCCCAGGCCGACAGAAAGGCCTCGGCCTCGCGCACGCTGTCGGTGAAGACGCAGCTCGAGAGCCCCTGCGGCACCGCATTCTGCATCGCCACGGCCTCGTCGAACATCCGCCACGTCAGGACGTAGAGGATGGGGGCGAAGGTCTCGTGCTGCACGACGGCGCTCTGGGCCGGCATGCGGACGATGGCGGGCCGGACATAGGCGCCCTCGCGGGTTCCGCCGACCACGATCTGACCGCCCTGCTCGACCGCCTGTCCGAGCGCGCGGTCGAAGCCCTTCGCGGCGTCTTCGTCGATCAGAGGGCCGACAAGAACCCCGTCCTCGCGCGGATCGCCGATCGGCAGGGTGGCGTAGGCTTTCGCCAGTCGTTCGATCAAAGCCTCGGCGACATCCTGATGCACCAGCAGGCGGCGCAGGGTCGTGCAGCGCTGGCCGCAGGTGCCGACGGCGGAGAAGGCGATGGCGCGCACCGCCATGTCCATGTCGGCGCTCGGCGTGACGATCATGGCGTTGTTGCCGCCGAGCTCCAGCAGCGAGCGACCGAGGCGCCCGGCGACGGTCGTGGCGACCGCCTTGCCCATCCGGGTGGAGCCCGTGGCGGAGACCAGGGCCACGCGCGGATCGGCGGCCAGGGCCTCCCCGACGTCGCGACCGCCGACCAGAAGCTGGACCAGGCCTTCGGGCGCATCGCCGAACCGGGCCAGGGCGCGCTGCATCACGGCATGGGTGGCGATCGCGGTCAGGGGCGTCTTCTCCGACGGCTTCCAGATCACCGGATCGCCGCAGACGAGTGCGAGCGCCGCGTTCCAGGCCCAGACGGCGACCGGGAAGTTGAAGGCCGAGATGACCGCGACCGGTCCCAGGGGCTGCCAGGTCTCGCGCATGTGGTGGCCGGGGCGTTCGCTGGGCAGGGTCAGGCCATAGAGCTGGCGCGACAGGCCGACGGCGAAGTCGCAGATGTCGATCATCTCCTGCACCTCGCCCAAACCCTCGGAGGTGATCTTGCCGGCCTCGAGCGTAACCAGCATGGCGAGGTCGTCCTTGGCCACGCGCAGCTCTTCGCCCAGCAGCCGGACCAGCTCCCCCCGGCGCGGCGCGGGGATGCGACGCCAGGCGTCGAAGGCGCTCGTCGCGGCGGCGACGGCGGCCCCGGTCGCTGCGGCGTCAACGACGCGAACGGGCGCTCCGGCCGAGCCGTCGATGGGCGAACGGGTCGGCATCCCGGAGGGATCGAAGGTGGCGTCGGACACACCGAGGCGGGTCAGGATGGCTTGGGCGATCTGGGCTGCGGTCATGTCGCCTCATAGACGAGACCCTCTCCCGGCGGGAGAGGGCTTGAGGCTCGGAGAGCAGAGCGATCCGCCAGGAGGACGGATGGCGGGAGGTTGGACACATCCGACCCTCACCCGATCGCGCAAGACCGTCGCCCTGAGGGGCGCCGTGCGCGATCTCCCTCTCCCACCGGGAGAGGGAGGCTTTCAGCGCCTACCAGCGGCGACCGTCGCGGTCCCGGCGCTCCTCACGCAGGTTGCGAGAGATCCGGTCCAGGCGGTCCTGGAGGTCGCGACGTTCCCAGTTCGACAGGCCGTCGCGGCGATAGCGCCACTCCAGACGCTGGTACTCTTCCAGCTGGAAGCGCAGGTTCTGGGCCTCGCGGCGACTGATGCGGCCGTTGTAGGCGGCACGATCGATGCGTTGGGCCAGACGGGCCTGGTCGCCGTTCAGGCCGCCGCCGTTCCAGCCGCCATTGTAGCCGCCGTTGTGGTTCTGGCCGTAGCCGTAGCCGCCGCCACGGTCACCGTGGCCTCGGCCGTAGTCCTGGGCCAGCGTCGGGGTCGCGATCGCGACCGCCGACGCGGCCAGCAGAGAAAGCAGGGCTTTCTTCGTCAGGGCGGTCGTCATGATCTTCTTCCTTCATCTCGGCCCGGGGGTGGGCTGCGAGGAGAAGAAAAGCATGGTGAAGCTGACACCCGTCTGAGCCCGTTGTTGTGAAACCGACAGGTTGATGAACGGCTACGCTTGCTGTGTGCGTTTTCGCGTCGGTCTGTGGGTTCGACCTGCGCAGGGCCGAAGTCGTCGCGTCTTCATCCCCGCTTCACCCTCTTGCGAAACCGGGCGTCAACGGCCCGCGCTGCAAGATGGGATGGAACGGACGAGGGACCACGATGGCGCGCGCGCAATTCCAGAAGGGCCAGAAGGTCTGGGTCGAGTGCGTCGGCGCCTGGGCCCAGATCGAAAAGGTCCAGCCCGTCTGGGCCAAGGGTTTCGAGGAGCCGGTCAAGGTCACCTACGACGTCGGTCTGGGACGCGAGTTCCAGGCGACCGAACTGATGCTGCCGGCCGAAGACGACGCGGGCGCCGACGTCGGCGACTGGCGTCTGCTGCGTGCGCGCAACAAGTGGCAGCAGGCCGAGGACGTGCCGCACCATCCCTATCCGGGCACCTATCCCGTCGTGGTCACCGATCCGGCCGACTGGGGCGGCTGGCGCGTGCCCGGCGCGGAATATGACCGCGATCCCCAGCGGATAGAGTTCCAGGCGCGCCTGATCGCCGCCTCGCCGCGCCTGATGGAACTGGCGCAGAAACTGATCGATACGGTCGCCGAAAGCCCCGACGACGCGCCGCCCGAGACCCTCGCCCTGGCCCGTCAGGCGCGCGAGGTCCTGAAGTCCGTGACCGAAGTTCTGGCCCCCGCCCCGGAGGCTTCTGCGCCCGCGCCACGCGCACACGCCGCGTAAGAGAGATTCGTTAACCAAACCTCGACAGGATTCCGCGACGCAGCCTAGATTCCGAAGCGTCGTCGAATCGCCCAACGCCTGACCCAGCCGCCCCGGCCGGGACGCCGCGAGCATGTCCGGGAGAGAGATTTGCGGGGCGCCGATCGCCGCATTCAGCAGCCGGGACGACGGTCACAGGACCGTCCCGAAGGCTTGCCTGCGTGGGGTCGGGTGCTGGTGCTCGCCCTGACGCTCGGCCTCGCGATCTACGTCGTCCTGTTTGCGCGCGAGAGCACACGGCCCGCACGCGAGGCGTCGGTGCTGAAGGCCGAGGCCTTGCGGCGCGACGCCGACCTGGGCGCCGCCCTGCTGGACGCCAAACTGGCGAAGGCCGGGGTGGGGCTGAACGTCGCCAGCCAGCGCCTGAGAACCAACCCGGGCCGCCCGCTGGACGCGCTGGAGGCCGCGCGCGCCGCCGCGCCGGACAGCGCCTTCGCCGTGATGGACGCCGCCGGCGTCGCGAGCGCTGCAGTCGGGGCCGGCGCCGCCGAGTTCCGCCCGTTGGCGGCTGCTGCAAATCCCGCCGCGCCCCGGGCGACCCGGGACCGCAGGGCCATCCTGTCGACCGCATCACAGGCCCCGGGTCTGGTCGCGCTGACTCCCGTCGCGGACGAGGCCGGCTTGCGCACCCTGGTCGTGTCGCCGACCGAGGGCCTGATCGCGGGCGCCGCCGGCGTCTCGTTGAAAGAAAGACTGGGCGTCGAGTTGGCGACCCTGACGTCGACCGAAGCCGCTGTCCGCGGAGCCCCTCGCCCCGACGAGGCCATCGAGGCGACATCCTCGCCCGTCGGCGGCAGCGGACTGGTGGTTGTCGCCTGGCGACGGGAGACGACCGGCGCCGCGGCCATCATCAGTGACCTGTGGTTGCTGATCGCCCCTCTCGGGCTGGGCGTCCTGGTCCTCGGCCTGGCGCTGTTGCAGCGCTGGCGACAGGCGCGTGCGTCCAAGGCCTGGCAGGAGACCGAGCACCGCTTCCGCGTCGCCGTCGAGGCGGCGCGCTGCGGCGTCTGGGAGTGGGACCTCAACGCCGGCGAGGTCGTGGTGTCGGACTTCATGGCCGAACTGCTGGGCCTTCCCGCCGGGGGCTCAGTGAGCGCGGAGGCTGTGATGGAGCGGATTCATCCCCGCTATCGGGATCTGGTCGAACACGCGCTGCGTCAGGCTTCGACCTTCGGCGCGTTCGAGGTGACCTTCCCGGTCCCGCTGTCGACCGGCGGCGCGCGCTGGATCGATGCCCGGGGTCAGGCGCGAGGCGTTCGGGGCGAGGACGGTTTCAGCATCATCCTGGGCGTCGCCCTGGACATCACCGAGGCCCGCCGCGCCAAGGCCCAGGCCCAGGCGGCCGAGAATCGTCTGCGGGACGGCATCGAGAGCGTGTCGGACGCCTTCGTCCTGTTCGACAAGCATGGACGCCTGATCCTGTGGAACCAGGCCTTCAAGGACGCCTTCGGCTTCGCCGACGAGGCGGTGCGCAAGGGCGCGATGAAGGACGAACTCAACCGCATCGCCGCGCTCGCCATCAAGGAGGAACGCCCCTCCGCCGAAGGCCGCGCCGGCGCGCGCGAGGTCGAACTGCACGACGGCCGGGTGCTGCAGCTGTCCGAACGCTTCACCGGCGACGGCGGCACCGTGGTCACCGCCGCCGACGTCACGGCCATCCGCCGTCAGGAGCTCGAGCGCCAGAGGGCCGCCGACAGTCTGCGCATCACCGTCGACCAGCTGGAGACCAGCCAGGAGAAGCTCAGCCTGCTGGCCCGGAAATATGAGATCGCCATGACCCGGGCCGAGGCGGCGAACCAGGCCAAGTCCGAGTTCCTGGCCAATATGTCCCACGAACTGCGCACCCCGCTGAACGCCATCAACGGCTTCTCGGAGATCATGGCCGGCGAGATGTTCGGGCCTCTGGGCGACGCCAGATACAAGGGCTATGCCGCCGACATCCTGAAGTCCGGCCAGCACCTGCTCAGCCTGATCAACGACATCCTCGACATGGCCAAGATCGAGGCGGGCAAGATGACGCTGCATTATGAGCCGGTCGATCTGGTCGAGGTGTGCGAGGACGCCATCCGGCTGATGCGCGGCAAGGCGCAGGATTCGGGTCTGACCCTGTCGCTGCAGGCGGCCAATCTGCCCGAGATCGACGCCGATTATCGCGGGCTGAAACAGGTCATGCTGAACCTGATCTCCAACGCTGTGAAGTTCACGCCGGAGGGTGGCGAGATCACCGTGTCGCTCGAGACCCTGTCCGGCGATCGGGTGCGGATCGCGGTCATCGACACGGGCATCGGCATCGCCGCCCAGGACCTGGCCCGCCTGGCCCAGCCCTTCGAACAGGTCGAGGGACAGCATTCCAAGACGACGCAAGGCACCGGCCTCGGCCTGTCCCTGACCAAGGCCCTGATCGAGTTGCACCAGGGCCAGATGCTGATGGAGAGCGAGCCGGGGATCGGCACCACCGTCAGCTTCGACATCCCGATGAAACGCCCCGGCGCGGCGGTCGAACAGGCCCGGGCCGCCTAGGTTCTGACCTAGGGTTTGACCCGGAAAAGCGCGAGCGACTTTCCGGTCGGATCGAGCCTCGGAAGCGGGAGCCACGGCTCCAGGATCACCAGGGCGATGATCGCCAGAGCCACGGCGATCACGCCGAGCCAGAACCATTCCTGAACTCGAAAACGCTGCATCGATCCCCCCGGATTCTCCGCAGGCTTTTCCGATGAATTCTGCAGAAAAGCTACCTCCGATTGATCGCGGCGGCCTATTTCGCGCGCTGGTTTCCAGCCTTGGCGCCACGGCCGTTTCCACCGCCTTTGCCGCGACCGAGAATCTGGGCGAAGGCGGCGCGGTCGGCCGGTTCCAGCGTGCTGATGATGGCCAGGGTGTCGGCTTCGAGACGACGACGACCGCGAATCTCGGCGTCGCGCGACTGGTCCAGCAGCCGTTCGACGAGCGCCGCGTCAAAGGGTTCGGCGGCGGCGGCGGCGATCGCCTGTCGACGGGCCTCCCGCGCCTGCTGGAAGTCCGGGCGGGCGGCGAGACCTGCGTCCCGCAGCGACTGGCGCACACGGACGCGCACATCGGGGCTGAGTGCGGCGACGAGTTCGCGCGGCGAGGCGCGACGGTCGTCCCGGTCCTTGCCCTCTAACCGGCTTTCGATCGGCGCCCGACCTGCCAGGGCGGTGTAGGCGGCGGTCGCGGCGAACAGGTTCACAGCCACCGATGCGGCCAGGGCGACGCCGAGCACGATGGCGAGCGTGCGCGTATTCATCCCAGGACCTCGGTTTCATCGAAGCCGCCGAGCATGGCCTGATCCAGAACGGCGTCGGCCTGGGCCTGTGTCGCTAGATGGCCGCCCAGATTCGCACCGAACACCACCCCGGCGCAGGCGGCGGCGGCCCAGCCGGCCCCGCCGATCCACAACAGTTTTCGCAAGCCGGGCCAACCGGCGCGCGCCTTCAGTTCCGCCGACGTCGCCGAGGCGAGGACACGATCACGCAAGGCCGTCGACACAACGGGATTGGGCGACGCGTAGAGAGCGGCGTCGGTCTGACGCGCGTCGAACAGGGCGCGTTCGGCCGCCAGAGGATGGGCGTCGATCCAGGCGCGCGCAGCGTCACGATCGCTCTCCGGCCAACGGCGGACATCGCCGCCAAAGGCGTCAGCCAGTTCGCCGAAACGCGTCTCGTCCATGCGTTCGGGTTTCATCCTCGTCCTCCTTCGACCGCCGGCTCTGCGCCGGGGGCCAGATGCGCCAGTGTCTGCCTCAGGGTCCTGCGACCCCGCGACAGCAGGCTTTCCAACGCCTCGATGCTGACCGACATCAGGCCGGCGGCCTCGATATTGGTCAGCTCCTGATAGTGGCACAGCACGATGGCCTCGCGCTGGCGCTGCGGCAGGGCGGCCAGCGCCCGGTCCACCTGCGCGCCCAGTTGAGCCGTCATGATCCCGCGATCCGGAAGCGGTCCCTCGTCGGGCCGGTCCGGGGGAATCTCGCCCGGAACCTCGCGCCGCCGACGCAGGCGATCGTAGCAGAGGTTCAAAGCCACCCGGTGCAGCCAGGTGTCGAACTTCGCCTTGCCCGGCGTCCAGCGCGGGGCCTGTTTCCAGGCCCTCAGCATGGCGTCCTGCGCCACGTCCTCGGCTTCGACGGGATCGCCCAGCATTCGCTGCGCCAGGGCCAGCATTCGGGGCAGCTTCCGGGCCACCATGGCCTGAATGGCCGCGGGGTCGCCCTGACCCACGCGACGCACCAGATCCTCGTCGGGGTCGACGACAGAAGCCAAACGGTCCCTTTCCCGACGGACGGACAGGCGGGACGGCCAGGCGAGCGCGACCGTCCCCACCCTCTTACTCCGAAGCGGGCGCCGAAGGCGACGCCTGACGACGGGCCATCCGTTCGGCACGACGCTCCCCACGGCTTTCGCGCATGGCCTGCCGGGCTGCGGTGCGTTCCTCGGCGGAGATGAAGCCGTCCTGGTTCGTGTCGACGCGGTTGAACCGGGCCGTCAGGCGGGTCTGGACATCGGCGATGGCCATGGGCTCGCGCGCCTCGGCGCCCTGCCCCCATTCGCCGCCGCCGTGACCGCGACCGCCGCCACGATGACCGCCTTGGCCCATGCCGTGACGACCGCCGCGACCGGCGTGTTCAGCACGATCGCCCCGCGGTTCGCGAGCGGTGAACTCCTCGCGGCTGACGGCGCCGTTGCCGTCCTTGTCGAGCGTCTCGAAACGGGCCGAGGCGCGCTGGTTGCGGCGGGTGTCGATGCCCGACTGGCGTTCCTCGGCGCTGATCGAACCGTCCCGGTTGGCGTCGATCGCTGTCAGGCGGGCGACGCGGCCCTCGACGAACTCGGCGCGGCTGATGCGATCGTCGCCGTCCGTGTCGCCACGGACGCCCCGCATCTGCGCGTGCTGGGCCATGGCGGCGCCGGCGGTCAGGACGGCCAGAACGGCGGCGGCGCCGGCGGCCAGGGTGGATTTCTTCATCTGTTCGTCTCCGAAAAGAACGGCCGCGCAAGCGTCCGCAAGACCCCCGTCTTGGAAGTGTAACGCTGGAGTTCGGACTATCCGTCGCTGCGGCCGGGCAGGGCCTTTTCGAACGCCTCCCGCGCCGCCCTTCGCACACGCTCCAGACGGAGGCGCAGGGCCGGAAAATTCACCTCCCCCGCGGCCTCGGCCAGGCGGGTTCGGAAGGTTTCCGATTCGCCCTCGGGGTCGCCCTTGTCGTCGAAGGCGCAGGCCAGAAGCTGGGCCAGGGCCTGATGCAGGACCCAGGTCTCCTTCAGCGCCGGATCCTTCGCCAGCTGATCCAGGATCGAGACACTGAGCGCCTCGTCCCCCGCCGCCGCCTGCAGCTGTCGGAACTGACCCACGAACTCGGCGTCCACCAGACCGCCGGGAACCAGCTTCAGATCCCAGAACCCCCTGGCCGGCCGTTCCCGGTCCATCAGATCGCGCATGGCCCGCACGTCGCCGGCGGTGTCCACGCCGGGTCGCGGACGCCGCAAGGCCGCTTCGATCGCCGCCGTCACCTCCGCGCCGAAGGCCGGATCGCTGGCCCAGGCGACCCGAGCGCGGGTCAGGGCCATGAACTCCCATGTCGCGGCCTCGTCCGAGTAATAGGCCTGGAACCCCGACAAGGGCACCGATACCGGCCCCTTTGACCCGGAGGGCCTCAGCCGCATGTCGACCTCGTAGAGCCCGCCCTCGGCCGTGTGCGCCGACAGGGCCGAGATCAGCCGCTGGGTGAAGCGGACGTAGAAGACGTCCGGCGACCATCCCTTCGTCGCCGACACGGCGTCCGCCGGCGCGCCGTAGACGGTCATCAGGTCGAGGTCGGACCCCGCCGTCATCTCGCGGGAGCCCGCCTTGCCGAGGGCGATCACCGCCACCGCCCCCGGCATGGCGCCGCCCAGTCGTTCCGTCTCGGTGAGGGCCGCCGCCGACAGGGTGCGCATGACGGCGTCGGCCAGGTTGGTGAACCCCTTGCCCGCAGCTTGCGGCCCCACCCGTCCGCTGAGGGTCTGCATGCCGATGCGGAAGGCCTGTTCGCGGTGCAGGCGGCGAACCGCGTTCATCGCCCCCTCGAAGTCCCCGGAGCTTTGCGCCTCCTCCGCCATCTGGTCGAACAGGCCGGTGTTGACGCCGAGCTCGGTCTCGAACCGGGCGTCCAGCATGGAGTCCAGCGCCGCCGGATAGCGGCCCAGCGTCCGCGCCAGGCGCGGGGCGAAGGCCATGACTCCGACGATCCGCTCGAACAACTCCGGCTGGTTCAGGAACAGGGCCTGGACCTGCACCCCCGCCGAGAGCCCGGCGAAGAAGACCGAAAACCGTTTGAACGCCGCATCGGCCGCGCCCGTGCGGGCCAGGGCCGTCAGCAGCCGGGGCGCCAGCCGCGTGAACAGCTCGCGCCCCCGCACCGACCGCGTCGCCGGGATGCGGCCGTGGTGCCAGGAGCGGATGGTGTCGGCGACCGCGCCCGGGTCGGAGAAGCCCATCCTCTCAAGCGTCGCCAGGGTCTCGGGATCGTTGTCGACGCCGGTGAATACCAGACTGCCGAACGGAGAAGACAGTTCCTCCTCGCCCTCGAACAGGGCGCCGTAGCGCTGGTTGACCCCGATCAGGATGGCCTCGACCCCGGCGTCGAAGGCCGCCAGATCGTCCTGCCCCGCCAGCGCCGCCACGGCCGCGCGGCGTTCGGGATCGGCGGGCAGGATATGGGTCTGCTCGTCCTCCAGCATCTGCACCCGATGCTCGAGGCCGCGCAGTTCGACATAGGCCCCGGTCATTTCGGCGGCGACCTCGGCGGGCAGGTGTCCCTTCCCGACCAGGGCCGCCAGGGCGTCGACGGTGCGAGGACTACGCAGCGACGGGTCGCGACCGCCGAGGATCAGCTGCTGGGTCTGGGCGTAGAATTCGATCTCGCGGATGCCGCCGCGGCCCAGTTTCAGGTTCGCGCCCGCCGCCTCCATCGCCTCGCCCGTCTTGTGGACGTGGATCTGTCGCTTGATCGACTGGATGTCGAGCACGGCCTGGTAGTCGAGGCTGCGCCGCCAGACAAAGGGGACCATGTCCTTCAGGAACTCGGTCGCCGCGCCGAAATCGCCGCAGATGGCGCGGGCCTTGATGAAGGCGGCCCGCTCCCAGTTCTGGCCGACGCTCTCGTAGTAATCCAGCGCCATGGGCACTGCCACGACCGGCGGGGTCGACGACGGATCGGGACGCAGACGCAGGTCGACGCGGAAGACATAGCCGTCGGCGGTACGCTCGCTGAGCAGGCTCGCCACCCCCTGGGCCACCCGGTTCATCAGCCCCTGCGCCTCCGTTCCCTCGGCGAGGACGGGCGCCAGACGCTCGGGATCGAAGAACAGGCTGAGGTCGATGTCGGAGGAATAGTTGAGCTCGAAGGCGCCGTGCTTGCCCATGGCCAGGCCGAACAGGCCGGGGATCGGGCCGCGCGTGTCGTCGGCGGCGGTCAGCAGCTTGCCGCGCCGGCGCAGGTCCTCGGCCACGCCTGACAGCGCCGCGCGTGAGGCGACGTCGGCGAACCGGCTGAGCGCGCCGGTGACCTGATCCAGATCCCAGACCCCGCCGAGATCGGCCAGCGCCGTCAGCAGATGCAACTCCGCCTTCAACCGCCGCAGCGGCGAGCGCATGTCGTCCGCCCCGCCGGTCAGGGCGATGGTCCGGGCGGCGATATCCTCAAGCCGAACTTCGGGCGCGTCGGTCAGGATGGCGTGCAGCGTCTCCGGCCAGCGTCGGGCCAGACCGAACAAATAGGGTGAGGCGGCGAACACGGGAGCCAGGGCAGGCCAGACCACGTCCAGCGTCGCGCCCCAGCCGCCCTCCGCCGCGCTGCCGGACAGCCGCTCACGCGCGCGCCCGGCCGCCTCCGCATCGACCACCGGCCCACAGGCCGCCATCCGTTTGCCCAGGGGCGCCGAACTCATCCCTCGCTCGCGGGCGGCAGGACCAGGGCGACACGCAGGCCGGGTCCGGACTCGCCGTAGGCGCCGGGACCTTCGTCCAGCTGGATACGCCCCATGTGCGCCTCCATCACGGCCCCGACCAGGGAGAGACCCAGGCCAGACCCGGCCTCGGTACGGCTGTTGTCGAGGCGGACGAAACGTTCGATGACCCGGCCGCGATCCTCCTCGGGCACGCCCGGCCCCGTGTCGGTGACGGAGAACTCGATCTCTCCCGAGGACCGCCGGCGCGCGCGCAGCATGACCGCCCCGCCGACGGGCGTGTATTTGATGGCGTTGTCGATGACATTGGCCAGGGCCTGGGCCAGGAAGGGCCGGGCGCCCTCGATCATCAGGCCGCGCTCGATCTCGGCCGAGAAATCGAGCCCCTTGTCCTCGGCGGCCGGCTCATAGAGTTCCGCCATGTCGGCGGCCAGTTCGGCGGCGTCGAACACGGCGGCGTCCGGCACCCGTCCCGCAGCCGCCTGCAGCCGGGCGATCGCAAGGACCGTGTTGAAGGTCTTCAGCAGGGTGTCGGCCTCGTCCAGTGCGACCTGAAGCGCGTCCGCGCCATCAATCCGGCCGCTTTCGGCATCGATCAGGGCGACTTCCAGCTTGGCTCGCATCCGGGTCAGGGGCGAGCGCAGGTCGTGGGCGATGGCGTCGCCGGCGTGGCGGATCGAGGCCATGGAGGTCTCCAGCCGGTCCAGCATCCGGTTCAGCCCCGCGCCCAGTTCGTCGAGTTCATCGCCCGACCCGCGCACCGCCACCCGCGCCTTCAGGTCGCCGTCCTGCACCGCGCCGACGACCAGGTTCAGCCGACCCATGGACCGTTCCAGATTGCGGCTGATCATCAATCCACCACCCAGACCGAGCAACAGCACCATGCCCATGGCCATCCACAAGGCCTGGGTCAGCCGGCCCAGGTAGGCCTCGGTGTCGCCGAGCGATTCGCCGACGATCAGCCCTTCGCCGCCCGCCAGCCTGACCTGCACAGCGCGCACCTGGGGGCGGATGACCCGACCATCGGGATCGGTGTCAGTCAGGGTGAAGGTGGTCCATTCCTCGGCGCCCGGCGGGCTGTCGAAGGGGTTGATGCTCAGGCTCGAGGTGATGAAGGTCCCGTCGGTGTCCATCAGCCGATAGAGGTAGGCGCTGCGGGACAGGGTCCGGTCGATGACCGCCATGTTCAGCGCATCCAGGCCGCGGCTGTCATAGACGCCGGTCAGCGCCTGCAGTTCGCCCCGCACGTCGGCCTCGGCCTGGGCCTGGGCCTCCTGGGCCGAGGCGATGTAGACATAGGCCAGAATCGCGCTGGCCGCCGCCGCGAACAGGGCCAGAAACAGCAGCGTCAGCCGGAAGGGCGTGCGACGAAAGAGGGACGGCAGCTTCATTGAGGCCTCTTAAGCCTCCAGCCGATACCCCGCCCCGCGCACCGTCTGCAGCATCGGCTTGTCGAAGCCCTTGTCGATCTTGGAGCGCAGGCGGGAGATGTGGACGTCGATGACGTTGGTCTGGGGGTCGAAATGGTATTCCCACACCTTCTCCAGCAGCATCGTCCGGGTCACCGACTGGCCGGCGTGGCGCATCAGGAACTCCAGCAGCTGGAACTCGCGCGGCTGCAGGTCGATCTCGCTGGTCCCGCGATGCACGGTGCGGGCGATCAGGTTCATCTCCAGGTCGCCGACCTTGAGCACGGTCTGGACCCCGCCGGTCTCGCGACGGCGCGACAGGGCCTCGACCCGGGCGACCAGTTCGGCGAAGGCGTAGGGCTTGACCAGATAGTCGTCGCCGCCGGCCTTCAGGCCCGTGATCCGGTCCTCGACCTCGCCCATGGCGGACAGGAACAGGACCGGCGTCTGGTCGCCGTCCTTCCTCAGGGTCTCGACCATGCCGATGCCGTCGAGGCGGGGCATCATCCGGTCGACGACATAGACGTCGTAATCGCCCTTCTGCGCCTCCAGCAGCCCGTAGGCGCCGTCGATGGCGTGATTGGCGAGGTGTCCCGCCTCGGTCAGGCCGCGCACCATCGCCTGGGCCGCTTCGGCGTCGTCCTCGACCACAAGAATTTTCACGAGCCAGCCCCTCCGGAATCACAATCGCCGCCGACGGTAGTCCATCGGCGGCGACTTGGGGAGTTAAGGCTTGTTCAGGCTGCGGACTACTCCGCGGCGGACAGTTCCAGAACGAAGGGCCGGTTGCCCTGCGGGATGCGCATCAGCAGCAGGACGCCTTCGCGATTGGCGGCTCGCGCCTGCTCGATCACAGCGCGGAACTCCGTGACGGTCGAAATCGGCCGGCCGTTGGCCTGAAGGATCACGAAGCCGGGTTGCACCCCTGCGCGTCCGGCGCGCGATGTTTCGGTGGCGCTCGTGATCACCAAGCCCCGGACGCTGTCGGGAATCGAATAGCGCGACCGCAGCGCCTCGGTGAGCGGGGCCAGGGTCATGCCCTCGACGACCTCGCCCGTCGGCGCGACGGGCCGGCCCGGCGCGGCGTCCGGATCTTCTCCATTGCCGTTCTGCAGAGCGGAGATATCAGCTGGACGGGTGCCCGAGCGGACATTGATCGTCTGACGACGCTCCTCGCGGATGATCTCGAGACGCAGCGTGTCACCCGGACGCGCCTGACCGACCCGCCGCGTCAGTTCGGTCGAGCTTTTGATTGCCTCACCATTGATGGCCACGACGACGTCGCCTGCGCGCAGTCCAGCCTCTTCGGCCGGAGCGCCCGGCGTGACGCTATTGATGTAGGCGCCCTCCTGACCCTCGGACAGACCGAGCGCATCGCGATACTCGGGCAGCAGGTTGCCGATCTCCACGCCGAGATAGCCCCGCTGGATCGCCTGACCGCTCATCAGGCGATCCGTCACCGACTTGGCGATCGAGGCCGGGATGGCGAAGCCGATGCCGACCGAGCCGCCCGTCGGTGAGAAGATCGCCGAGTTCACGCCGATGACGCGGCCGTAGATGTCGAAGGTCGGGCCGCCCGAGTTGCCCCGGTTGATGGCGGCGTCGATCTGCAGATAGTCGGTGTAGGGCGTCGAGCTGTCGCCGATCTCGCGGGCGCGAGCCGACACGATCCCGGCCGTGGCGGTGCCGCCGAGGCCGAACGGATTGCCGACGGCGATGACCCAGTCGCCGACGCGCGGCTCGGCCGCCTCCTCGAAGCTGACGAACTTGAAGTCCGAACCCTCCACCTTGATGACAGCCAGATCGGTATCGGCGTCACGGCCGACCAGACGGCCAGGCAGCTCACGGCCGTCCGACAGTTTGACGGTGATCTTGGTGGCGTTGGCCACGACGTGGTTGTTGGTGACGATGAAGCCGTCGGCCGAGATGAAGAAGCCGGAGCCGGCGCCCTGGGCGGTGGGCGCTTCCTCCTCTTCGCCGGGCTCCTGGGTTTCAGGCGCCTGGAAGCCGAAGCCGGGCAGACCGGGAATGGGGATCAGGCCGCCGCGCGGGCGCTCGATCGGGGTCTCGACGTCGATCTGGACCACGGCGGGCGAGACCTGGTCGAAGATGTCGGCGAAGCTGAGCGGAGCGCCCTGGGGCGGGGCGAAGGCGAGGCCCGAGGCCCCGGCGGACGGAATCAGCCGCCCGCTCGCCTCGGCGGCGTTGGCGCCCGGCCAGTCGATCACGCCCCCGGCGGTCGCGGCGGCTGCGAAAACGAGGCCGACAGTGGCCCCCAGGATGAATTCCTTGCGCTTCATCATCGGTATGTTTTCGATCCTTCATTGGGTTCGGGAGAACCCGTTTCGCCTTGTGATATAGGGCTATGGCGACTTTCGCCAACCATTGCGCCCTGACCCTTGGTCCGCCTCAACGCCCGTCGTGAGGCGCGGATGCGTCAGGATCGGGGCGAACTGTTTCGCTTTGGAGAAGATCGGCCAGCCGACGCTCCTCGTCCGGCGAAAGCGGCGCGGTTTCGACGGCCTTGCGACGCGCGAAGACGAACAGGGCGACACCGCCGAGAGCCGCCAGCAGGGCCGGCCCGAACCACAGCAGCCAGGTCCCGGTCCGCACCGGCGGGGTGAACAGCACATAGTCGCCGTAGCGGCGCACCAGATCGTCCCTGACCGCCTGATCGGAGGCCCCCGAGGCGATCTCCTCGCGGACCAGCCGGCGCATGTCCCCGGCGATCCCGGCCGGGCTGTCGGCGATGGATTCGTGCTGGCAGACGACGCAGCGCACGACCTCGAAGATCGCCTGGGCACGGGCTTCCTGTCCGGGCGAGGCCAGGGGTTGATCCGGTGGGGCGGCGGGTTCCTGGGCGAGGGCGGGGGCAGACAGGACAAGCCATGCGAGGCCGATAGGGACCAACCCCCAAAATCCGCTCATCCCCGCAGAAAGACGTGAGCTCATTGAGCCGCCGCCTTCCGCTTCCCGCTCATCGCCAACCTCAGTCGCCGGTCGAACAGGGAAAACACCCCGCCCAGCGCCATCACGAACGGTCCCAGGAAGATCAGCCGCGCCCAGGGATTGTAGTAGACCCTCACGGTCCAGGCCTGCGCCGCCTCAGGCGTCGAGCGGCGCTCGCCCATGACCACATAGACGTCGTCCAGTCCCCGGAAATCGAGCCCGACCTCTGTCGTCGTCTGGCCGCCTGCCGGGAAGAAGCGGCGCTCGGCCGTAACCGTCTTCGGGACGGCGCGACCGTCGATCGACGCCACCGTCAGCGTCCCCCGTTCGGCCAGATAGTTGGGGCCTTCGACGATCTCGACCTTGTCCAGCCTCACCGTCCACGGTCCGGCATGGACCTCGCCGCCGATGGCCAGGGGGGCGGCGGCCTCGATCTTGAAACCGATCTCGACCACGGCGCCGAGCACGAACACGCCCAGACCCGCATGGGCCAGCGTCATGCCCCAGGCGCCGAGCGGGAGCCCCTTGGCCCGACGTCCGACCTCGGCCAGCGGGGCCCGGAACAGGCGGACGCGTTCGACGACCTCGGCCAGAGCTCCCAGGATCAGCCAGGCCCCGACCGCCATGCCTGCCGCAGCAACCGCCTTCTTCGGCTCGAACGCCAGCCAGCCCACGAAACCGCAGGCGATGGCGAGCGCCGCCGCGAGCGCCAGCCTCTGCATCGCCCCCTTAAGGTCGCCCCGCTTCCACGCCAGCAGCGGCCCGGCGGGCAGGATCAGGAAGGCCACCGCCATCAGCGGCGTGAAGGTCAGGGCGAAATAGGGCGGGCCGACCGAAATCGTCGCGCCGGTCGCCGCCTCCAGGATCAGCGGATAGAGGGTGCCCAGCAGCACCGTCACGGCCGCCACGGTCAGGAACAGGTTGTTGAGGACCAGCGCCCCCTCGCGGCTGACCGGGGCGAACAGGCCGCCGCCCTTCAGCTGCGGCGCGCGCCAGGCGAACAGGGCGAAGGCCGATCCCGCCGTGAAGCCGAGAATGGCCAGCAGCATCAGCCCCCGCTCCGGATCCACCGCGAAGGCGTGGACACTGGTCAGCACGCCGGATCGCACCAGGAAGGCGCCCAGCATGGACAAGGTGAAAGCCAGCAGCGCCAGAAACACCGTCCAGCCCGCCAGCGCCCCACGCCGTTCGGTCACCACCGCGCTATGCAGAAGCGCCGCGCCCGCCAGCCAGGGCATGAAGCTGGCGTTCTCGACCGGGTCCCAGAACCACCAGCCGCCCCAGCCGAGCTCGTAATAGGCCCAGAAGGCGCCCAGTGTGATCCCGGCCGTCAGGAAGACCCAGCTGGCCAGGGCCCAGGGCCGCACCCAGCGACCCCAGGCGGGCCAGAAGCCGGAAAAGGCCTTGCCCTCGATCAGGGCGGCGACGGCCAGGGAGAAGGTCACCGAGAAACCGACATAGCCCGCGTAGAGCAGGGGCGGATGGATGGCGAGCGCCGGGTCCTGCAGCAGAGGATTCAGCGACATGCCCTGGAACGGCGCCGGGTCGATCCGCTCGAACGGGTTGGAGGTGAAGACGGCGAAGGCCAGGAACAGGGCGCCCAGCCCACCCTGCACGCCCACGGCCGAGGCCTTGAGCCCGAACGGCAGGCCTCTGGCGCGCGTGAGCGCCGCCCCGAACCCGGTCATGACAAGACACCACAGGACCAGCGAACCCTCGTGGCTGCCCCAGGCGGCGGCCACCTTGTAGAGCATCGGCTTGTCGGTGTGGCTATTGTTGGCCACGTTCGCGACCGAGAAGTCCGATGTCGCGAAGGCGAAGATCAGTGCCGCGAACGCCAGCGCGTTCGCCAGAGCGGCAGCGACGGCCGCACCTTCCGCGCCCCCCGCCAGCAAAGGGCTGCGACGCAGACGCCCGGTCGCCGCCAGACCGGTCTGCAGCACGGACAGCATCAGGGCGAGGACCAGCGCGAAGGCGCCGAACTCAACGATCACAGGGCTTGGCTCTGTGCGGGCCGGGCGGTCGATGCGCCCTCGGGCCGCCATTCGCCCTTGGCCTTCAGCCGGTCGGCGACCTCGCGCGGCATATAGGTCTCGTCGTGTTTGGCCAGGACCGTGTCCGCGTGGAACACCCGGTCGGGACCGAACTTCCCTTGCGCCACGATCCCCTGCCCCTCGCGGAACAGGTCGGGCAGGTCGCCCTCATAGACGACCCGGCTGGTGGCGGCGTTGTCGGTGACGGAGAAGGCGACGGTGGCGCCGTGATGTTCGACACTGCCGGCCTCGACCAGTCCCCCCAGACGGATCATGCGGCCGGCGGGCGCGGCCTCCGCCGTCGCCTCAGACGGCGAGAAGAAATAAGTCACGCTGTCCTGCATGGCCCACAGCGACAGGCCGACGGCGAGCGCCAGCACGGGCGCGGCGGCGGCCACGACCCACAGGCGACGGCGCGCCTTCGGCGATTTGGGAAGCCAGCTCATGGGTGGACGACGGGTTCCGGGAACGGAGGGGTCGCGCCGTATAGCGCCACTCGGGTTCGGCTCCAACGGGTCATGCCGCCGCGGCCAGGCGGCTGACCAGATCGGTCCGGCGCGGATCGGCCGGATCGAGCACGGCGATCAACGGCGTCCAGAGCTCACGGGCCCGGGCCGAATCGCCCCGCGCAAGAGCCGCATCGCCGAGGAAATAGCGCGCGCCGAACTGGTCCGGATCGAGAGACAGCGCCCGAGAGAAGGCCGCCTCTGCGTCCACGCCGACGTCCCCGTCCGCCGCCCGCACAAGGCTTTCGCCCAGACGGGCCCAACTGGTCGCGTCATTCGGATCCAGCGCCACGACCCTGCGGAAGGCCGAGGCTGCGCCGATCGGATCGCCCGCCTCGAACCGGGCGGCGCCCAGCATCGTCAAGGCGGTGCGGTTGTCGGGCTCGCGCTTTACCGCACGGCTCAGGACGGCGGCGATCTGTTCCGCATCCAGCGTCTCGGGACTGGCGGCCCATTCGTCGATACGGCGCTCAAAGGCCTGATCCGGCAGGCCCGGAGCGCCGAAGACGAAGTACAGGCCCAGCGTCGCGGCGACCGCTCCGACCAGTCCTGCCAGCACGATCGTCCGGTCGCGTCCGCCGACGCGAGGCGCGGCGTCCGGCTGCCCGGTCGCCAGCAGACGACGTCCGGCCTCGGCACGAGCGGCGGCCCAGGCGTCCTCGTCCAGCAGCCCGCGCGACTTCAGGCGATCCAGTTCGGCCAGTTCGGCTGCGCCCGTGTCCACCACAGGCTGCTCACGGTCGGCGCCGCGCCTTGCGAGGCTCAGCACCAGCAATCCGGCCAGCGCCGTGGCAAGACCTGCCAGGGTCCAGAATACGATCATTCACCCCGATTAGCCGATCAGGCGGCCCGGGGCGAGCGCTCCTCGTCGAACGACGCTCGCGCGCCTGCGGCGCCGGCCCGGCGTCGCACGGTGCGGGCGGCGTCGGTCGCCTCGATCACGAGCAGGCATTTGGCCAGGGTCTCGACCATGGCCAGGGACTTGCGTTGATCGGGGGCCTCACCCGCGTTCACGGCCTCGATCACCAGATCGACCCAGGTGGTGACCCGCTCGGTCACCGACTGCACCAGCTGCGACCGCAACATTTCGCAGCCGAACACCTGGGCCGCGGTCCTCAGGGCGCTCAGCAGGGTCAGCTGCAGGACGGCGGCCTGGACCGCCTCCAGCGGCGCGGCCTCGGCGTCCAGATCGGGCGCCTGTTTCGTCATTCGGCCGGCGGTCTTGACCGCCTTCGACGGCATCAGCCTGTCCATCGTCTTGTCCAGCGACCGCAGGGTGCCGGACAGGCTCTTGTTGATCCGCTCGCGGGCCTCCCGCGCCTGCTTGCCCCAGGTCCCTTCGGGATCGAGCTGCAGGGTGATGTCGAGTTCGCCCAGGGTCTCGGCGCACCAGGCGATGTCGGCGCGCAGGCCGGGCCCGGGGTCGGCCTTGGCGCCCGGTTTGTGCGACGCGATGCGCGTCACCCGCGCCTCGACCTCGGCGATCAGTCGATTGACGAACCCGGCCATCTCCGATTCCGACAGGAAGCCTTCCTTGGCGGAGGCCTTCGACGAATGGACCACAAGCCGCAGGATCAGGGAGGCGTCGCCGAGATGGGCGAACATGATCTCCAGCATGCGCGGTCCGCCGTCGGCCGTGATCTCGGCGCAGTCGCGAATCAACAGTCGGAGTTCGGCCAGCTGGTCGCCGGTGGGCCGCAGGATCAGGTCGGGAAGATTGAGCAGACCACGCCGGGCCATGGCCGCCAGATCGAAACACAGGGCCAGTTCGTCCAGCCCCCTGGCGCGGGCCGTTTCGTCGCCGCCGTTCGGTGGCCAGACGAGGTCGGGCTGATCGCGCACCACCGCGGCGGCCGCGACGCAGATGCGGTCGGCGACCGCCCGCATCTTCGGATTCTCCTCGATCGGACGATAGTCGTCGAGCACCAGCAGAAGCTCCGGCTCCTTGCTCGACGCGGCCTTCCACAGACGGGGCAGCACGCCGGCAGGGAAGGTCAACGAGTCCACGCCGTCGGGACGACGCTGGAACATCGGCAACAGGGGGGCGAAGGCGATGGCGCGACGGCGGCGGTCGATCGTCTCGTCCGCCAGCATGATGCTGAGCGCGGCGGCGCGCTCTCCGGGCATCTGGGCGACCGCGCCCGACAGGGTCTTCAACACGCGGTCGGGCACACGCTCCAGCATCTGGGCGAGCACTGCACGCTGCGCGACCGATAGCTCGGCCATGCCACCTCCGTCGACCGCAGGGGTGCGGTCGGAATTAACAGTGAAGGCGCGAGGTTAAGAATCCGGAAGCGCTTCTCAGGCTTCGGCCGCCGGCAACTCCAGCACGGCCTTGAGCCCGCCCAGATCGCTGGCCGCCAGCGTCAAACGTCCGCCGTAGGCCCGGGTCAGGTCATCGACGATCGCCAGACCCAGCCCCGATCCCGGCGCATCCTCATCCAGACGCGCGCCGCGCTTCAGCATGCCCTCGCGCTGATCGGCCGGCACGCCCGGTCCGTCGTCCTCGACCACGGCGATCATCTGACCCAGACCGCTCGCTCCCGCCGAGACCCGCACCCGCCGCTTCGACCACTTGCAGGCGTTTTCCATAAGATTGCCGAGGATTTCCTGCAGGTCCTGACGCTCGCCGAGGAAGGCCAGTTCATCCGGCGCGCGCCAGTCGATCTCCACGTCCTTCGACTGGAACACCCGCTCCAGCATCACGGCCAGTTCATCGATCACCTCGCCCACCGGTGTCTTTTCGCCCAGTCCGTGGGCGGCGCGGGCGGCCGCGCGGGCGCGTCGCAGGTGGTGATCGACCTGACCCTTCATCACCTCGGACTGACGCCGGACGATATCGGCGAGCGGCCCGGCGTCGGTCCCCGCTTCGGTCAGCATCACGGACAGAGGCGTCTTCAGGGCGTGGGCCAGGTTGCCGACGTGGGTGCGCTGGCGCTCGACGACTTCCTGATTGTGGTCCAGCAGGCGGTTGACCTGTTCGGCCAGGGGCTGGATCTCGGTCGGATAGTCCTTCTCGATCCGGGCGGCCTTGCCCTTGCGCACATTGGCGATCTCGACGCGCAGGTCGAACAGGGGCCGCAGTCCGACCTGGACCTGCAGGAAGACGGCGATGACCAGGCCGATCCCCAGGATCAGCAGCGCCGTCCAGGTGAAGGTGGCGAACTGTCGGGTATCAACATCGATCTCGGACCGGTCGAGACCCGCCATGAAAACGAACGGCCGTCCGTTCAGCGACTTCATGCTGGACGCGATCTGCAATGGCTGGGTCCCGTCCGCCAGGATGCCGGGATCGTTGTAGCTGAGGGTCGCCCCCATCGCCGCCCTCAGCCGCTCGGGCAATTCCGGATCGACGTACAGGCTCTCACCCGCCAGCGACGGAGACTTCGCCAGCACGACGAAGCCGCCCTCGGCGTCCACCTCTCCGACCATCCAATATTTTCCGGACAGGCCGCGCAGGGTCGGGGCGTCCTTGATCTCGGCGACTCTCAGGCCGTCGGGCGTCATGACGCTGGCGATCACCACGTCGTCGATCACGGCGCTCAGCTGATTGTCCAGCCGGCGAAGGGCGCTCTCGCGATACTGGCTGGTCAGCATCCAGCCGGTCAACATCAGGGCGACGACGATCCAGGCCGAGGCGAGCCAGATCAGACGGCGCGTCAGGCTGCGGCCCGGCCGGCCGAACCAGCGCCCCCAGGACGGTTTCGTCACAGGTTGAAGCGCCGGGGCGTCGTCGCTCACGCGGCTTCGGACTCGCCGGCCAGAGGCGTCAGACGATAGCCGAGCCCGCGCACGGTCTCGATCCGGTCGGAGCCGACCTTCTTGCGCAGCCGGCCGATGAAGACCTCGATGGTGTTGGAATCGCGGTCGAAGTCCTGATCATACAGGTGTTCGACCAGCTCGGTGCGGCTGATGACCCGGCCCTGGTGCATCATCATGTAGTGGAGCAGCCGGTATTCCAGCGACGTCAGCCGCAGGGGCTCGCCGCTGACCGTCGCCCGCGCCGCGCGCGGATCCAGCCTCAGGCCGCCGCAGGCCAGGGTCGCCGAGGCGATGCCCGCCGAACGCCGCAACAGGGCCCGCAGACGCGCCAGCAGTTCCTCGGTGTGGAAGGGCTTGGTCAGATAGTCGTCGGCCCCGGCGTCGAAGCCCGAGACCTTGTCCGACCAGGCGCCTCGCGCCGTCAGGATCAGGACCGGCGTCGCCTTGCCGTCGCGCCGCCAGCGTTCCAGCACCGACACGCCGTCGATCTTGGGCAGGCCGAGGTCCAGAACGACCACGTCATAGGGTTCGGTGTCGCCCAGGAAATGGGCTTCCTCGCCGTCGGCGGCGTGGTCGACGGCATAGCCGGCGTCGCCCAGGGCCTGTTTCAGCTGGCGCGACAGGTCCGCATCGTCTTCGACCAGGAGAACTCGCATCGTGTGGTCCTTCGTATCCGTCAGCCGCGCGAGTCGACGGAGATGTCGATGATCTGACCGTCGCGCTCGAAGCGGAAGACATAGCTGTTGCCACGCAGCCCCAGCGACCCGACGAAACGGGCGCCGCGGGCACGGGACTGGGCGATACCCTGCGCCTCCGCCTCCGAGATGCGGCGCGGCTCGCGCTGGAACTCCTGACCGTTTCTGTCGCCGCCGCGATCGCGATCGCCGCGATTGCCGCGGTCCTGCGCGTTCGCGGCGCTCAGCGGCGCTGCGGCGATCAGGGCGGACAGGAGAATGGCGGTCAGGCGGGTCATGAGGCGTCTTATGAGGCCGGCGCTCTGAACGGCGGCTGAACGCGCAGCTTAGGGACGTTTAACCTCGGGGGAAACGGGCCTCTCGTCCCGAATGAATGGAACCTGACCCTGACCGTTCAGGATCGGCTCAGCGGCGATCAGCTTTCATCAGGTCAACGCAGCCAGTCCGGTTGCAGAGATCAAAAGTGGAGTGATCCGATGATGAAGACGATGCTCGTTCCCGCCCTCGTTCTGGCGACGGTCTCCGCCGCCGCCCTCCCGGCCGCCGCCCAGAACTACAACCGCCCCGGCCAACACCAGAACGACAATCGCGGCGCCTACGGCGGCTGGCAGTCGATCAATGTGCGCCAGGCCAATCTTGACCGACGGATCGACCAAGGCGTCCGCAATGGTCAGCTGAGCCGCCGCGAGGCGATGCGCCTCCGCTCGGAGTTCACCGCCCTGCTGCGACTGGAAGCCGGCTACCGCCGGGGCGGACTCACGGCCTGGGAGCGCACGGATCTCGATCGTCGTTTCGACCGTCTCTCGGCCTCGATCCGAGAGGAACGCCGCGACCGCGACAACCGTCGCCGCTAGGCGCCGTCAGCTTCGGGCGGCTGTGCCGAAGACACGGTCGCCCGCGAGGCGGGGGGGCGTGGTCCGTAAGGGCCACGCCCCCTTTCCGTATGCGGATCAGAACCGCAGCACCGATCCCATGACGGTCACCGCATGCCCCCGGATCAGCACCCGGTCACCGGCCAGCTCGGTCTCGAACCGCGCGCCCCGGCCGGGATAGGCCTGTTCAAAGGTGACGTTGCTCCGGTCCAGCTTCATCGCGAACAGGGGCGCCAGCCCACACCGCGCCGAGCCGGTCGCCGGATCCTCGTCGATCCCGCAGCCCGGCCCGAAGAAGCGGTCCACGACATCGACGCCCCCTCCTCCGTCATCCTTGTCCGAAAGGGCTGCGGCGATCACCTGCCCCCTCTCCATCGCGCCGTCCCCGAACGCCATCAGCGCCGGGATGTCCGGGGTCAGGCCGCGCACGGTCGCCGCATCCGCCATCACGGCGATCAGATACCGACTGGCCCAGACCTCGACCGGTTCGGCGCCCAGCGCCGCCGCCAGCCCCTTCGGCGTCTCGACGCGTGTCAGGGGGTCGGCGGGAAAGTTCATCTCGTAACCCTCGCCGAACCGGTCGACGGTCAGCGGACCCGACGCGGTGCCGAAGGTCAGCCGGCGCGCCTCCACGCCCAGTTCGCGCCACAGCACATGGGCCGCCGCCAGGGTGGCGTGACCACAGAGGGAGACCTCCGTCGACGGCGTGAACCAGCGCAGGTCGAACCGTGCCAGATCGTTGGTTGCCCGCAGGAAAGCGGTCTCCGAGTGATTGTTCTCCGCCGCCAGCGCCTGCATCCACCCGGCGTCCGGCCAGGCGGCCAGCGGCTGAACCACCGCGGCGGGATTGCCCATGAACGGGCGTTCGGCGAAGGCGTCGACGGTCCACTGGCGCATCAGCCGATCTCCGGTTCGATCACGGTCAGCTCCGGCCAGCGTTCGCGGGCGCTGGCGACGACCTTGTCCCAGCCCGTGGCCAGAGGCCGGTTCGGATTGGGCCGGATGACCCTGTCGAACACGTCCTGAAGCCCGAAGGGCGCGGCGATGCTGATCGTGTCGTCATCCTCCAGCCGCACCCCGATCGCGAAGGCCGGCGCCACGAACCGCGCCAGGGCCGCGTCGGTGTCCGGCAGCGGTTCGTAGTCCTCCCCGAACCGGTCGCGGAACCACAGGTGGACCCGCGCCTGGTTGCGCACCTCGACATCGTTGCGGAACGGCTCGTCGAAGGCGGCGGCGACCCGTTTGATGACGACGTCCTCGGCACCCCACGACGTGTCCGGATCGAAATAGCCGAGGTCGAAATCCTTGCGGCCGTAGCCGACCGGCCGGCCGGACACCGCATTCCAGACCGACTGATAGACCGCGCCGGAAAACACCCGCCAGTCCGGCAGGCCCAAGCCACGCACCATGGTCAGCACGTGCATCAGGTCGGCGTCCGCCCGGACGATCTCGACCAGCCGAGCCTCCAGGTCGCTCATCGTGCGTCCCTCAGCGGCCAGCCGTGATCCAGCGGGCCGTGGCCGTGACCCAGGCCCGGCGCCCGTCGGATCGCCTCGGAGACATAGGCCCAGGCCTCCGCCACCGCGACCTCCAGCGACCGGCCCTGAGCCAGGCCCGCCGCGATCGCGCTGGCAAGGGTGCAGCCGGTGCCGTGCGTCGAGGTCGTTTCGATGCGCGGCCCCTCCAGCAGGGTTTCGCCCGACGCGGTAACCAGAAGGTCGATCACCGTCTCGCCCGGCACATGACCGCCCTTCATCAGCACCGCCTTCGCGCCAAGTTCGAGCAGGGCCGCCCCCGCCCGGCGCTGGCCGTCCAGATCCGCCACGACGATCCCGGTCAGGGCCTCGGCTTCCGGCGCATTGGGCGTCAGCAGGGCCGCGCGGGGGATCATCAGGCTCCGCACCGCCGACACCGCGTCGTCGTCCAGCAACGCGGCCCCGCCCTTGGCCACCATGACCGGATCGACCACGGCCGGGGCGTTCGACGTATCGAGAATGGCCGCCACCCGTTCCACCACCGCGACCGACCCCAGCATGCCGGTCTTGATCGCATCGGCGCCGATATCGTCCAGCACAGCCCGCGCCTGGGCCTCGATGAGATCGAGCGGCAAGGGATGCACGCCGTGGACGCCGAGTGTGTTCTGCACCGTGATCGCGGTGATGGCCGTGGCGGCGTAGCCGCCCATGGCCGTGACCGCCTTGATATCCGCCTGCACCCCCGCCCCGCCGCCCGAATCCGAGCCGGCGATGATCAGGACGCGTCCGCGGAAAGGGGGTTGGTCAGGCATCTCTCTCCCATGCGGCAGAGCGGCCGAACGGACAAGTCAGATGCGGCCGGACGCCTTCTTCACCGCCGCCTGAACCGCCAGCGCCTGCACCGTCTCGCGGACGTCGTGGACGCGGATGATGGACGCCCCGGCCCGGGCCGCCTCCAGCGCCAGGGCCAGCGAGCCGCCGAGCCGGTCGGCCGGATCGGTCGCCGCCGGGTCGACTGACTGGATCACCCGCTTGCGGCTGGC
>NZ_JANODA010000080.1:0-76910 GCF_031412435.1 Brevundimonas sp.
TCGAAGTCCGGCGTCCGCACCGGCACGCCGCGGGAGCCTTGGAACCGGTGCCCCTCGGTCATGTCCCCGGACGCCAGCCCGTCGATCTCGAACGGCGCGACCTCGCCGTCGAAGGTGCAGAGGATGCGCCGCAGCGGCCGCACCCAGCGCAGGCTGCCCGCGCCGGAGCGCATGGACTTGGGCCAGGGGAAGGCGCGGACGACCGCGGGCACGATCTCCGCGACGATCTCGGCGGTGGGCCGTCCGGGCCGGTGCAGCGTGGCGAAGAACACGCCGTCGCGCTCGGTCAACTGCTCGCGCGTCAGGCCGGTGGACCGCAGGAACCCCTGCAGCGCCTGCTCCGGCGCAGAGGCGCGCGGCCCCTTGCGCTCCTCGCTCCGGTCCGCCTGCGCGACGGGCAGCCCCTCGGCCACGAACGTCAACCGCCGCGGCCCCGCAAACGCCTTGGTCGCCTCCGGCAGCAGCCCCTGCTCCGCGAGCCGATCGAGCATCAGCCGCTCAAGATCCCGCCCCGCCTGCTGCTGCATGCGCGCGGGGATCTCTTCGGACAGCAGTTCGAGGAGAAGCTGGGGCAAAGCCTAGTGCTCCCCGCCTGGCTGCTCAAAAAACACTTGGAAACGCCAAGACGCAAAGAACGCCAAGGGCGCACCAAGACTTCGAGACTCCTTGGCGTTCTTTGCGCCTTGCCGTTTCAAAGTCCTTTTGAGCGGTTGGACAATCACAGCGCCGCCTCCGCCGAAACCCACGCTTCGGCGCACGCCTTACACAGGTCCCTGATCCGGCCGATGTAGCTTGCGCGCTCCGCCACCGCGATGGCGCCGCGGGCGTCGAGCAGGTTGAAGAGGTGCGACGCCTTCAGCACCTGATCGTAGGCGGGCAGCGCCAGCGGCTGGCCCTGCGGCCCGCGCAGAGCCAGCAGGCGCCCGACCTCCGCCTCCATGTCCGCGAACCGCCGCTGCAGACCCGCCACGTCGTAGCCGTCGAAGTTCGCCGCGGACTGCTGCCGCTCGTTCTCCAGGAACACCTCGCCGTAGGTCACGCCCGCGGCGTTGTAGGGCATGTCGTACACCCGGTCGTAGCCCAGCACGTACATCGCGAGGCGCTCCAGCCCGTAGGTCAGCTCCCCCGCCACGGGAGAGCAGTCCAGCCCGCCGACCTGCTGCATGTAGGTGTACTGGCTGATCTCCATGCCGTCGCACCAGACCTCCCAGCCCAGCCCCCAGGCGCCCACGGTGGGGTTCTCCCAGTCGTCCTCGACGAAGCGGATGTCGTGCAGTTTGGGATCAATGCCGATGGCCCGCAGCGAGCCCAGGTAGAGGTCTTGAAGGTCGTCTGGGTTCGGCTTCAGGATGACCTGAAACTGGTAATAGTGCTGGAGCCGGTTGGGGTTCTCGCCGTAGCGACCATCGCCGGGGCGGCGGCTGGGCTGGACATAGGCAGCCTTCCACGGGCGCGGGCCCAGGGCGCGCAGCACCGTGGCGGGGTGCAGGGTCCCGGCCCCGACCTGTTCGTCATAGGGCTGCAGGATCGCGCAGCCCCGGTCGCCCCAGTATTTCTGGAGGGTCAGGATCAGGTCCTGGAAGGCCAGGGGGCTGTCAGGCTTCTTGAACGGTGTGGCCACGGGGAGGTCAGTCTTTGGGCAAAGAGAAAGGCGGCGGACCCTAGGGTCTGCCGCCTCTCAACTCAACACGCGTGGGCCGCGATTACGACTGCGGCGTGGGCGTCGGCGTTTCGTCGGCGTCCTCCTCATCGACCTGGCCGTCGGTCGGGTTCGGGACCGTCGGCGAGGCTACGGTTGTGGTGGTCGCAGCCGGCTGGCCGTTCGGCGCATTCACCCCGGTCGCCGGACGCGTCGTGCCCGTCGTGCCCGTGGTGCTCGTCGGCGACGTCACCGCCGGAGTGGTCGGTTCCGCGGTGGTCGAAGCCGCAGGCGTGGTCGGCGGCGGGGCGACGGCGCCCTCGTCGGCGGCGCTGTCGGCGTCCATGGATTCGGCGGTGGCCGAATCGTCCGTGGTTACGGCGTCATCGGCGGGGGGCGGACCTTCAACAGCCTCATCGACGGGCGGGGTCTCGGTTGCGGTGTCGTCAGCGGCCGGGGCGGTGGCAGCCTCGGCGTCACCGGTGGCGACCAGCGACTCGGCCGGGTTCAGCACGCGGTCGATGATGAAGATCGCGCCGTTGCCCGCATCGACGTCGGCCGTCGTGACCGTGGCGTTGTCGACCTTGATGGCGTCGCCCGTGCCGTCCAGCTGGACTTCGGTCGTCGCGGCGGTCTGCACGCCGCCCTTGGCGCCTTCGAGCTGGCTCGAATCCACGTCGGCGACGATCACATGGTACAGCAGCACCTGACGCAGCTCATTGACGTTGGCCGGGTCCATCAAGCGCGTGCGATCCGCTTCCGGCAGGGCGGCGAAGGCCGCATCAGTCGGTGCGAAAATCGAGATCGCCGGCTGAGTGCTGAGCGTCTCGGTCAGCTGGGCCGCATCGAGCGCGGTCAGCAGGGTCGTGAACTGACCGTTGGCGCGCAGGACATCAACGACATTGTTTTCCACGACAGGGGCGCTCTGCGTCGGAGGGGCGGCGTTGGTCGCGGCCTGTGCCGCTGCGGCAGCCGGCGCCTCGACCGGATCTTCGGCGGCGACAGGCGGAGTCGTAGCGGGACCCACGGGGGCCGTCGGGGCGGTCTGTGCGAAGGCGGAGCCGGCGGCGAACAGGGCCACAGCGGCGGTTGCGGTCAGAAGACGAGTGCGAAGCATGACAGTATCCTTTTCAATGCTGCAGAGGCCGCCGGTGAGGATACGCTCGCGGCCCGTTACTCAGTGTTACGAAGCCAATGAAAGCGTCTGACACCGCACAGGTTCCACATCGTGTCGTTATTTACAGGGACAAGGTAAAACTTCGGGCAATCTCTGGGCCGTCTCTGGGCCTGCGACACTCCAGCGCCGTTACTTGGCCTTATTGTTTCGCATTCGCCGCATCGTCGCCCAACACCGCCGCCTCGACCCACCAATTGCCGTGGTTGCTGCGCAGGTTAGCGGCGGCGCCGGCCGCGGCCTCAGCGTCGTCGAACAGGCCGAAAACGGTCGCGCCCGATCCCGACATCCGCGTGAGGCGGGCGCCGGTCGCCGCCATGGCGGACATGGCCGCGCCGATCTCAGGCTCCAGAGACACGGCGGGCGCCTGAAGGTCGTTCCGCTGGCGAGCCAGCCAGTCGGTCACTGTCGCGGGCGACCAGTCTCGAGGCGGCGCGGGACGGTCGGCGGACTTCGACGCTCCGGCGTCATAGGCCCGGTAGACCGCCCCGGTCGGCGACGGGCGCGCGGGATTGGCGAGAACCGCATTCAGCGGCGGAAGCGCCGGCTCGAAGGTCACCCGGTCGCCGACGCCCTCCGCCCATGCGGAGCGGGCCGCGAGACACATGGGGCCGTCGGCGCCGACCACCCGCGAAATCCGCGCCAGCTCGGTGTCGGGCAGGGCGAGGCCCAACGCCCTGGCGGCCAGCCGCAAGGCGACCCCGGCGTCCGATGAACCGCCGCCCAGACCGGCAGCGATCGGAAGGGTCTTCTCCAGGGTGATCGCCAGAGACGGCTCGCCGATCCCCGCCACATGTCCGAGTTCGCGCACGACTCGCAGGATCAGGTTATCGTCCTCCCCTGCCAGCGCGCCCGCGAACAGGCCGGTGACCGTCAGGGACAGGCGATCCGCATGGGTCACCCAGACGCGGTCGCCGACGTCGGCGAAGGCCACGAGGCTGGACAGCGGGTGGTAGCCGTCGGAGGCGACCGCGCCGACATGGAGGAACAGATTGACCTTTGCCGGAGCGAGCGCCGAGAGCGTGTCGGGCCAGGGCGCGTTCAGAGCTCGAGCCCCTCGGTCAGCTTGCGCTCGACCTTGGCACGGCGTTCGTCGTCGGGATCGAGGGTCAGGACGCGGGTCCACTGGAAGCCTGCCTCGCGCCGACGCCCGACCTGCCAATAGGCATCGCCGAGGTGGTCGTTGATCTCGGCGTTGGCCGGTTCCTTGGCCACGGCCTGCTCCAGGGTCTCGACGGCGGTGTCGTACTGGCCCTGCCGATACTGGGCCCATCCGAGGCTGTCCTGGATGTTGCCGTCGCCGGGATCGGCGGCATGGGCGCGGGCGATCATCTCAGCCCCCTCCGCCACCCGCGTGCCGCTGTCGACCCAGAGGTAGCCGAGGTAGTTCAGGTAGGAGGGTTCGTTGGGTTGCGCCTGCAAGGCAGCCCACAACTGCGCCTCCGCCTCAGGGATACGGCCGAGTGACTCATAGGCGGCGCCGCGCAGGAAGCGGACGTTGGAGCCCTGTTCCACAGTGTCGAGAAGCGGGCTGTTCAGCAGGGTCAGCGCCTCTTCGTACCGCTCCATCTGCAGCAACTGGCCGGCCGTGACGAAGGCGATGGCCGGATCGGCGGGGCTGGCCTCACGGGCGGCCTGGAAGGCGGCAAGGGCTTCGTCCTGCCGCTGTTCGCCGGCCAGGCTGAGACCAATGGCGACCTGGGCGCCGGCATACAGGGGCGCGTCGCTTCGCGGCACCTGGGCCATGGCGGCCCGCGAGGCTGTATTCAGGTTCGCCTGGGCGAGGGTCTGGCCCAGCAGATACCGGGCTTCAGGCTCGGGTTTCAGGTTCAGCGACAGGCGCAGATAGACGACCGCGAACTCGTTTGCGTTCTCGCTCGACGCCTGACGCGCGGCGATGATCAGGGCGCGGGCCGCGCCGTCGCGGTAGTCGGCCAGCGCCGGGGGCCGGACCCGGGCGACGACACGCGCCCTTGCCGAGACGATGCCCGGGTCCTGCGACCCGGAGGCCAGGGTCGTGTCGTAGAAGGCGAGGGCCTCGGCGCGCTTGCCGCGACGTTCCAGAAACTCGCCATAGGCGGCACGGAACAGGGGCGCGGCCCGGGCGTCGAAGGCGAGGGCCTGAAGTTTGGCCTCCGCCTCGTCGAACCGACGGCGATGCTCCAGAAGCTGGGCATGGTGATATCGGCCGAACAGGACGGTCACCGGATCGCCAGTCGGATCGGGTTCGGCCAGGGCCGTGTCCCAGTCTCCGGCGGCGGCCGCGATCCACGGCCCGATCAGAGCGGCGGCGCGGGCGTGTGGGGCCAGGACGGGGCGGACCTTCAGAACCTCGTTGGCCGCGCGCGCCTCACCCCGGACGAAGGTCTGGACCACCGTCACGAGGGCTCCCGCCTCCGCGATCCCCGGCGAGGCCGTTGCGGGATCGGGCGCGATCCGGGCCACGAGGTCGAGGTCGCCGGCCAGCAGGGCGGCGATCAAGGCCTGCTCCCGGACCGTCGGCTGTTCCGGAGTCAGGCTCTCGACGGCGCTCAGATAGGCGGCGCCGGTCTCGGCTTCGCCCCGGCTCAGCGCGGATCGGCCGGAGAGATAGAGGCCGTAGGCCGTGCGCCCCTCTTCATCGCGGGGTGCGGGAGACCAGACCCGGGGGATGGCCTCGATGGTCGGCGCAGGCGCGTCCGCGTTCTCACCCACCACGATCAGAGGAGCGAGGGGCGGCGACAAGCTTGGAGGCGGCGAGAACACCGGTTCTGGCAGGACGTCCTGAATCCGCGGCGCGGGGTCGGCCACCGGAGGGGCCTCCTGCGCGAAGACAGGCGCCGCCGTCAGGGCGGTGAAGGCGACGAGGATCGAGCGGAGGGAAGCATGACGCATTCCCCAACATTCACCGGCTTATGCGGCCGGGACAAGGCCCAATCCTCCCCCGTCGGGCGAGGTGGATCGAGCGCAGCGAGAGACGGAGTGGGCCCGCTGAGAGCGATGGCATGTGCGGCTGGCCCCTCCACCACTTCGTGGCCCCCTCCTCCATGGGGGAGGACTCACATGTTCGGATAGTTCGGGCCGCCGCCGCCCTCCGGGGTGGTCCAGACGATGTTCTGCGATGGATCCTTGATGTCGCAGGTTTTGCAGTGGACGCAGTTCTGGGCGTTGATGACGAACTTCGGATCGGTCCGGGCGACCTCGTCGGCATAGACGACCTCGTAGACCCCGGCCGGGCAGTAGAGCCGCGCCGGCTCCCCGTATTTGGGCAGGTTGACCCGGATCGGAACGGTGGGATCCAGCAGCTTCAGATGCGCGGGCTGTTCCTCGGCATGGTTGGTGTTGGAGATGAACACCGACGACAGCTTGTCGAACGACAGCTTCCCGTCCGGCTTCGGATAGGCGATCGGCTTGTGCTTCGACGCCAGTTCGGTCGATTGAGCGTCGGTCTTGCCGTGCTTTTGGGTGCCGAACAGCGACAGGCCGGTCAGGTGGTTGGTCCACAGGTCGAACAGACCGGCGGCTCCACCCAGTGTCGTGCCCAGTTTCGACAGCAAGGGCTTGGCGTTGCGGACGGCCTTCAGCTCCTTGAATACCCAACTGGCCTCATAGGCGGCCTGATACTCGACCAGTTCGTCCCCGGACCGGCCGGCCATGACCGCCTCATAGGCTGCGTCGGCGGCCAGCATGCCGGTCTTCATGGCGTTGTGGCTGCCCTTGATGCGCGGCACATTCACGAACCCGGCCGAACAGCCGATCAGGGCCCCGCCGGGGAAGCTGAGTTTCGGCACCGACTGGAAGCCGCCCTCGGTGATCGCCCGGGCCCCGTAGGAGATGCGGGTGCCGCCCTCCAGATGTTCGGCGATGGCGGGGTGGTGCTTGAAGCGCTGGAACTCGTCGAACGGCGACAGGAACGGGTTCTTGTAGTTCAGGTGCACGACGTAGCCGATGGCCACGTAGTTGTCCCCAAAGTGGTACATGAAGGAGCCGCCGCCGGTGTGCTCGTCCAGCGGCCAGCCGGTGGTGTGCTGGGCCAGGCCCGGCTGGTGCTTTTCGGGCGGGACCTGCCACAGCTCCTTCAGCCCGATACCGTATTTCTGGGGTTGCTTGCCATCCTGCAGCTTGTGTCGGGCGGTGATGGTCTTGGCCAGCGAGCCGCGCACGCCCTCGGCGATGAAGACGTATTTGCCATGCAGCTCGATCCCGGGCTGGAAGTCGCCGGTCGGGGCGCCGTGCTTGTCGATGCCGAAGACGCCGGCGACGACGCCCTTCACCCGGCCTGACGGTTCGTCCCAGACGACATGGCTGGCGGCCATGCCGGGATAGACCTCGACGCCCATGCCCTCGGCCTGTTCGCCCAGCCAGCGCGTGACGTTGCCCAAGGAGGCGATGTAGCAGCCGTCGTTGTGCATCATGGGCGGCAGCATCGCCATCGGCAGGCTGATCTGGCCCATCGGCCCCAGAACCATGAACCGATCCTTCGTCACCGGCGTCTCCAGCGGCGCGCCCATTGCCTTCCAGTCCGGGAAGAGTTCGTTCAGCGCCTTGGGGTCGATCACGGCGCCCGACAGGATGTGGCCGCCGACCTCGGCGGACTTCTCCAGCACGGCGACACTGATGTCCTTGCCGTCCTTTTCCGCCCGCTGCTTCAGGCGGATGGCGGCGGCGAGGCCGGCCGGGCCGCCGCCGACGATCAGGACATCATACTCCATGACCTCGCGCTCGACGCCCTGAAGCGCCTCCAGCGGCGGCAGGTTGTCCAGGATGGCCTCCTGGGCCGCTGTTTCAACGCCGCCTTCGATCGCTTCCTCAGCCATGTCGTTTCTTGTTCCTCGCGCGTCGGATGGGCTTTGTTGTTTATGGACACTTATCGGAAGGTGACGCGAGGGCGGTCAAGGCCTATCCCTGCGAGCCACACGCATGAACGCCCAGCCCCCAGACATCGCCGCGATCGAAAGCCTGCTCGCCTTCTGGGCGGACGCAGGGGTGGACGCCTGTTTCGAAGAGGCGGCGGTCGATCGGACCCTCGTCGTCGCCCCTGCCCTCAAGGCCGTGACCAGGGCGACGGCGTCCGTGACGCCGGTCGTGGACATGGTCGATGCGACCTCAGACGCGCGCAGACTGGCGAACGGCGCGGACACCATGGAGGCGCTGGCCGAGGCGGCGGCGACCTTCAAGGGCTGCGAACTGGTCGGGATGGGAGCCAGGGGCTGCGTGTTCGGACGCGGTGATCCGCACGCCCCGATCCTGATCATCGGCGAGGCGCCCGGCGCTGAAGAAGACGCGGTGGGCGAACCGTTCGTCGGCCAGGCGGGCAAGCTGCTGGACAGGATGATCGCGGCGGCGGGGCTGACGGACCGGATCTACATCACCAACACCGTCTTCTGGCGTCCGCCGGGCAACCGGACCCCGACGCCCCAGGAACAGGCGGTCTGCGCCCCCTTCGTGGAGCGAGCCTTCTTTCTGATGAAGCCGAAAGCCGTACTGCTGCTGGGCGCGGCGGCGGCCAAGGGCGTGCTGAAGACCGACGAAGGCATCATGCGGATGCGCGGCCAGTGGCGCGAATGGCGGCTGGCCGAAGGCGACGTCTCGGCCCCGGTCATGCCGACGCTGCACCCCGCCTTCCTGCTGAGGCAGCCCCAGGCCAAGCGCCAGGTGTGGGCGGACCTGCTGGAACTGGCCGTCAAACTGGACGGACAGGAAAAGGCCCAGAACCAAAGTTAGAGGGTTCCATGCCGCTGATGTGATTGAGGGATTCACCGCATTACGGCATACTTATTGTTTGACGACCGATCGCAGAGCACGCGTCTCCTGAATCGAGACGGGAACGCGCAGCACGAGGGGGCCGCCGCCTTGTACAGTATCCGCCGCCGCGCCTTCCGGGCGCCGACGTTCGCCCTGGTGTTGGCCGGCCTGTCGGCCGCCGCCCTGCCCGCCCTCGCTGCGCCCGAACCCTACCTGTCGGTGGTCGCCTCAGAAGCTGAGGCTGACGGCGAACAGGGAATTCGCATCAGCACCAACGCCCTCTCGAATGCCGACCGGCTGAGCTACACCAGCGCCTTCGACGCCCTGCGTCGCGGCGATCTGGAAACGGCCCGCAACTCGGCGCGTCAGGCCGGCGACCGCGTCCTGCTGGGACAGGTCGAGTTCGAACGCCTGTTCCACCCCGACCACACCGCCACCTATGACGAGCTGGCGGCCTGGCTTCAGGACTATGCCGACCTGCCCAGCGCGCAAAGAGTCCATGCACTGGCGATGCGCCGTCGCCCCGACGGCGCCGAAGAGCCTCGCCGTCCGACCGGGACCTTCTTCAGCCGCGCCTGGGATCAGGTGGCGGCGGCCGGCGGCAACTCCGAGGCCGATCCCGCCAAGGCCGCCCGCGTCGCCCTGAACCGCGACGACCTGCAGGGCGCCGTGATGCAGGGCGAACAGATCGGCGACTGGTGGGTCGTGGGCCTGGCCGCCTGGCGGATGGGCGACTTCCCCCGCGCCTTCACGGCCTTTGAGCGCGTCGCCGTGGATCCGACGGAGGACGGCTGGACCCGAGCCGGGGCCGGCGTCTGGGCCGCCCGCGCCGCCGGTCAGATCGGTCGTCAGGACAAGATCCAGGAGTTCCTGAGCCTGTCCGCCCGCTGGCCCGCCACCTTCTACGGCCAGATCGCCCTGCGTCAGCTGGGCCAGGAGCCGACCATCGTCAACAGCGGCGGCCCGACCCCCTATGAGGCGGTGGCCCGCACGTCTTCGGTCAGCGACGGGCCCGTCGGGGTCAACCAGCGCGAGATGGACGAGTTCCTGAACAGCGACGCCCGCGCCCGCCGCACCGTCGCCTTCTTCGAGATCGGTCGCGCCGGCGACGCGCGCGACGAACTGAGAAATGGGCTGCGCACCGCCAGCGACCGGACACGCCGGCTTTGGACCGGTCTCGCCCGCGTGCTGGGTCCGCGCCTGGGCGGCGGCAACGGCGATGGGACGCGGATCGATGCGGCCAACTATCCGATGCCGGAGATCACGCCCGAGGGCGGCTGGACCCTTGAACGGTCGCTGGTCTATGCGATCGCCCGCAAGGAGAGCGCCTTCAACGCCTCCGCCCGTTCGCCGGTCGGCGCCTATGGCCTGATGCAGGTGATGCCATCGACGGCCGCCGAAATGACCGGCGACCGGGGCTTCGTCTCCAACCCGCAGCGCCTGTTCCAGCCGGCGACCAATGTCCGCCTGGGTCAGAACTATGTGAACCGCATGCTGGCCCGGCCCGAGTTCCAGGGCGACCTGCTGCGCGCCGTGGCCAGCTACAACGCCGGGCCGGGTCCGATGCTGGGCGCCCTGCGTCGGCTGGGTCCGAACCCCGATCCCTTGCTGCTGATCGAGACGATCGACGTGCCCCAGGCCCGCGAATACGTGGAGAAGGTCGTGGCCGCCTACTGGATCTATCAGCGGATGACCGGCGGGCCGCTGAACACTCTGGACGCGGTGGCGGCGGGGCAGACGCTGGCGCCGATCAGCCTGGACTATGTCGCCCCGCCGCCCGGACAACTGCCGACGCCGACCGAGCCGGTTCAGGTGGCGTCGATGCTGCCGGTCGGGACGCGCTGAGCCCCAAGCCGCTGGACCCGAATGGACTCGGTTTTTCCGAGTCCAGAGAGTGCAAGTCTTGGCTGCCCACGCCAGACAACGCCGACAAGTAGCTGATTTCCTGAGTATTTTAGGTATCGACCGCCTGCACGACCGCCGAACACCCTAGAGGATGCTGCCGACCAGCGAGGCGCAGAGGCAGCAACCGACCAGAATGAACACGCCATAGGTCATCAGCGTCGGGCGGCGCTGGGCCTCCGGCGGGGCGATGTTCGGAGCATTTGTCGGCTGTGCGGACATGGCGGCGCGGTCTCAGGTTCAATCGGGACCGTAACGCCGTTCCCTTAAGGGCTCGTTCGCAGGTCTCGTTAATCGGCTCTGATGCTCACCTGAGGCCGAACCGTGACGGCCAGTTGCACCCATTCGAGGAAGTCCGGCTGCTGTAGCAGCTCGGCAACATATGTAGCCGCCACGCCATCGACGTCGCCATGGTCCGCCAGGTCGATCTGATAGTGGCGGATGCGGGTGGCCAGGGGGGTGAAGAAGGCGTCCGGCATCGACCATTCACCGAACAGGTAAGGCCCGTCGGCTCCGAAGCGGGCCCGCATCTCGGTGACGATGGCGACGAACCGGCGGACGTCCGAAGCGACGGTCTCGCTGGTCGGGGTCGGAGCGCGGTCGGGGCCGACCATGGTGTGAATGACGCCGGCGGCGTCCGGGCCCATGGCGCATTCGTTGCGCATCGCGCCGAAGCCGGAATGCATCTCGCAGGCGACCGAGCGGGCCAGCCAACGGGCATGAGCGTCGGTCGGCCACAGCTTCGCGTCCGGGAACCGCTCCGTGGCGAAGACCGAGATCGCCATCGAATCCCAGATGGTCACGCCGTCGACCTTCAGCACAGGAACCTTGCCCGAGGGCGAGTGCTCGGCGAGGGCGGGAGCCGATTCGGGGCCGTAAAGAGGGATCTCCCGCACGGTGAACTCGGCCCCGCAGCGCTTGAGCACCAGCCAGGGCCGCAGCGACCAGGTCGAGAAGGCGATGTTGCCGACGATGAGTTCCACGGTCGCTCTCCCAGTGATGACGCCGACTTTCCTTGACAGATTCGGCCCGGAAAGCCTTTACCCGCGCCCATGATCAGCCGCTATTCCCGCCCCGAAGCCGTCGCCATCTGGTCCAGCGAGACCAAATACAAGATCTGGTTCGAGATCGAGGCCCATGCCGCCACGAAGATGGCCGAGCTGGGCGTGATCCCGACCGAGGCCGCCGAGGCCATCTGGGCCAAGGGCGAGAACGCCGCCTGGGACTCGGACCGGATCGACGAGATCGAGCGCACGACCAAGCATGATGTCATCGCCTTCCTGACCCATGTGTCGGAGACGGTCGGCGAGGAAGCCCGCTTCCTGCACCAGGGCATGACGTCCTCGGACGTGCTGGACACCTGTTTCGCCGTGCAGCTGGCGCGGGCCTCGGACCTGCTGATCGCGGGCGTCGACCGGGTGCTGGCCGCCCTCGAAGCGCGGGCCAAGGAGCACAAATACACCCCGACCGTCGGCCGCAGCCACGGAATCCATGCCGAGCCGGTGACGTTCGGCCTGAAGCTGGCCGGCTATCACGCCGAGTTCCAGCGGGCGAAACGCCGCCTGATCACGGCCAAGGAAGAGATCGCCACCTGCGCCATCTCGGGCGCCGTGGGGACCTTCGCCAATGTCGATCCGGCGGTTGAGGAATACGTGGCCCAGAAGATGGGCCTGCAGGTCGAGCCGGTCTCGACCCAGGTGATCCCGCGCGACCGCCATGCGGCCTTCTTCGCGGCCCTCGGGGTCGTCGCCTCCTCGATCGAGCGGCTGGCGGTCGAGATCCGCCACCTGCAGCGCACCGAGGTCCTCGAAGCCGAGGAGTTCTTCGACAAGGGGCAGAAGGGCTCGTCGGCCATGCCGCACAAGCGCAACCCCATCCTGACCGAGAACCTGACCGGCCTGGCCCGTCTGGTCCGCTCGTCGGTCGTGCCGGCGATGGAGAACGTCGCCCTGTGGCACGAGCGTGACATCAGCCATTCCTCGGTCGAGCGCGGCATCGGCCCGGATGCCACCATCCACCTCGACTTCGCCCTGAACCGTCTGGCCGGGGTGATGGAGCGGCTGTTGGTCTATCCCGAGAACATGCAGAAGAATCTCGACAAGCTGGGTGGCCTGGTTCACTCGCAGCGCGTGCTGCTGGCCCTGACCCAGCTGGGCCAGTCGCGCGAGGACAGCTATGCGGCCGTTCAACGCAACGCGATGAAGGTCTGGCGCGGCGAGGGGAACTTCCTCGACTTCCTCAAGGAAGACCCCGAGGTCATCGTGCCCGACGCCGAACTCGAGGCCCTGTTCGACCTCGGCTACCACACCAAGCATGTGGACACGGTGTTCAGGCGCGTGTTCGGATAGGGCGTGCCTGAATCCATCCGCCTGAACCCCGCACTGGACGCCCGCGAGTTCGCCGGGGCGTTCCAGCGCGACGGCATGGTTCAGGTGTCTGACTTCCTGACGCCAGACAGCGCCGACCGGCTGGAAGCGGCGCTGAAGACCGGGACGCCCTGGGGCCTTTCGCTGACCAATGCGGCCGGCAAGGGCGAATGGCTGTCGCCCGAGGCGATCCGGACCCTGGGTCGCGAGGGCGTGGCGGCGAAAGCGCGCGACGCGATGACCGGCGCGCGGACGGGGTTTGGCTTCTGCTTCCTGTCCTATCCGATCATCGACGCCCTGCTGGCCGGGAAAGAGCCGGGGCATCCGACACATGAACTGGTTCAGCTGTTGAACAGCCCGGAGGCGCGGGACTTCTGCGCCGCTGTGGCCGGCGAGACCGGGATCACCAAGATCGATGCACAGGCGACCCTGTTCCGGCCCGGCGACTATCTGACCCTGCACAACGACACCGGCGTCGGCGAACGGCGAGCGGCCTATACGCTGGGCCTGACGCGCGACTGGAGGACCGACTGGGGCGGCCAGCTGCTGTTCCACGACGAGGCCGGAGACGTGCCGCGAGGACTGATGCCGAGGTTCAATGTCCTGACCCTGTTCAGGACGCCGCAATGGCATACGGTCGCGACCGTGGCCCCCTACGCCGGGGCGCCGCGGCTGTCGATCACGGGCTGGCTGCGCGACGACAAGCCCTACGCCGAACAGGGGCGGTGACGGTCAAACGGGCCTTCGCGCCCCTCGCCGACGACCGGACCCGCGTCCTCGTCCTGGGCAGCCTCCCCGGCGACGCCTCGCTGAAGGCCGCCCAGTACTATGCCCATCCTCAGAACGGCTTCTGGCGGCTGATCGGCGTGGCCATCGGTCGAGACCTTCACGCCATGGCCTATTCCGATCGCGTCGAGGCCCTGAGGGTCGCCGGGGTCGGGCTGTGGGACGTGATCGCCTCGGCGGAACGGACGGGAAGTCTGGACGCCGCCATCCGGTCGCCCCAGGCGGCCGACCTGCGCGGCCTGATTTCCGGACTGCCGAATCTGAAGGTCGTCGCCTTCAACGGCGCGACGGCGGCGAAGGGCGGGCGCAAGATTCTGGCCGGCGTCGAGGGGCTGACCCTGATCGACCTGCCGTCGTCCAGCCCGGCCCATGCATCCCGGACCCTCGCGGAAAAAGCGGAAAACTGGGCCAGGCTGAAAGCCTTCCTCGCCGAAGACGCCTGAAGGCGCCTGCGGCGTATTGGTCACCGTGCATCCTTTCGCGCTCCCACCCGTCTTTGCTCAGACGCCGCCGATCACAGGCGGGTCCTCAGGAGAGACGACATGAACACCCGCATGCTCACCCTTACCGTCGCCTCGGCCGCCCTGCTGGGTCTGGCCGCGTGCAACAACGGAGCCGAAACCGAAGCCCCCGCCGCCGAAGCGACCCCGGCCCAGGCCGCGCCGGTCACGACCGATCCGATGGTCGGCGGCGCCTCGATGAGCCCCAACGAGACGATCGTCGCCAACGCCGCCAAGGCCTCGAACCTGACCACTCTGGTCAGCGCCGTCCAGGCCGCGGGTCTGGCCGAGACCCTGTCCGGACCCGGCCCGTTCACGGTCTTCGCGCCCGACAACGCTGCCTTCGAGAAGGTGCCGGTCGCCACACGCGAAGCCCTGATGGCGCCAGCCGGCAAGGCGGACCTGACCGAGATCCTGACCTATCACGTCGTCCCGGGCCGCCTGACCGCCGCCGATCTGGCCACACAGGCCCAGGCCAACGCCGGCAAGGTCGAGCTGACCACGGTCGAAGGCGATACCCTGACGGTCAATGTGAACCCGGACGGTTCGGTCACCCTGACCGACCAGAAGGGCGGAACCTCACGCGTGACCCAGGCCGACGTCCTGCAATCGAACGGCGTGGTTCACGTCATCGACACCGTCGTTATGCCGGGCTGAATTTTTCGGTGAACCTTTTGCGGAGTGCTGCATTTTTCAGATGCGCAAGACGCAAAAACATCGGGTGAGGCTATCCCCCCCAGCCCCCGATCAAGGAAGGGCCGCAGACCCCCCGCTGCGGCCCTTTTTCTTGCCCGATAGGCAACAGCCGTCACCCCCGGGACCTGGCCCAGGGGGACGGCCGACTCGAAGAAGCGGCTTTATTCGCCTGCGCGGACCTGGTCGCGGGCCATGGAGGCCAGTTCGTCCATCTTGGAGCGGATCTCGCCCTCGGAGACGGTCAGGCCGGAGCCTTTGAAATCGCCGGCGATCTTGCGGAAGACGTCTTCCTCGCCCGGCTGTTCGAAGTCGGCACGAACGACGGCCTTGCCGTACTCCTCGGCCGAATCGGGGCTCAGGCCCATTTTCTCGGCCGCCCACAGTCCCAGCAGCTTGTTGCGGCGGGCCATGGCCTTGAACTCTTGCTCCTGATCGAGCGCGAACTTGGACTCGTAGCCCTTTTCCCGATCATTGAAGGTCGTCATCAGTCGTCAGTCCATCCGTCGCGGGCCAGAGAAATGTGGCGGCGCCGCCGGGGAGGTCTATGACCCGGCGTCAACGAACGCAACGGATAACGCTCGCAGTGCGCCTCCCGTCCACGGACTTTTCGTCGCTGTGGCCTTGGACGGTCATTTGTGTCGCAGGGCGCATTCCGCTAAGGAGAGCTCGACCTATTTCCCGCTCAGCTCGAGACCGGATCGCGCCGCCCAGACGACACTCTGGCCGCGCGATTTTCGTTTTCAGGCGACAGCGCATCCCCGTCCGGGACCCAAGATGATGAATTCGAAGCGCAAGAAGATCTACGAAGGCAAGGCCAAGATCCTCTACGAGGGCCCGGAGCCCGGCACCCTGATCCAGTATTTCAAGGACGACGCCACGGCCTTCAACGCCCAGAAGAAGGCGACGCTGGAAGGCAAGGGCGTCATCAACAACCGCATCAGCGAGTTCGTGATGACCCGCCTGAACGGCATCGGCGTCACCAACCACTTCATCAAGCGGCTGAACCTGCGCGAGCAGTTGATCCGCGAGGTCGAGATCATTCCGCTGGAAGTCGTGTGCCGCAACATCGTGGCCGGCTCGCTGGCGACGCGCCTGGGCCAGGAAGAGGGCACGCCCCTGCCCCGCTCGATCATCGAATTCTACTACAAGAAGGATGAGCTCAACGACCCGATGGTCACCGAAGAGCACATCACGGCGTTCAACTGGGCCTCGACTCAGGAAATCGACGACATGCTGGCCATGACATTGCGCGTGAACGACTATCTGTCGGGCATGTTCGGCGCGGTCGGCATCACCCTGGTGGACTTCAAGATCGAGTTCGGCCGGGTGTGGGAGAACGACTTCGCCCGCGTCATCCTGGCCGACGAGATCAGTCCGGACAGCTGCCGCCTGTGGGACACGGCGACGGGCGAGAAGATGGACAAGGACCGGTTCCGTCGCGACCTGGGCAATGTCATCGAAAGCTATACCGAGGTCGCCAAACGCCTCGGCATCATGAAGGACATGCCGACCGTGATTCAGGGGGGACTGCACTGATGGCCAGGGTCAAGGTTCACGTCTTCCTGAAGCCCGGCGTGCTGGACGTTCAGGGCAAGGCCGTCGAAGGCGCCCTGAAGGGGCTGGGCTGGGCCGGCGTCGCCGACGCCCGGGTCGGCAAGCTGATCGAGTTCGATCTCGAAGGCGCGGAAGATCCCGCCGCCGAGGCGAAGAAGATGTGCGAGACCCTGCTGGCCAACACCGTGATCGAGAGCTACCGGGTCGAGGTCGCCTAGCAACCGTTTCCGCGGGGCGGTCGTTTCGGACGCCGAACGTAAGGGAGCGCACCATGGCCTTCACCCTGACCTCCAACGACTTCAAGGACGGCGACGTCCTGCCGGACGCCCAGGTCCAGGCGAGGGGGAACACCTCCCCGCATCTCACCTGGTCGGGCGCGCCGGCGGGGACGAAGTCGTTCGCCATTACCGTGTTCGATCCCGACGCGCCGACAGGTTCCGGGTTCTGGCACTGGACCGTGGCCAACATCCCCGCTGACGTCAGCGAGCTCCCTGCGGGCGGCCCCTTGCCTCAAGGCGTGGTCGAGGGTCGCACCGACTACGGCCATCCGGGATTCGGGGGAGCCGCGCCGCCTCCCGGCCACGGCCCGCATCGTTACATCTTCACCGTCTTCGCCGTGGATACGGAGGCGCTGGACGTGACGCCCGAAAACTCCGGCGCCGTGTTCGGCTTCAACCTGCACTTCCATACCCTGGCGCGGGCCTCGATCACGGCGACCTACGAGAACAGGGGCTGAGTTGGAGGCCATTGCGAACTCCGAGAGGTTTCGCCTCATGGCGATGCGACAAACGCCTTGATCAATGAGGTGCTCAAGGCCGTGCAAACGGATGTATCCGCCGTCCGCTCCGACATGTCCGATCTGAAGCAGCAGATGACCGCCGTTCGAGGCCACCTTGTCGCGATCCAGCAGGATGTGGGCAATATCTACAATCGTTTGGGCCATATGGACGACCGCGTGGATCGCATAGAGGTGCGTCTCGGACTCGTCGAACCCGCGCACTGACAAGCCGGACAAACCCTGCTAAACGCCCGCGCCATGAGCGCAGCCGTCATCGTCTTCCCCGGATCCAACTGTGACCGCGACTGCAAGGTCGCGATCGAGCGGTCGACGAACGAGCGGGTCGAGATGGTCTGGCACCAGGAGACCGAACTGCCTTCGGGCCTCGACCTGATCGTCCTGCCGGGCGGCTTTTCCTACGGCGACTACCTGCGCTGCGGCGCGATGGCGGCGCAGTCGCCGGTCATGCAGGCTGTGAAGAAGGCGGCCGACGACGGCGTCGCCGTGGTCGGTATCTGCAACGGCTTCCAGATTCTGTGCGAGGCCGGAATGCTGCCGGGCGCCTTGTTGCGAAACGCGGGCCTCAAATACGTCTGCAAGCCGATCACGCTCGAAGTGACCAACGGCCAGACCCGCTTCACCGCCGGCTATCAGGGCCAGCGCGAGGTCGTCATGACCCAGGGCAATGGCGACGGAAACTATTTCGCCGACGCCGAGACCCTCGCCCGGATCGAGGGCGAGGGCCAGGTCGTGTTCCGTTATGTCGACAATCCGAACGGCTCGGTCGCCGATATCGCCGGCATCCAGAACGCGCGCGGCAATGTTCTGGGCCTGATGCCCCACCCCGATCGCGCCTTCGAGGCCGAGCTGGGCTCCGCAGACGGCGCAACCCTGTTCCGGTCTATCTACGCGGCCGCCTAGGTTTCGTCGGACTCCTCGTCGCGTTCCAGGGTGCCCTCGGCGCCGGATTCGCCGATCGATGCGAGTTCCTTGGCGCCTACGCCGAGCCCCTGCTCCAGCGCAAGATTGGTCTCGACCTCTGCGGTGTCCGGATCGGGCATGTCGGCGGGAATTTTGGGATCGACCATGGTCGGTTCTCCTGTTCGGGGCTGTGACAACGATAGCGTATCCCGGAACGGCCGGTTCCGGCTGAACTTTGATACGTGATGTGCGTAGTGTCGGGTATGAGCACCTTGCCCCCCACGACTCTCGCTCCTGCCGACCCGTCCCGGCAGACCCGCAGGCTGGCTGTGTTCGCCAGCATGGTCTTCGCGCTGGCTACCGGCCAACTGCAACAACTGGTGAACCTCGGGCAATCGCCGGCCGAGTTCGCCGCTGACAGCGATGCGACCCTGAGGGTCGTCGGCTGGGCCTTCGCCATCTGGGGGCCGATCTATCTGGGTCTGATCATCTATGCCGTCCGCCAGTTGCTGCCGAAGACACGTGAGACCGAGATACTCCGCGCATTCGGCTGGCCGTCGGTGCTCGCGCTGCTCGGTATCGGCTGGTGGATCCTTGCGGCAGCGTGGGATCAGGAAGTCGCCACGATCGTACTGATCTTCGGGTCGCTGATCGTTCTGCTCATTGCGCTGTTGCAGAAAGCGGACGCCATCCGAAGCCTGGCGAAGGGCGACCGGGATCGATGGATGACGATCTGGCCGCTCGCTGCGCTGGCGGGATGGCTGACCGTGGCGGCGCCGGTGAACCTCTTGACCGTCGCCACAGGGAACGGCGACCTGCCGGCCATCCTTCCTCCGACCGCGTGGGCCCTGGTCGCTGTTGTCGTCGCGGCGGCGCTGGGCCTGTTCGTCACCTGGCGGACCCGACTGCTGGCCTATCCCCTGCCGATCGCCTGGGGATTGCTGGGCGTATTCGTCGCGGAGCAGGAGAAGGGCAATGCCGTCCTGGCGTTCGGGTCCCTGGCGGCGTCACTGGTGGTGCTGGGCGGCGGGCTGGTGATCGTGCTGGGGATACGGCGTGCCGCCTGATCCGTCGCGGAGGCGCCGGCGGCGATCTGACGCGCGTGGGTCTTGCGGATAGCGGTCCTTGTTCCGCCCGATCAGACGATCCAGTCGTGCGTTCCCGGATCGACAAGTGCAGAAAGCCGATCGGCGGCCCAGGAGTATACGCCCTCATCGACGGCGCGGAACGCGCCGTCGAAGCTGGCATACCCGTTGTCCGAAGCCCCGGGCAGCCAGTTGTCCAGATCGAAACCGTCTTCCCAGTCCGGCAAGATCAGGGGATGGCTATCCTTGCTTTCGGTGACCGGTGACGCCGTCGTCGGCAGTGGGTCGCTAAGCGAAACGCCGCCAATCCACGATGCGCGGGTCAAACTGACATGCTCGGCGCTTTCCGAGAAATTCAGCAGCATCTGGGCGCGACTGGTCCCTGCGCTAAGCTGCTCCGTCCAGGTTGCGAGCCCTGCAGCGTCCGGTTCCCGATTCAGGCAGAACTGATACATCTGACGGATAAATTGCTCGTTGGTGACCGCTCCGTAGCGTTGCTGAAACTCTGCAGAGCCTGCGAAGGCCGTAGCGATGTCGATCATGGACATTCCACCCTTGAGGGTCGAGGTCCAGACGCCGAGGCCGCCCGCATCCGGCAAACGGTCGAAGGTGGCGTCATACATCCGCGCGATCTTCAGGGCAGCCTCATCCGCCACCCACAGCCCCTGGGCCAGGGCCCCCTGCGTCAGGTTACGATGCTCAACGCTCTCGGAGAAGGTCACCAGCATCTCGGTGCGGCCAACACCGGAGTTCAGGACATTGACCCAGTTTTGAATGCCGGCGGCGTCCCCTTCGCGATTCAGACAGAAGCGGTAGAGCTGTTCGATGAACTGCTGATTGTTCAGCGCGCCGTAGCGCGACTGAAACTCCGGTGAAGCCAGAAAGATCGCGGCGACCTGCTGGAGAGACTGGCCGCTCTCAAGCCGATCCAGCACGGATTCGAACCCGTCCTGATCCGGCGCACGATCAAGGGCGGCGTCATACAGGCGCATGATCTGGGCGGCCTGGGAGTTGACGTCGAAAGTACGGACGCCGTCGACGAACCGAACCTCCTCGATGGCCGTGAGGGTGTCAGCCCCGCCCTCAGGTCCGCCAATGACTGTGTTGCCCACAATATTGTACCGCCGCGAGGCGCTGGAATAGGCAGCGGCATCGATGCCTTCGCCTCCGTTCAGAAAGTCCGAGCCCGCGCCTCCCATGAGGATGTCGTTGCCCGCTCCGCCGATGACATTGTCGGCTCCCGCGCCATTGGCCAGGGTGTCCGCCCCGGCCGTGCCGTTGACGAACCGTGCGGCCATCAGCCGGCCGTCGACGCCGACTTCAACGATCTGATCTGCAAACCGGACCGCCTCAATCCCGGAGTTGATCGTCGTGCGTATCCCGGCCGCAGTGATGATGATCTGGGAGCCTTGATAGGTCACCGCCACATCCGACTGACGCAGCCCGATCAGAAGCGTATCCAGACCCGCCCCGCCAACGACGAAATCCGTGCCTGAACCCGCATCGAGCGCGTCGTCGTTAGCGCCGCCGTCGATATAATCGTCGCCGGTCCCGCCCTCGACATAGTCATATCCCGCATCCCCCAGCAGGTAGTCGTTCCCGGCCCCCGCCAGGAGGATGTCATTGCCTCCATAGGCGTAGATGAAGTCGCGTTCTGCCGAACCGGTCAGCCGGTCGCCGCCCGAACTGCCGACCAGCAAAATCGTTTCCACATTGCGATAGGTCGAGCCTCCGGCCAGCGCTGCTTCAAGCGAGAAGGTCACTCCGCCGTTTGAATCCGCCGAGAACTGCAAAGTGTCTGAACCGGCACCCCCGTCAGCCGCGAAGGTGGACCCCATGGTGACGACGATGAAATCGTTTCCCTCTCCGCCGTCCATAATGTTGTGGCCCCGGCCTCCGTAAAGCGTGTCATTGCCTCCAAGACCTGTCAGTACATCATTGCCGTCATTGCCAAAGAGAACATCCGCGGTATCCGCCCCGGTCAGCCTGTCGTCGGCGCTGTTCCCGTTGATGGTGACGAACTCGACTCCCGTCAGCACCGATCCGGACGCGATCGCGGCAGCAAGCGAGAAAATCACCGGCTGATTGAAGACACCACCGGAAATGGTGAGCCGGTCGCTTCCCGCCCCGCCGTCGATGTTGAAGCCGTCGCCGAAGGAGTCGTTGAAGACGTCGTCGCCATCCCCACCGTCCATGACGTCCAGCCCGGCGCCTCCGTTCAGAATGTCCGCCCCGGCGCCGCCGCGCAGGATGTCCGCGCCGTCATTGCCGAACAACTGATCCGCCCCTTCGCCGCCTGTCAGGGTGTCCGCCTCGCCCGCGCCCGTAAGGCGATCGTCGCCCGCGCCGCCGTCGATGATGTTGCGAGCACCCATGCCTCGGATCGCATCCGCACCAGCGCCGCCACCTTGCGTCAGTGTGTAGGTCGCCGCATCTCAGGACCAGCTCGCGACCTGGGTGCCGTCCTGATCCGGACCGCCGTAAATGTAGCGGATTGCTTCAATGTCGATCGTGCCCAGGACGTTGCCCGGGTTCCCGCCCGACGTGTAGCTCATGACCGTGCTGGCCCAGTTGTCCAAAGCCCTCGGCAACACGGAAGCTCCGTCGAAGGAATGCCTGAGGCCGAGCGAATGTCCGATTTCGTGCAGGAACAGCTGGACCGAGGTGAAGTTCGTGCTGCCCACGAAAACGTCCCCGCCGAGCCCCGCCCCCGGGTAGTAGGCGTAGGCCGCAGCCCCGGACGGCGGATTGGGGCCTCCGAGGCTGAAATCGAAGTTGGCGAACCGGATATCGCCCATGCCGGAGGGAACCTCAAAGAAGGTAATGCCGCTCGCCTCGCCCCAGAGCCGCAGCGCGGTCCGGGCTGCTTCCGTCTGGGTCAGGGTCAGGGGCTGGAAGCTGTTGATGAACGCGGCGTTGAAAGTCGAGAACGCGCCGCCTTCCAGCACGCTGTTCTGCACGCTGGTCTGGAACGAGAAGCTGATGAAGGCGCCGCGCCCGTAGAGCGGCTGGAAGTTGCTCCCGATGTTCCAGCTGGACGACACGATAGCCCGATAGTCGTTGACCTCCGTCGCACCGAGGGGGCCGACCACGGGGGCGCCGTCCGCCGTATGGTCCAGCCAGCCCTGAGCGACAAACCCGCGGGGACCAGCCTGCAGGCCAGACGCGCAAACGATGCACATGATGAACTCCCCTCAGTCCGCCACCGTATCGCCGTTCTCCGGGCGACGTTACAACCTTTGATCGATAACATTCGCGCGAGCGCTCGCACAGGCGTAGGCGATACGGCGTGGGCTGACAGTGAGACGGATCACCGCTAGAAGCGCGCCCCATGAGCGCTTCCGAAAAGACCATGGCCGAGCTGGCCGCCGAATACGGCCTCAACCCCGCTGAATATCAGGTCGTCCTCGACCGGCTCGGTCGCGAGCCCAACCAGCTGGAGCTGGGGGTCTTCTCGGTCATGTGGTCCGAGCACTGCTCCTACAAGTCGTCGAAGATTCATCTGGGCAAGTTCCCGACCAAGGGCCCGCGCGTGATCTGCGGGCCGGGCGAGAACGCGGGTGTCATCGACATAGACGACGGCGACGCCTGCATCTTCAAGATGGAGAGCCACAACCACCCCTCCTACATCGAACCCTATCAGGGCGCGGCGACGGGCGTGGGCGGGATCATGCGCGACGTCTTCACCATGGGCGCGCGCCCGGTGGCCCTGCTCAACGCGCTGCGGTTCGGCGATATCGGGCACGAGAAGACGAAGCGTCTGGTCAAGGGGGTGGTGTCGGGCATCGGCGGATACGGCAACTGCGTCGGCGTGCCGACGGTGGCGGGCGAGACCAATTTTCACGCCGGCTACAACGGCAACATCCTGGTCAACGCCATGTGCGTGGGCCTGGCCAAGGCGGACGCCATCTTCTACTCGGCCGCGCCGGGGCCGAACATGTCGGTGGTCTATTTCGGCTCCAAGACCGGGCGCGACGGCATCCACGGCGCGACGATGTCTTCGACCGAATTCGACGACGAATCGGAATCCAAGCGCCCCACGGTCCAGGTCGGCGATCCCTTCGCGGAAAAGCTGCTGATTGAGGCGACCCTGGAGCTGATGGCCTCGGGCGCCGTGGCGGCGATCCAGGACATGGGCGCGGCGGGCCTGACCTCGTCGTCGGTCGAGATGGCCGGCAAGGGCGGCGTCGGCATCGAGCTCAACATGGACATGGTGCCCCAGCGGGAAACCGGCATGTCCGCCTATGAGATGATGCTGTCGGAAAGCCAGGAGCGGATGCTGGCCGTGCTGAAGCCGGGCCGCGAACAGGACGGCTACCGCATCTTCGAAAAATGGGGTCTGGACGCCGCCGTGATCGGCATGACCACCGAGACCGGCCGCCTGATCCTGAACCACCACGGCGAGGTCGTGTGCGACGTGCCGCTCGCGCCGCTGTTCGACGACGCCCCCCTGTACGACCGCCCGTGGGTCCAGCCTGAGCTGCATCCGCGTCTGTCGCCCGGCGAGGTGCCGGCGCCGACGGTCTGGGAAGACGCGGTGCTGAAGGTGCTGACCTGTCCCGACATGGCGTCCAAGCGCTGGATCTGGGAGCAGTACGACCGCCACGTGATGGCCGACACCCTGCAGGATTCGGCCACCGGCGCGGACGCCGGCGTGGTGCGGGTGCATGGGACGGACAAGGGTCTGGCGGTCACCTCGGACTGCACGCCGCGCTATGTCCAGAACGACCCCTACGAGGGCGGAAAACAGTGCGTCGCCGAGGCCTGGCGGAACCTGACGGCCGTCGGCTCCCTGCCCATCGCCATCACCGACAACCTGAACTTCGGCAACCCGCAACGGCCCGAGATCATGGGGCAGATCGTTCGCGCCATCGACGGCATGGCCGAGGCTTGCCGCGAGCTGGACTTCCCCGTCGTGAGCGGGAACGTCAGCCTCTACAACGAGACCAATGGCGTCGCGATCCCGCCGACCCCGACTGTCGGGGCCGTGGGCCTGCTGACCAACTACGACGTGGTGACCGGGTTCTCGACCATGGAGACGGGAGACTCGCTGGTGCTGATCGGCGAGACCAACGGCGAGCTGGGCGCGTCGATCTATCTGCGCGAGGTTCTGGGCCGCGAGGACGGTGCGCCGCCGGCGGTGGACCTGAAGCTGGAACGCAAGACTGGCGACTTCGTGCGCGGAATGATCGAGAGCGGCCGCCTGACCTGCGTGCACGACCTGTCGGATGGCGGTCTGATCGGTGCGGCGGCGGACCTGGCCCTGGCGTCGGATTGCGGCGTGGTGCTGGACGCGTCGAGCGCCACCCACGCCCATGTCCTGCTGTTCGCCGAGGACCAGGCCCGCTACCTGGTCGCAGTCCCGAACCCGCAGGAGGTGCTGGCGGCGGCGCGCGATGCGGGTCTGCACGCCTCGGTCGTCGGTCAGGCCAAGGGCGACGCCTTCGCCTCGACGGATCTCTTCAGCATCCCGCTGAAACACCTGAGGGAAATCCACGAGGGGTGGATGCCCGGCTGGATCGAGGGCTGAGCCCTACTCCATGAATGCGACGACGACCGGGACACCCTGGGCGCTGGAGCTGACCGCGCCGACACGGACATTGTAAACGCCGCTCTGCGCCCTGTTCCAGCGGACCTGCGGGTTCAATCCCTCGGTGTCGTCATTGCAATACCAGCGGCCATCCGGTCCGTTGACGACCAGACTGGTGTCGGCTTCCGAATAGGCGGTGATGATCAGGGGGCCGCCATAGGCGGTGAAGGACAGGGTGACCTGGTCACTCTCGCCCACCATGCCGACGCAGCCGCCGGCGATCGTCGAGGCGTCGATATCGCCGCCGGCATAGGCAGTGACATTGTGGGAATCGGGGCCGAAGCCGCCGGTCAGCTCGACGTATTCCTGGGCCGAAGCCGCGCTTGCGAGTGCTACAGTGCAAAGAGCGGCCAAGGCCGACAAGCGGGTAAGCATGGGCGGGTCTCCTGAGACGCCGGTGAAACGCAAGGCCGGGATTCTGCTGGCAGGGCCGGGCCGCCTTTTCCGACGGCCCGTTTCAGTCGTTGCGATGGACTAGTTAGACTCGGAGATCAGCAGGGTCGCGGACGCGGCCTCGCCCACGGCGCCGACCCATACGTCGTAGGACCCGCTCGCCGGGCGGCCCCAGGTCAGGACAGGGTTCAGACCCTCGGCGTCGTCGTTGCAATACCAGCGGCCATCCGGGCCGTTGATGACCAGGCTGGTGTCGCCGTCCGAGACGACGCCGAAGCTCAGCGGGAACGAGCCGGCCGTATAGGTGAACTCATAGTCCGGAGCGCTGGCGATCATGCCGACGCAGGCGCCGCCGAGGCGGGAGGCGTCGACCGAACCGCCCGAATAGATGCTGACCCGGATCGGATCGGGGGTGAAGCCGGCGCGGGCGCGCATGCCGCCCGAGGTGGCTGCGGCGCTGGGGTTCTGGGCGGCGACGGACGTGGCGGCGCAGGCCATCAGGGCGGCCGCCACGGCGGAGGCAAGAAGCACGGTACGCATGGGCTGTTTCCTTCGATTTTTTGGTTCGTTGATGGATTGGCGTGACGCAGGCTGGCGGGAGTCCGGGCGCTCTCGCTCAGGCGGGCGTCATCAGTCCGGATGAAAGATCAGTAGTCGAGGCTGCCTTCGGTGATGATCAAGGTCGCAGGACCCGCGTCGCCGACGGCGCCAACCCAGATGTCGTACTGGCCGCTGGGGGCCTGACCCCAGACCAGACCCGGGTTGAGGCCGCTGTTGTCATCGTTGCAGTAGAAGCGGCCGTCGGGTCCGTTGATCACCAGGCTGGTGTCGCTTCCGGACAGGACGCCGATGGCAAGGCGACCGCCGGCCGAGCTGAAGTTCAGCACGACATCCGGACTGCTGGCGACCGTTCCGACGCAGGAACTTCCCAGATCGGAGGCCTGCTCGCCGCCGCCCGAATAGAGTTCGACCGTCACCGGATCGGGCACGAAACCGGCGGAAAGCGAAACGCGCTGTTGCGCCGAGGCGCCCATAGCAAAAAGGGCCGCAGCACAGAGCGACGCCGTGAAGATCACTGTTTTCATTTCTGGGCCCCTTATCGTGCGCCAACAGCCCCGCTGTCGGAGGAGAACATGACTCCTCGAAGCGTGGCCTTACAACCCTCTTATTTCTGACGGGATCGCACGGGCTGTCACACAGATGCAGTATGCCCATCCGCCGTTGGAGGTCGTCATGTCCCTGTTTCTGTCCCGCCGCCTGCTCCTGACCGGTCTCGGCGCCGGTTCGGCCGCCGCCACATTGCCGCGCGAGGGCCTGGCCCAGGCGGTGTTCGACGAGAATCCGTTCCAGCTGGGTGTCGCCGCCGGCGATCCCCTGCCCGACGGGTTCGTGATCTGGACACGCGTGGCGCCCCGACCGATGGAGCCCGGCTACGGCATGCCGCGCCAGGCGATGGCCGTGACCTGGGAGGTCGCCGCCGACGCCGGGTTCGGGACGATCGTGCGTTCCGGCGAAGCCATCGCCCGGCCGGAGCTGGGTCACTCGGTCCATGTCGAGGTCGAGGGCCTGGAGCCCGGCCGGCCGTATTTCTACCGCTTCCGCGTCGGGTCCGAGCGGTCCGGCGTCGGACGGGCCAAGACCGCGCCGGTCGTGGGCGCACCCCTGGCCCAGGTGAAGTTCGGCGTCGCCGGCTGCCAGGCGATCGAGAGCGGCTACTACACGGCCCACCGCAAGATGGCGGCTGAGGACCTGGATTTCGTCTTCTTCTACGGGGACTACATCTACGAGGGGCGCGGCAACCGCATCTATGGCGGGACTTCGACCCAGGAAAACCTGCGCGTCCACCAGGGCGGGGAGGTCTATTCCGTCGACGACTACCGGCGGCGCTACGCCCAGTACACGATGGATTCGGACCTCCAGTCCGCGCGCCAGTCGGCGGCCTGGTTCGTGGTCTGGGACGACCACGAGATCGACAACAACTGGGTCTCGGACATCGATCAGGAAGGATCGCCGGCGGAGGTCTTCGCCCTGCGCAAGGCGGCGGCGATGCAGGCCTTCTACGAGCATATGCCGATGCGGCGGTCGTCTTTCCCGCGCGGCTCCCAGATGCAGCTGTATCGCAAGGCGACCTACGGCGATCTGCTGGACGTGCACCTGCTGGATACCCGCCAGTATCGCTCGGACCAGCCCTGCGGCGACCGCTGGAACGCCGGCTGTTCGGACATCGATTCGCGGGAGGCGGAGGTTCTGGGCGAGGCGCAGCAGGCCTGGCTGTTCAACGGGCTGGAGAGCTCCAGGGCGAAGTGGAACACCCTGGCGCAGCAGATCATGGTCATGGATCTGGATCGGAACGCCGGCGACGACTACGGGGTCAATCCGGACAGCTGGGCCGGGTATCGCGTGCCGCGGGCGAGATTGCTGAACCATATCAAGGAGCGGCGGATCGACAACGTCGTCGTCCTGACCGGCGACGAGCATCAGAACTATGCGGGCGAGCTGTTCGTCGACGGCCGCAATCCCGAAGGCGAGCCGATCGCGGCCGAGTTCGTGGCCACTTCGATCAGCTCAGGCGGCGACGGGGTCGATCAGCGGCCGGACATGGCGGCGATCCAGTCGGCGAACCCGCAGCTGAAGTTCAACAACGCGCAGCGGGGCTATGTCGTCTGCGAGGTGACGCCGGAGCGCTGGCGCACGGACTTCAAGGTGCTGGACCAGGTTCAGGATCGTCGCGGCGCCCTGACAACACGCAAGTCGATGGTCGTCGAGGGCGGCAGCGCGCGGCTTCACGACGCCTGACGGTTTGAAGTCAAAACCCCGGCTCCCGAATTCAGAGTCTGGATAGTCCACTGAGTCCGGATCGACCTGAACAAAATCAAGGCGTTGAGATTTTGACTGTGGTGGAATTCGACTATCTTGCAGGGTAGGCGAGCGCGTCGCCAGCGGCTGGATGGGACGATTTCAAAGACCTCCACGCGACGTGGGGGAGCGCGCAGCGGACGGCAAGGCCTGACAAGGATTTTATTCTCTTGCCGTTTTCGCCTGCGGCGCCGTGAGGCGAGACGGCGGCGGGTTTTTGCAGCAAGCTGACGGCGACCGAACCCAGCAAAGGCCCTCCATGATCCGTCCTCCGCTCATCGTCGCAGCCGTCCTCCCCCTGTTGCTCATCGCCTGTGACGGCGGCGGGGATCCCGTGCAGCAGGCGATGCGCGAAGCCGCGACCACCAACCATGCCGCGACGGTGACGGCCGGTGAAGTTTCCGGGCCTCATGGCGGGGATCATGAGGCGGGGGGCAATCAGGCCTTCGCCGCCTCCGAAGCGGAGATGCACCGCCTGATGGCGGCGGCCTCGGGCGAAACGGTCGATCAGGCCTATATCGCCAAGATGATCGCCCACCATCAGGGGGCGGTGGCCATGGCCGAGATCGCTCTTGGCGACAGCCGCGATCCCGAGGTGCGGCGCATGGCCCGGGCGGTCATCGACACCCAGACCCGGGAAATCGCGGAGATGCGCGCCTGGCGACCCGCCGCCGCGAGCTGAGGTTCGGGCCTCGGTGACGGCGCTGCGCGCCACCTCAGGCCCTGAGGACGGCGCGATCAACCCGGGCCTCGACGGCCCAGTGACAGATGACCGCGACCACGCCGACGATCAGGCCCATGACGACGAGGAAGGTCGCCTCGGCCAGGCCGGGGGCCAGGACGTTGATCGGCTGGGGTCCGAACTTCGCCAGGGCGACGAACATCATCAGCCCGTTGAAGGCGGCGCCCAGCAGGCCGAGCAGGGGCGCGCCGAGGCGCAGCGCGGAGAGATAGGCCGAGCCGCCCGACAGATGGGGACCCGACGCGATCTTCTTCACCGTCACGACGACGGCGGCGACGGCGGCGACGATCAGGGCGACGACGATGACCTGCACGGGCAAGGCGGCGTCGAAGACGATGGTGACAGGCGTCATGAAGGGCTCCTTGGACTACGTTTGTAGACCACGGAGATTACATATGTAATTTCTCTGGTCAACAGCCTTGCGTCAGGCGGCCTGCGGGATGTGCTGGCTGAGGCGGCCACCGACGCGGATGGGTTCGACGCGGGTCGCGAGGCCGGTCTTGTCGTCGGTCTCGACATAGACGCCGCAGACGGTCGCGGGCCCATGGGCGGGGACGTAGCGGCCGCCGGAGATACGGGTGGTGAAGCGCCGCAGCGGCTCTTCCTTCTCGTTGCCGATGACGCTGTCGTAGTCGCAGCAGCCGCCCGCATCGGTCTGGTAGGCCGTGCCGCCGGGCAGGATCTGGCAGTCGGCCGTCGGGACGTGGGTGTGGGTGCCGACGACCAGCGAGGCGCGGCCGTCGCAGAAATGGCCCATGGCCATCTTTTCGGAGGTCGCCTCGGCATGCATGTCGACGATGACGGCGTCGGCGACGTGGCCCAGGGGGGCGGCGTTCAGTTCGCGGTCCACGGCGCTGAAGGGGTCGTCGTTCGGGTCCATGTGGATGCGACCCAGGACGTTCATGACCAGGACGGTGCGGCCGCTGTCCGTCTCGAACAGGTTGGCGCCGGCGCCGGGCGCATCCATCAGCCGGGGATAGTTGGCGGGGCGGATCAGCCGCGGCTCGCGCACGATATAGGTCAGGGCCTCGCGCTGGTCCCACGAGTGGTTGCCCAAGGTCAGGCAGTCCGCGCCGGCCATGAACAGTTCCTTGGCCGTGTTCTCGGTGATGCCGAAGCCGCCGGCGGCGTTCTCCGCATTGACCACCACGAAGTCGAGCTTGAGCACCCGCTTCAGGCCGGGCAGATGGTCGGACAGGCCGTCGCGACCGGACTTGCCGATCACGTCGCCGAAGAAGGCAAGACGCATGAGGAGTTAGACCTTTCGGGCGGCGGTATAGCCGACCTCGGTCAGAACGCCATGCAGGGCGATGTCGTGCGGGTCCATCGGCAGGCGGGCGACGCGCTGACCGTCGAAGGCGAAGCCGATGCGGATGGCGACGGGCCGGGCTGCGAAGGTCCGGTCGTAGTAGCCCCCGCCCTGCCCCAGCCGCCCGCCGAAATCGTCGAAGGCCAGCAGGGGCGTGACGATGAGGTCGGGATCGACGACCTCGGCCAGGGGGAGGGGCGCGGGACAGCCGGCGGCGTCAATCTCCAGCGGCTCGCCCGGCGACCAGCGGCGGAAGATCATGGGGGCGTCGCGTTCCAGGGCGACGGGCAGGCAGACCTGTGCTCCGGCCGAGATCAGGGCGCGTGCCAGCGGTTCCGGATCGAGCTCCGAACCTATGGCGCGATAGACGGCGACGAGGGCGCCGGAGGGAAGGTCGGCGAGGTGAGACGCGGCGCGTTCGGCCGCGAGCGGCTGGATCGAGGCGAGCCGGCGTCGGGCTGCGCGGGCCTCTGCGCGCAGTGCTGGCTTGTCCGGGTGGGTCAGACGTGGGTCCGGGCGTTCTTGTCGTAGGTCAGGATCACCACGACGAAGAGGATCGCGATCTCGGCCAGCATCAGGGCCCAGACCCAGGCCAGGTCCCGGAGAAGGTTGCCGGTCAAGAGCATGGCCACAATGAAAACACCGGTGACAGCCCAGCCTTCCCAGCTGGCGGGAGATGCGCCCCAGCCGAAGCGTTTCGGTCCAAACCAGACGGGTTTCATGGCCTGCTCCTCAAGCGGACGCTTGTTGCGCTGGTGTCTACGCCTCGACCGCACCGCGCTCAAGCAGCGAGCGATAGCGCACGAATGAAGGGAGAAAGGTTGGCGGCGCCGTAAGAGCCGTGAAGGACGGTTGAATCCTCTCGAGCCTGGGTAGCCAGGTGGGCTCCGCGTACCCGACCCCACGAGGTCGGACAGGGGCAGATCCCTTCGAGTGAATTAAGGCCGCGAGGATATGTTGCCTTCGACGAGAGCCACAGCATGACCCGCCGTGGAGGAAGATAGTCGTTCACCGGGGGCGGAACAATGGCCGCCTTACAAGAGGGACGCGATCTTCTCGATCCGGGCGGCGACGGCGTTGAGGGCTTCCGCGACGCCGGTGTCTGAAAGCGGGACCGAGGCGGCGTCGGCGGAGACCACGCCCGCCCCACCGTTCATCCGCACCTCGTGCAGTTCGTCGGCCAGGACCAGGGCGGCCATGAGGAACAGGCGGATGTCGCCGACATGGCCGACATCGCCCGCGACCTGGCGCACATGGACGTCGAATTGTTTGGCGAGGATGCGGACGCGCTCCTCCTGACCGTCGGCGCAGCCTACGGCGTAGGGGCGTCCGTTGATCTCGACCGTGACCGTGGCCATCAGGCGTCGTCCCGGGCGAGGATGTCGCGCACAGCCATGGCGGCGGCGGCGAGGGCGGCAGACGCTTCGCGCCCGGCGGCCTCGAGTTCTGCGATACGGCGGTGCTCGTCCGGCCCGGCGGGTGTGGGAATGGTGAACAGGTCGTCGTCGGCTCCGCGCGGGGCCGGGACGGGACGCGCCTTCAGCTCCAGCACCTTGCGTTCCAGCAGGGCCAGGGCCTTGTCGATCCTGTCGCGCGCAACTGTCGAGGCGTCGGCCATCGTTTCCTCCAGATTTCTTATAGAACCCGCCGTGACGCCGGGGTAAAGCGGCCCACCTCCCTTTTCCGCCTCCAGACGAAAGGTCCGCCCGTGGCCCAGCCCCCGCACACCCCCATCGGCGCACCCGAAAAAGCGACCCTCAAGATGATGGCGGACGCCATTCGCGTCCTGGCGATGGACGGCGTGGAGAAGGCCAACAGCGGCCACCCCGGCATGCCGATGGGTATGGCCGATGTGGCGACGGTGCTATTCTCGAAGTTTCTGAAGTTCGACGCGAGCCGTCCGGACTGGGCCGATCGCGACCGCTTCATCCTGTCCGCGGGTCACGGCTCGATGCTGATCTACGCCCTGCTGCACCTGACGGGCTACAAGGCGGCGACCGCCGAGCAGCTGTCGAACTTCCGGCAGTGGGGCTCCAAGACGGCGGGTCACCCCGAGTACGGCCATATGCCGGGCGTCGAGACGACCACGGGCCCGCTGGGCCAGGGTCTGGCCAACTCGATCGGCTTCGCCATGGCCGAGCGGCACCTGGCCGCCAAATACGGCGACGACCTGGTCGACCACCGCACCTGGGTCATCGCCGGGGACGGCTGCCTGATGGAGGGCGTGTCGCAGGAGGCCATCGCCCTCGCCGGTCGGTACAGGCTGAACAAGCTCACGGTGCTGTGGGACGACAACGAGATCACCATCGACGGCAAGGTCAGCCTGTCGGACGCGGTGGACCAGAAGGCGCGGTTCAAGGCCTCGGGCTGGGCCGTGAAGGCCGTCGACGGCCACGACATGAAGGCGATCAAGTCGGCGCTGCAGTGGGCGACGCGTCAGGACAAGCCGACGCTGATCGCCTGCAAGACCAAGATCGGCAAGGGCGCCGCCACCATGGAAGGCAGCCACAAGACCCACGGCGCGGCCTTGGGCGCGGCCGAGATCGCGGCGACGCGCCTCGGCCTGGCCTGGAACCACGAGCCTTTCGTCATCCCGGAGACTATCGACAAGGCCTGGAAGAAGGCCGGCAAGCGTGGCTCGAAGGATCGCAAGGCGTGGGAAGCGCGTCTGGCCGCCTCGGCGCAGGCCGCCGACTTCACACGCGCCATGAAGGGCGACCTGCCGGAAGCGGCGTTCGACGCCCTGAACGCCGGCATCGCCCGGCTGGTCGTGGACAAGCCGGCCCAGGCGACGCGTCAGGCCTCGGGCGCTGCGCTGGAGACCCTGTTCGGCGTCGTGCCGGAAATGATCGGCGGCTCGGCCGACCTGACCGGATCGAACAACACCTTCGTCAAGGGCACGCCCATCTTCGATGCGCCGACCTATGAGGGTCGCTACGTCAACTGGGGCATCCGCGAGTTCGGCATGGCCGCCGCCATGACCGGGATGGCGCTGCACGGCGGGGTCATCCCCTATGGCGGCACCTTCATGGTGTTCTCGGACTATAGCCGGAACGCCATCCGCATGGCGGCCCTGATGGGCATCCGGGTGATCCACGTCCTGACCCACGACTCGATCGGTCTGGGCGAAGACGGTCCGACGCACCAGCCGGTCGAGCATCTGGCGGCGCTGCGGGCGATCCCGAATCTGCTGGTCTTCCGCCCCGCCGACACGGTCGAGGCTTTCGAATGCTGGCAGCTGGCCCTGCAGCACAAGGCGACGCCGTCGGCCATGGCCCTGTCGCGCCAGAAGACGGCGGCGGTGCGCGTCACGGCGTCCGACGAGAATCTGTCGGCCAAGGGCGCCTATGAGCTGAAGGCCGCGAACGGTGACGCAAAGGTCACCCTGTTCGCCACGGGCACGGAAATGCCGCTGGCGCTCAAGGCGGCCGAAACCCTGGAGGGCGAAGGCACGCCGACGCGGGTCGTTTCGGTCCCCTGTTTCGAACTGTTCGAACAGCAGGACGCCGCCTACCAGGCCTCGGTCATCGGCCGGGGCACGGTGCGCGTCGCCTGCGAGGCCGCGATCAAACAGGGCTGGGAGCGGTTCATCGGCGAGGACGGCGCTTTCATCGGCATGACCGGCTTCGGCGCGTCGGCCCCGGCGGAGGTGCTGTACCGCGAGTTCGGGATCACCTCGGACGCCATCGTGGCGGCGGCGAAGGCCCGGCTCTAGGCGATGGCCGAGGTCCCCAGCCTTTACGACTGGCTGGGTGGCCGGGAGGTCCTGTTGACGCTGACGACCGAATTCTATCGCCGGGTGGCGCTGGACGAAATCCTGTCGCCGGTCTTCGCCCATATGGACGCCGACCACCCGGCGCATGTCGCAGACTTCATCGGCGAGGTGCTGGGCGGGCCCGTGCTCTACGATCCCTCGGGCGACGGCCATGTGCGGATGATCGGCCATCACCTGAACAAGCACCTCGGCGAGACTCAGCGGCGGCGATGGTTCGACCTGTTGCTGACCACCGCCGACGACGTCGGCCTGGCCGACGACCCGGAATTCCGCTCGGCCTTCGTCGGCTATCTGGAATGGGGGTCGCGGCTGGCGGTGATCAACTCCCAGCCGGGCGTGGCCCTGCCGCCCTCCTCGCCCATGCCGAAATGGAGCTGGGGCGCGCCGGGCGGGCCCTTTATTTCGGACACCTCGGCCTGAATCATTTTCAGTGGCTGGCGAGACCGACGGATCGGGAGCAGGCTGGCCATGATTTCAAGGGGGTTTTGCAGATGAAGACGATCACGAGTGTGGCGGTAGCGGCGCTGCTGCTGGGACTGGCGGCCTGCAATCAAGGCTCGACCGCCAAGACTGACGAGGACGTCGCCAGCGCGGCCGGCGCCGTGAACCTGGTCGAGAAGCCGAGGCTGTCCGCCGATATCGAGGCCCTGCCCCGGCTGTCCGGGGACAGCCCGGCCATCGTGCGCATCAATGCCGAGTTTGACCGGCTGGACGCAGCAGCCACGGCCAGCGCGACCGAGTGCGCCGAGATGGCCGGTGACGGACCGGGGGGCGGCTGGAGCCGCACGATCACACGCCCGATGACCGGTCCGGCCTATGTGACCCTGCGCGAGAGTCTCGATGTCTACTGCGGCGGCGCCTATCCCTCGACGTCACAGACGGCCATCACCTACGACCTGTCGACCGGCGACCGGGCGAACTGGGTCGCCCTGCTACCGGGCCTGACCCTGGTTCAGGACCAGCCGGAAGAAGGCATGCCGGCGGACTATGTCTACAACGTCCGCTCGGCCCGGCTGGAGGCGCTCTACGAGCGCAAGATGAACGCCGAGGCCACCGACGCCGAGTGGCGCGACCAGTGCAAGGACGTCTGGAAGCCCCAGCCGGACGCCGAGCTGGGCCAAGGGTTCAGGATCTGGGCGGACGCCGAACACGGAGGGGTGGCGATCGACGCCGACTATGCGCACGCGGTCCAGGCCTGCGGCGGAGCGGTCTATCTGACCGCAGACGAGATGCGGGAGGCCGGCGCGCCTGCGGTGCTGATCGACGCCCTCGCCGCCGCCAGGGCCGCCGGCAACTGGGCGCCCAAGGAAGACGCCGAACCGGCTGCATAAGGATCGACTGATGAAACTCGGCACTCCTCTTTCGGACACCGCCGTCCGCGTCATGCTGCTCGGCGGCGGCGAGCTGGGCAAGGAGGTTGCGATCGAGCTGCAGCGGCTGGGGTGCGAGGTGATCGTCGTCGATCGCTACGCCAATGCCCCGGCCATGCAGGTGGCGCACCGGTCGCACGTCATCCCGATGACGGACCCGCAGGTGCTGAACGGCGTCATCATGGCCGAGGCTCCGCACATCATCGTGCCGGAGATCGAGGCCATCGCCACCGAGGTCCTGGCGGATATCGAGGCGGCGGGGATGGCGCGGGTCATCCCGACGGCGCGCGCGACCCAACTGACCATGAACCGGGAGGGCATCCGCCGGCTGGCGGCCGAGGCGCTGGGTGTGCCGACCAGCCCCTATGCCTTCGCCGGGTCGGCGGCTGAACTGGCGGCGGCCGCGCACGACATCGGCCTGCCGGTCTTCGTCAAGCCGGTCATGTCGTCGTCGGGCAAGGGCCAGTCCTTCATCGACGCCTATGAGGACGCCGCCAACGCCTGGGCCTATGCGCAGTCGTCAGGCCGGGTCGAGACGGCGCGCGTCATCGTCGAGGGCCGGATCGATTTCGATTTCGAGATCACCCTGCTGACCGTGCGTTCGATGCGCGACGGCGTGGTGGTCACCGACTTCTGCGCGCCCATCGGCCATCGCCAGGTCAAGGGCGACTATGTCGAAAGCTGGCAACCGCAGGCGATGAGCGCGGCGTCTCTCGCCACCGCGCAGGACATCGCGGGCAAGGTTACGGAGGCCCTGGGCGGGCTGGGCGTCTTCGGCGTCGAGCTGTTCGTGAAGGGCGACGACGTCTGGTTCTCGGAGGTCTCGCCGCGACCGCACGACACCGGGCTGGTGACCCTGGCGACCCAGACGATGAGCGAGTTCGCCCTGCACGCCCGCGCCATCCTGGGCCTGCCCGTCGATGTATCGCAGCGCGAGGTCGGCGCCAGCGCGGTCATCTATGGCGGCATGGATGCGGAGGGAATCGCGTTCGAAGGCGTCGCCGAGGCCCTGTCGGTGCCGACCGCTGACCTGCGTCTGTTCGGCAAACCTGAAGCGTTCGAGCGGCGGCGTATGGGCGTGGCCCTGGCGCGCGGCGAGACGACGGATCAGGCGCGCGAGCGGGCAGCGCTGTCCGCGAGCCTGGTGAGGCCGGTGCGCGGGTAAAACTCCGTCACCTTGTCATCCCGGCCGAAGCGCAGCGAAGAGCCGGGATGGTCCAGCTATCACCACATCTCGCGGTCGGCCCGCAGGGACGAACCGGGAGCCGCGCACCGCCACACTGCTGTCTCAGATATCAGCCCGGCTCGAAGGCCGGGCCTGCCGCGGGGAAATGCCCTCCGTCCCGGCTCTTCGCTGCGCTTCGGCCGGGATGACAAATCAGAAGATCGAGCGTCGCGCAGCTGATTGGGCGCGCTGGTCCTCGGGATCCAGAGCCAGGACGGCGATGGCGGCGTCCAGGGCGGGGTCCAATCCGGCGCGGCGTTCCTCGGCCGTGGGGACCACCACGATGTCAGGCTCCACGCCGCGCTTCTCCAGACGCACGCCGCCGGCCGTGACGTAGTCGGCGCGGCTGAGGGTCAGACGACCGCCGTCCGGCAAGGGACTGTCCTGCGAGATCAGCACGGCTCCGGCCGTATGTTGGCCGATCACCAGCGCACGGCCGGACTCCTGCAGGGCGGCGGGCGTCAGTTCGGCGGCGCTGCGGCTTGATCCGTCCACCAGCAGGGCCACGTCGTTGGTCACCGGGCCGCTCAGGTTCCCGCAACCGGGCATGATCGCCAGCGTCATCGGCCGACCATTGCGCGACACCCGCGTCGCCCATTCCTGACGTTCCGGAAGGAAGCAGGACAGGGTCGCGTCCGCCTCGAGCAGCAGACCGCCGGGATTGCCGCGGAGGTCCAGGATCACATCGGTCTCGGGTGACACCTCGGCGAGGCGTTGTCCCAGCCAACGGCCGAGACCGGACTCGAAGCCTTCGACCCGCAGCACGACGACGCCGGGTCGCGACGCGTCGGCGCTGAAGGCCGGGATCGGGTCCATGACGCGTGGAACCACCGACACCCGCTGCAGGGCGCCGGCCTCATCCGTCAGATCCAGTTGCAACGGCCGGCCTTCCTCGACGTCGAAATCGACGCCCCAGGACTGGCCGTCGATGGCCTGAAGCACCCAGCCCGGCTGGAGGCCCGCTTCCGCCGCCGGGGACCCGGCACGGACGTTCTCGATACGCCACTGGTCGCCGTCCTGACGGGCCAGGGAGACGCCCATGACCGCACGCCGGGTGCGCTGCTGGTCCTGACGGCGGGCGACGGCGGGAGAGATGGCGCCGGCGTGGTCGTCGTCGAGCAGATCCAGCATGGCGCTGAGCGCCCGGTACAGATCACGGTCGTCGGCGGCGGCGATGGCCTGCGGCCGATACGTCTCGCGGGCGGCGTTCCAGTCGAGGCCGTGCAGGTTCGGGTCGTAGTACTGCCGACGAACGAGGTTCCAGACCGTGTCGAACACCCGCGTGTTCATACGGGCGCGGTCGCGGGACGGCGTCGGGCCGCGATCAAACGTCTGGACCGCCTGGGCCGCGGCGATCGGGGGGGCGAACGCCGTCCCCGTGAGCAGGACGGCGCTTGCGATCAGGGAAAGGAAGGCGCGGCGGGCGGGGAGAACCATCCCGTCCAGCCTAGACCAGCGAACCGCCGCGCCTCAAGTCACGAAACCGATGGCCCAGGGACGGGTCAATCGGCGGACGGTGGCGTGGGCCGGCCTTCGCCGTCGTCAAGGAAGCCGTCGCTGTCGGCATCCATGCGGCCGAAGGCTTCGCGCAGAGGAGCCAGGAACTCTTCCTGCGAGACCTTGCCGTCGCCGTCCTTGTCCATCTCGCCGGGACCGTCGGGGCCGCCGAAGCGACGCACGAAGACCTGATGCGAGCCGGGGCCCTGCGGTTCCATATGGGCCGGACCGCCCACTGGGCCGCCGCTGCGGAAGGTGAAGACCTGCACATCGCCGCCCGGACCGCCGGGACCATCCGGTCCGCCGAACATCATCACGCCGGGCGCGCCATGGCCGCCCGGTCCGCCTTCGCGCGTGATGATATGGACCCCCGGTCCGCCGGGACCGCCCATCATCATCATGCGATGGCCGGGGCCGCCTTCGCCGTGTCCGGCGGCCAGCTCTTCGGTCGACAGGCGGCCGTCGTTGTCCGCATCGAGGCGGTCGAACGCATTGCCCAAGGGGGTCGTGAACTCCTCACGTGTCACCATGCCGTCGCCGTCCGCGTCAAGCCGGCCGGGACCTTCGCCGCCCGCAGTGACGATGCGGATTTCGGAGCGGGTCTCGACCCGGGGGGCGGCCTGATCCTGGGGTGCGGCGCCGTTCAGGGCGGCCAGCAGGGCGATGGCGATGACGGACATGACGTCTTTTCCTTCAAGTTTCTGATGCGTCCTTGGACCATGTGGGACTTGCCGGGGCATTTCAGGCTCAGGATCAATTGTTTCGACCGTGAAATGTTACGGTCCATCTGTCAGGGCATGTAGGCGGCCATGAGCGATCCCTCCCCTCGCATCCTCGTCGTCGACGACGACCCCGGCATTCGGGAAGTCCTGTGCGACTACCTGGGCCAGCACGGCTACCAGGCGCGCGGCGCGGCCTCGGCGACCGAGATGGACCGCGCCCTGGCCGAGGGTCCGACCGACCTGATCGTGCTGGACCTGATGATGCCGGGCGAGGACGGGCTGTCCGTCGTGCGCCGGCTGTCGGGCACGCCGCCGGTCGTCATGCTGTCGGCCATGGGCGAGGATACCGACCGCATCGTCGGGCTGGAGCTCGGCGCCGACGACTATCTGGCCAAGCCCTGCAATCCGCGTGAGTTGCTGGCCCGTATCAGGGCGGTCCTGCGTCGTCCGCGCGAGGATGAGGCGCCGGCGGGCGCGGCCCTGATGTTCGACGGCTGGCGGCTGGATCTCGTGCGGCGCGAACTCTCGCAGCCCGGCGGAGAGGTCGTGACCCTGTCGGCCGGGGAGTTCGGCCTGCTGCGCGCCTTCGCCGAGCGACCGGGCCGGGTCCTGACGCGCGACCAGTTGCTGGAGGCCGCGCGAGGATCAGAGACCGACGTCTTCGATCGCGCCATGGACGTCCAGATCAGCCGGCTGAGAAAAAAACTCGATGACGGCTCGGGTCGCGAGCTGATCGCCACCGTCCGGGGCGAGGGCTATCGCTTCGACGCCCGCGTGCGGCGTGCGGACCGGGCCGGCGCCCGGGCATGAAATCCCGATCTTCGCCCTTTGGCTCCATGTCGGTCCTGATGCAGGTCGCCCTGCTGGCCGTGTTCGCGGTCGTGGCGTCACAGATCGTCGTCTTCGCCGTCGTCCTGACCGCGCCGCCGCCGCGCCCCGCCGGGTTCAGCATCCCGGCCGCTGCGGACGCCCTCGCCGGACGGCCCGCCGGGACGTCCGACGGCCGGGCCCTGGTACGCCGCATCTCGGACGAGCCGCCCCCGCAAGAGGTCGGCGCCGGGCCGGTGGAGCACGCCATCAGCATGGGTCTGGCCCAGCGTCTGGGCCGTCCGCCGGGCGACGTGCGGGTGTGGTTGGCCCCCGAACGCGCCCACTGGCTTCCCGGGCTGCCGCGCGGATCTCGCCCGTCGGATCAGGGACCGGTCGTCACCGGCGCCCGCATCACCGAAAGCAGCTCCACCATCGTTTTCAGCCGGCGAACCGAGCCGGGCGAAGGCCAGCGGGCGGACCACGACGCCATCATGGCCGAGGTCGGCGAGGTGCTGGCGCGGCGTGGCGTGCCCGCACCGACGGGCTCGACTGACTTGCGCATCGTCGCGGCCGGCGGCGGGCCGCAGCGGTTCACCGTCATGGCGGACCGGCTGACTTTCGCCCCCTTCTCGGCCTCGGTGCGGATGGAGGACGGGCGCTGGGCCACGGTCGAGCCGCCCCACGGCCTGATCGACCCATGGCAGATGCGGCTGCTGATCGCCCTGGGCATCACCGCCCTGTTGCTGGCGCCGCTGGTCTGGCTGATGGCGCGGCGTCTGACGCGGCCGATCCGCCAGTTCGCCGAGGCCGCCGAACGGCTGGGCGCCGATCCGGACGCCGAGCCCCTGACGCCGTCCGGGCCGTCGGAGGTGCGCACCGCCATTGCCGCCTTCAACGACATGCAGGCCTCGATCCGGGGCCATATGCGCCAGCGCACCCAGACCATCGCCGCCATCGCCCATGACCTGCGGACGCCCCTGACGCGGCTGCGGTTCCGCGCCGAGCAGGCGCCCGAGGCCCTGCGTGACCGGATGGCCGGTGATGTCGAGGAGATGGACGCCCTGATCGGTCAGGCCATGGCCTTCGTGCGCGGCGAGGTCCAGGCCGAGCGCCGCGAACGGCTGGACCTCGCGACTCTGGCGGCGGACTGCGCGACAGGCTTCGCCGAGACCGGGGCGGAGGTGAGCTTCGCGGGCGAGACGGGCCTGTCGGTCGAGGGCGATCCGGCCGCCCTGCGACGCGCGGTCGCCAACCTGATCGACAACGGCCTGAAGTATGGCGGCGGCGCGAAGGTGACGGCCGCCTCCGAGGGATCCCTCGCGGTGATCACCGTCGCCGACGACGGGCCCGGCCTGTCCGACGACGAGCTCGAGCGCGCTTTCGAGCCCTTCCACCGCGGCGAACGCTCGCGCAGCCGGGAGACGGGCGGCGCGGGGCTGGGACTGGCCGTGGCGCGTCAGGCGGCGCGGGCGGCGGGCGGCGACGTGACCCTGACCAACCGGGCCGGCGGTGGGCTGGAGGCCCGGCTGAGCCTGCCTCTGGCAAGCTGAGCCGTTACATCCGATCACGCCTTGTGACGCTCCCGGGGTTGATCCCCGGCGCGCCCGGTCCCATTGAAGCGCCAACCACAAAACGCCGCTTCAGGAGCTCGCCCCCATGACCGTTCGCGTCGCCATCAACGGCTTCGGCCGCATCGGCCGCCTCGTCCTCCGTTCGATCGTCGAACATGGCCGCCGCGACATCGAGGTGGTGGCGATCAACGACCTGGGGCCGGTGTCCACCAACGCTCACCTGCTGAAGTACGATTCGGTCCACGGCCGCTTCCCCGGCACCATCGAGCACGGCGACGACTGGATCGACGTGGGCCTGGGCAAGATCAAGGTCACGGCCGAGCGCGACCCGGCGAACCTGCCGCACAAGGACCTGAACGTCGACATCGCCTTTGAATGCACCGGCATCTTCACCGCCCGGGACAAGGCCGAGGCGCACCTGAAGGCCGGCGCCAAGCGCGTGCTGATCTCGGCGCCCGGCGACAACGCCGACAAGACCATCGTCTACAAGGTCAACCACGAGACCCTGACCGCCGACGACATCATCGTGTCGAACGGCAGCTGCACCACCAACGCCCTGGCCCCGGTAGCCAAGGTGCTGCACGACCTGTTCGGGATCGAGCGCGGCTATATGACGACCATCCACTCCTACACCGGCGACCAGCCGACGCTGGATACGATGCACAAGGATCTGTACCGGGGCCGCGCCGCCGCCCTGTCGATGATCCCGACCTCGACCGGCGCCGCCAAGGCGCTCGGTCTGGTCCTGCCGGCGCTCAAGGGCAAGCTGGACGGATCGTCGATCCGCGTCCCGACCCCGAACGTCTCGGTTGTCGACCTGAAGGTCGTCGCCGGTCGCGAGGTCACGGTGGAAGAGATCAACGCCGCGCTTCAGGCCGCTGCCGACGGGCCGATGAAGGGCGTCCTGGCGACGACCACCGAGCCGCTGGTCTCCACCGACCTGAACCATATTGCCGCCTCCAGCACCGCCGCCCTGCCCCAGACCCAGGTGGTCGACGGCAAGCTGGCCCGCGTCCTGACCTGGTATGACAACGAGTGGGGCTTCGCGACGCGGATGGCCGACACGGCGCTGGTGATGTCGAAGTTCCTCTGACCTGACCGCCCTCTCCCAATGGGAGAGGGCTTGAGCGCCCGGGAGCCGTGAGGCGATCGGACTTGCGCGAAAGGGTGAGGGTCGTGCCTCACCGGTAGAATCCGACCCTCACCCTTTCGGTTTGCGGATCGCTACGCTCTCCGAACCTCAAGCCCTCTCCCAACGGGAGAGGGAATGGAGATCAAGATGACCTTCCGCACCCTCGACGACGCCGGTTCCCTCGCCGGCCAGACCGCCCTCGTTCGGGTGGATTTCAACGTCCCGATGGAAGGCGGCAAGGTCACCGACGACACCCGTCTGCGCGTCGCCCTGCCGACGATCAACAAGCTGCGCGACGCCGGGGCCAAGGTCGCCCTGCTGGCTCACTTCGACCGGCCCAAGGGCAAGGTGGTCCCGTCGATGAGCCTGCAGCCGGTGGTCGATGATCTGGAGCACCTGCTGGGCGCCCCCGTCCGCTTCGCCACCGACTGCGTGGGCGTCGAGGCCCGCGCCGCCATCGCCGACCTCGACGCGGGCGGCGTGGTCCTGCTCGAGAATGTCCGCTTCCACGCGGGCGAGGAAGCCAACGATCCCGCCTTCGCGCAGAAGCTGGCCGAGCTCGGCGACCTGTATGTCAATGACGCCTTCTCCGCCGCCCACCGCGCCCACGCCTCGACCGAGGGCCTCGCCCGCCTGCTTCCCGCCTATGCCGGCGAGTCTATGCGGCGCGAGCTCGACGCGCTCGATGCCGCCCTGGGCAATCCGAAGAAACCCGTCATCGGCATCGTCGGCGGGGCCAAGGTCTCGACCAAGCTGGACCTGCTGAAGAACCTGGTCGGCAAGCTGGACCGGCTCGCCATCGGCGGCGGCATGGCCAACACCTTCCTGTTCGCGCAAGGGATCGACATCGGCGGATCGCTGGCCGAACGCGACATGGCCGATACGGCCCGCGAGATCATGGATGAGGCGAAGGCGCGGGGTTGCGAACTGCTGTTGCCCGTCGACTTCGTCGTGGCGACCGAGGTCAAGCCGGGCGTCGCCGCCCGCCCCGTCGTCGCCGGACAGCCACTGTCAGCCGACGACAAGATCCTCGACGCCGGCCCGGCCACGGTCGCGCGTCTGGTCGAGGCGATCACGGCGTCCAAGACCCTCATATGGAACGGCCCCCTCGGCGTGTTCGAGGTTCCGCCCTTCGACACGGCCACCGTCTCGGTCGCGCATCACGCCGCCGCGCTGGCCAGGGCGGGGGTGCTGATCGCAGTCGGCGGCGGCGGCGACACGGTCTCGGCGCTGAACCATGCGGGCGTAGTCGACGACATGACCTTCGTCTCCACGGCCGGCGGCGCCTTCCTGGAGTGGATGGAGGGCAAGGCCCTGCCTGGCGTCGAGGCGCTGAAGGCCTGAAACAGCTGTAACACGGCGTGACTTGAGGGACCGCCCCGGCTAAACCGGGAAAAAACAAGACCTCAGGAGCATACCCAATGGCGCGCATCACGCTGCGACAGCTTCTCGACCATGCGGCCGAGAACGACTACGGCCTGCCGGCCTACAACATCAACAACATGGAACAGGGTCTGGCGATCATGGAGGCGGCGGAAGCCGTCAACGCGCCGGTCATCATCCAGGCCTCGCGGGGCGCCCGCTCCTACGCCAACGACATCGTTCTGGCCAAGCTGATCGACGCTTTGGCCGAACTCTATCCGCACATCCCGGTCTGCATGCACCAGGACCACGGCAACGGCCCGGCGACCTGCGCCACCGCCATCCAGTACGGCTTCACCTCGGTGATGATGGACGGATCGCTGATGGAAGACGGCAAGACGCCCGCCGACTACGACTACAACGTCGACGTCACCCGCCGCGTCACCGAGATGGCCCACAGCTGCGGCGTCTCGGTCGAGGGCGAGCTTGGCGTGCTGGGTTCGCTGGAAACCGGCATGGGCGAGGCCGAGGATGGGCACGGCTTCGAGGGCAAGCTGGACCACGCGGCCCTGCTGACCGATCCGGACCAGGCCGTCGACTTCGTCAGCCGCACCAAGGTCGACGCCCTGGCGATCGCCATGGGCACCTCGCACGGCGCCTATAAATTCTCTCGCAAGCCCGATGGCGAGGTCCTGGCCATGCATGTGATCGAGGAGATCCACCGCCGCCTGCCCGACACCCATCTGGTCATGCACGGCTCGTCGAGCGTGCCGCAGGACCAGCAGGACATCATCAACCAGTACGGCGGCCAGATGCCCCAGACCTGGGGCGTGCCGGTCGAGGAGATCCAGCGCGGCATCAAGCACGGCGTGCGCAAGATCAACATCGACACCGACAACCGCATGGCCATGACCGGCGCGATCCGGAAGGTGCTGGCCGAAAAGCCGGGCGAGTTCGATCCGCGCGCCTATCTGAAGCCGGCCAAGGAAGCGATGCGGAAGCTCTGCATCGAGCGCTACCAGCAGTTCGGCTGCGAGGGTCAGGCCTCGTCGATCCGCCCGATGTCCACCGCCCAGATGGCCAAGCGCTATGCCAAGGGTGACCTCGACCCGGTCTACGGCCGCGAGATGAAGGCTGCGTCGTAGAGCGCGACCTGGCTGCCGGCCTGCATCAGATCGCGCCCGACCTCGGAGGAATTTCAAGAGCGGCGGCCAAGCCGCAAAGCGACCCCGCACCCTGCTTCGGCGGGGCCGTTGCCCGCCCGTCCATCCTATTGATCTGGATCAAGGACGCTCCCTGCCCGGATGAAAGACATTGATGATCCGGATGGACCGATCAGGCCCATCCGGATTGCAGCAGACCTCATCTCGCGTGCGGCGACCAGAACGGCGCGTCAACAGGGGAGACAAAAGTGGCCAGCAACATCAATCGCCGGTCCTTCATGGCAAGGATCGTCGGCGGAGCAGCGATTTCGGGGAGCGCACTGTCTCTCGTAACGGGTCAGGCTGGGGCGCAAACCTATACCGGTCGATCGGATTCCGATCCCGGGGATGCGTCCGGCTACGGCCGCAACCAGACGGGTCACTCCGACCACGACAGCACCGATCGCGCCAATCAGGGACGACCCCCGACCGGCTACTCGGATAACGACAGCGGGCCACAGGCCGATCCAGCGAATCAGGGGCGAGGTCGGGACCGACCGCCCCCGAGCGGCGTCTCCGACCGTGACAGCACCGATGCGGCCGGACAGGGACGGAACCAGACCGGTCGCTCCGATAGCGACAGCACGGATCTCGCCAACCAGGGACGGGGTACGGGCTGTTCGGACAGCGACAGCGGGGAAGGTCACGATCGGGTCGGCTATGGCCGCTGTCCCGATGGACAGAAACTCTAGCGCGCCTCATCGGGGCCGGAAATCGAGCTCATGCACAACCGGCTGAAGGACCCGCTCGGGTGGCTCCTGGGGGACGCGGCGGGGCGGTTCCTCGACACCTGTTTCGAAATGGAGCCGGTGGTCATTCATCACGGGGATGCCGAACGCTTCCGGCCGCTGCTGTCGATCGCCGCCGTTGACCGGAAGATCGCCGAGCTGGACTTGCGCGAAGGCATATTGTCGATGGCCAACGCGAAGGAGCCGATCCAGAGTTCGGACTTCGTCGCCGCCAATGGCGTGGTCGATCGCGTCGCGGTGGCCCGTCTGTACCGTCGCGGCGGGACAGTCATTCTCAACCAGCTCCACCAGTCCGATATCACCCTGGCGGCCTTTTGCCGGGCAGTGGAGAGGGTTTTCAGCTGCCACGTCCAGACAAACATCTATCTGACGCCGGCCGGATCGCAGGGATTCCACACCCACTACGACAGCCATGATGTCTTCATCCTCCAGATCGAGGGTGAAAAGGCCTGGCGCCTCTATGACAGACCGGTCGACGCCCCCTATCGAGGAGAGTCCTTCGAACCCGGCAAACATCCGGTCGGCGAGCCCCGCCAAAGCTTCACGCTGAAGGCCGGGGATTGCGCCTATGTGCCTCGTGGCCTGATGCATGACGCCTCCACCTCTGGCGAATGCGCCTCGCTGCACATCACCTGTGGTCTTCTGGTGAAGACGTGGGCTGACCTCATGCTGGAAGCGGTGTCTCAGGTCTGCGTCGAGGATCCCCGATTCCGACGGAGCCTCCCGCCTGGCTTCGCCAATACCGGATTCGACCGGGGCCAGGCCCAACAGCGGTTCTCGGAGCTGGTCGCCAGCCTTCCCGGCCTGGTCGAAATGGGCCCGTCTCTGGATGTCATCACCGATCTTTTCATTCGATCGCGCGAGCCCGATGTCCGCGGCGCGATCGAGGGAGCCTCAAAGCCGCTGGCCGCGCGCTATCGTGCCCGCCCGGCGCTCTGGAAACTCGAGGATGCCGATCCGGGACTGCGCCTTGTCGTTCCGGGCGGGGACATGACCTTCGCTCGAGCGCCCCGGGCCGTCCTCGAGCGGGCGCTCGATGGCGAGCCGTTCGGGCCGCACGACCTGGAATGGGAGGAGGCGGAGGATGTGATCCGGCGCCTCGCCACGACCGGATTGATCGAAGCTATCGACTGAACGGCCCCAAAGGCAGTAGTCCGTGCGAGGCGTGAGCACCTGGCTCATTCGCCCCGTCAGATATGTGACCGGCGCATCGCTGGCGGCCTGCAGATCCGTACGGCGCTTGAGGGGAAGTGGGGCCATTCCTATGCTCGAAGCTCGCATCGAAGCGACCGGAGAGCGGCTCGACAAGGCTCTTGCCCTCGCATTTCCGGAACTCTCCCGGGCGCGCCTTCAGGCGCTGCTGCTGCAGGGAGCCGTTTCCGTCGATGGTCAGGTCATCACCGGCGGGTCGGGCCGGGCCGGGCCGGGGCTCTATCGCGTCGACCTCCCGCCGGTCGCCTCCGCGACCCCGTTGCCGCAGGCCATTGCGCTGACCGTTCTCTATGAGGACGCGGACCTGATCGTCATCGACAAGCCCGCCGGCATGGCGGCTCACCCTGCGCCGGGGACGCCGGACGGGACGCTGGTCAACGCCCTGCTGCATCACTGCGGCGCATCCCTGTCGGGTATCGGCGGGGTAGCGCGGCCTGGCATCGTCCACCGGCTCGACAAGGACACCTCCGGCGTCATGGTCGCGGCCAAGTCTGATCGCGCCCATGCGGGTCTTTCAAAGCTGTTCGCCGCCCACGACATCGAACGCACCTATATCGCCCTGACACGCGGCGCGCCCTCGCCCGAGCGCGGCCGGATCGAGACGCAGATCGGCCGCTCGTCGTCGGACCGGAAGAAGATGGCGGTGCTGAGGGCCGGCGGGCGTAGCGCGATCACGGACTATGTCGTTCAGGCCCGCTATGCGGCGCCCGCCAAGGCCGGGGCCGCGCCTCTGGCTGCGCGCGTCGCCTGCACCCTGCACACCGGGCGGACCCACCAGATCCGGGTGCATATGGCGTCGAAGGGTTCGCCGATCCTGGGGGACGCCGTCTACGGCTCGGGCAGCCCGGCGACGTCCGTGAAGGCCGCCCTCGCCGTAGCCGGCCTGACGCGTCAGGCGCTGCACGCCTCCGTGCTGGGGTTCGTCCATCCGGTGACGGGGGAGGCGTTGCGGTTCGAGACGGCGCTCCCACCTGATATGCAGGCGCTGGAAGACCTTCTCGCCGCCCTCTAGAGGCCCGCCATGTTCGACGCCGAAATCCGCGACAACATCGACCTGCACCGCTACGAACTGCCGGTCGGAGATGAGGTCGCCGTCGTTACCTACAACCTGTCAGAACCCAATCTGATGATCACCGAGACCCTGGTGCCCGCGGCGCTGGAGGGTCAGGGCATCGCAAGCCGCCTGGCCAAACACGTTCTCGCCGACGCCAAAAGCCGGGGTCTGCTGATCCTGCCGGTCTGCACGTTCTTCTCGGCCTATCTGCAGAAGCACCCGGAGCATGCTGACGTGGTTCACCCGAGATATCGCGACATCCTGGGCATCTGAACGCTGTCGCAACGGTCGGTCTTGATAAAGGACTGACTATCCGCTACACACCCCGTCATCGGCGCGAGTGGCGCCAGGGTCACGGTCACGCTGTCGTGTGACGATCCGCCTCTGACAAAGACGGCAACCCATAGCTACTTGTCCGGTTGAGGGGTGAGGAGACGGCGCACATCCGGTGGCCGTCTGCGCTGAGCCTGCTCTTATCGAGGTTCGGAGGGACCAAATGGCTGCACTGAAATCACTCGCGGTGATGTCGCCTGAACAGGGACTGTCGCGATATCTGACGGAAATCCGCAAGTTTCCGATGCTCACCAAGGACGAGGAGTTCATGCTCGCCAAGCGGTGGACCGAGCATCAGGACTCCGAGAGCGCGCACCGCCTCGTGACGTCCCACCTTCGCCTCGTGGCCAAGATCGCCATGGGTTATCGCGGCTATGGCCTGCCCATCGGCGAAGTGATCTCGGAAGGCAACGTCGGCCTGATGCAGGCCGTCAAGAAATTCGATCCGGACAAGGGCTTCCGCCTGGCGACCTACGCCATGTGGTGGATCCGCGCCTCGATCCAGGAATACATCCTGCGCAGCTGGTCGCTCGTGAAAATGGGCACCACGGCGGCGCAGAAAAAGCTGTTCTTCAACCTGCGCAAGGCCAAGAGCCAGATCTCGGCCTTCGAGGAAGGCGACCTGCATCCGGAACACCTCTCCGCCATCGCCACCAAGCTGGGCGTGTCGGAAGAGGAGGTCACCAACATGAACCGCCGTCTCGGCGGCGACGCCTCGCTGAACGCGCCACTGCGCGTGGACGGTGAGAGCGAGTGGCAGGACTGGTTGTCGGATGACAACGCGGTGTCCCAGGAGACGGCGCTGGCCGATTCTGAAGAGAAGTCGCTGCGCATGGGCCTGCTTCAGGAAGCCATGGGCGAGCTAACCGATCGGGAGAAGCACATCCTGACCGAGCGTCGCCTGAAGGACGATCCGGTCACCCTGGAAGAGCTGGCCGGTCAGTACGGAGTCTCTCGCGAGCGCGTGCGCCAGATCGAGGTCCGCGCGTTTGAGAAGCTGCAGAAGGCCATGCGCGCCGCCGCCGAGGAACGGAACCTCGTCGACGCGTAACCCGCTCCACGACGGATACAACGAAACAGGCGCACGAGATCCTCGCGCGCCTGTTTTGCTATTCGATTTGGGGGATCAGCTGGCTCGGGCCAGCTCCGCAGCCGGGTCCGCCAAGGCCAGGACCGCGCCGATCGGGCCGGCCAGGCTAGCCTTGGTCGGCGCTCCGACGGACAGGCAGCCTTCCAAGCCCGCTGCCGCGACGGCCAGCCGGGCGTCGGAGGTCTTGATCGCCAGCGCCTTCAGCGTTTCCGCCTGCTGTTTCACCGCGCGCACGGCCTGCATCGGATCGCTGTCGAACTGGGCCAGCGATGCGGCGAGGATCCGCAGCGCCTGATCCTTGACCGCCGCAGCGGCCGCGGCAGCCGTCGCTGGCTTGTCGGCCTTGCGCTTCTGCGGTCCCGCATATTCGCCAGAGTTGAACCGGCGTCGGTCCGGACCGACGTAGCCCACCGCTTCGATCCAGTCGCGGGGCTTGAGGGCCACGTTCTCGACCCGACGGAACAGGTCCGCCGAGGTGAAGGGCTTTCTGAGGAATTCGTGGATGCCCGAGTCGCGCGCGCCCTTGATCGAGGACGCCGTCGCGTCGGCCGTCATCATGATGATCGGCGCCCGGCGGCACGCCAGGTTCGACCGGCGGATGCTTCTGGCCAGACGCTCGCCGTCCAGCCGGGGGCCGGCCCGTTCCGTGAAGATCAGGCCCGGCTCCATCTCGCGCGCATGATCCAGCACGCGGTGTTCGTCGGACTCGGTCACGACTTCGCGCGCGCCCAGGCTCTTCATGATGTCCAGCAGCAGCCGAGCCGACGCCAGGTTCGGGTCAGCGATCAACACACGTCGAACAACCGGTTCGATGCGGTTCAATGTCTTGGCGTCGGCTGCAAACACGCGGGCACTCCGGGGAGAGAGGCGTTATCCCTAACCGCCCGCCGGTTAAGGCCACGTTGAACAGAAACAGATCTTTTCGGTCCTGCGCCTCAGCCCTGGAACGGATCCCGCATCAGGATGGTGTCGTCGCGCTCCGGGCTGGTCGACAGCAGGGCCACCGGCGCGCCGATCAACTCCTCGATCCGCCGCACGTATTTGATGGCGTTGGCGTTGATGTCCTTGAAGCTGCGGGTTCCGGCCGTGCTCTCGGTCCAGCCCGGCAGTTCCTCAAACACCGGTTCGGCGGCCGCCTGGTCCTTGAGGCTGGAGGGCAGATAGTCGAGCACCTCGCCATTCACGCGGTAGCCGACGCAGATTTTCAGCGTCTCGAGGCCGTCCAGCACATCCAGCTTGGTCAGGGCGATGCCGTCGATGCCATTGATCGCCACCGACTGGCGCACCAGCACCGCGTCGAACCAGCCGCAGCGCCGCGCCCGGCCTGTGTTCACCCCGACCTCGCGCCCGACGGTCGCCAGATGCTCGCCGACCGCATCGTTGAGCTCACAGGCGAACGGCCCCTCTCCGACGCGGGTGGTGTAGGCCTTCACGATCCCCAGCACATAGCCGACGCCGCGCGGGCCCAGCCCCGAACCCGCCGCCGCCTGACCGGCGACAGTGTTGGACGAGGTGACATAGGGATAGGTGCCGTGATCGACATCCAGGAAAGCGCCCTGCGCACCCTCGAACAGGATCCGCTTGCCCGCTTTCTGGGCCTGATCCAGCACCCGCCAGGCCGGCTTCACATAGGGCAGTATCTTGGGCGCGATCTCCAGCAACTGAGCCAGCAGCGCATCCGGATCGATCGGCTCAAGTCCCAGGCCCGCACGCAGCGGGTCATGGTGAGAGCGCAGGCGCTCGATCTTGACCTTCAGGTCGTCCTCGTTGGCCAGGTCGCAAACACGGATGGCGCGACGCCCGACCTTGTCCTCATAGGCCGGTCCGATGCCGCGTCCGGTGGTGCCAATCTTTGCGCCGGGCGCGCTGGCGGCCGACTCCCGCGCCACGTCCAGCGCCGGATGGATAGGCAGGATCAGACAGGCGTTGTCCGCAATGGTCAGGATGTCGGGATTGATGGCCACGCCCTGGGCCTCGATCTTCGCGATCTCGCCGACCAGATGCCAGGGATCGACCACGACGCCGTTGCCGATGATCGAGGGCTTGCCCTGCACCACGCCGCTCGGGAGCAAAGCGAGCTTGTAGACCTTGCCGTCCACGACCAGCGTATGGCCGGCGTTATGGCCGCCCTGGAACCGCACGATGATATCGGCGCGGTTCGACAGCCAGTCGACGATCTTGCCCTTGCCCTCGTCGCCCCACTGGGCTCCGACTACCGCTACGTTCGCCAAGGCACGTCTCCCGCTAATGCGGGCGCAGCCTATAGCGGGGGAATCGGGGAATGTCGTCCCGACCGGGACGAATTTGGCTCAGAGTTCGCCGACGGCAGTCTCGAACGCCCAGTCCAGCCATGGCGTGCTGGCGACGATATCGTCGGTCTCGACGGTACAACCGCACCAGATGCGCAGGCCCGCCGGCGCGTTCCGGTGGCTTTCGACGTCAAAGGCGGCCTCCTCTGTCTCCAACAGGGTCTTCATCCCCTTGACGAAGGCCTGACGTCCGTTGGCATCCAGCGCCGTCACCCGAGGATCGACAATTCTCAGACACACCGAGGTCGTCGACCGGATCGAGACTTCCTCGGCCAGATAGTCGACCCAGTTCGTCCGCCCGACCCATTCGCTGAGCGCCGCTGCATTGGCGTCGGTCCGCCGGATCAGCTCCTCCAGTCCGCCCACGCCCTTCGCCCACTCCAGGGCGTCGATCCAATCCTCCAGCGTCCATACCGAGAAGGTGTTGATCATCGTGCCCGTGGCCAGGTCCCGGTCGAACCCCTTGCCGTCGCGCAGGCGCAGCACCTTGGGGACCGCACGCGGCGGCTCATAACCGTCCAGCCGGGCCACGGCGCGCGGCGACAAGGCCGCGACCCCGATCCCCGCCTCGCCGCCCAGCGCTTTCTGGAATGAGAAGGTCACCACATCCAGCTTGGTGAAATCCATGGGCATGGCGAAGGCCGCCGAGGTCGCGTCGCAGATCACGATCCCCTCGCGGTCATCTGCGATCCAGGCCGCACCCGGCGTCTTAACGCCCGCAGTCGTGCCGTTCCACGGGAAGACCAGGTCCTTGGCCGGATCGACCTTCGATACGTCCGGGAATTGGCCCCAAGGCGCCTCGATGATTTCCAGCTCGTCGAGCTTGAGGTGATCCTTCGCGTCGATCGCCCACTGCTTGCCGAAATTCTCGAAGGCCATGACCTGCACGGGTCGCTGCCCCAGCATGTTCCACATGGCCGCCTCGACCGCCCCGGTGTCGGATCCTGGCACATAGGCCAGCACCCAGTCCTCCGGAATTTCCAGGACCTCTTTCGTCAACCGCAGGCCGTAAGCGAACCGCTCAACTACCTCCGGCGCCCGGATGCCTCGGCCCAGCAGGTCGTGCGGCAGGGCCTGCGACGACCATCCCGGCCGCTTGGCCGTCGGCCCTGCCGCGAACCAGGGCCGCGCCGGTTTCACGCTCGGCGTAGAGATCATCAGCTTCGTCCCGGCTTGTAGGGACGGTTGGCGCGCCAGTCCCCGGCGACCCTCTCGAGGATCGGATCAATGGCGTCGGGCAGGGTCACGATCAGCCGCGCCTTCAGGTCGCCCCGCGCCCCGCCTGCGAAGGCGCCGCGGCCTTTCAACCTCAGCGTCTGGCCGGAGTTCGAACCTTTCGGCACGGTCACGGAGACCGTCCCATCCGGCGTCGAACACTCGACCTTGCCGCCCAGAATCGCATCCGGAACCGAAATCGGCAGGTCCATGGTCAGGTCAGGCCCGTCCACCTTGAACACCGGATGCGGCGCAATGCGGAGCTCAATCAGGGCGTCGCCCGGCTCGGTTCGTCCCGGCGTTCCCTGTCCGCGCAACCGGATCGTCTGGCCGTTGGTCGCGCCCTTCGGGATCGTGACGTCCAGGGTGCGGCCATCCGAGAATTGGATACGCCGGGTTGCCCCGCCGATGGAGTCCTCCAGGCTGATCTCGAGCGTGGCCCGCACATCCTGCCCGCGACCGAAACCCGTGGCCCGGCCTCGCCCTCCTCCGCCGAACCGGCCGAAGATGTCGTCCAGGTCCAGGTCCTCGAACGCGGCGCGACCGCCAGGACCGCCCGCGGGATTGAAACCGAATCCGCCGGCGCTCGCCCCTGTTCCGCCGGGTTGCCCACCGAACCCGCGATACTGAGGCTGGCCGTCGGCATCGATCTGACCCGAGTCGTATTTCGACTTCTTGTCCGGATCGTTCAGCAGGTCGAACGCTGCCGAGACGCGCTTGAATCGTTCCTCGGTCGCGGTGTCGCCCCGGTTCTTGTCCGGGTGCAGTTCCTTGGCCAGCTTGCGGAACGCGGCCTTGATGTCGGCGGCGCTCGCCCCTCTGGACACGCCCAGTTCCTTGTAGGGATCACCCGCCACGCCGTTCGCTGCTCCGTCACGCTTCGTTGAATCCGGCTCGCGCGTCGCAACCCGATCTTCGCTTTCGTCAGTTAAGGCATGCGGTGTGCGGTGCAACGTTTTTTCAGACGATCAGCCGCGCCTGCGCCTCCACGCCCCACCCGAAGGCGGGTCCGTACTGCGCCACGGCGACCATGGCGTCCGCCCCGATCCCCTCTGGGAAGTCCTCGACCAGATCCTCCGCCGCATAGAGCGCCGACGTCGCCTCGACCTCGAACGCCCGCCGCTCGACCCCGCCGTCCAGCAACCGAACCCGGAACCGTCGCGGATCGACCTCGACCGGTTCCAGATCCCAGACGTCCCCGACCCTGACCCTCGGCGTCCAGGTCAGTCGACGCCCGCCGGCCTCGTTCTCCACGTTCAGGACCGGGCTCCACGGCCGCGCGTGCAGGTGCATGGGCGTGAACGCCAGCTCCGCGAACCCGGCCCCTCCCGGCGTCCGGCCGCTCGGACCGACCCGCACGATTCGCTCCAACCCCCGCTCCCCAACCGCCGTCACGAACCGGCCACTCCCTACGTCCAGCAGCACGATGACCCCGCCGGCCGCCGCCCCGGCGGCCATCTCGCCCTCCGTGCCCTGCTGGCCCCGCAACAATCCGCTCAGGCGCCAGACGCCGTCGCCCAGCAGGGCCGCCTGCCGATACTGCACGATCTCCCACCCCGTCGCCGTCTCGACCGCCGCCAGGTTTGCTCCCCCCAGCACCGCCGCCTCGGACAGACTGGCCGGCGCCGCGCCCTCCAGCCGCACGACTACCGTGTTCGTCTCGTCCCACCGGTGCAGCACCCCCGGAGCAATGGCCTCCGTCAGCCGCCCGACCATCGCCGGTGACCCAATCTCACCCCGCGCCGTCAGGGTCTCCACATCCTCCCCGACATGCACCGTCATCCCCCGCCACGGATCGCCCGACACCGCAGCGATCAGTCGCTCGTCCGTCTCCGCGCCCGGCAGCAGCGGCAGATCGAGGATCCGCACGAACGGCGTCCCTGTAACCTCGACACCGTCGCCCGGCCGCCAGACGACCGGTTCCCGCTCCACGCATTCCCCGCTGACCCGCGCCAGCACCGCCGTCGGCGTCTCATCCAGCGTCACCTGCTGGACCCGCCACTCCCCCGTCTGCCCCTCGACCGCCGCCGTATCCCCGGCCTCGATCCACACCGCTTCCAGCGGCCCCAGAGCGACCGTCAGCCGATCCTCGCCCTCTCCTTTCAGCAGTCGCCCTGCCAGCGCCTTGGCCAGACCCGCGTCGCAGACCGCGGGCAGATCGGCGTCCACACCTCCAGCCTCGCCTTCGCCACGCACCACCGTCGTCCCTGTCTGATAGTCCGCCCCCTCATCGATGAACCGTACCCGCGCCGTGCCTGGCCGGGCCTCCAGCGACCGCACCGGCACCGGCCCCATGCCGCTAGCCGTCACCGCCATCGCGTCCAGCGCCAACGTTCCGCCCGCTGCCTCGGCGCCGAACAGCGACACTCGCCCGCCACGCTCGGCCGCCGTCATGTCGAAGGCCTGCAAGAGCGGCTCCAGCGCATCGCGCGTTCGCATGGGCCGGTCGATCACATAGCCCGACACGGCGCCCGCCGGCTGACCGATCTTGAAATCCTCCACTGCGCCGCGTCTCAGGATCGCAGCCAGCAACGAAGTCGCCTCGCCGCCCAGCCGCCCATTCAGCCAGTGCCCGGCCGCCCATGCGCCCGCATCGGCCCAGACCTCTGCCAGCGCTGGAAACGCCGGATAGGGTCTTGCGTCCCAGCACCAGGCGTCTGCCGCCTCCAGCATCGGCCGGCCGTACACGGCCGAGATCGGATTGTTCGACGGCGACTCGAAATGTGTCAGCACCGACTCCAGCGCCCGTCGTTGCATCCGGTCGTCGCGCGCGCCGGTCGAGAATGGTGGCAGAAAACTCTCGGAGGACTTCGGATCCTGGAACAGGTTCGGCGCATTGCCACCCCGGTCCACCGCCGCGCAACCAAACTCGGTCAACCGGATTGGCTTCATGCTTGGAATCCAGGCTGTCGGCGTCACGCTCCTGACGCCGGCGGGTCGATCATGGTGGGCGTGCGACCACCAGCCGACCAGGTCCTTGGATCGAAACACCCAGTCCTCGCCGTGTGCGCTATCGACGATCGCCGTCCGCACCTGCCCCGCCCGATCGTCCTCCTCGGCATAGAACCAGTCGAATCCGTCCCCGCCCGCGACCTGGTTGGCCAGGTAGGCCGGATCGTCCGGTCCCTCGAACAGCGCCGCGTCAATCCCGCCGTCCACCTCGCGCCAGTCGCCCAGCGGCGCATACCAGTCGATGCCGACATAGGTGATCGTCTCTTCCGCCCACAGCGGATCCAGATGGAAGATCACATCCCCCGACCCGTCGCCCGGTCGATGTCCCGAATACTCCGACCAGTCCGCCGCATATGACAGCGCCATATCCGGTCCGACTACAGCCCGGCAATCCACCGCCAGGGTCCGATACGCTCCGACCGCCGGGTATCCGCCCGCCGCATCCCGCGTCCAGGTCAGCCCCCGCATCTCCGACCCGATCAACAGGCCGTCGCACCCGGTCTCCGCCGCCAGCGCCGAATAGTGCAGCGCCAGCCGCCTCAACCCCCAGTCCCCGCCGAAAATTGCCGCGACATCCTCTGTCGCATTCGCCCCGTCCCGCCCCTTGATCCGCCCCCGCCACGGATAGGCCGCCTGCCGCCCGCCGCCATAGGGATCCGGCAGTTCATTGTCCGCAGCGACATCCATGAAGACGAACGGATACAGGGTCACCGCCCACCCCCGCGCCTTCAGCGCCGCCACCGCCTGCTTGACGCTTTCGTCCGACGGCGTCCCGCCATAGGCAGGCGTTCCGTCGACCTTGCTGATCAGATGCGCATCCTCACGCTCAAGACCGGCTACCGACCACTCCAACGGTTCAGTCGGCTTGTCACGCCGCTCAACCCCGGGCTTCACCCGGCAGTGGCCGGCCCTCAGGTCGTCGCCGAACCAGCCGACAACCAGACTGACCCGCTTCAGGTTCGGGCATTGCGCCTGCAACTGGTCCAACGAGGCGGTCAGGTCCGTCCGCCCGTCACCCAGGTGCACATTCTCTGCCGTCGTTCGCGTCAGCCCCTCCCGCCTCATGACAGGCTCGGTCGCCAGCACGAACTCGCCGGCCCCCGGGATCAGGCACACACCTTCCAGCTTCTCCTCCAGAGTCTCGCCACCCGGTCTGCGGAACACCTCGAAACTCAGCTGCGGCGCCCGGTCTCCGAAAGGTCCGAGCGGCAAATCCTCGAACACCACATAGGCCGTACCCCGATACGCGGGCGCCCCACCGGAACCGCCTGCGGATCCCGTCCCTGAGGATGCCTCCACCGCTTCGATCAACGGGTCCGGCATCTGCTCCGGAGTCCCGCGATAGACCCGCATCGCCACGCCCGTCTGGTCCAGAAGCCTGCCGTCCGCCCAGATCCGTCCGATCCCGTCTATCGGTCCCTCGCAGATCGCGACCGCGAAGCTCATGGAATAGGCATAGTCCACTGTCCTCGGCCCGCCCTTGCCGCCGCCACCTTCGTTCCGGCGCTCCCGGAACCGAGCGGCCCAGATCATCTGTCCAGTCACGCGCGCCCGTCCGAAGACGCAGGCCATTGGGGCACCTTCGGCCGTCGACTGGATTCTGAGTGTCTCCAGCCGGGGTCCCCGCTGCCGCGTCGGCGACAGAGCCCCGATCAGACCCCGATCGACGACCCCGCCCAGCGCCGCGCCCACAGCACGCCCGGCTCCGCCGCCGATCAGCCCACCAACACCGCCCAGAACCACCTGCGCCATCAGCCGCCTCCGCTCGTTTCATCAGGCCAGGCGAACACCGCCGCCAGCCGCCGCATCCACCACGGCCCCATCCAGCTCTCGACCACCGCCCGGCCCCAGTAGGCGTGGATCATCCGCGGCTCTTCCCGCCCGACCTCGCTCAAGATTGCGCAGTGCTTCACCGGTGCGCCTTCAGCCATCCGGAACAACAAGATGTCGCCCGGGCGCATCTCTTCGACCGGCTTCTCGACCAGCCAGCGCCGCGCCGCTTCCAGCAGGGTCTCCTCGCCACCCACCTCGGCCCAGTCGGGATGGTAGGCCGGCGTTTCTTCCGGCTCGGTCCCCTGCGTCGCCCGCCACACACCACGCACCAGGCCGAGGCAGTCCGTGCCTTCGCCCTTCACGCTCGCCTGGTGTCGATAGGGCGTCCCCAACCACTCCCGAGCCGCCGCCACACGGTCGCTCACCGCCGGCTCCCCCCGTCGTGCCGTCCGCCCGTCGCCGGGTACGCGGTCAGGAAGTCATCGCCAGGAATGTCGGGGAAGCCCTGGAAATTGACGCCGTTGCCGAAGGTCTCGACACAGGTCTCCCAGCGTTTGTCACAGGTTCGCCCGTCGGGATCCAGGCCGCACCGTGCATCGCCCAGCACCGCGTCGCAGGTCCGCCCATAGGTCCGTCCCACGACCCGTTCCAGCGCCGCAAGCGGCCCTTCAACCTCAGCGGTGAATCCCTCGCCCTCCCGCCGGATCCGGCTCAGCGTCCCCCGTCCCAGCAAGACCTTCAGGTCCGGCCGCGCCCAGTCCACCCGCCACAGCGCCACCGTCGCCCGGTCCCACAAACCGGCGGCGACATCGGCCTCGACGATGCGCTCGTCATCCAGCACACCCCCGACCGCCAGACTCCCGGCGGTCAGTCCCTCAGCCGTCTCCGCTGCCCCCTGCGACCATCCGCTCGCCGCCCGGCAGACGACGCCGTCGAGGCTCAAGTCCCGGTCGTGATCGGTGAACCCCAGCCGTGCCTCGTCCGCCCGCTCGACGATCCAGGCATGGCACAACGTCGCCGCCCCACTCTCGATGCGGGCGGCCATCTCCTCGGGAACGTCACGCATCTCAGACCCGCAGCTCGATCAGTGGAACCGCCGCCATCCGTCCCGCGCCAAAGCTCTCCAGCGTCACCTCCAGCCGGTCCGCATCGAACCGCACCGGCGTGTCGAACAGGAAGCCCGCCGTCACCGGCAAACCCGCGCCCGCCGCTGCGTCCAGCGTCACCATTCCCGTCGTCGGGTTGACGGAAAACGCTTCGCTCGCCAGCTCGACGCCCCCGACCTCGACCCGCACCGTTCCCTCGACGGGCTTGGCGATCTGCCGGGCGACGTCGCCGTAGGCCTTCACTAGCGGGAACGCCGTCCGAGTCCCGTTTCCGACACCCAGCGCCTGGTCGGTCGCCGCCGGCGACTCGCCCGGACCGCACGAAGCAAAATCGGCGAAATCCCGGAACCGGAACCCGTATAGCCGCCCGCGCCTAGCCTCGAAGAAGGCAGTCAGCTCAGCCATGTCGGTAAGCGACCTCAGGTTCGCTCCGATCAGAAAGCGTCTGCGCCCCATCGCCCAAGGGCTCGAGCGTCGCTCGAACCCGGACGCCAGGGTCACGACGTCGGTCCGCCGCTCGACCCCGCCCGTCGAGCCAAATGCCAGCCGCGCGGGCAGACGCACCTCGTGAAAGGCCATTCATGACTCCTGTTTCACTTGTCGGGCGACCACCGCTCGTCCAGTCTCGCTTCCGAACGCGGCCGCCCTCGGCCGTCCGGCAGGGGAGCCCGGTTCAATGCGCGGTCAGATTCTCAGCTTCGATGACACCTCGGGCGCCGGCCTCATCTCGGGCGACGATGGCATCCGTTACACCTTCGGCCGAGAGGCGGTTTCGCCGCCAGCCGCCATAACCGCCGGCCTGCGCGTCGACTTCGTGCCCGTGGCCGGAGAGGCGACGAACGTCATGCTCCTGGCCGCCGCGCCCGCTCCCGGCGCGCCCTCGGCCACGCCCGGAGTTCCTATCGACAGCTACGATTTCAAGACCGCCCTCTTCTCGTTCCAGGGCCGTCTGCGACGTCAGCATTTCTGGATTTCGTGGCTGATCTGCCTGGGCGTCGGCGTCGTCGCCGGCTGGATTCCGTTCCTGGGTATGCTTATTTCGCTCGCCCTGATCTGGCCGAACCTGGCCTTCACGGTGAAGCGCCTCCACGACATGGGTCACTCGGGCTGGCTTTGCCTGGTCCCCATCGTGGCCGGCATCGTAGGCTTCATTGGCATCTTCGCCACCGCTGGCGCCTCGATCTTCACCAACTACGCGGCGCTCGAGAATGAGGATCCCGCCGCGGTCTGGGCGCTGATCGGCCCAATGTTCGGCATTATCGGGATCATCTGCCTGGTCCAGCTCGGCTTCCTGATCTGGATCGGCGTCACCGACAGCCAGCGCGGCGACAACCGGTTCGGCCCGAACCCGAAGGGCGAGTAGCCTTTATCTGCCTACAGCCGCCGCGCTCCCAGCGCGGCGGCTCGCGCGAGCATCTGCGCAATCTGAGCCTCTGACCTCAGCAGCGCCGGAGCCCCGCCGTCGACGGTGACGTTGACCGTCACTCCGCCGGATCCTCCAGTCTCGATCACTCCTGCGCCCTGCGGCCGAAACACCTCCGGCCCGCGTTCGCCGACCAGATAGGCCCCGCCGCCCAGAGCCGGCCCGCCGTCGGCCCGCGCGCCGCCGAAGCCGGCTACGCCCGCCACTGCTTGCGCGATCGCCGCTCCCAGACCACCGCCCGAGCTTCCCAGGCCCGCACCCACAGCGCCCATGACAGCCCGCGCCAGTTCGGCGAGGCTGACCTCCCCGTCCGCAGCCGCCCGCGCCAGCGACCGGGTCAGGCTCGCCCCGGCGCGCCCGAACGCCTCCTCGATCGCGCTTGCCGCCCGTTCCGCCGGCTCCCTCAAGGCCTCGAGCGCCGCCGCAGCCTCCGCCGCCCGCTCTGGTACGCCGTCCAGCCCCTCCGGGCGATAGTCGTCGCTCATGTCCCGTCTCCATCCTGCCAGACCGCCATCAGCCGCTCGAGCTCTCCTCGCCCCATCGGCGTGGTGCCTGGCGCAGCCTCCGTCAGCATTCGCCATTCGGCCAACGACAACCGCCAGAACGCCTCAGGCTGCACGCCCAGAGCGGCACCGGTCCGGAGCATCATCGCCCAGGGTGTCGGCTCAACCACGCGCGGCCGTGAACGCCAGGGCCACAGCCTCCGCCGCCTCCACCGGATCGATCGCCGCCCGGTCCAGTTCGCCCGCCAGCGCCTCCTCGCCACCGCCCCGCAGCAGCGCCGCCAGCACCGCCATCAGATCTTGCGCCGACAGCGCCCGCATTCGCGCCGCCAGCCCTGCGATCCCGGACACGCCCAGCGCCGTCTCGATCTCCGCCAATGCGCCCAGCGTCAGACACAGCCTTCGCTGGCCACCCGCCAACATCGCCAAAGCCTCGCCCCGCACCCCGTTCGCCCCGGTCATGCGGCCGCGAAGGCAACGGCCCCGGCGCTGGCCAGGCTGAGCGCAAACGTCGCCTCGCCGTCGTGATCGCCAGCATACTCCAGGGCCGAGACGAGGAACGGTCCCTCCAGCACGCCGAAGTCCGGCACGATCAGTCGCCATGTCTTCAGCCCCTGGTCGAAGAACGCCTCGCGGATCAGGGCGTCGGACGCCCCATCGCGAAATATCCCCTGCCCTGACACCGCGGCCGACTTCACTCCGGCGCCGCCCAGCAGCTCGCGCCACCGCCCGACGCTGTCGGCGTCCGTCGCATCCACCGTCCTCGCGTTCAGCGAGATCGTCCGGGCCCTCAGCCCCGCGACCGTCACGAACACGCCCGGCACGCTCTCGATCTTCAGCAGGATGTCTTTCCCGCGCTGTGCGGCCATCTTCGTTCTCCTTCAGATGTCTTCGGTGACAGCCCGGACGCGGACCACGCCCCAGACCCGCTTGTGGTCGCTGGAGCGGAACACGTCGGCGAAGGTCGTGCGGATCGACACAGCGCGAATCCCGTCCGCCTCCAGCGGTGCCTCATGCACAGCCGCCCGCACTGCCGCGCAGATCGCCTTGGCCTCCTCCGTACCCTCGAACCGTGAGGCGCAGCGCAGGGTCAGCACATGCTCAACTCCGCATCCGTCCGCCTCCACGGGCCGGCTCTCGGATCGTCCGATCAGCAGGTGCGGATACCCCGCCCCCCTCGGCGCCGCGTCCCAGATCCGCGCAGGATCGCCCAACAACGCCTTGAGCGCGTCGTCGTCCCGCAGGTGCGCGATCAGCGCCTTCTGCAGCGCATTTTCGTGGTCGCTCATCGCGTCCTCTCGATGTTCAGGGTCACGCGGCCGGGACGATCCGGATTGCCGTCGATGGTGGAAATGACCCAGTCGGCTCCGCCGAACCGGATCACCCGACGCTCGGCCAGGCGCGGGTCGGCGCGGGTTTCCGCCGTCGCCACCTCGACCGACGAGGTCACTCCGGCTTCCGTCCGCTCTCGCCGCCGTCGTTCGTCCAGCCGCAACCAGACGGCCCCGAGCGGCTCATAGCTGACGGCCCGCCCGCCATAGGGCGTCTCCGCCTCCACCGGCTCCAGCAGTTCCGCCAGGACCCTCACAGCCGGACCGCCCGATAGGGCGCGATCCAGGCCTCCACCGGCGGGATCGTGATCTCGATCTCGCCCCGCTCATAAGCGCGCAAGGCCAGCATCAGGATCGCCAGCCTCAACGGCGCCGCCGAGATGGAGGTGAGAGCCAGCCCCACCTCCCCCTCGACCCGCGCCTGGGCCGCATCGATCAGCGTCTGGATCAGCTCGTCCTCCGCCTCGTGCTCGACGCGCAGGAACAGCTTCGCCTCCGTGAGAGACACGGGTGCGGTCATGAGAACCACCTCGATTTTTTGGAAAAGAAGGAGTGGCTGGTGGCCGGTGACGCGTGGCTAGGCCCGACAGCCGCCACACCCCTCCTCCAGCCACCAGTCACGAACCACCAGCCACCGCAAGCGTCAGCTCGCGGTGAACTTCATCACCTTGATGGCGTCGAAGTTCTGCACCCCGCCGCCGACGCGCTTGGTCGTGTAGAACAGCACATAGGGCTTGGCCGAGTACGGGTCCCTCAGCACCCGCACGCCGGCGCGGTCGACGATCAGATAGCCGCGCTGGAAGTCGCCGAAGGCGATGGCGTGGCTGTTCGCCGCGATGTCCGGCATCGTCTCGATCTCGGTCACCGGATAGCCCAGCAGGGACGCCGTCTCCCCCGGCCGGGTCGCCGGCGACCAGATGTAGTTCCCGTCCGCATCCTTGAACTTGCGCACGGCAGAGACGGTCTTGCGGTTCATCACGAACCGCCCGTTCGGCCGGAACTGCGCCTTGGGCGCATAGATCAGGTCGATCAGCCTGTCCGCCGGACTGGAGGCCGCGAAAGCGCCCGCCGCGCCCGACGCGACATAGCCGATGTCGCCCCAGGCGTGGGACGCATCCGCCACGATCGAATAGCCCAGGAAGCCCCTGGGCTTGTTCGTCCCGTCGCCAGTCACGAAGGCCGTGGTCTCCTGCGCGGCGAAGGCGTCCTCGACCTCACTGGCCAGCCATTCGTCGAGGTCGACCAAGGCATCGTCCAGCAGCGACTGGGTCGCCGCCGGATTGGCGTACAGGTCCGCCGCCGGGAACTCGAGCAAGGCGAGCGTCGCCGGATCCGTCTCCGGACGCGAGGCCGTCTCAGCCACCCAGCCCGAGGCGATGCCCGCCGTCGACACCGGCTTCCGGAAGACGCCCGAAGCCACCGTCCGCACCGTGGCGATCTCGCGCATCGGACTGGTCGCCATCAGTCGCCGCTCGATGGCCCGCTCCGTCTCCGGCGGCACGACATAGCCGCCCGAGTTCGACGCCGACGACAGCCCGGCCTTGATCTCCAGCCCCAGCTCGCGGCCGGTCCTCACATAGCCTTCGAACGCCGCCTTGGCCTCCGGCGCCGAAGCGACCGCAACGGGCTCGCCCCCGATCTCCGGACGCCTCGCCTGCGACAGCGCCCGGTCGAGACGCGCTTGGGCCGCGCCCACCGCCTGGTCGATCCGCGCCACTTTTTCCTCCAGCAAGGTGTCCGCCGAGGCCTTCTTCTCGATCTCGTTCAGCCGGGCATCATTGGCCCCTCTGAACGCCTCGAACGCCGCCATCATCTCATGCATGGCCGCGCGCGCTTCCGGCGAGGCGGAAGCCTGTTTGGTCTCTTTCATCGTGTCTCCGCTTGAAAAATCCGGCGGCTCACCCAGCCGGAACCGCGACCGGAACCGTCAGGCCCCGTTCGATTGACAGGGCCCTGCCCCCATGGTCGGCTCGCCGAAAGGCAAAGCTTCCAGGAAGGGCCGCCCCGATGTCTCTGATCCGTTCCGCGATCCTCGCGGCCGCGCTCGTCGCCTCGGCCGGCGCGGCCTCCGCCGCCCAGCGCTGCGGCGCCACGACCCACACCCGGTTCGACGAGACCCGCGCCTATTTCCAGAACGCGCTCGGCGCCTGCCGCCCCGACGGCTACTGCTCGGTCGTCCTTGCCCTGCCCGAGACATCCGGCGAGGCGATGTACGCCCAGCAGTTCCGCATCGCCCGGCCCACGCCCGGCGCGCCCTATGCGGTCGAGCTGGTCGCCGCGACGCCGATGAATTCGGGCGACGGCCAGCCGATGTCCGTCGCCTTCGGTCGTCGCCCAATCGATCTGGCCGGCACGGCTTCGCTCCAGACCAACAACATGAACCTTTTCGAGATCACCGACGCGGCCACCGTCAACGCCATCGTCTCCGGCGCCCGCCGCTCGGCCACGATGCGCTGGACCTACCAGACGGAGTCGGGACCCACGACCGCCTGGTTCGCCCTCGGCGGCGTCACCCGGGCCCTGACCTGGATCGACTGCATGGGCCGCCGCTAGATCGGCCTGAACCGCGCGCCCGTCAGCATCGGAAAAGTCACGAGCGACACCTCCCAAAGCTCCACGCCGCTGAGCACCCTCAGCCGCCCGTCCCTGCGCGCCTTCGCCGTCCGGAACCCGATCGACAGTCCGTCCAGCGCGCCCGCCCGGCTCAGCGCCCGGGCATAGCGCGCCTCGGCTGACCAGTCGGCGATCCGGCCCCGGACGAACAGGCCCCGGTCGTCCTCGACAATCTCGTCCCAGACCCCGACGACGGCCCGGCTCTCGTGCTGATGCAGCATCCGCACTCCGCCCGCCCCGGTCCGCTTCAGGCTGTCGGCGAACGCCCCCTTCGCCACCACATCCCCGTTCAGATCCGCCACGCCCCAGAGCGAGGCATAGCCCTGGATCGCCAGCCCGGCCTCGATCGTCACCGTCATCGGCCGCCCTCCAGCTTGCGCTCGATCCTCTCGACAGCCGCCCGTGTCGCGACGCCCTGCTCCTCCAGCCGCGCCAGCCGCTCGGCCACCAGCTTTTGCTCGCCGACCCGCGCTTCCAGCGTCGCGATCCGCGCCGCCGCACCACCGGCCCACACCAGTCCGCCGATCGTCTGGATCGCCAGCGCGACGGCCAGCGCCGTCGCCATCTTCTTCAGATCGTTCATCAGTCGCCGACCCCTGCCATCCGCCGACGTTCATCGTCGGTCAGGAAGCTCGCCGCGTTCAACCTGGCCCACAGCGCGTCCCGCTCCGGCTGCAGCGCGGGGATGGCGTCCAGATCCGGTTCAATCCGCACATCCTCGAACCGCCCGCCGAGCCATCCCGTCAGCGCCCCCGCCATCTTCCTCGCGACGGGGATCACCGTCCCTCGCCAGAAGGCCGCATTGGCCTCGCGATAGTTCGCATAGGTCGCATCCCCCGGGATCCCCAGCAGTTGCGGCGGCACCCCGAAGGCCAGGGCGATCTCGCGCGCCGCCGCATGCTTCCCGGCGATGAAGTCCATGTCGGCAGGCGTCATCGACATCGGCTTCCAGTCCAGCCCGCCCTCAAGCACCATCGGCCGGCCGGCGTTCGCCGCCCCCGCATGAGCGTCGCCCAGTTCGGCTTTAAGCGCTGTGAACTGCGCCTCGGTCAGCCGTTCTCCATCCTTAGACGAGAACACCAGCGCTCCGCTCGGCCTTGCTGCATTGTCCAGCAGCGCCTTGTTCCAGGCGCCCGACGCATTATGCACATCGATCGCGAACGCCGCCGCCTCCAGCGGTGAAAAGCCGTAGTGATCGTCCGTCGGGTGAAACAGCTTCAGATGCATCACCGGCATCCAGCCGTCCGCCTCGCGCACGATCCGCACCGAGCGTCCGCCGACTGCGTACTCATAGGCCTCGGGCCAGCCCTGTCGGCCCGGCGAGACCTGAACCCGGTCCGGCCTCAAGCTCCACAACTCGCCCGGCGCATCATCCCCGACCGCCTCGACATAGGCGTTCCCGGCCGTCTGCAACGCGCCATAGACGCCCTCCAGCCACTCGGCGCCGGACTGCTCCGGATTGGGTTTGGCCAGCAGCCGGGCCGCCGGATGCGCATCGTCCCTGACCCCGCCGGAGAAGACGATCAACGGCGCCGAGGCCGCCGCCTCTGCGATCATGCGGACGCACCGATAGGCCACGGGATTGCGGCTGAATCCCTCGCGCGCCAGGCTGGCGTAGTCACGGGGAGTCCATCGCGCCCGGCCGGCGCCCGTCAGGGCGATCAGCGGCCCGGCCCGGCTGTGCTTGGCCTCGGGCGCGGCTCGGCCGGCCCGCCATGGAAACAGAGGCATGGTCTCTCCTTGACCGGATCGACCGGTCGCAGCTTTTTGAAAGTTCGTTGTCCGCGATGGCCCGATCGCCCTGATCGGTTCGTCAGGAATGGATCTTGGCCGGCCTACTCATCGTCGTGAGCTGCTGTCGTAGATGTGACGCTGCGGGGCTGAGCCCAAGCTTGCGGTTCGGATGGTGCAGCTACGTTGGGTTGTGGACCGTTCGCTGCGGGCGTGCTACTCGCAAACCATGGGTCTTGGAATACGCACGCGCATAGCAAGCTTGTTGGGGGTCCCGGTTCAGTCGTCTGAACTCGAGGCCGTCGATCCTGCGGATGCTGAGGTCATCAGAGCCTGCAGACCCTACTCAATGGCGTCAGCCGAACGCATCCTCGCCGTCGTCCACGCAGTGGACTATGTGATTAAAGCCGGGGTCGCAGGCGATTTTGTCGAGTGCGGAGTGTATCGGGGCGGTTGCTCGATGGCGGCCGCCTTGACCTGCCTTCGGGCGGGACAATCAGACCGAACGCTGCACCTTTTCGATACCTTCGAAGGCATGTCTCCCGCTGGATTGGAGGACGTTGAAGCCGACACCGAGAGGCGGGCGGCGGACTTGTTCCCCAACGACGGCAAGTGGTGTTTCGCCGATCTGGATGAAGTCCAGCGCAACATGTTCCGAACAGATTACCCTCAAGCTCGCATCAATATGGTGAAAGGCAGAGTTGAGGATACTCTGCCGGAAAACGCGCCCGATCAAATCGCAGTTCTTCGTCTCGACACCGACTGGTACGCTTCAACGAGACATGAAATGGAACATCTCTACCCTCGACTAGCCCGGGGCGGCGTCTTGATCGTCGATGACTACGGCCATTGGGCCGGCTCAAGACAGGCCGTCGATGAATATTTGGCGGAGCACAATATCCATCTTCTTTTGAACCGCACCGACTACACTGGACGCATGGCCTTGAAGCCGTAGCTGCGAACAAAGGTGGATGTGGAAGCACATCAGGCTCACCGCATCACCAGCCGCTTCAGTTCCTTTCCGACCCCGACCCAGGGCCGACCGGCGACCAGGTCGAAGGTAGAGCCCGGCGCCACCGCGCCTGCGACGACGGTATCTGCGACCCCATAAGTGGCCTCATAGATCGACGCCCCGCCCGGCACGACGACGCTGGCGATGTCTGCCCCGCGCGTCACCGCCGAGCCTGCGGTGATGATGGGAGACGTGGGGCCGGCGCCGGCTTCGAGCTGAACACCCCAGGCGTCGATCGGCGACGTCACGCCGCCTGAAGCCGTCACGAGCGCTACGTTCACCAGGGTCCCCGCTATGGTGAAGGGAAAGACCAGCCGTTGCCACTGGGTGTTCAGGGCGAGGTTGGCGGACGGTGTGTAGCCGGTGTTGTGGGTCTCATTCAGCCTGACGTTCGTCGTGCCCGAAGCGGCCTTGACGTAGGCGCTCAGGACATAGCTGCCGGCGGCCGCAGACACGAGTTGATACCATTGCTTCAGCCCGCCGTTCAGCGTCAGCCGGACCGCCCCCGTACCGCCCATCGGATCAACGTCGGGACTGGCCGCGGCGGTCGCGCCTGCGTCCGCCAGCCAGACGGCGTTCAGGAGCGCGGTCGAGTGCCGCAACAGGTTCGTCGCCGCAGGCTCCAGCAACAGCCCCCGATCCGTGATCCGGGGCACGCCCGTGGCGAACGCCGCGACTGCGCCCGCCGTCGTCAAGGCTGTGCCGGCGCCGGAGCGGGAGAAGCTCGATCCCGTCAGGCTCGCGAACGACGACGCGGTCTCCCCGCCTCTCTCGTACCGGTTCTCGATGACGTCGATCAACAGAGGGAGCGGATCCGCCCTTCGCATGGTCACCGCGGGTTGACCCAGTTCGATGCCGATCATCAGTCGAACAGCGCCACGATGTGGGCCGCTGTGGTTCCCGTGGCCAGGACCCTTCGGGTCTGTACGGCGACATAGCCCACAGGATGGTTCTTGAGGGTCACCGCCTCCCCGTCCGGCGACGCTACGGGCACGACCTTCAGGTCCCCGGCCGCGCCCACGTACAGCGCCTTGGCCAGGCTGGGCAGATCGGCGCCGTCGGACGGCGTCACGGCCTCCAGACGGCGGGCCGGCGCCGACGGCGAAGGCGTGAAGGCGGCATAGGCATCCGGACTGGACGGCATGATCGGTCTCCTTGTTCTGGAATACGCGAGCATCGGGCGACGGAGCCTCGCCCCGTCTCGCCCCCTTTTCCCGCCATGCCCAAACTATAAGGGACCAGCGACACAAGGCGCGGATAAAGGCTCTAAATAATGCCGATGCTTGATTCTAAAGGCCGATTTCGACGATCCGTTGATGGGTATCGCCGAACTCTGATCAGCTCGCAGCTAGAATTCCGGCCGTCTGGACCGCCGGCTTTAAGGCCCCGGCGATGGCCGCGATCAACTCGCCGATCTGGATCGGCTTGCCGACATGCCCATCCATCCCGGCCCGGGCGCAGGCTTCGATCTGGTCGGGCTGCACATTGGCCGTCAGGGCCAGGATTGGCACGGCGCCCCGCGCGCCGCGCAGAGCCCGGATGGCCCGCGTCGCGTCCATCCCGTCCATTACCGGCATATGCACATCCATAAGGATCAGATCGTAGTCGCCCCCGGACCCAGCCGCCACGGCCTCGGCCCCGTCGCACACGGCGTCCAGCTCGACGCCCCATCCCGAAAGGATGATCCGAACCAATTCGCGGTTAGCTGGCGCGTCGTCCGCCAGCAAAATGCGGGTCCCGGGCGCCAGCACGACGGCGGTGTCCATCTCGGTCCCGACATCGCCCTCCGCCTCAATGAGCGGGATCTCGAACCAGAAGATCGACCCTTCGCCCTCGCGGCTCTCCACCCCGATCCGCCCGCCCATCAACTCGATCAGCCGACTTGAGATCGCCAAGCCCAGCCCGGTGCCGCCATAGACCCGCGTCGTAGACGCATCGGCCTGGGTGAACCGGTCGAACAGGGCGTCGATCTTCTCGGGCGCGATGCCGATGCCGCTGTCGGTCACCGCGACCCTCAGCCGCTCGCCGCAGCGGCGCACTTCCAGGCGGATTTCGCCCGAAACCGTGAACTTCACGGCATTGGACAGGAAGTTCAGGGTGACCTGCCGGAACCTGCCCTGGTCCCCCAGGACTCCGCTCGGCAGGTCGTCGATCTCGACCGTCAGGCGCACGCTCTTGGTCTGACACTGCGTCTCCACCATCGCCGCAGCGCCCCGCGCCGTCGCCGCCGGGTCGAACGCCGCCGCATCCAGACTGACCGCCTCGGCCTCCAGCTTGGAGTAGTCCAGAATGTCGTTGATGACGCTCAGCAGAGCCTCGCTTGCCGTCGCGATCCGGTCGGCATACCGCCGCTCCGTCTCCGGCAGGTTCGGGCTGCCCTGCAGCAGACCCGAGAAGCCGATGACGCTCGTCAGCGGCGTTCTCAACTCGTGAGACATGTTGGCGAGGAACTCGGATTTCACCCGCGCCGCCGCCTCGGCCACGTCGCGCGCCGCGATCAGCTCAGCTTCCAGTCGCTTGGTCTCGGTGATGTCCCGGACCACGTCATGGAAACCGATAGCCAGACCCTCGGCGTCCCGGATCACGCTGGTCCGGGCCTCGAACCAGCGCACCGATCCGTCGCGGTGAACACCGCGATAGCGCACGCCGCCCGATGACTCTCCAACAGGCAGTTTCACCAAGGCGCGGAAGCTCTCCGCAAGACCTGGAATATCCTCTGGCAAGATCATGTCTGTGACAGGGCGACCAATCAGTTCGACCGGCGTCTTACCGCTCGAGACCTCGACGGATGGCGAGACATAGGTGACTATTCCGTCGATCCCGTAGGCGATGATGATGTCCGTGGCCCCGTCGGCCAGCATTCGGTAGCGGGCCTCACTCTCCACGATCCGTGCATGCGCCGTTTCGACCTCGGTAACGTCCTGAATCACCCCGTTGATGGTCCCCGCCAGGCTGCCAGCCTCCCGCTCGATCATGCCATGACAGGCGATAAGCCGTTCCTGACCGTCCACACGGATCAGACGCAGCTTGAAGTCGAAGCCTTCGCCGGTGTCGATGGTCCGCTGGATACAGGCCCGCAGCGTCGCCTGGTCGTCGGGGTGGAAAAAGCTGATCGTATTGTCGTATTTCGGATCAAACGTTTCCTGGCTCAGCCCAAAGATGCGATAGACTTCATCAGACCAGTAGGCGGCGCCGGTGGCGATATCCAGCCGCCAGTGGCCGACCCCCGACATCTGCTCGGCCATCCGCAGAACACCCAGTTGTTCGTCGATCACACGCGTGGCGGCGCTCTGGTCCAGTATGTCGCCCGCCATCCCCGCCATGAGCTTGAGCGTGTCCAGCATCTGGTCGCTAGGGCGAAGACGCGGCCTGGTATCAAGCACCGAGAAAGCCCCTACGACGCGGCCGTCCGCTGTAGAGATCGCGGCGCCCGCATAGAATCGGATCCCGTCCGGCCCGGTGACCAGCGGATGGGTATTGAATGGAGCCGACGCCGTGGCGTCCTCAACCACCAGCAACCCGTTTTGTCCCATGGCCGCGACGACGTGCGACACGCTCTGTTCCCGCGGCATCGACTTCATCGAGATTGGCACGTTGGAGCGGAACAGCGTGCGATCTCCGTCCAGCACGGACAGCAAGATAATCGGAGCATCGAATATCGAGCAGGCGAGCCTCACCAGCCGGTCGAACGCCGCCTGGTCTCCTCCCTGGGTCGTCTCTTTCACCAACACGCTCGAGGCGGTCATGTGCGGATCTCCGTCCTGCGACGAAGATTGCCCTTGAGTTCCAAAGTTTTGGTTAGCGAGTTGGGCCGGTAGCGTGCGCCGCGCCGCGCTCCTCGATCCAGTCCGATGCGTCATGGTCGATCGCATCCTCCGGCTCGACCAGTTCCTCCTCGGAGATCGTCTGCCCCCGGATCGACACGCCGGCCGTATGCACGGTCTCCGGATCGCCCGACACCAGCGGATGCCACTCCGCCAGCCCTCGCCCCTCATGGATCCGCCGGTATCCGCATGACTTCGGCATCCACGCCAGCGCCTGGATATTCCACGGCGTCAGCTTGATGCAGTCCGGCACATGCTCCTTGCGGTTCGCATAGTCGGTGCAGCTGCACAGCTGGCTGTCGAACAGCTTGCAATGAACCCTTGTCGGGAACACCTCGCCGGTGTCCTCGTCCTCGAAACGGATCAGGCAACAGAGGCCGCACCCGTCGCACAGGCTCTCCCACTCCTCGCGGGTCATCTCGTCCAGGCGCTTCGTCTGCCAGAAGGGCTTGGGTTCAGGGGTCGTACGCTCTACATCCACCCGCTCCCCATACGCCTCTCCGCGTCCGAAAGCACCCATGGCTCCCCGCTCGTCTCCGAGACCCCCTCTCGTCGCCCTGAAAGACGTCCGTCTTCAGGATGGCCCACGGCCGCTGTTCGACGGCGTCGACCTGGCCATTGAGCCGCGAACACGCTCTTGCCTCGTCGGCCGCAACGGCGCCGGCAAGTCCACCCTGATGAAGGTCGTCATGGGTCTGATCGAGCCGGACAGCGGAACGCGTTCGATCCAGGGTGCGGTCAAGTTCGCCTATGTGCCGCAGGAGCCGCTAATCGCGGGCGACACCCTGCTGGACTACGCCACCTCGAACGGTGCCGAACACTGGACGGCGGAAGCCTGGCTCGAGACCTTCGGCATGGATCCGAACAAGTCCACCAAAGGCCTGTCCGGCGGCGAGATCCGCCGCGCCGCCCTCGCCAAGGCCTTCGCCGAGGAGCCGGACCTGCTGCTGCTGGACGAGCCGACGAACCACATGGACATCATGGCGATCGAGCTTCTCGAGAACGAGATCATCGACGCCAAATGCGCCGCCCTGATCGTCTCCCACGATCGCGCCTTCCTGAATCGCGTCACCCAGTCCTGCCACTGGCTGGAGGGCCGCAAGGTCCGCACCCTGAACAAGGGTTTCGACGCCTTCGACGAATGGGCCGCCAAGCAGATGGAGGAGGACGCTCTCGCCTTCCAGAAGCTGACCAAGACCATCGAGCGCGAGACAGCGACCTTCTACAGCTCCATCACCGCCCGCCGCAGCCGCAACGAGGGCCGCGCCCGGTCACTGGACGCCCTGCGCGCCGAACGCGCCGAACAGGCCAAGGACCGGCCGCGCGAGATGCAGCTCGGCGTCGATTCCGGCGGCACCTCCGGCAAGTTGGTCGCCGACCTCAAGGGCGTCACCAAATCCTTCGGCGACCGCATGGTCATCAAGCCCTTCACCAGCCGCATCATCCGCGGCGACCGCTTGGCGATCGTCGGCCCCAATGGCGCGGGCAAGACCACCCTGGTCAAGATCATGCTCGGGGAGCTGGAGCCTACGGAAGGCACGGTCAAGCTCGGCGCCAGCCTGGAGACCGTCTACCTCGACCAGTCCAGGGACGGCCTGAAGTCCGAGATGACCCTGTGGGACGCCCTGACGCCCGGCGGCGGCGACTCGATCATCGTGCGCGGCGTGTCCAAGCACGTGGCCGCCTACGCCAAGGACTTCCTGTTCACCGACGCCCAGCTGCGCCAGCCCATCTCGACCCTGTCGGGCGGCGAGCGCAACCGCCTGCTGCTGGCCATCGCCCTGGCCAAGCCCGCCAACATGCTGGTCCTGGACGAACCGACCAACGACCTCGACATGGACACCCTCGACAAGCTCGAGGAGCTGCTGGAACAGTACGACGGCACCCTGATCCTGGTCAGCCACGATCGCGATTTCGTCGACCGCCTGGCCACCTCGACAGTCGGCATGAACGGGCGCGGCGACATCGTCGAGACCCCCGGCGGCTGGAGCGACTTCATCCGCCAGAACCCCGGCTTCCTGAAACCGCAGACCGCCGCCCAGGCTGCGGCGGCGAAACCGGCCGCCGTCGTCGCGCCGCCACCGCCCTCCCCCGCATCCAAGGGCAAGCTGTCCTTCAAGGACCAGCACCGGCTCAAGGAACTGGACGCGCTCATCCACACCCTGCCTGCCGACATCGCCGCCCACCAGAAGCGGCTCGACGACGTCAACTTCTACTCCCGCGACCCCTCCGGCTTCGCCTCAACCATGAAGGCTCTCGAGGCTGCGCAGGAGAAGTTGAGTTCGGCCGAGGAGGAATGGCTGGAACTGGAAACCAAACGGGAAGCACTCGCGGGTTAGACCAGCAGCGTTCGGGGCTGTTCCGACGGATCTGACGTATCAAATCCTCGATCCACGCTGAGCTCGACCGCTTTCTGTGGAAAACCCAGAACGCTGATACTTCAGTTCTAATTCGATCCGTCCACAGAGGTTAACGCCATTGTCCACTGGCCTCCGTCGGATGTTGCACAGCGGGTGCGAATTGGACGGTTGCCGACAACAGAATTTGGAGCGAGCTTGATCAGGCCGAGGGACACGGCGGCGCGGAAATCCGGGGAGACCGGGATTTCAAGCGGGTCGGTCCGGCTCTCTGACCAAGGGTTCCAAAGGCGCTTTCGGGCGACGGCGGAAAGACCGGGCAGGGCCCAGGCTCCTGACACGGAACGCTTCAGCGGGAAGAGTCGCGGAGAACCAGGCCGGGATCGATGGGCGACGCGAGGGTCAAAAGCCCGGACGGAACGCCACCGGACAGGAGCCGCAAGGATACAGCCGACCGTCGTCGGGTTCGCCCGCCGGCGCTGACGCCAGGGTCCAAAACCTCAATGGCCAAGTCCCAACCCGGACTTGGTGGGGGGACGTGAATACCGGTTCGACCGGGTTCACGTCCCCTCGCTCAATTCTGACGCACGGTTCTCCGGCGCAGCTTCCCTTCCCTTGCATCCCCTACGGCCCTAGTTTGGCGCGATGCACCGTCGCACGACTCATTCCGTCGTCAGCCGCCGCCTCCTTCTCGCCGGCGGCGTCGCCGTCACGGCAATGGGTCTGGCGTCCTGCGGCAGCTCTGAAGCGCCGGTGGACGATCAGGGCCGGGTCCGCATCCGCTTCGCCACCGACTGGCGGGCCCAGGCCGAGCACGGCGGCTTCTATCAGGCCCTGGCCTCGGGCGAGTACGCCAGGCGCGGACTGGACGTGCAGATCGTCCAGGGCGGGCCCGGCGTGAACGTCCCTCAGCTCCTGGCGTCCGGCGCGGTCGAGGCCGGCATGGGCTCCAACGGCTTCATCGTCATGAATCTCGCCCAGGAAGGCGTGCCGGTTAAGGCCGTCGCCGCGATCATGCAGAAGGACCCCCAGGTTTTGATCGCCCATCCCGGCCAGGGGATTGAGACGATCGCCGATCTTAAGGGCCGCCCGATCCTGCTCTCGGACGCCTCGGTGACGGCGTTCTGGGTTTGGCTGAAGTCGAAGTACGGCTTCACCGACGATCAGGTGCGCAAGTACACCTTCAATTCCGCGCCCTTCCTGGCCGACAAGCGCGTGGCCCAGCAGGGCTATGTCACCAGCGAGCCCTACACCATCGAGAAGGCGGCCGGCTTCAAGCCCAATGTCTTCCTGCTCGCCGACGAGGGCTACCCCGGCTATGCCACCATGATCCTGGTCCCCGATAGCCTGATCGCCAAGAATCCGGCGGCGGTGAAGGCCTTCGTCGAGGCTACCGCCCAGGGATGGAAGGACTATCTCAACGGCGACCCGTCGGCCGCCGACGCCCTGATCCGCAAGGACAATCCGGAGATGACGCAGGACGTGTTGGACCAGGCCCGCGGGAAGCTGAAGTCCTACGGCATCGTGGAATCGGGTGACGCGATGACGGGCGGCATCGGCGCCATGACGGACGTCCGCTGGGCCCAATTCTTCGAGATGGCCTCGTCGCAGGGCGTCTATCCGAAGACCCTGGACTACAAGAAGGCCTACACGCTGCAGTTCGTGACGCCGGCGGCGAAGTGAGCCCGGTCGCAAGTCTGGTCGACGTCGAGGTCGAGTACGGCGCCCGGGGGCGGGTGTTGGGACCCGTTGGACTTTCCATCGGCGCCGGTGAGATCGTCGCCCTGGTCGGGCCGTCTGGATGCGGCAAGTCGACGGCCTTGCGCCTGCTGGCCGGCCTCGAGCATCCCACGCGCGGCGCCGTGCAGCGCGCCGCCGGTCGCGGCGAAACGGCCGTGGTCTTCCAGGCGCCCACCCTGGCCCCCTGGCTGACCAGTGTGGCCAATGTCTCCCTGCCGCTGGAGCTCGCCGGAACCCCCCGCGCCGAGGCCCGGTCCCGCGCCGTGGCCGCCCTCGCCCGCGTGGGCCTCTCCGGCGCCGAACAAGCGCGGCCCGCGACGCTGTCGGGCGGCATGGCGATGCGGGTGTCCCTCGCCCGCGCCCTGGTGACCGAACCGCGTCTTCTGCTGCTGGACGAGCCCTTCGCCGCCCTGGACGAGATCACCCGCCGGGCGCTAGCCGACGACGTTCTGAAGCTGTGGGACAGCCTGCGCCCGGCCATCGTCTTCGTGACCCACAATGTCGAGGAAGCCGCCTACGTCGCCAGCCGCGTGGTGATCCTGAGCCGTGGTCCCGGCGCCGTCGCCGGCGAGGTGAGGGTCGAGAGGCCCACGCCGCGCCCGGAGGGCTTCCGCACCACGGCGGCCTTCCGGGAGGCCGTCGAGACCATTTCCGGCTGCCTCGCGCGCGGCATGGAGCAGCCGGCATGAACCGCCTGCTGAATCTGCTGGCGCCGATCGCCCTGGTCGCCGTTCTGCTGGCGGGCTGGGAGGCGGCCTGCCGGCTCCAGGACATCCCAGCCTATTTCCTGCCGGCTCCCAGCGCGATCTGGGCCGCCCTGCTGGCAGACCTCCCCGCCCTTCTGGCGTCGGCCTGGAATACACTGTCCATGGCCCTGCTGGCCCTGGTCAGCGCCAGCCTGTTCGCCTGCGCCCTGGCCTTGACCGTGGCGCTTGGCCCGATGGTGGAGCGCGCCGTTCGGCCGCTCGCGGTGGTGCTGCAGGTGACCCCGGTGGTCGCCGTCGCGCCGCTGGTGGTGATCTGGGCCGGGATCGACAACCCCGAGCGCGCCATCGTGGCGCTGGCCGCCGTGGTCGCCTTCTTCCCGATCTTCTCGGGCGCGGTCACCGGCCTGAAGTCCGCCGATCCTGACCTGGAACGGCTGTTCGACCTCTACGGCGCCACCCGGCCGCAACGCCTGATGCGCCTGCGCCTTCCCTCGGCCGTGCCCTATCTCCTGGAGGGCCATCGCGTGGCGGCCGGCCAGGCGGTGATCGGGGCGGTGGTGGCCGAGTTCGTGGCGGGGTCCGGCGGCGCCCAGGGGTTGGCCTGGCGCATCCTGGAAGCCGGCAACCGCCTGCAGACCGCCCGGATGTTCGCGGCCCTCGTCGTCCTGGGCGTCCTGGGCGCGGTGCTGCACGCCTTGCTCGACCGGGCGGAGCGTGCGGGCCTGACCTGGTGGCGAGGCCGTTAGGCTTAGCTGTTAGTCGGGGGTTAAGCGGGATCGGGTTAACCGTGGCGCACCATGCGTCTGGGCCTCATCCTCGTCGCGCTCGCAAGCGCCTCTCCCGCCGCCGCTCAGATGGCGGGCGACCGCTACGGCGACCGCTCCCCGACCGCTTCGGCGGCGTCCATCGCCGCGACCTACGAGGGGCCCACCCTCACCTGGTCGCGCAAGGTCCAGGCCGCGCCGCCGGCGCAGGTCGACCCACGTTCACCGACCCGTCCAGAGCCCATGGCCCTAGCTGGCCAGTTCCGCGCCGGTGGCCTGCCGCCCGCCCCGCGGATCGAGCGCGGCCCCGAACCGCGCGCCTACCAGCCCTTTCAGCCGCAGACCCCGATCCCGCTGCAATGGACCGCGCCCAAGGCCAGCCTGCCGGGCACGATCTATGACGCGCCGCCGGCTCGGCAGGCCGCGGTCGC
>NZ_JANODA010000081.1:0-24412 GCF_031412435.1 Brevundimonas sp.
GCCTCGGCGATCTGGGTGTGGGCGATGGTGTTGGCCGAGGAGATGTCTTCCGGCCGCACGATGCCGGCGACGGTCAGTTCGCGCACCTCCCGGTTGGTGCGCACTTCTTGCCGACCCTGGATGACCAGATTGCCGTTCGACAGGATGTCGGTGACCACGGCGGCGATGGTCAGGTTGACCCGTTCCGACCGGCTGACCGAGCCCGTGCCGTTGGCGTTCGACGAACCCTCGACCCCGACCAGATTCTGGGGATCGAAGCCGCCGGGGAAGGCGCGGCCCAGGCTGTTCTCCAGCCCGAAGAAGTTGGTCACCCCGCCCGAGATGTCGTTGGTGCGGCTGCGGTTCGTCGTGTTCGAGGTCTGGGCCTGGTCGTCGATATCGATGCTGACGGTCAGGATGTCGCCGATGTTCCGCGCCCTCTGGTCGCCGAAGAAGGCGCGCGCGCCCGTCCGCCACAGGGAGTTGGCGCTGGCCGAGCGGGGCTCCGGCGCGGCTTGGTAGGCCTGGCTGACCGGAACCAGCTGGGCCGGATAGCCGATGGGAGCCAGTTCGGGCCCGCGCACCGCCTCGATGGCGGTAGAGCAGGCGCCGAGGGACAGGGCGACGAACGAGAGGGCGAGGACGGACTTACGCATGACTTACATTCCCTGGCGGGCGAACGGGCTGGAGGCTGTGGCGCGGGATCCGGCGCCGGCGCGAGCCTGACCGGGACCGGAGGCGATGGCGTCGATGGTGCGGCCGGACGTGGTGTTCAGAACGGGCACGGGCTCGCCGACGGCGGCGTCGCGCGTCGCGCGGCCGGTGACGGTCAGGATCACGCCCCCGGCGACATAGGCGACCTCGACCATGTCGTTGCGGGCGATGACGCGCGGCGAGATCAGGTCGCGCTGGCCCACTACGGCTCCGGCGCGCAGGGCCCGGCGGGCGCTCAGGCCGATGACCTGTTCGGCGTCCGAGGGCGATCCGCCCTGCGCCAGATGCGCCTGAACGGTGGACCAGACGACGTCCTCGGGCTGGACCAGGTCTCCGGCGGCGAGATTGCGGGCGTAGGTCAGGACTTCGACCGTTGCGCCACGCTGGGCGACGGCGGGTGTGACGCTCCGGGTCGTCGAAACGGCCCCGCCGGGCGCCAGCGCGGCATGACGGACGACCACACGGCGCAGGCCCTGCGGATTGGCCCATTGCAGCCCGGCGCGCGACGCGATGGCCTGAAGCTGGCCGGCCTCGAACACCACCGAGGGCCCGGCGCGACTGGCGACCACGACGCCCGAGGCCGATCCGGCCCCGTCGAAGATGTCGCCCAGGGTGACGCTTCCGTCGTCGTCGACCGGATTGACCTTCAGCGTCACCGGTCCGGCGAGGGCGGGGGAGGCGGCAAGCGCCAGCGCCGCCACCAATGTCAGCAACCGGGTCATCAGCCCTTCACCTGGGACGAGACGCTCATCATCTCGTCGGCCGTGGTGATGACCTTGGAGTTCATCTCATAGGCGCGCTGGGCGATGATCAGGGAGCTGATCTCGGTCACGGCGTCGACGTTCGACGCCTCCGTATAGCCCTGCAGCAGCTGGCCGAAGCCGGTTTCGCCGGGGGTGCCGGTCGTGGCCGGGCCAGACGCGGCGGTTTCGAGCAACAGGTTGTCGCCGATGGCTTCCAGACCCGCCTCGTTGAAGAAGGTGGCGATCTCCAGCTGGCCCACGACGGCCGCTTCCGGTGACCCGGCCGAGATCACCTGCACCTGCCCGGTCTTGGAGATAATGACGTCGATCGCGTCCTGCGGGATGGAGATGGCCGGCTCGACCGCATAGCCGTCCTCGGTCACCAGCTGGCCTTCGCCGCTCAGGGAGAAGTTGCCGGCGCGGGTGTAGCCGATCTCACCCGAGGGCAGGGTGATCTGGAAATAGCCCTGGCCGTCGATGGCGACGTCATAGTCGCTGCCCGTCTGGGTCGGCGTGCCCTGATCGGTGATGCGGTAGACGCTGCCCGCCTTGACGCCCAGGCCGACCTGGATGCCGGTCGGGACGACCGTGCCCTGGCTGGACGACTGTGCGCCCATCCGTTCGACGTTCTGGTAGATCAGGTCCTGGAACTCGGCCCGCTGGCGCTTGTAGCCGACGGTGTTCATGTTCGCGATGTTGTTGGAGATGACCTCCACGTTCAGCTGCTGGGCGGCCATGCCGGAGGCTGCGGTTCTGAGAGCGCGCATCTAGAGGTTCCTTAGCTCGCCTTGCCCAGCCGCTCGACCGAGCGACGGGACAGTTCGGTGACGTTTTCGATCATCTTGCTCGCGCGTTCGTAGGCGCGGCTGATCTCGATCAGATTGGTGATTTCAACGAGGGGATTGACGTTGGATCCCTCAAGCATGCCCTGGCGCACCTGCGCTCCGGCGGCGTCGATGGGCGCAGCGTTGGAGACGTTGCGGTACAGGCCGTCGCCTTCCTTGGACAGGACCGCCAGGTTGTCGAACCGGGCAAGGCCCAGCTGGCCGATGGCGATTCCGTTCTGGCTGATGTTGCCGTCGTCGGCGACGGTGATCGGGCCCTGGGCCGGGTCGATGACGATCGGGCCGCCGTCGCCCAGCACGGGCAGGCCGGCCTTGGTGACCAGCTCGCCCTCGGGGCTGATGGTGAAGGCTCCGTCGCGGGTATAGGCCTCGGCGGCGCCGTCCTGGACCTTGAAGAACACGCCCTCGCCGTCGATGGCGAAGTCCAGGTCCCGGCCGGTCTGCTCCAGCGAGCCCTGCGAGAAATCGCGGCCGACGCCCTTGTCCAGCACGAAGCTGGCGCTCGGGCGGATCGCGTCGTTCCGCGCCCGTCCGCCGATCTCCGTGCCCAGCAGCAGTTGCTCGACCTTGAAGCCGGTGGTGTCCGCATTGGCGATGTTGTTGGCCGCGATGTCGAGTTCGCGACGCAGCGTCATCTGCCGGGACAGTCCGATATAGGCGGCGTTTTCCACGTGGGCTCCAGAGCTCCTTCGCTCCCTCCCACGCAACGACCGTGCCAACAGGGTTAACGCCCGTGCGGTGGGCGTTCTGGCCGGTTTCAGGCCCTGACAGCCCGGCAAATCTTGCCGGATTTACACCTCGCGTTAACCAAACACGCCGCATCCGGGTGACTGGGAATTTCCGGGACGACCGCCGCATGATCAAACTCGGCAAGAAGAAGGACAAGGCGCCCAAGGACGGCGCGACCGACCTGGCCGTCGCGCATGGCGCCGACGTCGACGGCGACGCGCCGCCGAAAAAGAAGCTGCCGCTCCTGTTCATCATCGCGCCCGTGGCCCTGCTGGTCCTGGGCGGCGGCGGGGCGGGGGCATTCTTCATGCTCCAGCCCAAGCCGGCCGCCGCAGAAGGCGAGCATGGCGAGGAAGCCGCCAAGGGCGATCATGGCGAGGAGAAGGGCGGCGGCCACGGCGAGAAGAAGGAAGAGGGCGGAGGCCACGGCGCCGCGGCCGATGGCGAGGCTGATCCAGCTCTGGGCAAGATCAGCGAGGGGCCGGACGGCGTCACCTTCCTGACCCTGCCGGACATGGTGGTGAACATCCAGTCGCCGGACGGCCGCCCCACGGTGATGAAACTGGCCCTCACGCTCGAGATGCAGGACGCCGACGTCGCCTATTCCCTGCAGGAGCAGATGCCGCGCATGCAGGACATGTTCCAGAGCTTCCTGCGCGAGATCCGGCCCGAGGACATCGCCGGCTCGGCCGGCGCCTACCAGCTGCGCACCGAGATCCTGCGTCGCGTGAACCTCATCGCCGCCCCGGCCAAGGTCGACGCGGTTCTGATCGAAGAAATGCTCGTCCAGTAATGGCCGATACGGACGAGCTCGACCCGTTCGCCGCCGCCGACGCCTTCGGTGAGGAACGGTCGAGCGCGGCCTCCGAACGGGTCCTGAACCAGGACGAGATCGACAATCTTCTCGGCTTCGATCTCGGCGACGGCGACGACTCCGAACGGACCGGCATCCGGGCCATCATCAACTCCGCGCTCGTCTCATACGAGCGTTTGCCGATGCTGGAGATCGTCTTCGACCGCCTGGTGCGGTTGATGACGACCAGTCTCCGGAACTTCACCTCCGACAACGTCGAGGTCTCGCTCGACAACATCTCGTCGATCCGCTTCGGCGACTATCTGAACTCGATCCCGCTTCCGGCGATCCTGGCGGTGTTCCGGGCCGAGGAGCTGGACAACTACGGCCTGCTGACGGTCGATTCCAACCTGATCTATTCGATCGTCGACGTGCTGCTGGGCGGCCGTCGCGGCACCGCGGCCCTGCGCATCGAGGGCCGGCCCTACACCACCATCGAGCGGGTTCTGGTCCAGCGAATGGTCGAGGTCATCCTGGCCGACGCCCAGGCCGCCTTTGAGCCCCTGACGCCCGTCCACTTCAACCTGGACCGGCTCGAGACCAACCCGCGCTTCGCCGCCATCGCCCGCCCGGCCAACGCCGCCATCCTGGTCAAGCTGCGTATCGACATGGAAGACCGCGGCGGCCGGGTCGAGCTGTTGCTGCCCTACGCCACGCTCGAACCCATCCGGAAGATGCTGTTGCAGCAGTTCATGGGCGAGAAGTTCGGCCGCGATAACATCTGGGAAGGCCACCTCGCCACCGAGCTCTGGACCACGGACACCGAGATCCGCGCCGTCCTCGACGAGCAGCAGGTGCCGCTGTCCATGGCCCTGGGACTCAAGGTCGGCGACACCTTCATGCTGAACGCGACGCCGGATTCAGACGTCTCGATCCGCTGCGGAACCATCCCGGTCACGACGGGCAAGATGGGTCGCAAGGGTCAGCATATCGCCGTGCGGGTCGAGGCGCCGATCAGTGTTGAGACTGCTAACAGCCTGACCAAGGGAAGGCGCTGACATGACCGGCATGATCCTGGATGCAGTTCTGATGCTGCTGCTCGTGGCCGCCCTCGGCTACGGCGTCCGTCTTGAGAAGAAGCTGACCCAGCTCCGCGCCGGCCAGCTGGCCTTCGCCGGAGCGGTGACCGAACTCAACGCCGCCTGCGCCCGCGCCGAGAGCGCCCTCGGCTCACTCCGCGCCTCCGGCGAGGAAGCCGACCTGCTGCACGACCGCATCATCAAGGCCCGCACCCTGAAGACCGAGCTGGAACAGCTGATCGCCCGGGGCGTCCGTGGAGCTCTCCCGCAAGGTGAAGTCCGCCCGGCGCGTGTCGAGGAGCCCCGCTTCGAAGCGCCTTCCGCTGCCCCCGTCCCGGAGCGCCCGGCCCCTGTCGCGGCGGCCGCGCCCGACCCCGATGACCGCGCCTTCCGCATGGCCGCCCTGGCCGAGCGCATCCACGGCATGGCCGCTCCGGTCCCCGCCGCGGCCGGCGCCGGCAATGTCCAGGCCATCCTGCACGCCCTGACCGCTAACCAAGCCGCGAAGCAAACTCTCAACCGTGCGCGCGTAAACCTCGCCTCCGACGACGACCTGTTCGCCGCGTAAACTCCCGGATTTTCTGACCTTATGGCCAAGCTGCCCCGCCTCCTGCCCCTGATCGCCGTCGCCATCGGCGGGGTCGTGGCCGTGCGCGCCGTCGGCGCCGGGCCTGACCTGTTCCAGGGCGCGCGCGCCTGGGCCGAGGAAGCCACCTCCGCCGTCTCGGAAACGGTCGCCGCGCCCGCCGCCGCCCGCACGCCCCCGGCCGTCTGCGCCCTCACCCCGGAGCAACTGGCCCAACAGGCCGGTATCTCGCCGGCCGAGCTGCGCATCATCCAGTCGCTCAGCGCCCGTCGCACCGAGCTGGACGCCCGCGACGCCGACTTCGCCACCACCCTGCCGCTGATGGTCGCCGCAGAGCAGAAGCTGGACGCCAAGATCACCGCCCTCAACGCCATCAAGGCCGAGGTCCAGGCCCTGCTGGGTCAGGTCGACGAGCGCGAGGCCGCCGAGACCGCCCGTCTGGTCGCCGTCTATTCCGCCATGCGCCCGCGCGAGGCCGCCGCCGTCTTCGCCACCCTCGACGACAGTGTCCGGCTGCCGATCGCCGCCGCCATGCGTCCTCGCGGCCTGTCCGCCATCATGGCCCAGATGCCGGCCCCCGCCGCACGCGAACTGACCGAGAAACTGGCCCGCCGCTTCCAGGCCCAGCAACTGGCCGCCCGCGCCGCCGCCGCTTCGGCGCCGGTCACTCCGACCCAGACTGCCGCGACGACCCCGGCGCCGACCACGGCCGCACCAGCACCGACCCAGACGACCGCGCCCGCCGCGACGACGCCTCCCGCAGCCCAGCCCGCCGTCAATCGCGCCCCGGCCCGGGCCCCGGCGCGCACCCCGGCCCGTCAGACGCCGCGCGCGACGACGCCGGCCGCCACCCCCCCCGCGCCGGCCGGGCCCCAGCCCTACGCCCCGTCCGCGGGCGCGTCCGGCGCCGCCAACCCGGCCGCGCCGCGCCAGTCGGTTCAGTGATCCCCACCTCCGTGCCCCCCGGCGAAGCCCCGGGTCCGTTTCACGGATGCTGATCTCCGGGATGTCGCACCGCGTCCCCTGACCTTCTGCCCGTGCTTTGCATCTGGACCCCGGCCTTCTCCGGGGTGCACGGTGCCGGAAACAAACTCAGGGAGGGCTCCATGGCGTTCGATTTCACCGGCAAGACCGTGATGGTCTTCGGCGGCACGTCCGGTATCAATCTCGGCATCGCGAGGGCTTTCGCCCGCTCCGGTGCGAAGCTCGGCGTCGCCAGCCGCAGCCAGGACAAGGTCGATGCGGCCGTCGAACAACTCTCCGGACAGAACCCCGCCCTCGGCTACAGCCTCGACGTCCGCGACTTCGACGCCGTGAAGGCCGCGATCGCCGACTTCCGCGACAAGCGCGGCACGATCGACGTGCTGGTCTCCGGCGCGGCGGGCAACTTCCCGGTCCCGGCCGCCGCCCTCAGCTCCAACGGCTTCCGCACCGTCACCGACATCGACACCCTCGGCACTTTCCATGTGCTCCGCGCCGCCCACGAACACCTGACCAAACCGGGCGCCAGCATCATCAACATCACCGCCCCCCAGGCCTGGATTCCCATGGCGCTGCAGGTCCACGTCTGCGCCGCCAAGGCCGGCGTGGACATGATCACCAAGACCCTCGCCATCGAATGGGGCGGGGAGGGGGTACGGGTGAACTCGGTGTCTCCGGGACCGATCGACGGCACCGAGGGCATGGAACGCCTGGCCCCGACGCCGGAGGCCAAGGCCGCCGCCGCCCGCGCCGTGCCGCTCAACCGGCTGGGCACGGTCGATGACGTCGCCGATGTCTGCCTGTTCCTGGCGTCGGACTACGCCCGCTATGTCAGCGGCGTCGTCCTGCCCGCCGACGGCGGATGGAGCGTCGGGCGAGGCTTCGCAGGCCTCGGCTGATCCTCCGCCGTTGGCAGAAGCCGCGCGGGCGGCTATGCACCGCCCCCAGAACTTCGCCGAGGCTTCCAGATGTCCGACACGCCCCCCGACCGCCTCTCGGTCAACCCGAACAACAAATACTACGACGCCGACGTGCTTCAGCGCGGCGTGGGCATCAAGTTCAAGGGCGAGGAAAAGACCAACGTCGACGAATACTGCGTCTCCGAAGGCTGGGTCCGCCTCGCCGTCGGCAAGGCCGTCGACCGCAAGGGCAACGCCCTGACCGTCAAGCTGCAGGGCACAGTCGAACCCTATTTCCAGAGCGAGGCCGCCGAGGACGACGCGGAGGGCTAAGGCCCGCCAGTCACTTCGTCCGGATTGGACTCTGAAAAACAGAGTCCACAAAGTGCAATTCAAAGAAATCAGACGCTTACGGGCGTTTCCACATTGCACTGTGCAAACGCGGGTGGTCCTCAGACCAGGGTGATCGCCGACATCAGCCGCCCGAAGTCCGGCTCGCGCCGCTGGAACGCCCGCCGGTTCGAATAGAAGGCCGCCGCGTCGACGCAGGTGTCGTACCCGGTCCAGGCCGCCTCGCCGACCCCCGCCTGTTCCAGCCGCCACAGGACGAAGCCGGGCAGATCGAACATCCGCTTGTCGGCCGTCGCGCCCTCGGTGAAGAACCGGCCCGCGCCCGGGTCGTGGTGATCGAACCGCTCCTGAAAGTCGGCTCCGACCTCATAGCTCGCTTGGGCGATACAAGGCCCGACCACCGCGACGATCCGGTCCGGCCGCGCGCCCAGCGACTCCATCGCCGTCACGGCGGAGTGCACGACCCCGCCCAGCGCCCCCTTCCAGCCGGCATGGACCGCGCCCACGACCCGCGCCTCGGCATCGGCCAGCAGGACGGGCGCGCAGTCCGCCGTCAGCACCGCTGGTATCACCCCGATCGTCGCGGAGACCACGGCGTCGCCCTCCGGCCGGTCGCCGGCCCAGGGTCCCGTCGCCACCCGCGTCAGGCTGGAATGGATCTGGTAGCAGGCCGCCAGATCTTCCGGTCTCCCGCCCAGCGCCGCCGCCACCCGTCGCCGGTTCTCGGCCACGGCCTCCGGGTCGTCCGCCGAGCCAATCCCGGTGTTCAGCCCCTCATAGAGCCCGGTCGAAACCCCGCCGCGCCGCGTGAAGAAGCCGTGGCGAATACCCGCCTTCTCCAGCAGCGGATGGGTGATCGGCGTCGCCTCTGTCATTGTTCGAATCCCGGGACGGCCAGGCTGCGGGGCGAGAAGATCGCCGCCGCCTTGAAAAGCTCGCCCATCTGGTCCGACGCGGTCAGGCGCGCCAGCTGGCGGGCGATGACCGGTCCGGCCTCGGGCCTGCCTGAGGACAGCCGTGCGGCCCGCGCCTCGATCCCCAGCCGCCTCAGGAACTCCCCCTGGCCGACGCAGCCCGTGACGTCGGCCCCGGTGCGGATCGCCGCCTCCTGCACCGCCGGGAAGTCGGCCCACTGTGTCAGGTCCGCCTCGCCCGGCGCCGCCAGCACATCGACCTTGGCGTGCCGCCGCAAGCCCTGCAGCGTGTCGCCGACGCCCGGCCGATCCCGCCCATAGTCGATCAGCAGGGCCGCCCCCGACGTCTGGTGCAGCAGGGCGCCCAGATCCCGCCCGAACGCGGCCTGCTGGTCCGACACCTCGACCACCTGGCCCGGCTCGACCTCGAACGCGGGCCGCTCGAACGCCCCGGTGATCCCCACCAGGCCGAAGGTCAGTCCGCCGTCATCGGTGACCCCCACCCGTCGTTCGGCCCAGCCGCCGTCGGTCTGGACGAACTGGCGGGCGGGCAGACAGTCCAGCACCTCGTTGGCGATCAGGATCACCGGCGCGTCGGTGTCGATCTGGTTCAGCGAACGGACCCATCGGGGCGACACATCCGCCTGCGCCAGCCTGCGCGACTGGGCCTCCCGCAGCGGTCCTGACGGCTCGATCAGGATCAGGTCGCAGGCCTCCAGGAACCCCGGCGCGACCCGCGCGGCCCTCAGGGCATCGTCCATCAGGGTCCCGTCGCCGGGGCCGATCTCGACCATCCTGAATCGCTCGGGCGCGCCCAACCTGTGCCAGGTCTCGACCGCCCACAGACCGATCAGCTCCCCGAACATCTGGCTGACCAGCGGCGCGGTGATGAAGTCCCCGCCTTCGCCCAGCGCGGGTCGGGTCGCGTAGTAGCCGTCCTTCGGATCGTGCAGGCAGCGGGTGACATAGTCGGCCACCGTCATCGGCCCGGTCAGGGCGATCTCCCGCGCCAGTCGATCCTTCAAGGACATCAGACGGCGGCGACCGGCGGACGTTTCCACGCCCGGTGGATCAACCAGGCCCCGACAAGGATCATCGGGATCGACAGCATCATCCCCATGGTCAGGCCCAGCGGGAAGTTCTCCATGCCCGCGTCCGGCTGTCGTACCGTCTCCAGCAGCGCCCGCGAGAGGCCGTATCCGACCAGGAACAGGCCCGTGACATAGCCCGGCTTGGCCAGCAGCTTCCATTTCCAGACCGCCAACCCCAGCACGATGAACAGCAGCAATCCCTCCAGGCCCGCCTCGTAAAGCTGGCTCGGGTGCCGGGCCACGTCGCCGGGACCGACGATCAGCCCGGTTTGCGTCATGACCTCGCAGGTCTGGCCATACATCTCGCGAGCGCGGTTGTTGCAGAAATTAATGGCCCAGGCCGCATCGGTCGGGCGCCCCCAAAGCTCGCCATTGATGAAGTTCGCTACCCGCCCGAAGAACAGGCCGATCGGCGCAGCCGCCAGGGCCATGTCGCCGATGCTCAGCGCATTGGACTTCGTCCGCCAGGCATAGATCAGGACCGCAAGGGTGCAGCCCAGCATGCCGCCGTGGAACGACATCCCGCCCGTCCACAGCTGGAACAGTTCAAACCGTTCGCCGAGGCTCGACCCCGTGAACAGCTGGGCGAACATGATCGGCTTGTAGAACAGCGCATAGCCGAATCGGCCGCCCAGGATGATGCCGAGCGTGATCCAAAGGATCAGGTCGTCCAGCTGCGGTCCCGCCAGCGGTGGTTTGCCGGGCGCCCAGACCCGGTCGGTCTTGAGGATCCGCGCGGCATAGATCCAGCCCAGCACGATGCCGGCGACATAGGCCAGGGCGTACCAACGGATCGGCAACGGGCCCAGATGGATCAGGACCGGATCGAACTCGGGAAAGGTCAAGCGAGGCTCCTGCGTCGGTTCGCTCCGCCTTTAGCAAGCGTCGCGGGCACACGCGAGCGTGACACGTTTCAGCCCCGATTGCGGGCGAGCAGGGGGTGTCTGGAAAGGTTTCGTTCACCATATCAGGCAACCCTCCCTTAACGACGCTCGCCGCTCGCGGGCCGGAGACCATCATGCAGACCCGCAATCCGATTCTCGACGAACTGGCCAAGATGTCGACCAGCGCCATGGGCCTGGCCCAGGCCGCCGGCGAAGAGGCCAAGGCCGCCTTCCGCGCCCAGTCCGACCGCGTCGTCGCAGAGATGGATCTCGTCCGCCGCGACGAGTTCGATGTTCTGAAGGCCCAAGTCACCGCCCTGCGCGCCGAGGTCGCCGAACTCCAGAAGGCGGCCGCCGCCAAGTCCAACAAGCCTCAAAAGGGAACGCCCACAGATGGAACTCGTCTGCCGGACGCAGCCGGTTGAGACGAATCTCCGAACACGCCTACCGTCTTTTCAAGGCGGCCTGAGTCGCCGCCGCCCCTCCCGCGAGATCGAGTTCACCTGATGGATGCTGCCGGACCCCAAGAGGTCGACGTCCCCTACGATCCGCTGGACGTGGTCGAGCATGTGCTGAACGCCGAGAACCTTCCGTTCGACCGGACGGACGACGGCGATCTGGCCTTCGCCCTGGCCGGTGACTGGAAGGACTACGAACTCTGGTTCGCCTGGCGCCCCGAAGGCGACTGCCTGCAACTGTGCTGCGCGCTTGATCTGCGTGCGACCAAGAGCCGCCGTAACGCCGCCTACGAGCTGGTCTCCATGGTCAACCAGCGCACCTGGATGGGCCATTTCGAGGTCTGGTCCGAGGACGGCGAGATCGTCTTCCGACACTCCCTGGCCCTGCCGCACGGCGAGCGTCCGACCTTGGCCCAGGCCGCCTCGATGATCGACGCCGCCGTCGAGGCCGCCGACCGATACTATCCCGCCTTCGACTTCATGATCCGCGGTAACAAGAAGCCCCAGGACGCGATCGACAGCTGCCTGTTCGAGACCGTCGGCACGGCCTAGGCCGCGCGATGACGGTCGTCCTCCTCGGCCACGGCCGCCTTGGCTCCGCCATCGCCGAAGGCTGGCGGCTGACCGGGACGGTTTCCGATCTCACGATCCTGACCCGCGCCGTTCCACCGGTCTGCCCGTCGGACACCAGGGCGCTGCTCATCGCCGTGAAGCCCGCCGCCTGGCGCGAAGCGGTAGCCCCGCTGCTGACCACCCTGCCGGTCGATGCTGTCGTCATCTCCGTCATGGCCGGTGTCCGCGAGGCCGACCTGTCCGCCACCCTGCCTGGCCGGGCCATCGCCCGGGTCATGCCCACGACTGCGGTAGCACAAGGCCAGGGCGTCGCGGCGATCTGGTCTGAAGCCCCTGCCGCGCGGGCGCTGGCCCACACACTCTTCGACGCCGTCGCGGACACGGTCGATCTGGACGAGGAGGCGTTGATCGACGCCGCCACGGCCGTGGCCGGATCGGCTCCAGCCTTCTTCTACGCCCTGGCGCAGGCGCTCGCGGCGGCGGGTGTCGAGGCGGGCCTGACGCCTGAGGCCGCAAAGCGGTTGACGCGCGGCGCCTTGCGCTCGGCCGGCTCAGGTGCGGGCACTGACGCCAGTCTGGACGAACTCATCGCGCGCATCGCCTCGCCAGGCGGCACGACGCGCGCGGGTCTGGATGCGCTCCAGGACGCCGATCTGGAAGCCGCGGGCCGTGCGGCTGTGCAGGCCGCCGTGGCACGCGCGAAAGCCCTAGCGGGAGACCAGCCGGCCTGAGACGAGGTTGCTGGCCAGCCGGGCATAGGTCTGTTCAGCGTCCTGCCAGGTGCTGTAGCCGCGCACCTCGGCGATCGAACTCGAATAGAACGAATAGCGCACTGGCAGACGCTGGCCGTCGGCGGTGATCACCTCGCCCTCGATCGTCGCCCCCCCGATGGAGAAGCTGTCGATGATCGACAGGCCGGGCGTTTCGGCGGCCTGCTCCCAGGTCGGGCGGTTGGGCTTCAGGTCGGTGAGGACAAGATTGATCTGGGAGCCTTCCAGAGCACCGTCGCGGGCCAGGCGACGTTCGATGACGGTCTGCAGCCGCTCCAGCTGGCGATCCACATCGCGCTGGCCGAGGTCCTCGACGTCTTCCGTCAGGTCGCCGCCCACGGTCACATTGACCTGCGGCGTCTGGGCGAAGGCGGGCGTCGCGAGGGCCGCTATGAGGGTGAGGGGGGCGAGGAAGGCGAAGCTGCGCATGACGATCTCCGGAAAATCCCTGTCACAGGGAAGATGGGCCGCGCGGGTCGTCTCCGCAATCCTCGCAGGGACGCCCACAGAAGGATGACGCCGCCACGTTCGGAACGCCTTCGTGCGCCTCAACCCGGCAGGCGGATCAGCGCCCTCAGGCCCCCGAGGTCGCTGCGCGCCAGAGTGATGTCCCCGCCATGCCCGCGGGCCACGTCCCGCGCGATGGCCAGGCCCAGCCCGACGCCCTTGCGGTTCTGGTTCCGGCTCTCGTCCAGCCGGCTGAACGGCCGGAAGGCCTCTTCGTGCATCTCGTCAGGGATGCCGGGCCCGTCGTCCTCGACGGAAATCTCCAGACCGCCTGAAGGCAGGGCCCGCGCCGACAGTCGCACATGCTCCCCGTGAGACGCCGCATTGCCCGCCAGATTGGTAAGGGCCCGCTTGAAGGCCAAAGGGCGCAAGGAGGCGGTCAGGTCGGCCGGCGCGGCGATCTCGACCTCTGCGCCCGCCCGTTTCACATCCTCGCCGGCCGCCTTCAGCAGGGCGGAGACATCGACCGGCTGCGGCGCCTCGCCGGCCTCGCCCTTCGCGAAGGCCAGGTATTCGTCGATCATATGCTCCATCTCGTCGAGGTCGCCCTTCATGGCGCTCTGACGCTTGAACTGCGGGGCCAGGGCGAGCTCAAGACGCAGCCGGGTCAGGGGCGTGCGCAGGTCGTGGCTGACCGAGGCCAGCAGCGCTGTCCGTTGTTCGATGTGCCGCTGGATCCGGTCGCGCATGGCCAGGAAGGCGACCGCCGCCTGACGCACCTCGCGCGCCCCGTGCGGCTTGAACGCCTGCGACGTCTCGCCCCGTCCGAAGGCTTCCGCCGCCTCCGCCAGCCGCTCGATGGCGCGGACCTGATTGCGGATGAACAGGATGGCGACGCTCATCAGAAGGACCGTCGCCAGCATCAGCCACAGCACGAAGATATGCGCCTGGGTCGCTACGGCCCGCTCGCGCGGCGCGATGATCCGCAGCACCCCGTCGCGCTGCTGCACCTGGATGTCGACATAGGCCGGATAGCGTGTCGTATCGAACCAGAAGGCCTGGTCCAGCCGCGCCGCCAGCGCCGCCTCCAGCGTCCGGTCGACCACCCCGATCGGCCCGCGTCGTTGTTCTGCGGGCAAGGTCGCTCCGGGCCGCAGCGCGATCGACAGCTGCATCGATCGTTCACCCCGGTCGGCGATCACGGCCAGGTTGGCCGCGGTGGGCTCATCGCGATAGCTCTCGGCCGCCCAGGCCACGTCCCCGGCCAGCCCCTCGGACAGGCGCGCCGTCACCGTCTGCCAGTGCATGTCGAAGAAGGCCCATGTCACCGCCCCCTGCATGATCATGATCGGCAGGACGATGATCAGCAGCGACCGCCCCCACAACGACGTCGGCAGCTGCCGCTTCAGAAACCGCGCCAGGACGGGGAAGGGCAGCAGCCGCATGTCAGTCGGGCGCCAGCATGTATCCGATGCCGCGCACGGTCTGGAGGTAGCGCGGGTTCTTCGGATCGGCTTCCAGCTTGCGCCTCAGCCGCGTCACCTGCACGTCGACTGCGCGGCCGGTGATGTCGGCCGTGTCCGGCGACAGATCCATCCGCTCGACCGGCGCATGGGCGTGCAGCGCCAGCGTCTTCAGCAACTGGGCCTCGGCCTCGGTCAGCCGCATCGGCGAGCCGTCGCGGGTCAACTCCAGCCGTTCCAGGTCGAACATCGCGGTGCCCAACTTGATTTCGCGCGGCATGATCGGCTTCACGCCCGTCCGCCTCAGTATCGCGTCGATCCGCAGCGACAGCTCCTTGGGATCGAAGGGCTTGGACATATAGTCGTCGGCGCCGCGCGACAGGCCGTCGATCCGGTCCGACGCCTCGCCCCGCGCCGTCAGCAGCAGAACAGGCGTCTTCGACAACTGGGCCTTGGATCGAACCCAGGTCGTCAGCTCCAGCCCGCTTTCGCCCGGCATCATCACGTCGAGCACGACCAGATCGAACTCGATCAGCTCCATCAGGCGACGCGCCGCGGCGGCGTGGGCGGCCCCGGTCACGCGATAGCCCTCGCGCGCCAGATACTCCTTCAGGAGCTCGCGAATCCGGTCGTCGTCATCGACGATCAGCAGGTGGCGACCCACGCCGGCGCCGGCCACAGGCCCTGAGCGGCTGCTGCTCATGCGAACATTCCCGCGCGCATGGCGTTGACCTTGAGCGCTTCGGGCGTTCTAACCGGCAAATCTGCGCAGGAGACGTTGTTCAATGGCCTTGGTTCCTTTCGACGATCGTGACGGCTGGATCTGGATGAATGGCGAATTCATTCCCTGGCGGGAAGCGAAAACGCACGTTTTGACCCATGCCCTTCACTACGGCTCGTCGGTGTTCGAGGGTGAGCGTATGTATGGCGGCGAAATCTTCAAGCTGACAGAGCATTCCGAGCGCCTGGCCCGGTCGGCGAACCTGCTGGATTTCGAACTGCCCTATAGCGTCGCGGAAATCGATCAGGCGTGCAAGGAAACCTGCGCGAAGATGGGGATGGAGGACGCCTACATCCGTCCCGTCGCCTTCCTCGGCCCGGAACAGGTCAGTGTCTCGGCTCTGAACAACAAGGCCCACGTCGCCATCGCCGTGTGGGACTGGCCCAGCTATTTCGACCCCGAGGTCAAGAAGAAGGGCATCAAGCTGGAGTGGGCCAAGTGGCGCCGCCCCGACCCGCTGACCGCCCCGACGACGGCCAAGGCCGCCGGCCTCTACATGATCTGCACCATGTCCAAGAACGCGGCCGAGAAGCGCGGTTTCGCGGACGCCATGATGCTGGACTGGCGCGGCTATGTCGCCGAGGCGACTGGCGCCAACGTCTTCTTCATCCAGGACGGCGTGATCCATACCCCCGACGTGACCCACATCCTGAACGGCATCACCCGTCAGACGGTCATCGACATCGCCAAGGCCAAGGGCATCGAGGTCGTGGTGCGCCACATCCGCCCGGAAGAACTCTCCACCTTCTCCGAGTGCTTCCTGACCGGTTCGGCCGCCGAGGTCACCCCGGTCCAGTCGATCGGCGACTACACCTTCACGCCGGGCGACCTGTCGCTGACCCTGATGGACGACTACGGTAAGCTGGTTCGCCGGCAGGCCTAAGGCTCAGTCCCAGACCCGCATAGCCGTCTGGACCACGCGCAGCAGCTTGTCGCGCGTGGCTCCGTCTCGCGCCAGCGTCGAGATGCCCTGGATGACTGCGGTCGTATGGCCGGCGAGGGCGTCCGCGTCGGTGTCGACCGGCAGTTCGCCGTCAGCCATCCCCTGTTCGATGCGGCGCCTGAGATGCGCCTCGACTGCGTTCCGGATGTCGGAGAGGGCAGATTGAACGTCGGCGGCGGCGGCCGAGACGCTGATTGCGGACGTCGCCAGCATACAGCCGGGCGGCGTCTCGGGGTTGGTGAAGGCGTGAGCCGCGCCTGACATCAGGGCAGAGGCAGCCTCCCGCGCAGACGCGGCCTGGTCGATGATGTCCGCAGGCGCCGACGGCGGGGCTAGGTACAGCTCGACCGCTTCCAGAAACAGTCGCTTCTTGTTGCCGAAGGCCGCGTAGATGCTGGGCGGCGTGACCCCCATGGCGGTCGTCAGATCGCTCAGCGATGTCGCCTCATACCCGTGCCGCCAGAACAGCAGCATCGCCTGCTCGAGGGCCGCATCCCGATCGAACGACAGTGGGCGGCCTGGGCGCTTTTCAGAGACGACTGCGGCACTTGCCATAGCGGTCACTATGAAACATTTGACGGGGCGGAGCAAGATCGTTAGGGATTCCGTAGCAGTCGCTAGGAAATCTCTGATGTCACTTTCCAACTATCGCACGCTTGGTCGGTCCGGCCTGGTCGTTAGCCCGCTGGCGCTTGGGACCATGACCTTCGGTGCGGCGCGCTGGGGCGCGGCGGAGCTCGAGGCGCGCGCCATATTCGACACCTATGTCGAGGCTGGCGGCAACTTTGTCGACACGGCCGATGTCTATTCGGGTGGCCTCGGCGAAGAGATGGTCGGGCGGTTCATCGCAGATGGTGGGCTCAGGTCGCAGATCGTGCTGTCGACCAAGGCGGGGTTCGCGACCGGGAAAGGCCAGGCGTCGGGCGGCAATGGCGCCAAGCATCTGACAGAGTCTCTGGAAGGATCGCTCCGTCGGCTGGGGACGGACTATATCGACCTTTACTGGATCCACGTCTGGGACGGCGTCACCCCGCCCGACGAACTGTTGGAGACGATGACGGGCTTCGTCCGCTCCGGTAAGATCCGCTACTGGGGCATGTCCAATACGCCGGCCTGGTACGTCGCGACCATTTCGACCCTGGCGCGCGCGACCAGCAGGCCTGGCCCCATCGCGCTGCAATATTTCTACTCCCTCGCGAACCGTAACATCGAGGCGGAGCACCTGCCTGTCGCGGCCGAATTCGGGCTCGGCATGGTGCCGTGGAGCCCGCTGGCCTACGGCCTTCTGACCGGCAAGTACGATCGCGCCAGCGTCGAGGCCGCGCCGTCGCGACAGGGAGGACTTCCTCGCGGGGCGGCCGGCGAGGGCGAAACGCGCGGCGACGGTTCCGACCGTCTGAACGGCGCCAACCCGTTCGGCGACAGCCTGTTCACCGAGCGAAACTGGGCCATCGTCAATGTGCTGACGCGGGTCGCGGTCGAGGCCGGGCACACGCCGGCGCAGATCGCCCTGGCCTGGGTCATCGGCCGTCGGGGCGTCGCCTCGACCCTGATGGGGGTCAGCCGGACGGCCCAGGTGACCGACAACGCATCCGCCCTGGGGCTCGCCCTGTCAGCGGAACACCAGGCCGCGCTCGACGCCGTCAGCGCGCCTGATCTCGACATGATCTACGGCCTCTTTGCCCCCGAAGGCCGCCGCCATGTCGTGTTCGGTGGTGATTCCGTGGAGGTGTGGCGACCCTGATCGCCACGCGACGCTTGTCTCGACGCTCCCCTTTCGACAGGAAGGGGTGTCGCGTCGGGGAAACCATCACATGTTCAGCCTGCTGAACCTTCAGAGCCTTCTCGGGCTCGTCGTCATTGTCGGCGCTTGCTGGGGGCTGTCCGAAAACAAGCGCGCCTTTCCCTGGCGGCTGACGCTGGGCGCCATCGGGGTGCAGGCGTTGCTCGTGCTGGCCCTGTTCGCCATTCCGGGCTCTCAGACGGTGCTCGCCGCGATCACCGGCGCTGTCGACGGTCTGTCACACGCCACGACCGAGGGGGCCAAGTTCGTGTTCGGCTACCTCGCCGGCGGAGACCAGCCCTATGCCGTCACCAACGCGGGCGGCCTGTTCACCTTCGCCTTCAACGTCCTGCCGATGATCCTGGTGATCTCGGCCCTGTCGGCGTTGCTTTGGCACTGGAAAATACTCAAGTGGCTGACGCACGGCTTCGGCATCCTGTTCCAGAAGACGATGGGGCTGGGCGGCGCCTCGGCCCTGGCGGTCGCGGCCAATATCTTCCTCGGCATGATCGAGAGCCCGATCGTCATCCGCGCCTACCTCGACAAGCTGACCCGCTCCGAGATCTTCCTCATGATGGTCGTGGGTCTGGCCACGGTCGCCGGCTCGACCATGGTCGCCTACGCCACTATCCTGTCGGCGACCCTGCCCAATGCCGCCGGCCACGTCCTGGTCGCCTCGATCGTCTCGGCGCCTGCGGGCGTGCTGCTGGCCCGCATCATCATTCCCGAGAAGCCGGGTGAGGGTGGGGCGGTTGCGGACTACGATTCGGCCCTGAAGTACGACTCGGCTATCGACGCGATCGTGAAGGGCACGGCCGACGGCCTGATGGTGGTGCTTAACATCTCCGCCGTGCTGATCGTGTTCGTGGCCCTGGTCGCCCTGGTCAACATCATGATCGGTGGCTTCTGGCTGTTCGACGCGCCGGTGACGGTGGAGCGTCTGCTGGGCTGGATCTTCATGCCCCTGGCCTGGCTGATCGGCGTCGAATGGTCCGACGCGGGCCGTGCAGGCTGGCTGCTCGGCGTCAAACTGACCCTGACCGAGTTCGTCGCCTTCATCCGCCTGGGCGAGGTCCCGGCCGGCGAGATGAGCGAGCGCACCCGCATGCTGCTGACCTACGCCCTGTGCGGCTTCGCCAACATCGGATCGGTCGGGATCACGGTCACAGGCCTGTCGGTCCTGATCCCCGAACGCCGCGAAGAGGTGCTCGGCATGGTTTGGAAAGCGCTGTTCGCCGGTTTCCTGGCGACCCTGATGGCGGCGGCGGTTGTCGGCGCGATGCCGGGCTCCATATTCCGCTGAACCGGAGACGACAGCAATGAGACTCTACGACAGCCACCGCGCGCCCAATCCCCGGCGCGTCCGCTGGGTGATGGCCGAGAAGGGCATCGAGGACGTCGAAATCGTGCCCATCGACATCATGTCGGGCGAGCACAAGACGCCGGAATACCGGGCCAGGGTCGGCGTTCCCCACGTGCCGGCGCTCGAGCTGGACGACGGCACGACCATCTCGGAATCGGTCGCCATCGGTCGCTATCTGGAATCGATGTATCCGGAGCCGAACCTGTTCGGCGTCGACGCGCGTGAACAGGCCATCGTCGAGATGTGGACCCGCCGGTGCGAGTTCTACCTCGCCAATCCGATCATGCTGAACGTGCGCCTGACCCATCCGGCGCTAGCCGCGCTGGAGTCTGCGCAACAGCCCCAGGTCGCTGACTACAACCGCGTCGCCGCCGAACGCTTCATGCGCACCCTGGACCGGCGCCTGGCCGACCATGAGTTCATCGCCGTGGACAGGTTCACCATCGCCGACATCGTCGCCGCCGTCGGGCTGGACTTCGCGCGTATGGTCAAATACCGGCCGCCCGAGGAATTCACCCACCTCGCCCGCTGGCTCGACGACTGCCGCGCGCGTCCGGCGGCCAAGGTCGGGGTGTGACCGGCGACGCCGATCCTCTGATCCTCAGTCTCGGGTTCGACGGCGCGTCATTCGCGCGCTTCGACGGCCTGCGACGGACCCATTTCCCGGCTGCCTTCAACCGCATTCCGGCGCATCTGACGCTGTTCCATCATCTGCCGGGCGATCGTCTGGCGGAGGTCGCGGCGGCGGTTCTTGCGGCGGCCGGTGCGATAGCGCCCTTCGACATCCACGTCACAGGTCTGCGAAAGCTGGGGCGGGGCGTCGCCCTGGCGTTGGAAAGCGCCGATCTGGCCTCCGTCAGGGCGCGGCTGGCGGCGCGCTTCGCCGATGCGCTCACGCCTCAGGATCGGCAGGGCTTTCGGCCCCACGTAACGATCCAGAACAAGGTTGAACCGGGCGAGGCCCTGGCGCTGCACGACCGCCTGGCTGTCGACTTCACGCCGTGGACGGCCAGGGCGGAGGCGCTGTTGCTCTGGCGCTATCGCGGCGGGCCGTGGGAGGCGGAGAACCGGTTCGAATTCAGGTCCGGGGCGTGAACTTTCGGATGATGCCGCTGTAGGTCATCAGAGTGCGCTCGCCGGTCGAGATCTGGCCGCGCACGAAGATCAGCGACCCGCCCGCGCGCACCACCTCGCCCGTCGCCTCGACCAGTTCGCCGACGTATGCGCCGTCGATCAGGGTGGAATCGAGCTGCACGGTCACGCCGTTCTTGCCCTCCATCTCCTGATAGGCCGTCTGGAACAAGGCGATGTCGGCGAAGGTCATCAGGCAGCCGCCGTGCATCCGGTGGCCCGCGTTCATGTGCTTGGGCTCGGCGCGGAAGGCGCAACGCATGCGGCCGTCGGCGTCCGGCTTGAAATAAAACGGGCCCACGACCTGATCGAAGGTGCCGTGCAGATCATATGTCTGCCAGCCGGTGAATTCGCCCTCGGTGACCGTGATCTTCTCGACCATACTGTCGTGCCTTCTTTTCGTTCTCGCAGTGCAGCATATAGGCCCCATGAGCGATCCAATCGAAGCGGCAATTTTCGAAACCCTGGCGAAAGCGGACCCCAAGGGCGTCGGCGGCAAATCCGTCGAGCCGGCGGACGTGGCCAAACACATCCAGACCGAACAGTGGCAGCGCGTTCTGCCCAAGGTTCGCGCCACCGCGCTGGGCCTGATGCGTCAGGGCAAGCTGACCATCACCAAGAAGGGCAAGGTCGTCGATCCGACCAATTTCCGTGGCGTGACCCGCCTGCGCCTGCCGACCGAGGCGGAAACCGCAGCGGCCCTGGCCGCCCTGCCGCCCAAGCCCGAGGTCGATGACGACTTCGCCTGACCTCGAAGACGTCCTTTCGGAGATCCGCGCCTGCCGGGCCTGTCTCGGCGAACTGCCGCACGAACCGCGCCCGGTGGTCCGCGTCTTTCCCGAGACCCGTCTGCTGATCTGCGGCCAGGCGCCGGGGCGGCGGGTTCATGAGAGCGGGATGCCGTTCACCGATCCGTCCGGCGACCGGCTGCGCGACTGGATGGGGGTCGATTTCGAGACCTTCTACGCCGATCACCGTATCGGGGTTGCGGCCCAGGCCTTCTGCTATCCGGGCACGGCGCCCCAGAAAAATGGAAGAAGCGGCGGGGACTATCCGCCGCCGAAGCGGTGCGCGACCCTGTGGCGGCCTCGATTGCTGGAGGCGTTGCCGCGGATGGAGCTGACCCTGTTGGTGGGCGGCTATTCCCAGGTCTGGGCGCTGGGCGACCGGGCCAGGGCGAACATGACCGACACGGTCCAGGCCTGGCGCGAGTATGCGCCGACCATACTGCCCATGCCGCATCCGTCGTGGCGGAACTCCGCCTGGCTGAGGCGCAATCCTTGGTTCGAGGATGAGGTCGTGCCGTATCTTCGCCAGAGGGTTCGCGGCATTCTGGGATCATGATCCGCGCCCTGGTCCTGTCCGTGATGCTGCTGGGCCTCGCCGCCTGCGCCACGCCCTATGTGCAGCCTCCGCTGACGCTGCCCGCTGGCTTCACAGGCCCGCGCATCGAGCCGGGCGCCTTCGTGGTCGATGACGGGGGGCGGTTGCCCTATCTGCGCTGGGGGCCGGCGGAGCCCCGGGCCATCGTCATCGGCCTGCACGGGATGAACGACCACGCCGCCGCTTTCAGGCTGGCGGGGCCTTGGTGGGCCGAGCACGGCATCGCCACCTATGCCTATGACCAGCGCGGCTTCGGCGATTCTCCGGGTCGGGGCATATGGGCCGGGGAGGTCCGGATGGCCGAGGACCTGCGCACCGTCGTCGCCCTGGTTCGCGCACGGCATCCAAACGCCCGTATCGCCGTGGCAGGAGAGAGCATGGGCGGAGCCGTCGCCATCTCCGCCTTCGCTTCGGACCGGCCGCCCGTCGCCGACCAGTTGATCCTTTTGGCGCCCGCCGTCTGGGGTTGGTCGAGCCAGAGCCTGGCGAACCGCGCCAGCCTGTGGGCCGCGGCGCGGTTGATGGGCCCCCGATCAATCACACCGCCGGATTGGGCCGTTCGCGACATCCGGGCCACCGACAATCTGATCGAATTGATCGCCAACGGGAACGACCCGGGCTTCATCCGCTCCACCCGTTTCGACGCCCTGTCTGGTCTTGTCGATCTGATGGAGAGCGCGACGATCAGGCTGGGACAGGTGAGGGCCCCGACAATCCTGATGTATGGCGCCCACGATCAGATCATCGAGAAGGGGCCGATGCGCCGCGCCCTGATCCGCGCCGGCGATCCGCCGAACCTGCGCACCGCCTGGTATCCCGACGGCTGGCACCTGCTGAACCGCGACTGGCAGGCGGAAGTCATGTTCCGGGATGTGGAGGCGGTGCTGCGCGATCCGGATGCGGTCCTGCCGTCGGGCGCGGGTCCCGTATTGGACGAACTTCGGCATTAACCCCGATAATCCGCCTCTTCACCGCGACGCTTAAACCGCCGTTAACCACGCGGGCGGCAGTTTCTGCCTAGCGGGGGCAGTCGGCTCCCCCGCCTGTTAGTTTTGGGCGGGAACGCGTGGGCGGCTTCACGGCGGCGTTGCAGAGATTCGGGATCGGGCGTCTGGCCATGATCCTCGGCGTCGGGGCCGGCGTCGCCGCCATCCTCGTGGCCGTGATGATGCGCGTCGGCCAGGCGCCCGACGCCCTGCTGTATTCGAACCTCGACCTGCGCGAAGCCGGCGAGATCACCGCCTCGCTGGAGCAGGCGGGCATCAAATATTCCACGCGCGGCGACGGCTCGACCATCATGGTCAACCGCGACGACGTCGGCACGGCCCGCCTGATGCTGGCCGGCAAGGGGTTGGTGAGCTCCGGGTCCGTCGGGTACGAGCTGTTCGACAACCAGTCGGTGCTGGGCCAGACCGAGTTCCAGCAGCAGATTTCGGAACAGCGCGCCCTGCAGGGCGAACTGGCCCGCACCATCATGTCGATGCGCGGCATTTCCTCGGCCCGTGTCCAGATCGCCCTGCCGCGCCGCGAACTGTTCGCCCAGGACGCGGCGCAGCCGACCGCCGCCGTCGTAGTGGGCCTCGGCGGCCGCGCCCTCAGCGCCGATCAGGTTCGCGCCATCCGCAACGTCGTCGCCTCGTCCGTGCCGAACCTGAAGCCCGGCAAGGTGACCGTCGTCGACGAAACCAATCAGACCCTGGCTGCCGCAGACGACGAGGAAGGTTTCTCGTCCGCCACCGCCGAGGCCGCCAAGACCAATACCGAGGCCCAGCTTCAGGCCCGCATCAAGGATCTGGTCGAGGGCGTTGTCGGTCCGGGCGCGGCGCGTGTTCAGGTCACAGCCGACATCGACATGAGCCGTTCCACCACCCAGGAGCAGAAATACGATCCCGACGGTCAGGTCGTCCGCTCGACCTCGACCAACGGCACCGAGTCGAGGAACACCGAAGGCACGCCCGACGGGGGCGCCACGGCCACGAACAACATTCCCGGCGGCGAAGCTCCCGCGAACACCCCGGCCGGCTCGACGGAGACCGCCAACGGGGAGACCACCAACTACGAGATCTCCAACACCACGACGACCACGACCAAGGAGCCGGGGGAGGTTCGCAAGCTCTCCGTCGCGGTCGCCGTCGACGGCAAGCTGACCCCCGCTGCCGAGGCCGGTGGAGAGCCGACCTATACGGCCCGTACGCCCGAAGAGATCACCCAGATCGAGGATCTGGTGAAGGCGGCCATGGGCTTCGACCAGACGCGCGGCGACCAGGTGCGGGTCACCAATGTCCGCTTCAACCGCGACGCCCTGGTCTCGGCCGGCGGCACCGATGGCGGTTCGCCCCTGCTCAACTTCACCAAGAACGACATCATGCGCGGGGTCGAGCTGCTGGTGCTGTTGATCACCGGCCTGCTGCTGATCTTCTTCGTGCTGCGTCCGCTGCTGAAATCGGCCGCGGGCGGCGGTGGCGGCGCGGGCCAGATGCAGCTCGCGGGTGCCGGCGCTGGCGGCGGCGTGACCTCGCTGCAGACCACCATCATGGGCGGCGCCGGCGGCGTCATGCCCCAGCTGTCCGGTCCCTCCGAGATGGACCAGCGGCTCGACATCGCCCGCATCGAGGGTCAGGTGAAGGCGTCCTCGGTCAAGAAGGTCGCCGACTTCGTCGAGAAACACCCTGACGAATCCACCTCCATCCTGCGCAGTTGGGTCCACGAGGGCTGATGGCGCGCCTGAC
>NZ_JANODA010000082.1:0-42294 GCF_031412435.1 Brevundimonas sp.
GTGGGCGTCAGTGGCGGCCAGCTGTCCGGTGCCCAGGTCCAGGCCATCCGCAATGTGGTGGCCTCCTCGGTCACCAATATGAAGCCCGAGCGGGTCACACTGACCGACACCTCCAACCGAACGCTGGCGGCAGGCGCGGACGCAGGCGGCTTCAGCGCTGCCTCCGCCGAAGAAGCCAAGAGCTCGACCGAGGCCCAGCTTCAGGCCCGCATCAAGGACATCGTCGAGGGCGTCGTCGGCGTCGGGGCTGCCCGCGTCCAGGTCACCGCCGATATCGACCACAGCCGCTCGACCACCCAGCAGCAGGTCTATGACCCCGACGGCCAGGTCGTCCGCTCGACCTCGACGAACGGCTCCGAAAGCCAGGACACGACCGGCCAGGCTGACGGCGGCGCCACGGCGACCAACAACATCCCCGGCGGTCAGGCCCCCAATGTCACGCCCATCGGCTCCACCGACACCCAGAACACCGAGACCACCAACTACGAAATCTCCAATACCACCACCACGACGGTGAAAGAGGCCGGAGAGGTCAAGAAGCTGGCCGTGGCCGTGGCTGTCGACGGCAAATATACGCCTCCGGCCAGCGGCGACGGCGAGCCCACCTATGCGCCGGTCTCTGAAGAGGACCGCGCCAAGATCGAGGCCTTGGTCAAGGCGGCCGTGGGCTTTAACGCCGAGCGCGGCGACATCGTCCAGGTGACGGCGGTGCGTTTCAACCGCGACACGGCGGCGGTCGGTGGCGAGGAGGCGGGGTCGTCGCTGTTCAACTTCACCAAGGACGACATCATGCGCGGTGTCGAGCTGCTGGTTCTGCTGATCACGGGTCTGCTGCTGATCTTCTTCGTCCTGCGCCCGCTGTTGAAGTCGGCGAGCGGTCCCGGCGGCGTGCCCGCCCTGGCCGGCGCGGGCGGCGGCCAGGGCGGCGTCACCTCGCTGCAGACCAGCGTCGTCGGCGGCGCGGCCGGTCAGTTGATGGCCCCGTCGGAAATCGATCAGAGGCTCGATATCGCCCGGATCGAGGGTCAGGTGAAGGCGTCGTCGGTCAAGAAGGTCGCCGACTTCGTCGAGAAGCACCCGGATGAGTCGACCGCCATCCTGCGCGGCTGGGTTCACGAAGGCTGATGGTCGCCCGGGTGGCCAGCAAGAAAGCGTCCGTGGACGACGTCAAGAAACTGACCGGTCCGGAAAAGGCGGCTGTCATCCTGCTGGCGCTCGGCGAGGAGCATACCCGCCTGTGGCAAGGGCTGGACGACGACGAGGTCAAGGAAATCTCTCAGGCCATGGCGGGTCTGGGCACGGTCAGCGCCTCGGTGGTCGAGGAGCTGATGGTCGAGTTCGTGTCGGGCATGAGCGGCTCGGGCGCCGTTATGGGCTCGTTCGAACAGACCCAGCGACTGTTGGCCGCCTTCCTTCCGCCGGAACGTGTCGATGGCCTGATGGAGGAAATCCGTGGTCCCGCCGGCCGGACCATGTGGGACAAGCTGGGCAATGTGAACGAGGCCGTTCTCGCCAACTATCTGAAGAACGAATACCCCCAGACGGTCGCGGTCATCCTGTCGAAGGTGAAGCCCGACCACGCCGCTCGCGTTCTGACGTCCCTGCCTGAGGACTTCGCCCTCGAATGCGTCCAGCGGATGCTGCGTATGGAGCCGGTTCAGCGCGATATCCTCGACAAGATCGAACAGACGCTGCGCACCGAGTTCATGTCGAACCTGGCCCGTACCTCGAAGCGGGACAGCCACGAGGCGATGGCGGACATCTTCAACTCGTTCGACCGCCAGACCGAGGCCCGGTTCATTGGCGCTCTGGAAGAGCGGAACCGCGAAAGCGCCGAACGCATCCGCGCCCTGATGTTCGTCTTCGAGGACCTGAACAAGCTGGACCCCGGCGGCGTTCAGACCCTGCTGCGGTCGGTCGAGAAGGATTCCCTGGGCCTGGCCCTGAAGGGCGCGTCCGAGACCCTGCGCGAGATGTTCTTCACCAATATGTCCGAGCGCGCGTCCAAGATCATGCGCGAGGACATGGAGTCGATGGGCCCCGTCCGTCTGAAGGACGTCGACACCGCCCAGATGGCCATGGTCCAGGTCGCCAAGGATCTGGCGGCGCGCGGCGAGATCATGCTGGCCGGGGCCTCCGGCGACGACGAGCTGATCTACTGACATGACCGATCACGCCCCCATCAACAGCCGGCCCTTCTCCTTCGACACCGAGTTCGACGGTCAGGGATCGGTCGTGCGCGCCTCGACGTTCCGCCCGACCAAGCGCGCCTACATGCCGTCCGAGGTCGAGGCCCTGGTCGCCCAGGCCCGGTTCGAGGCGCGCGAGGCGGCGCTGGCCGAAGCCTCCAGCATCGAGGCCATGGGCGTCGCCGCCATCGGTCAGGCGCTTGCTCAGGCCATCCCCGCCCTGACCCACGTCGCCCGGACCCACCGCGAACAGTCAGCAGGCCTCGCTCTCGCCGCCGCCCGGGTCATCGCCGCCGCCGCCCTCGAGCGTCTGCCGATCGGCCCGCTGCAGTCGGCGCTGGAGACCCTGGGCCAGGAAATCGACGGGTCGCCCCGTCTGGTCGTCCGCGCCTCAGGCCTGGAGCCGGGCGTGCAAGAGAAGATCCAGGCGATCTGTGTCGACGCCGGCTTCACCGGCGTGGTGGCCTTCCGCGAAGACCTGTCCCTGCCGCTGGCCGCCTTCCAGCTGGAATGGGCCGACGGCCGCGCCGACTTCGATCCCGCCGCCGCCGCCGATCGTATCGCGACCGCCCTGAACTCCGCCCTGGCCTCCGAAGCCGGGCACGCCGAACCCCTCATCAACGGAAGTGACCTCTGATGGCCGCCGACGATCTCGCTTTGGAAGAGTTTCCGGAGTCCACAGCCCTCGCCATGGTTGACGACACCGGGGACAAGTCCGCCGCCGACCTGTCGACCGTGTTCGACGTGCCGGTGAACATCTCCGCCGTCCTGGGCAAGGCTCATATGACGGTGGCGCAGCTGCTGAAACTCAATCGCGGGTCGGTGCTCGAGCTGGACCGCAAGGTCGGCGAGGCCATCGATATCTTCGTCAACAACCGTCTGGTCGCTCGCGGGGAGGTCGTCGTCGTCGAGGATCGCCTGGGCGTGACCATGACGGAAATCATCAAGACAGAGGATTCGGCCGCCTAGGGCGCGCCGGTTCCGGTACGGATTAAGGGAGAAGACCCATGCGGCTTCTGGTGGTCGGACGGCTTTCGGGCCAACTCGCGGCGGCGGTGAAGATGGCCATGGCGCACGGCGCCAAGGTCAGCCACGTCGAACGCACGGATCAGGCGACGGAGCAGCTCCGGCGCGGGCAGGGGGCCGACCTGCTGATGGTCGACTACAACCTCGACATCGGGGCCCTGATCGCCGCCAACGATGCTGAGCGCATCTTCGTGCCGGTCGTGGCCTGTGGGGTCGACAACGATGCGGACAAGGCCGCCGCCGCCATCCGCGCCGGGGCCAAGGAGTTCATTCCGCTTCCGCCGGACGCCGACCTGATCGCCGCCGTCCTGGCCGCCGTCGCCGACGACGAGCGCCCGCTGATTTCCGCCGATCCGTCGATGCAGGCCGTGATCAAGCTGGCCGACCAGGTGGCCCGCTCGGAAGCCTCCATCCTGATCACCGGCGAGAGCGGCGTCGGCAAAGAGGTCATGGCGCGCTATCTGCACCAGCACTCCAAGCGTGCCGAGCGGCCGTTGATCAGCGTCAACTGCGCCGCCATTCCCGACAACCTGCTTGAATCCGAGCTGTTCGGGCACGAGAAGGGCGCCTTCACCGGCGCGGTCGCCCGCCGGATCGGCAAGTTCGAGGAGGCCGACGGCGGCACCCTGCTGCTGGACGAAATCAGTGAGATGGACGCCCGGCTTCAGGCCAAGCTGCTGCGCGCGATCCAGGAGCGGGTCATCGACCGCGTCGGCGGGACCAAACCCGTGCCGGTCAACATCCGCATCATCGCCACCTCCAACCGCGACCTTGCCAAGGCCGTTGCGGAAGGCGTGTTCCGCGAAGACCTTCTGTACCGCCTGAACGTCGTCAACCTGCGCCTGCCCAGCCTGCGCGAACGGCCCGGTGACGTGGCCGTGCTGGCCGATCACTTCGTCAAGAAATACGCCGCCGCCAACGGCGTGCCGGTCCGGCCGCTATCGCAGGACGCACGGCGGGCGCTTGCCGCCCACCGCTGGCCGGGCAACGTCCGGGAGCTGGAAAACGCCATGCACCGCGCAGTCCTCCTGGCCGTCGGCGCCGAGATCGACGCCGAGGCCATCCGTTTGCCAGACGGCCAGCCGTTGACGGGCGTCATCGCCGGTTCCGACGCGGGGCCCGCCGCCCGGGCCGCCCAGACCGCCGACGCCGTCTCGCGCGCCTATGTCGGCCAGACCGTCGCCCAGATGGAAAAGACCCTGATCCTAGACACCCTGAGCCACTGCCTGGGCAACCGGACGCATGCGGCCAACATCCTGGGCATCTCGATCCGGACCCTGCGCAACAAGCTCAACGAGTACGCGGACGAGGGCACGCGGATCATGGCGCCCCAGACGGGCATCGCCACGACCGCCTACGGCGCGAACGCGGCGTGATCGCCATTCTCACAGGGGCCGGCTCGCCGGCAATCCCCGCCTGTTCGCGGACGCCCTCGGGCGACCGCGCATGACCGACACGCCGGTCATGATGAAGGACGGTATGGCCCGTCCGACCGGCGGCGACATCCGCGGCTGGCTGATGCGCGGCGAGGTCGGGATGGCGATCGGCGTGATCGGCGTCATCCTGCTGCTGATCCTGCCGGTCCCGAAGTTCCTGCTCGACCTGCTGCTGGCCATCAGCCTCGTCTCGTCGGTGCTGATCCTGATGACGGCGCTGATGATGAAGCGTCCGCTGGACTTCGCCATCTTCCCGACTGTGCTGCTGATCTCGACCCTGTTCCGGCTGGGCCTGAACCTGGCGTCCACCCGTCTGGTTCTGACTCACGGGCACGAGGGCCACGACGCCGCCGGTCAGGTCATCAACGCCTTCGGCGCCCTGATGATGGGCGGCAGTTTCATCATCGGCATCATCATCTTCGCTATCATCCTGGTGGTGAACTTCGTGGTCATCACCAAGGGTTCGACCCGGATCGCCGAGGTGAGCGCCCGCTTCACCCTGGACTCCATGCCGGGCAAGCAGATGGCCATCGACGCCGACCTGTCCAGCGGTCTGGTCACCGAGGATCAGGCCAAGCTGCGCCGCAAGGAACTGGAGCAGGAATCGACCTTCTTCGGGGCCATGGACGGTGCGTCCAAATTCGTGCGCGGCGACGCCGTCGCCGGTCTGATCATCGTCGCCATCAACGCCATCGGCGGCATCCTGATCGGCACGATCCAGCATGGCCTGCCGGTCGGCGAGGCGGCCAACACCTATATCCAGCTGACCATCGGCGACGGTCTGGTCACCCAGGTTCCCGCCATCATCATCTCGATCGCCGCCGGCTTCCTGGTGTCCAAGGCCGGCGTCGAGGGCTCGGCCGACAAGGCCCTGGTCCAGCAACTGGCCACCAACCCCGTCAGCCTCGGCATGGTTGCCGCCGCTTCCGCCCTGCTGGCCCTGATCCCCGGCATGCCGATCATCCCCTTCGCGGCCCTGGCCATCGGGGCCGGCTACATGGCCTGGCATCACGGGCGCGCCAAGCTGAAGCCCCAGCCGACCGAGGCCGAGCTGGCCGCCGCCGCAAACGCGGGCAAGCCAAAGGATGACGCGGAAGAGCCGATCGGCACGGCCCTGACCATCGACGAGGTCAAGATCGAGCTGGGCTATTCGCTGCTGACCCTGATCAATGATCTGGAGGGCCGCCGCCTGACGGATCAGGTCCGCGCCCTGCGCCGCGCCATGGCGCAGGAGTTCGGCTTCGTCATGCCGTCGGTGCGCATCCTCGACAACATGCGCCTGCCGACCCAGGGCTACGCCATTCGCATCAAGGAGATGGAGGCCGGCGCCGGCGAGGTCCGTCTGGGGTCGCTGATGGCCATGGACCCGGCCGGACGTCAGGTCGAGCTGCCGGGCGAACACACCAAGGAGCCCGCCTTCGGTCTGCCCGCGACCTGGATCGACGAGAGCCTGCGCGAAGAGGCGACGTTCCGGGGCTACACCATCGTCGATCCCTCGACGGTGCTGACCACCCATCTGACCGAGATCCTGAAGGAGAATATGGCGGATCTGCTGACCTATGCCGAGGTGCAGAAGCTGCTCAAGGAACTGGGGCCGGAAGAGAAGAAGCTGGTCGACGAACTGGTGCCCTCGGTCGTCACCGTCACCACGCTGCAGCGGGTGCTTCAGGCCCTGCTTCGCGAGAAGGTTTCGATCCGGGATCTCGGCGCCATCCTTGAGGGCCTGGCCGAGGCGGCGCCGCATTCCTCGTCGGTCACCACCCTGGTCGAACACGTCCGCACCCGACTGGCGCGCCAGCTATGCTGGCAGCACAAGGCCGAGGACGGGGCCCTGCCGATCATCACCCTGTCGCCCGACTGGGAGGCCGCCTTCGCCGAGGCCCTGGTCGGTCAGGGTGAGGACAAGCAGCTGGCCATGGCGCCGTCCCGGCTCCAGGACTTCATCCGCAATGTCCGCGACGTCTTCGAACGCGCCGCCATGTCGGGCGAGAGCGCGGTCCTGCTGACCGGTCCGCAGATCCGCCCCTACGTCCGCTCGATCATCGAACGCTTCCGCGGCCAGACGGTCGTGATGAGCCAGAACGAAGTGCATCCGAAGGCGCGTCTGCGGACGCTGGGGTCGGTCTAGTCGACCCGTACGAACCCGCCGGCCGAGGCCGCGCGGGCCGCTTCGTTGGTGGGTCGGGCGATCAGACCGGACTGGGTGATCCAGACCTCGTAGGTCGCGCCATTCGCCATCGGCATGTAGGCGGCGGAGCCGTAGAGGGTGTCCACGGCGTCGATGTAGCGACGATACCGTCGCGCCACGTCCCAGACGCTCAGGTTCCAGGGCGCCCAGGCCAAGGGGCCCGTCTTTACGTCGCCGCCGGACAGGGCGTGGACGCTCCGGGCGCCCGTCCGTTCCTGTTCGATGTTCTGATAGCGGCCCGAAAGGCGATCGAGCCGGTACTGGGAATCAAGCCCGACGACGTTGGCCCACGGCTTCCATTTCAGGACCTGGGCCTCCATCCGCCATTCGTCGCCGTTGACGGGATAGACGGCCGTTCGCGCCGGCAGTTCGCCCTGCGCCGGCTGGGCCACCACGACCTCGAAATACTGGGGCGCCAGTTGACGGATCGACAGGCTCGCCACCGGCCGCTCATAGGTCAGGCGCGAATAGGTCTGGACGTTCTGGCCCAGAAGGGCCGCGCCGAGGCCCGCCGCGACCAGGGCGGCGCCTCCGGCGGTGCCGAAAAGACCGCCGAAGAACTTGCCCCGGAACAGTGAAGCCAGTCCGGCGAACAGAATCAGGACGCCGATGATGGCCAGGGCCGTCGGCGCGATCCACCACCACCAGAACATTATACCTACTCCCGAAACAGCACAGCTTGTTAACGTAACACTGTGGTCCTGCACAGCTTGCGTCGCGAATGACTTCGCTGGACACGCGAATGTGCGACGCTAAAGCTTGCACCGCATGTCGTCGATCTTTCCCCAAACCCTCTCGCAATTCGGCCGGTTCCTGCGTCAAGGCACCCTGGGTCGCTCGATCTTCCTGCTTCTGGCCGGCGCCATCGCCCTGCTGCTGCTGGTCAACCTCTCGACGTTAGTCCTGATTCAGCGAACGGCGGCCTTCAACGAGCAGGTGGACGCCACCTGGCAGGTGCGTCGCGCCGCCCGGAGCGTCCTGCTGAATATCAAGGACGCCGAGGCCGCCCAGCGCGGCTATCTGCTGACCGGCCAGACAAGCTTCCTGCTGACCTACGACCAGAGCGCACAGGCCGCTCCCCAACTGCTGGACCGGCTGAACGCGCTCGCCGGAGATGACGAGGTCGGCCAAGCTTCCGTGGAGGCCCTGACCCGCCTGTCGCGCGACAAGGTCCTGGAGATGTCCAGCATCCTCGACCTGTCCCGTCGGGGACAGACCGCACAGGCGCTGGATCAGGTCCGCTCCGGTCGAGGCAAGACCCTGATGGAGCAGATGGACACCGAGATATCCACCCTCGATTCCCAGCTCGGCGCGCGCCTGTCGGCCCAGCAGGCCAGATCCGAGGGCTCGGCGGTCTTCACCATCATCGTCAATGCGATCGCCGGCGCGTTGATCCTCGTCCTCGGCGCCATCGTCGCGGTGCTGGTTCGTCGGTATCTGATGGACCTGGCGAGGGCGCGCGCCGATCTCGATCGTGTCAACGCCGGGCTGGAGGACACGATCAAGGCCCGCACCGCCGCCCTGACGCGCGCCAACGAGGAGGTGCAGCGGTTCGCCTATATCGTCAGCCACGATCTGCGTTCGCCGCTCGTCAACGTCATGGGCTACACCGCCGAGCTGGAGCAGGCGGGCAGGACCATCGATCTGCAACTGACAAAGGTCGAGACGGTCGCGCCCGATCTGATCGAACAGGACGCCATCACCGCCGCGCGCGAAGATGTGCCCGAGGCGATCGGCTTCATCCGCGCCTCGACGGAAAAGATGGATCGTCTGATCAACGCCATTCTGAAGCTGTCGCGTGACGGCCGACGCGGGCTCACTCCGGAAACGATCGACGTCGGTGAGATGGCGAAGGCGGCGGCGGACAGTATCCGCCACCAGCTCGAGGAAACGAACACGGCGTTCGTCGTGGGCGAGATGGTCCCCTTCGAAAGCGACCGTCTGTCGATCGAACAGATCATCGGCAACCTGATCGAGAACGCCGTAAAATATTCCGACGCCAATCGCCCCAACCGGATCGAGGTCAGCGGGCGCGATCTGGGCGGCGGCTGGGTCGAGTTCGCCATCGCCGACCAGGGGCGCGGCATCGCGCCCAAGGACCACGAACGCATCTTCGAACTGTTCCGCCGGTCAGGCCGTCAGGACCGGCCGGGGGAGGGGTTGGGCCTCGCCTTCGTCCGGAACAGCGTTCGCCGTCTTGGCGGCTCCATCGACGTCGACTCCGCCCTTGGCGAAGGCTCGACATTCCGCCTGAAATTCCCCAAACGCCTGATCCTCGACGAGGCCGGAGACACCCAGTGAGCGCACCCGTAAAAATCGTGATGGTCGAGGACGACCACGGCCACGCCAAGCTGATCGAGAAGAACATCCGTCGGGCCAATATCTCCAACGAGATCGTCCACTTCGACCACGGCCAGCCGGCGCTGGACTATCTGTTCTCGGAAGAGGTCAGGGCCAACGGGCCGATGTTGATCCTGCTGGATTTGAACCTGCCGGATATGAGCGGGACCGACATCCTGGCCGAAGTCAAGCGGGACGAGCGCCTGAAGCGCGCCCCTGTCGTCGTCCTGACCACAACCGACGACAAGACCGAGATCCAGCGCTGCTACGACCTTGGCTGCAACGTCTACATCACCAAGCCCGTGGACTACGAAAGCTTCGCCGGCGCTATCCGTCAGCTGGGTCTGTTCCTGTCCGTCATGCAGGCGCCCGAGATAGAATGACGACCGAAAGGCCGCCCATCCGGCTGCTCTACATCGACGATGACCGCGGCCTGTCGCGGCTCGTGCAGAAGGAGCTCGGCCGTCACGGCTATGACGTCACCCTTGCCGCCGACGGGGACGAGGGCGTGGCGGCGCTGGACGCGGACGACTTTGATATCTGCGCGCTGGACCACTATATGCCCGGCCGCGACGGTCTCGACGTCCTGCCCGACATCCTGCACCGCCCTGCGCCCCCGCCTGTCGTCTATGTGACGGGAGCCCAGGAGGGGCGGATCGCCGTCGCCGCCCTGCGCGCCGGGGCTGCGGACTATGTGATCAAGGACGTGTCGGAGGACTTCACCGCCCTGCTGCGTTCGGCGCTGGAAGACGCATTGCTGCGTCGCCGGCTGGAGCGCGAGAACGAGGAGGCCCAGGAGCAGGTCCGGGTCGCCCGCGACCGCGCCGAGGCCATGCTGCGCGAGGTCAATCACCGCGTCGGCAACTCGCTCCAGCTTGTCTCGACCTTCATGTCGCTGCAACTGCGCCACATGGCCGACGAGGGCGCCCGCGATGCGCTCCGCGAAGCTCAGGCCCGGATCGAGGCCGTCGCCCACGTGCACCGCCGCCTCTACACCTCCGGCGACATGGAATCGGTGGACATGCAGGCCTATCTGGACGGCCTGGTCGGCGAACTGACCAAGTCGCTGGGATCGGATGCGTCCTCGCCCAACATCACGCTTCAGGCAGAACCGATGAAGGTCTCCACCGACCAGGCCGTGTCGCTGGGTGTCATCGTCACAGAACTCGTCACCAATGCCGTGAAGTATGCCTACGTCGCGGGCGAGGCGGGCGAGATCCGCGTCATCCTCCGCCCCGACGAGACCGGTCGCGCCATCCTGACGGTCGAGGACGACGGTCCCGGTCTTGGCGACGGCAAGCCCAAGGGCACTGGGCTGGGCGGCAAGATCATCACCGCCATGGCCTCGGGCCTGCGCTCGGCCGTCGAGATCGACGGGGCGCACAAGGGCGTCCGCGCGCGCCTGGCCTTCGATCTGTGAAGTCCTCGCTTCAGTTCGGCCACGCCGATGCCGGCGTCGACTATCTGTACCGCCCTGCGACTTTCGGCCTGGTTTTCCATGACGAGAAGATCGCCTGCGTCCGCGTGACCCGCGACACGCCCTACCATGACCTGCCGGGCGGCGCAGTGGACGGCGACGAGACCGAGGAACAGGCCCTGGTCCGCGAGTTCGTGGAAGAGACGGGCATGACCGTCCGCCCGATCGAGCGCATCGCCGAGGCCGGCCAGTATTTCCGCAAGTCGGATGGGGTCCCCGTCAACAATGTCGGCGGCTTCTGGATCGCCGAAATGCTGGCGCTGGATCCGTCCCGCAAGGTCGAGGACGACCACCAACTGGTCTGGCTCCACCCTCGCACGGCGCTCGCGGAACTTCGCCATGACGCCCACGCCTGGGCTGTCGCCGCCTGGCTGAGGCACAGAGTCTAAGCGGCGCCATACGGAACAGGCTCCGTCCTGAATCGCTCCCTATGTCGAAGTGTCGTCATAGTGGCGACGCCGAATTCAGGAGCCTCCCCATGGCTGATCATGATCGCATCGAAGGCGCCGCCAAGAACATCGGCGGCAAGGTCAAGGAAGGCGTCGGCAAGGTCACCGGCGACGAAAAACTGAAGGCCGAAGGCCGGGCCGAACAGGTCGAAGGCAAGGTCCAGAATACCGTCGGCGGCATCAAGGACGCCATCAACGACAAGCACTGATTTTCGTCCCAATGACGAGAACGAAGGCCGCCCCCCGGGGCGGCCTTTTGCTGTCTGGCCTCAGTCCTTGCCAAACAGCCGGAACGACAGGCCGCCGTCGCCGGCGTTCTCCGCCCGGCAATCGCTGACGAAGGCCACCGATCCTCCCTGGCGTTGCGGACGGGGGCGACAATCCGGAACTGTCGGCGTCACGGTCGCTGCGGCTTGGCGCTCGGGCACGCCGCACTCAATAGGATATTTCCCGTCGTCGCCCGGCGTCGCCAGGCACGGAACCGGCTCCCCCGCAGGCCTCAGCCCCGCCGGCAGACGGTCGCCGAGCGCGGCGGACAGTTCGACCCGCACCCGCGCCTGACAGACGTCGAGAGGCTCACGGCTCACCAGCGGGCTGCACTGGGACCGTTCCCAGGCGAAGGGATCGGCAAGGGCCCAGGCGGGCAGGTCGCTGGCCGGGGCCGCGATCTCGGCGGGTTCGGCTTCGGGCACAGGCGCCGAGGCTTCCCAAACGACGGCCTGCTGCAGAACCATGGCCATGGCCAAGGCGAAGGCGGTCAGCATCGGAAACTCTCCTGAACTGCAGCCACGCTCGCACGAAACGCCTGTTTTCGCACCTCACGCCTGCGTGTCAGCGTGTCAGCGCCCGCATCGCGCGGTCCAGCCCGTCCAGCGTCAGCGGGTACATCCGTTCGTCCATGACCTCGCTGAGCAGTTTGACCGAGGCCGTATAGCTCCAGAACCGTTCGGCCACCGGGTTCAGCCACACCGACTTGCCCCATTGCAGTCGCGCGCGCCGCATCCAGACCGCGCCGGCCTCTTCGTTCCAGTGCTCGACCGAACCGCCGGGCATCGTCACCTCATACGGAGACATTGTCGCGTCGCCGACGAAGATGGCGCGCCAGTCGCCCGGGTATTTGTTCAGCAGGTCCCAGGTCGGGATCTTCTCGGCATGGCGACGCCGGTTGTCCTTCCACACCCCCTCGTAGAGGCAGTTGTGGAAGTAGAAGAACTCCAGGTTCTTGAATTCGGTCTTCGCCGCGCTGAACAGCTCCTCGCAGAGCTTGATATGGCCGTCCATCGAGCCGCCGACGTCGAGGAACAGCAGCACCTTGATGGTGTTGCGCCGCTCCGGCCGCATGCGGATGTCCAGCCAGCCCTGACGCGCCGTGCCGTCGATCGTGCCGTCGATGTCCAGTTCCTCGGCGGCGCCCTCGCGTGTGAAGCGGCGCAGGCGGCGCAGCGCCACCTTGATATTGCGCGTCCCCAGTTCGACCGTGTCGTCCAGGTTCCTGTATTCGCGCTTCTCCCAGACCTTGACGGCCCGGCCGTGCTTTGGCTGGCCGCCGATGCGCACGCCCTCGGGATTGTAGCCGCCGTTGCCGAAAGGACTGGTCCCGCCGGTGCCGATCCACTTATTGCCGCCCTCGTGGCGCTTCTCCTGCTCCTCCATCCGCTGCTTGAGCGTCTCCATCAGCTTTTCGAACCCGCCCATGGCCTCGATCTCGGCCTTCTCCTCGTCGGTGAGGAACTTGTCATTGAGCAGTTTCAGCCAGTCTTCGGGAACGTCCAGGCTCGGCTCCTCGCCCGCCCCGTTCGTCTCGATGCCCTTGAACACCGTGCCGAACACCTGGTCGAACCGGTCGTAGTGTTTCTCGTCCTTGACCAGCACGGCGCGCGACAGGTGATAGAAGTCCTCGACCCGGCCCCCGGCCACGTCCTTGTCCATGGCCTCCATCAGATGGAGCCATTCCTTTGTGGAGACCGGAACTTTCGCCTGCCGCAGGGCGGCGAAGAAGGGGAGGAGCATGGCAGATAACCTGAGCCTCGATCAGCCGCGCCGCAAGATGAACTCGTGGTCCCGCCAGGCGCCGACGGGATACAGGTACTCGCCGGCCTTCGTGAACCCGTAGGCATCGTAGAGCTTCTGCGCCTTCCGGTTGCCGCTCCAGACACCGATCCACAGCGGCCCGTCGGTGTTCGCCTCCATCCACTCCAGCGACAGCGTCAGCAACCGGGTCCCAAGGCCCAGTCCTTGCGCCGCCTTACCGACATAGAGACGGCGCAGCTCCATGTTCCCGGGCGTGGCGTCCGGGTGGGGGAGAGTGTTCGGACCGGTGTTGGCGAAGGCCAGCAGTTCGCCGTTGCGATCCGCCACCCACCAGGCCGCGCCCGGCTCGGCCAGCTTCTTCGCCGTCGCGCCCGTCGAGAAGCTGGCGTCCAGAAAGGCCTCAAGATCATCGGCGGGATAGGGGATGGCGAACCCGTCCTCCGCCACGAAGGTGTCGATGAAGGTCTGGCGGCCCAGCGCGCCGAGGGCTTCGGCGTCTTCGGGGCGAGGGGGGCGGATCACGGCGTCGGTCATGGGGAGGGTTTGCCGCCAACCTGCGTTTTGCTCAACCCGCTTGGGTCTGCGAAGACTCGCTTCTATCGTGCCCCCATGCCCGTCGCCCTGTTCACCCACACCGACATGATCGCCCACGCCCCCGGCGCGGGCCATCCCGAACGTCCCCAGCGGCTGGCCGCCGTCCTCGCCGCGCTGGAGGACGCCGACCTGAACCTCGACCGCCGCGACGCGACCGAGGCCGCCGTCGCCGACCTGGAGCGCATCCACCCCGCCGCCTATGTCGCCCGGATGATTGAGGCCTCGCCCGCGACCGGGCTGGCCCAACTGGATGCCGACACCATCCTGTCGCCCGGCAGCGTGCGCGCCGCCCGCCTTGCCGCAGGAGCAGCCGTCGATGCGGTTCGGGCTATCGCAAATGGGCAGACCCAGCGCGCCTTCGCCGCGGTACGCCCGCCCGGCCATCACGCCGAGCCGAACCAGGCCATGGGCTTCTGCCTGTTCTCGAATGTCGCCGTCGCCGCTCGCGTCGCGCAGTCACTGGGCATGGCGAAGGTCGCCGTGGTCGACTTCGACGTCCACCACGGCAATGGCACCCAGGCCGCGTTCGAGGCCGACCCGACCCTGTTCCTCGCCTCCATCCATCAGATGCCCCTGTATCCCGGCACCGGCGCCATGTCCGAAACCGGGGTCGGCAATATCGTCAATGCGCCGGTTGAGCCGCACGCGGCCCGCGAATCATGGCGCGCCACCTTCTCGGGCGGACTGATGCCCGCGCTCGACGCGTTCGCGCCCGACCTGATCATCATCTCCGCGGGGTTCGACGCCCACCGGCGCGATCCGCTCGCCCACCAAAGCCTTGAGGCCGAAGATTTCGCCTGGGCGACCCGTGCGGTGCTGGAGGTCGCGCGGCGACATTGCGGCGGCAAGGTTGTCTCTTCGCTGGAGGGCGGTTACGACCTCGAAGGACTGGGTCAATCGGCCCTCGCCCACGTGCGGGCCCTGGGGGAGGCGTAAGGAAGGTCCATGTCGGCGCCCTGTTATCCTGGGCCGTCTTTCCTTTCATCCGCAGCATGACGTCAGACAGTGTCGAACAAGATGCCGGCCAGATGCTGAAGCCCTCGCGCCCCGGCTCGATCACACTCGCCCGTCACGGCGAGCCGGCCCTGTCGCGCAAATGCATGCTGACGTCTGACCAGTACCGCGACTGGTGGGCGAAGTATGAGCTGGGCGGCCTGCTGGCCGGCCAGACCCCGCCGCCGGAACTGCTGGCGACGGCGGCCGGCGCCGGCGTGATCTTCGCCTCGACCCGCCAGCGCGCGCAGGAAACCGCCAATGCCGTCTCGGCTGGACGCGAGATCACGTCCGACGTGATGTTCATCGAGGCGCCCCTGCCGCCGCCGCATTTCCCGTCCTGGTTCAGGCTGCCGCCGAAATACTGGGGCGCCGTCGCCCGCTTCTGGTGGCACGCCTTCGATCATCACGAGGGTCAGGAGACCCGTGCCCAGGCCGAGGCCCGGGCCGAACAGGCGGCGCAGCGGCTGATCGCCCGCGCCGAGACCGGCGAGGATGTGCTCGTTCTCGCTCACGGCTATTTCAATCACATGGTCGGCGCCCGGCTGAAGGTCGACGGCTGGAGGCTGGTTCACAACCAGGGCTTCAAATACTGGTCCCAGCGTCGCTACGAGCGCGGCTGATCGCCGTTTACCCTGCAACGCCGGTTCCCCGTTGAAGCGAAAGCGGCTCGCCTCTAGGGTCGATCCGATGTCAGACGCCGCTCCCCCCATCCCTGCCGATCTCAGCTTCGAAGATGCACTGTCGCGTCTGGAGACCATCGTCTCGCGCCTCGAGTCCGGCCAGGCTCCGCTGGAGGAATCCATTACGCTCTACGAAGAGGGCGCGCGCCTTAAGGCCCATTGCGAAGCCCGGCTCAAGGCCGCCCAGCTGCGCGTCGAGAAGATCGTCGTCGGTTCGGATGGCCAGGCAAGGGGCGTCGAGCCGGCCGAGTTCGGATGATGGAGGCCGCGATCGCCTCTCCCGGGACCGACCGCATCGCCTTCGACGACTTCCTCAAGGTCGACATCCGGGTCGGCGAGGTCGTGCGCGCCGAGCCGTTTCCGGAGGCTCGCAAGCCCGCCTACAAGCTGACCATCGATTTCGGCCCGGACATCGGCATCAAACGCTCCTCGGCCCAGATCACCCGCCACTACACCCTCGACCAGCTGACCGGCCGCAAGGTCGCGGCGGTAGTCAACTTCCCCCCGCGCCAGATCGGCCCCTTCATGTCCGAGGTCCTGACCCTGGGCTTCCCCGATGCGGACGGCGAGGTCGTTCTGGTCGGCGTGGATCGCGACGCGATGATCGGCGGGCGGTTGTTCTGATGAAACTCGCCGCCAACGCCCCGCCCCAGACCGTCGCCGAGCGCGTCGCCGAGGTCGCCGACCTCGTCACCGTCGCCCTGGACGAACTGCTGCCGCGCGCCGACGGTCCCGAGTCCCGCCTGACCGAGGCCATGCGCTATGCGGCGCTCGGTCCGGGCAAGCGGCTGCGGCCCTATTTCGCCATGGAGGCGTCGCGGCTGTTCGACATCGACGAGCGGCCGGTGCTTCGCGCCGCCTGCGCCCTGGAATGCGTCCACGCCTACAGCCTGGTCCATGACGACCTGCCCGCGATGGACGATGACGACATGCGCCGGGGCCGGCCGACTGTTCACATCGCCTATGACGAGGCGACGGCCATCCTTGCCGGCGACGCGCTCCAGACCGCCGCCTTCGACATCATCCTGCATCCGGACACGCACGAGGACGCCGCCATCCGGTGCGCCCTGGCCGCCCGGTTGTCCCTGGCCTCGGGCGCGCGGGGCATGGCCGGCGGCCAGATGATCGACCTGCTGGGCGTGCGCGACGATCTCGGCGGCGTCGCCCGGATGCAGCGGCTGAAGACCGGCGCCCTGTTCACCTATGCCTTCGAAATTCCTCTGATCATCGCCGGCGCCTCGGACGATCAGTGTCAGGCCCTGACCGCCTTCGCCCACGACATCGGGCTGGCCTATCAGATCGTCGACGATCTGCTGGATGTCGACGGCGACGAGACCGTCCTTGGAAAGGCCGCCGGCGGCAAGGACGCCGCCCAGGGCAAGACCAATTTCGTCACCCTTCTGGGCGTCGATCAGGCGCGGCATCGCGTCGCGCATCTGGCCGATCAGGCCCGCAGCCACCTCGACCTGTTCGGTCCCGACGCCGAAAACCTCAAGTCGAGTGTGGACTTCGTGCTAAACCGTCGGTCCTGACGCGCGTTAGAGTTCTAGATGCCTGACACCCCCTTGCTCGACACAGTCCACGTCCCCGCCGACATGCGCGGTTTCGACGCCGCACAGCTGCGTCAGCTGGCGGACGAGCTTCGGGCCGAGACGATCGACGCCGTGTCCACGACGGGCGGCCACCTCGGCGCGGGTCTCGGGGTGGTCGAACTGACGGTCGCGCTCCACCACGTCTTCGATACGCCCAGGGACATCCTGATCTGGGACGTCGGCCACCAGTGCTATCCGCACAAGATCCTGACCGGCCGTCGCGACCGGATCCGCACCCTGCGCATGGGCGGAGGCCTTTCGGGCTTCACCAAGCGGAGTGAGAGCGAATACGACCCGTTCGGCGCGGCCCACGCCTCGACCTCGATCAGCGCAGCGCTCGGCTTCGCCGCCGCCCGCGATCAGAAGGGCGAGAAGAACAGGGTCGTAGCCGTGATCGGCGACGGCTCCATGTCGGCCGGCATGGCCTATGAGGCAATGAACAACGCGGCCGAGACGACCGGCCAGCTGACGGTCATCCTTAACGACAACGACATGTCGATTGCGCCCCCGGTCGGCGGCATGAGCGCCTATCTGGCCAAACAGGTCTCGGGCGGCGCCTACCGGAACTTCCGCGAGTTCGGAAAGAAGGTCGCCGAACACATGCCCCGCCCGTTCCGCAATGCGGCGCGCAAGGCCGAGGAATACGCCCGCGGCATGATCGTCGGCGGCACCTTCTTTGAGGAGCTCGGCTTCTACTACATCGGCCCGGTCGACGGGCACGACATGGATAACCTGGTCCCCATCCTCAAGAACGCCGCCGCCATTACCGACCGGCCGGTCCTCGTCCATGTCGTGACCCAGAAGGGCAAGGGATACGCCCCCGCCGAAAGCAGCGCCGATAAACTGCACGCGGTGGTCAAGTTCGACGTGGTTTCCGGAAAGCAGAACAAGACCGTCTCCAACGCCCCCAGCTACACCAAGGTGTTCGGGACGGAGCTGATCAAACGGGCCGGGCGCGATCCGTCCATCGTCGCCATCACCGCCGCCATGCCCTCGGGCACAGGTCTCGATCTGTTCGGACAGGCCTTCCCCGACCGGACCTACGATGTCGGCATCGCCGAGCAGCATGCGGTGACCTTCGCCGCTGGTCTGGCCGCCGACGGCATGAAGCCCTTCTGCGCCATCTATTCGACCTTCCTCCAGCGCGGTTATGACCAGGTCGTCCACGACGTGGCGATCCAGAAACTGCCGGTCCGCTTCGCCATGGACCGCGCGGGACTCGTGGGCGCCGATGGCTCGACCCACGCCGGATCGTTCGACATCGGCTACATGGGCGCCCTGCCGGGCATGGTGCTGATGGCGGCCGCCGACGAGGCGGATCTGGCCGCCATGATCGCCACCGCCTGCGAGATCGATGACCGTCCGTCCGCCTTCCGCTATCCGCGCGGCGACGGCGTCGGGGTGGAAATCCCCGAATTCTCCGCCCCGCTGGAGATCGGCAAGGGTCGGATCGTCCGCGAGGGCACGGCCGTCGCCATCCTGTCGTTCGGTACGCGCCTGCAGGAATCACTGAAGGCCGCCGACATCCTGGCCGCACACGGCGTCTCGGCCACGGTCGCCGACGCCCGCTTCGCCAAGCCGCTCGATCATGACCTGATCACCCGCCTGGCGCGCGAGCACGAGGCCCTGATCACGGTCGAGGAGGGCGCCATGGGCGGCTTCGGCGCCTTCGTGCTTCAGTATCTGGCGAGCGTGGGCGCGCTGGATGCCGGGTTGAAGATCCGCACCCTGCATCTGCCCGACGTTTTCCAGGATCAGGACAGCCCGGCGGCGCAGTATGTCGAAGCGGGACTGGACGCCGAGCATATCGCGGCGTCGGCGCTCAAGGCGCTGGGTATCGACCGCCTACCGCTCTCCCAGCGGGAGAGGGCTTGAGCGAACGGCGGCGACAGCCGTCGTCCTTGCGCACAAGGTTGAAGAGCTGGCGCTGACCGGTGAGGGCATGACCCCTCACTCTTTCGGCCAGGACGCATCGCTAACGCTTTGCGGGCCTCAGGCCCTCTCCCGACGGGACAGGGGAGCTTCTCAGGCCGCCGCCTTCACCACATTGCCTTCATCCAGCAGCACCACGGTCGGCGACCACTGGCGGGCCTCATCGGCCGGCAGCTGGCCGTAGGTCACCACGATGACCTTGTCGTTCTTCTGCACCAGACGCGCGGCTGCGCCGTTGACGCCGATGACCTTCGACCCGCGCGGGGCCTCGATCGCATAGGTGGTGAACCGGGCGCCGTTGGTGATGTTCAGCACATCGACCTGCTCGTTCGGGAAGATGCCGGCGGCATCCAGCAGATCGCCGTCGATGGCGATCGAGCCTTCATAGTCCAGGTCGGCCTGGGTCACCGTAGCGCGGTGCAGCTTGGCCTTCATCAGGGTGACCAGCATGGGAGGTGCGGTCCAGTCATGACGCGGGGCGATAGGCCCCCGCTCGCAGACGGGGGATATAGGGATTTCCCGCCTCGTCATCAATCGCGATGCTGCGAATGCGAAATGACCACTCCTGACGGATTCCCCTGTTACCCGACGTTCATTTGACCGCAACGCCCCCGCCACTATGTTCAGGACAGGTCGACCCTGGCCGCCGGACCGGACGCTCCCCCGCCCATGAAACAATTCTTCCTGACGGTGCTCGGTGTCTTCACCGGCCTGATCCTGTTCGTCGTCGTCCTGCCGATCGTGTTGATCATCGCGGCGGCGGCGTCCTCCAGCGAGCCGGCCACGCCTGCCAACGCGGTCCTGGAGCTGGATCTGCGCGAAGGCATCACCGATCAGGTTTCGACCAATCCGTTCGCCGCCTTCGGGGGCTCGGGCCTGTCGGTCGTCGGCATCGTCGACACCCTGGCGCAGGCCGAGAAGGACGACCATGTCAAAGTCCTGCTGGTCCGTCTGCCGGAAGCGGGCCTGGCCCCTGCCGCCGCCGACGAGATCCGTCAGGCCGTCCGCCGCTTCCGCGCGTCGGGCAAGCCGGTCATCGCCCATTCCCAGGGCTTCATGCCCCTCGGCACGGTGATCTCCAGCTATATGGTCGGCGCCGCCGCTTCCGAGCTGTGGATGCAGAACACCGCCAACTTCCAGGCCACGGGCTTCTCCGCCGACAGCGTCTTCCTGGGCCGCGCGTTCGAAAAATACGGCGTCCGCGCCGAGTTCGAGCAGCGCTACGAATACAAGAACGCCGTCAACGAGTTCACCCAGTCGGACTACACCGGCCCGCACCGCGAGGCGATGACGGCCTGGATGACGTCCATCTATGACTCGGCCCTGGCCAACGCCGCCTTCGACCGCAAGGTCGAGGCCCCGGCGCTGAAGGCCACGATCGAGGCGGGGCCCTATTCCGCGACCCAGGCGCTCCAGCTCAAACTCGTCGACAAGATCGGTCAGGTCGAGGAGGCGGAGGCGGAAGCCAAACGCCGCGCCGGAAACGGCGCCGACATCATCGAGTTCTCCGACTACGCCTCGTCCCAGGGCGAGCGGATGGGCGCGGGCCGCGACGCCATCGCCATCGTCGGCGGCGAGGGCGCGATCATGACCGGGACGGGCGGAGGCGGCGGCTTCGGCGGCGGATCCTCCATCGCTTCCGACGCCACGGCCGAGGCCATCTACGACGCCATTGAGGACAAGTCGGTCAAGGCCATCGTCTTCCGCGTCTCTTCGCCCGGCGGATCGCCGGAAGCCTCCGAACAGATCCTGGCCGCCGTCCGCGCGGCCAAGGCGGCGGGCAAGCCGGTCGTGGTCTCAATGGGCGACTACGCGGCCTCCGGCGGCTACTGGATCAGCTCCGAAGCGAACTGGATCGTGGCCCAGCCCTCGACCCTGACCGGCTCCATCGGCGTGTTCGGCGGCAAGTTCGTGGTGTCCGAGGCGCTCGGGCGCTTCGGCGTCGACCTGCGCGGCCTGACGGTCGGCGGGCAGTACTCCGACGCCTTCAGCCCCTCGTCCGGCTTCTCCGAATCGCAGCGCGCCGCCTTCTCCGCCTCGATGGACCGCACCTATGAGGAGTTCGTCCAGCGCGTGGCGACCGGTCGTCGCATCCCCATCGCCCGTGTGCGCGAGATCGCACGCGGCCGCGTCTGGACCGGCGCGCAAGGCAAGACGCTTGGCCTCGTCGACCAGCTGGGCGGCCTGACCGAGGCGATCGGCAAGGCGCGTGAACTGGCCAATATTCCCGAGAATCAGTCGGTTCGCTTCAAGCGCTTCCCTGAGCCGCAGTCACCGTGGGAGGCTCTGTCCGAGGCCTTCGGCGTCCAGTCCGAGGCAGCCCGGGCGCTGGTCGCGCTTGGCGGCGTCATGGCTGACCCGCAAGCTCAGGCCATCCTGTCGCGAGCAGAGACCGAGCGGATGCGCGGGCAGGGGGCCTCGGTCCTGGCCGATCAGCCGCTGTAAACGATCCGGGTGCGACGATTAACACTCGCCTGTGAAGCGGCTGGTCATTGACGGTTCAGCTCCGGGGACCGACATTGGGGGTTCAGGCGTTTTGCGGAACGCTCGACAAGGAATAGAGATGACGCAGGATCCGTTCGCCACCCTGGGTGTCCAGAATCGCCGTCGGCCCCAGGGCCTTCTCGCGCCGATCATGTGGCTCGGTGGCGTGATTGCGACCGTGGCGGCCCTGACCGTGGGCGCGCTGCTGGCGGTCTTCACCGCCGCAGCCGTCGCCGTGATCGCGCTGTGCGCCAGCATCCTGATCTTCTTCGCCGGTCTTGCCATGCGCGCCCGTCGCCGCGTCACCGTTCGCGCCCGTCGCAATGACGATGTGATCGAGGCCGAGAAGGTCGGCGACACCTGGGTCGCCTACGGGTGGGAACGTAACGGGCGCTAAAGCCGCCTATGCTGACCATCACCGAGGCGCCCTCGCCGAATTTCGACCAGCGTCGCGGCCCGCCCGACATGGTCCTGCTCCACTACACCGGCATGCAGACCGCCGAGGCCGCCGTCGCGCGCCTGCGCGATCCCGAGGCCGGGGTGTCGGCCCACTACGTCATTGACGAGGACGGCTCGGTCCTGCGCCTCGTGCCCGAGGAGCGCCGCGCATGGCACGCCGGCAAGTCCTGGTGGAAGGGCGAGACCGACATCAACGCCGTCTCCATCGGCATCGAGATCGTCAATCCGGGCCATGAGTTCGGGTACCGGGACTTCCCCGACGCCCAGATCGCCTCCGTCGTCACCCTGATCGACGAGATCCGGACCCGGTGGGCCATCGAGGATGCGCGCATCCTCGGCCACTCCGACGTCGCCCCGACCCGAAAGCAGGATCCGGGCGAACGCTTCCCCTGGAGGACGCTGGCCGAACACCGTCAGGGCCTGTGGTTCGAGCCCGCCCGGGAGCGCATCGCCGCCCTCGGCGTCCCCCTGGCTGTCGGCGATGAGGGCCTCGGCGTCCACGTCCTGCAGGCGGGCCTGCACCGCCTCGGCTACGAACCCCTGCCGGACGGCAAATACACCGACGAAACCCGCATCACCGTCGAGGCCTTCCAGCGTCACTGGCGTCCCTCCCGGGTCGATGGCGTCGCTGACGGCGAGACCCGGGCGACCCTGATGGGGGTGCTGCAGCTCGCGACGGCGGAAAGCATCACCGGCGTCCTGAATTGACCTTGCGGCGCAAAGCGTCCACCTAGCCCTCGCCAGACGGCCGGGCGGTCGCGGCGGGACTTGCTCCCGTCGAGGAAAGTCCGGGCTCCACGGTGAAAAGGCGGCGGGTAACGCCCGCCCGGGGTGACCCGAGGGACAGCGCCACAGAAAGCAAACCTCCTGCGTTTCGGCGCGGGAAAGGGTGAAAGGGTGGGGTAAGAGCCCACCGCGTCTCTGGTAACAGCGACGGCATGGCAAGCCCCGCCTGGAGCAAGACCGAATAGGGACGTCGCGCGGGTTCGCCCGCAGGGTTCACCGCCCGAGGCGTCCGGGTAGGTCGCGAGAACCATCCGGCGACGGGTGGTCCAGAGGAATGATCGTCACGTCTTCGGACGGACAGAACCCGGCTTACAGGCCGTCTGGCATTTTCTCTTTTTGGCGGGCTACCGCTCGCGACGCGGTCGCTCGCTGTTTGAGCCCGGTTCTTCCCCGACGGGGAGGATTGCGGGTGCCGTTAACCCCTTCGACCAAACCGGGGCGCACTATCCCCAGCCTGTTAATACTTGCGATGTTCTGTGTATGTTCTGATTTATGCTGTCGCGACGCTGCAACATCCCCAACTTGGTTAAATATCGTCAACCAATCCCATTGAGACCCAGTCCATCCCATGCTATCCCATAACAACGATGCGGGGATTGGCGGCGCCGGCTTTTCGGGCGCGGGGATGAACTCTTGGGGCGGGCCGACAGGCTCGATTGGGACGGGCGTGTTTCTCGGAACCAGTGAGAAGCAGCTGGACGGCAAGCGCCGCCTCCTGATCCCGCAGGAGTTCCGCACCGCCGACAACGGCGCCGACCTGGGCGTCTTCTGCTTCTTCTCGGTCGAGTCCGACTGCCTTGAGGCCGGCGGCGACAAGCTGATGGCGGAATACGTCGCCATGATCGAGGCCCTGCCGTTCGGCGACGACTGGCGCACGGCGCTCGAGGAAACCGTCTACGGCGGCCAGAAACAACTCGCCTACGACGGCGGCGGCCGCATCACCCTGCCCGAAAACCTGTGCCAGGAAGCCGGTCTCGGCGAGGACGTCGTCATCGTCGGCATGGGGCCGCGCTTCCAGATCTGGGACCGCGCGCGCTGGAACGCCCGCAAGGACGACCGCCGCGTGCTGGCGCGCAAGGCCATGCGCGAACGCGGCGACGTCGCCCGCCGTCGCATGCCGGGGAACGACGCATGAGCGCTCCAATGTCTGGGCCCCACGCCCCCGTCCTGCTGGATGAAGTCATCGAGGCCCTGGCCCCCAAGGCCGGCGATGTGATCATCGACGCCACCTTCGGCGCCGGCGGCTACACCCGCGCCATCCTCGCGACCGGCGCCCGGGTCATCGCCCTCGACCGCGACCCCACGGTCCAGCGGCATGCCGACGCTGTCGCCAACGACTATCCCGGCCAGTTCCAGCTGGTCCGCACCGCCTTCTCAGGCCTGTCCGACGCCTTCGCCGAAACCGGTGAAGCGAAGCTCGACGGCACGGTCTTCGATATCGGCGTCTCCTCCATGCAACTGGACGAGGCCGAACGCGGCTTCTCCTTCATGCGCGACGGCCCGCTCGATATGCGTATGTCGGGCGAGGGTGAAAGCGCCGCCGACATCGTCAACGGCTGGGATCACGGCCCTCTGGCCCACATCCTCAAGCAATACGGCGACGAGCGTCAGTCAGGACGCATCGCCACCGCCATCCTGCGCCGCCGTATCGCCCAGCCCTTCGCCCGCACGCTCGACCTCGCCGATGTCGTCGAGAAGGCGCTGGGCGGCCGTCGCGGCGCCCCGACCCATCCAGCGACCCGCACCTTCCAGGCCCTGCGTATCGCCGTGAACGACGAGCTCGGCGAGCTGACCCGGGGGCTTGAAGCCGCCGAGCGCACCCTGTCGCCGGGCGGGCGTCTGGCCGTGGTCACCTTCCATTCGCTCGAAGACCGGATCGTGAAGGCCTTCCTGACCGAGCGCAGCGGCAATGCGCCGGGCGGTTCGCGCCACGCCCCCGTCGCCATCGAGACGCGCAAGCCCAGCTTCACGCTCCAGTTCAAGGGAGCCCGCGAGGCAGGCGACGCAGAACTGGCCGCCAATCCGCGTTCGCGTTCGGCCAAGCTGCGCGCCGCCGTCCGCACCGGGGCCCCTCCTTGGAAGACCTCTTCCTGGAAGTCGGCCGCATGATCCGCAATCCGGTTCAGCGCCTGTTCGACTGGAAGATCCGCGGCATCCGCTGGATCGAGATCATCGGCGTCATGTGCGTGGCCGCCATGGTCTTCTCCGTCTATGTCGCCAAGGCCGCCGCGGCCCGCGAGAGCGCCGCCATCGGCCAGCTGGAACGCCAGATCGCCGAGAACGCCCAGCGCGTCCGCCTGCTGCGCGCCGAGGCCGCCCGTCTGGAACAGCCCGGCCGTCTGGAGACCCTTTCGCGCGGCGCCGAGCTCGCCCCCGTCGAGGCCGAACGTCAGGTCGACGAGACCGCCCTTGCGAATCTGAAGCCGGTCCACGTCCCGGCTCCGGTCGCGCCTGAGCCCGAAGTTACCGAGCCGGCCGCTCCGGCTGATGCGCCCGCCGAAGTCGCCGCCCGCCCTGCGGAGACCGTGCGATGACGGTTCACGATCCGCGCCCCTTCCGCCCGGCCCCCGGCGTCGGCCGCCCCCTGACCTCGACGGTCTCGCCCTGGCTCCGCTGGATGGGCGAGGCGGTCTGGTTCGTCGAGCACGCCTTCGAGCGCGCCCGCGCCGACGCCAGGCCGGAAGAGGACACCCGCGTCCGCATCTTCCTGATCCGGGCCGTATTCATGGTGGTGTTCGCAGCCCTGGTGCTGGGCGCCGCCCACGCAGCCCTGCTGGCGCCCCGGGTCGGGCACGGCGCCTCCGTCGTCGCAGGCGCCCTGCAGCGCGCCGACCTGACCGACCGCAACGGGGCGCTGCTGGCGACCAACATCACCCACTACGGCCTCTACATCGATCCGTCCGAGGTCTGGGACAGGGACGCCGCCTTCCGCCAGATCCGTCGCGCCCTGCCGGACATCTCCGCGACCCGCCTGCGTCGCGTGCTCGACGGCGACCGTCGCCTGATCGCCCAGCCCGGCCTGACCCCGGCCGAGCGTCAGGCGGTTCATGCCCTCGCCCTCGGCGGCGTGTCGTTCGAGCCCGAGGACCGCCGCGTCTATCCGCTGAACAGCTCGGCCGCCCACGTCATCGGCACGGCGGATTCGGGCGGTCAGGGCGTCTCCGGCGCCGAACTGGCCTTCAACGACGCCATCCGCGACGCGGGCGCCAGAGGCGAGGATTTCGCCCTGTCCATCGACCTGCGCGTCCAGGGCGTGCTCGAGAACGAACTCGGCGCCGTCGCTTCCGAAGTCGGCGCCAAGGGCGCGGTCGGGGTCGTCGCCGACGCCCGGACCGGCGAGATCCTGGGCATGGCCTCCTGGCCGGCCTACGACGCCAACCGCCGGGGACAGGCCTCGGACGCCGCCGCCCTGAACCGCGTGACCTCGGCCCACTACGAGATGGGGTCGGTCTTCAAGACCTTCACCGTCGCCGCCGCCATCGACACCGGCCTGGCCGATCTCGACACGATGATCGACGCTTCCCAGGCCTATATGATCGGTAACCGCCGCATTCAGGACTTCCACGCAACCAACAAGATCCTGTCGCTGGAAGAGGTCTATCTGCACTCCTCCAACATCGGCACCTCGCGCCTTGCGGTCGAGATGGGCGCCGACACGATGCGCTCGTATTTCACCAAGCTGGGCCTGCTCGACGCCGCCCCGATCGAGCTGAAGGAAAGCGCCCGTCCACGCCGTCCGCACGACTGGTCAGACTCGACCCGGGCCTCGATGTCGTTCGGCTACGGCATCATGATCACCCCGCTGCAGATGACGGCGGCCACCGTCGCCCTGGTCAACGGCGGCATCTACCGCCCCCTGTCGCTGCGCCGCGGCGGCGTGGGCTCCGAAGGCCATCGCGTCGTCAGCGCCGAGACCTCGGCCGCGATGCGTGAACTGATGCGCGCCAACGTCCTGCGGGGCTCGGGCGGCCAGGCGAACGCCGAGGGCCTGCGCGTCGGCGGCAAGACCGGTTCGGCGAACAAGCTGGTCAACGGCCGCTATGACGCATCGCACGGGATCGGCTCCTTCGCCGCCGTCTTCCCGGCCGACGGTCCGGCGGACGCCCAGCGCTACGTCATCTTCGTCCTGATCGACGAGCCCAGCCAGGGGTCCCGCCTCGGCGGAGCGATCGCCGCGCCCGTTGTCGGCCGTGTCGCCGACCGGATCGCGGGCTTCCTCGGCATCCAGCGCCGCATCGATCCGCCCGCTCCGGTGGTCGCCCCATGAGCGCGATCCGCCTGTCCGACCTCCTGCGCCGCGATGTCGCCGCCGATCCGATGATCACGGGTGTGACGGCCGACAGCCGCAAGGTCGCCCCTGGCTCCCTGTTCGTCGCCTTGCCGGGCAACGCCGCGGACGGCCGCGCCTTTATCCCCCAGGCCCTGTCCCAGGGGGCGGCCGCCATTCTCGCTCCTCAGGACACGCCCGAGCACCTCGCGCCGCTCTTGGTCCGCTCGGGCGACGTCCGCCGCGCCTACGCGCTCGCGGCGCGCGGCTTCTACGGCGCCCAGCCCGCCACCTGCGTCGCCGTCACAGGCACCAACGGCAAGACCTCGGTGGCCGCCTTCTGCCGCCAGATCTGGGCCGGTTTGGGCCTGAAGGCGGCGAGCATGGGCACCCTCGGCGTCGTGGCCCAATCGGGCTCCGTCTCCGAAGCCCTCACCCCGCCGGGCCTGACCAGCCCCGACGCCGGCGACGCCGCCCGCCTGCTGGCCACCTTGGCCGAAGGCGGGGTGACCCATCTGGCGCTCGAAGCCTCGTCTCACGGCATCGACCAGCGCCGACTGGACGGGGTCAGCCTCAAGGCCGCCGCCTTCACCAACCTGACCCAGGACCACCTCGACTATCACGGCGACATGGGGGCCTACCGGTCCGCCAAGCTGCGCCTGTTCGAGACCCTCCTGCCGCGCGGCCGCACCGCCGTCCTGAACGCCGATTCCGATGCCTACAACGCCTTCGCCGCCGCCTCGATCATGTCGGGTCTCGGCGTCATGGGCGTAGGCGAGCGGGGCCGGGACCTGTCGCTGATCGAACGCCGCGCCGTGCCCGAGGGCCAGCGGCTGGTCCTCGACGTGCGCGGGGATCGCCACGACGTCCTCCTGCCTCTGGCCGGCGCCTTCCAGGCCTCCAACGCCCTGGTCGCGGCGGGCCTGTGCATCGCCGCCGGCGAGGATGCGGGCCGGGTCCTGCACGCTCTGGAGAAGATCACCGGCGCGGCCGGCCGTCTGCAACGCGTCTCCGGCGGCCGGGGTGAGGCCTATGTCGACTACGCCCACACGCCCGACGGCCTCGAAACCGTGCTCAAGGCCTTGCGCCCCCACGCCACCGGCCGTCTGATCGTCGTCTTCGGGGCCGGCGGCGATCGCGACAAGGGCAAGCGCCCGCTGATGGGCGAGATCGCCTGCCGCCTCGCCGACGTCGCCATTGTCACCGACGACAATCCCCGCTCCGAAGACCCCGCCGTCATTCGCGCCGAGGTCCGTGCCGGCTGCCCCGGCGCCAGGGAGATCGGCGACCGCCGCGCCGCCATTCGCGAGGCCACCGCCATGATGAGCGACGGAGATGTGGTCGTCGTCGCCGGAAAAGGGCATGAACAGGGACAGATCGTGGGCGGGACGACTCATCCCTTCGACGACGCATTCGAACTTGCCGAGGCCCTGCGCGTAAATGCCTGAAACGACCCTGCCTCTCTGGACGGCTCAAGAGATAGCCGTCGCCACCGGAGGGCGGATCGAGGGTGGCGACTTCGCCGCCGAGGGCCTCACCTACAACAGCCGCGAGATCGGGCCGGACGAGCTGTTCCTCGCGCTGAAGGGCGCGCGCGACGGCCATGACTTCGCCGCCTCCGCCTTCGCCGCCGGAGCCTCGGGCGCCCTGGTCGAACGCGCCGTCGACGGCGGTCCCTGCGTCATCGTTCCTGACACCCTGCACGCGCTGGAAGCCATGGGCGCCGCCGCCCGCGACCGCGCGCCGCATGTCCGCCGCGGCGCCGTCACCGGCAGCGTCGGCAAGACCAGCGTGACCCAGGCGATCAAGGCCGGTCTCGACCTCGCCGGTCCGGCCCACGCCTCGATCAAGAGCTACAACAACCATATCGGCGTGCCCCTGACGCTGGCTCGCATGCACCCCTCGGTCGAGCGCGCCGTGTTCGAGATCGGCATGAACGCGCCCGGCGAGATCGCGCCCCTGTCGAAGATGGTCCAGCCGCACGCCGCCTGCGTGACCACCGTTGGCCCAGTCCATATCGAGGCCTTCGCCGATGGCGAGGCCGGGGTCGCGGCTGAGAAGGCCGCCATCTTCCAGGGTCTCGGGCCGGGCGGTCTGGCCGTCATCAACGGCGACAACCCGTGGGAACCGATGCTGCGTCAGGCGGCGCTGCATGTCGGCGCCCGGGTGGCGGCCTTCGGGTCCGAGCCCGCCCATGACGCTCGCCTGATCGACTTCACTCCAAATCCCGCCGGCGCCGTCGTCACCGCCGAGGTCTACGGCCACCGCCACGTCTTCCCGCTGAAACAGTCGGGCTTCCACTGGGGCCTGAACAGCCTGGCCGTGATCCTGATGCTCGACGCGCTGGATGTTCCGGTCGGGACCGCCCTCGCCGCCCTGGCCGATTTCGAACCGCTCAAGGGCCGGGGCGAGACCCGCAGCGTCCGCATCCCCGGCGGCGCCTTCACCCTGATCGACGAGAGCTACAACGCCAATCCTCTGTCGATGACGGCCGGGTTCCGCTCGCTCGGCGCGAAGCCGGTGCAGCCGGGCGGCCGCCGCATCGTGGTCCTCACCGACATGCTTGAACTGGGCGACCAGTCCGAAGCGCTTCACGCCGGCCTCGCCGCGCCGATCGATCTGGCCGGCCTCGACGTCGTCCACGTCGCCGGACCTGAGATGCGCCATCTGTACGACGCCCTGCCGCCCGCCCGTCGCGGCGTCTGGGCCGGGAGCGCAGCCGATCTCGCCGCCCGGGCCGCCGATCTGGTCGGACCGAACGACATCGTCATGGTGAAGGGCTCGAACGGGTCCAAGGCATCGCTTGTGGCCGCGGCCCTTGCAGCGCTAGAGCGCTAGAGACACCCGGGGGCCGCCATGTTCTATCTGCTCTATCTCTACTACGCCGACGTGGCGAACGAGTATCCGCTGCTGAACCTGGTCCAGTACCAGACGGTGCGCGTCGCCCTGGCCATGGCCACGGCCATGATCGTCGCGGTGGCGATGGGCAGCCGGTTCATCGCCTTCATGCGGGTTAAACAGGGCAAGGGTCAGCCGATCCGCGCCGACGGCCCCATTTCCCACCTGTCCAAGGTCGGCACCCCGACCATGGGCGGGCTGATGATCCTGGCGGGGATCGCCGTCGCGGTCTTCCTGTGGGGTGACCTGACCAACCCCTATATCTGGATCGTATCCGGCGTGACCGGAGCCTTCGGCGTGCTCGGCTTCATCGACGACTACGCCAAGGTGACGAAACAGACCTCTGCCGGCCTGACCTCGAAACAGAAACTGGTCGCCCAGATCGTCGTCTCGGTGATCGCCGGAGTTCTGGTGGTGCTGTGGATGACCCAGTCCCCGACCTCGCCAGGCCTAGAGACCTCGATCGCGTTCCCCTTCTTCAAGGATGTGCTGCTGAACGTCGGCTGGTTCTACGTCGCCTTCGCCGCCTTCACCCTGGTCGGGTTCTCGAACGCTGTGAACCTGACCGACGGCCTCGACGGCCTGGCTATCGTGCCGGTGATGATGTCGGCGGCGGCCTTCGGCGTGATTTCCTACCTCGTCGGCAACTTCGTCTTCTCGGAATACCTCGGCGTCCACCATGTGCCGGGCTCGGGCGAACTGGCCATCTTCTGCGCCGCCATCATCGGCGGAGGCGTGGGCTTCCTCTGGTACAACGCCCCACCGGCCAAGATCTTCATGGGCGACACCGGGTCGCTGGCTCTGGGCGGCGCGCTCGGAGCCATCGCCGTCGCCACCAAGCACGAACTGGTCCTCGGCATCGTCGGCGGCCTGTTCGTCATCGAGGCCGCCTCGGTCATGATCCAGGTCGCCTATTTCAAGGCCACCAAGAAGCGCATCTTCCTGATGGCCCCGATCCACCACCATTTCGAGAAGATGGGCTGGCCGGAATCGACCGTGGTCATCCGCTTCTGGATCGTCGCCGCCATGCTGGCCCTGATCGGCCTGTCCACCCTCAAGCTGCGCTAGACCCGTGATCCCGGTTCCCGGCTTCGAAGGCCAACGCGTCGCGGTCTTCGGCCTCGGCCGCTCGGGCATCACCGCCGCGCGCGCCCTCAAGGCCGGCGGGGCCGAGCCCGTCCTCTGGGACGACGGCGTGTCCGGCCGCATGCAGGCCGAGGCCGAGGGCTTCGTGCTCGAAGACCTGACCGTCGCCGACTGGTCCGGGTTCGCCGCCCTGGTCCTCTCGCCCGGCGCGCCCCTGACACACCCGAAGCCCCACTGGACCGTCGACAAGGCGAGGGCGGCGAACGTCCCTGTCATCGGCGACATCGAACTGTTCGCCCGCGCGCTCGCCGCCACCCCGGCTTCCCTGCGGCCGAAGGTGATCGCCATCACCGGCACCAACGGCAAGTCCACGACGACCGCCCTGATCGGCTGGGTGCTGAAACAGGCGGGGATGAAGATCGCCGTCGGCGGCAATATCGGCATCGGCGTCCTCGCCCTGCCGCCCCCGGCCGAGGTCGAGGCCTATGTCATCGAGGTCTCCAGCTACCAGCTGGACCTGACGACCTCCTTCGCCCCCGACGTCGCGATCCTGACCAATATCAGCCCCGACCACCTCGACCGCCACGGCGGCATGGGCGGTTATGTCCTGGCCAAGACCCGTCTGTTCCAGGAGATGACGCCGGACAAGGTCGCCCTCGTCGGCGTCGACGACGACTGGGGCTGGACCACCGTAAACGCCCTGAACTGGCGCGGCCTGCGGATCAGCACCATCACCACCCGCACCCCGCCCCGTTTCGTCGATCCGACCGGCGGCGTCCCCGTCGCCGAGCTCGCCGAACGCCTGCCGGACCATATCCCGGCCTTCGAGGCCGGGCGTTTCATCATCGTCGATGCGACCGGAGGCAGGCTCATCGCCGACGGCGTGGCCATCGCCGACCTCGCCCCGGCCCGCTCTCTGCCCGGCCGCCACAACGCCCAGAACGCCGCCTTCGCCTATGCCGCCGCCCGCGCCGTCGGCGTCTCGCACGAGAGCGCCGTCGAGGGCCTGATGACCTTCCCCGGCCTCGCCCATCGCATGGAGACGGTCGGTCAGCTCGGCGCGGTCCGCTTCGTCAACGACTCCAAGGCCACCAACACCGACGCCGCACGTCAGGCCCTGATGTCCTGGCCGACGTCCTACTGGATCGCTGGCGGCCGGGCGAAAGAGGGCGGCATCGCCGAACTGGCCGATCTCTTTCCCCGCGTCGCCAGGGCCTATCTGATCGGAGAGGCCGCCGAGGATTTCGCCGCCACCCTTGGCGACACGCCCCACGTCATCGCCGGGGACATGGCCAAGGCCGTCGCCCTTGCGGCCGCCGACGCGGCCGAGGCTGGCGGCGATCAGGTCGTCCTGCTCAGTCCCGCCTGCGCCAGCTTCGACCAGTTCCCCGACTTCGAGGCGCGCGGAGAAGCGTTCCGGGCCGCTGTTCTTAACCTCGGAGCTACCCCTTCCGTTCATGGTTGAGAAACCATGACCCAGGCCGTCTATTCCCACCCCTTCTCGCGCAACGACCAGAGCCCGATCGCCCAGTGGTTCTGGACGGTGGATCGCGGCCTGCTCGGCGCGGCGCTGGCGCTGATGGGGCTGGGCGTCATGCTCAGCTTCGCCTCGTCTCCAGCCGCCATCCTGGCCGACCAGTCGATCACCGATCCCTTCCACTATTCCTGGCGCATGATCGTCTGGGCCTCGGGCGGCGTCGGCCTGATGCTGACCATGTCGCTCCTGTCGCCTCGAGGCGTGCGCCGGATCGCGGTCCTGGGCCTGATCGGGGCCATAGTCGTCATGGCCCTGCTGCCCTTCATCGGCGACACGGTGAAGGGCGCGGCGCGCTGGGTGAATCTCGGGCCGTTCAGCCTCCAGCCGTCTGAGTTCGCCAAGCCCAGCCTGATCGTCTTCGCCGCCTGGATGTTCGCTGAAGGCCAGAAGGGGCAGGGCGTGCCCGGCGTCTCCATCGCCTTCGGCTTCTACGTCGTGACCGTGGCCCTGCTGCTGATCCAGCCCGACATCGGCCAGACGCTTCTGATCACCACGACCTTCATGGCCGTCTTCTTCATGGCCGGGGTGCCGCTGCGCTGGGTGGCGGTGCTGGGCGGGATGTTCGTCGCCGGCATGACCGCCATCTATCTGCTGTTCCCGCACGTCCAGTCGCGGGTCGCCAAGTTCGTCTCGCCCGGCGTCGAGGACACCCACCAGATCGACCGCGCCTCCGAGGCCATCCGCGCCGGCGGCCTGGTCGGACGCGGGGTGGGCGAGGGGGTCATGAAGCGCTCGGTCCCCGACCTGCACACCGACTTCATCTATTCCGTCGGCGCCGAGGAGTTCGGCCTGGTCCTCAGCCTGATCATGATCGGTCTCTACGCCTTCATCGTCTTCCGCGGCATGGGCCGGGCCATGAAGCTGAACGACCCGTTCGAACAGACGGCGGCGGCAGGCCTGTTCATGCTGATCGGGCTGCAGGCCTCGATCAACGTCGCGGTGAACCTGAACCTGATCCCGACCAAGGGGATGACACTGCCCTTCATCAGCTACGGCGGCTCCTCGATGATGGCCATGGGCCTGACCATGGGCTTCGCCATCGCCCTGACCCGCCGCCGCCCCGGCGCCTACGAACCGGGGGCCAGCCTCCAGCGGCCCCGTCGGTTGTTGATGCCGTAACTTCTTTCGTCATTCCGGGCGAAGGCGCGCAGCGCCGTAGACCCGGAACAAGGCGGCGCGCGAGAGCGCGAAACTGTCGCACACGCCGTCTCTCGCCGCTAAGATCGCCTACGCTTCGCTTCGGCGCCGCCCTGTTCCGGGTCTTCGCTTCGCTGCGCCCGGAATGACGAAAGAGAGAGACCCCCGCCGATGACCACCGCGAAGCTCTGCGTCGTCGCCGCCGGCGGAACCGGCGGACACATGTTCCCGGCCGAGGCCCTCGCCCGCGAGATGGCCTCGCGCGGCTGGCGCGTGGTCCTCGCCACCGACCATCGCGGCGAACAGTACGCCCACGCCTTCCCGGCCGAGGAACGTCTTGCGCTGGACGCCGCCACCGGCTCCGGCCCCATCGGCCTCCTGAAGGCCGGCGTCGCCATCGTGCGTGGCGTGCAACAGGCCCGCTCCGCCTTCAATCGCCTGGACGCACAGGTCGTCGTCGGTTTCGGCGGCTATCCGTCCGCCCCGGCCCTCGTCGCCGCGATCCTGCAGAAGCGCCCGACCCTGATCCACGAACAGAACGCCGTCCTCGGCCGGACAAACCGCGCCCTGGCCCCCCACGTCCGCACCGTCGCCTCGTCCTTCCCGACGCTTGAACGCGCCGGCCCCGCCGTGAAATCACGGGCGCTGGTCGTCGGCGCCCCCGTCCGCGCCGACATCCGCGCCCTGTTCGACCGCGCCTGGGCCCCCCCGGGAGACGGTCCGATCAACATCCTGGTCACCGGCGGCTCGCAGGGCGCCCGCCTCCTGTCCGAGACCACGCCCCGCGCACTGGCCGCCCTGCCGGACGCAATCAAGCGCCGCCTCAAGGTCCAGCAGCAATCCCGCCCCGAAACCCTGGATACCTCGCGCCAGATCTATCTCGACGCCGGCATCGAGGCCGAGGTCGCCCCCTTCTTCCGCGACATGGCCACCCGCCTGTCCGCCGCCCATCTGGTCATCGGCCGCGCCGGCGCCTCGACCTGCGCCGAACTGGCCGTCGCCGCCATGCCGTCGATCCTGATCCCCCTGAAGATCGCCACCGACGACCACCAGCGCCTCAATGCGAAACTTCTTACCGACGTCTCCGCCGCCGAGGTCATCCTCGAGGACGACGTGACCGTGGAGGCCATGGCCGCCGCCGTCGCCGGGGTCCTCGCCGATCCCGCTCGCCTCGCCGCCATGAGCGCCGCAGCCCGCTCCGTCGCCATCCCCGACGCGGCCGAACGCCTCGCCGACCTGGTCGAGGCCACGGCCGGATGACCGGCGCGGCCCTGCCGCCGGTGGGAACAGAAGACGCCGCCGACACGCTGTTTGCGTCCATGCCGCCCGAAATCACCAACCTGACGCATCAGATCCTGATGCTCTGGCGCCAGTTCTACTGGCTGCCCGAATGGCTGGTCGTCGCCATTGTGGTGACGGTCTTCGTGGCCGCCGGCTGGCTGGTGAACGCCGTCGTCTTCTCCATCCTGCGTCACGCTGTAAAGAAGCGCGATCTGTTCTGGCGCGGTGTGGTCGAACGGGCGCGGGAGAAGCTGCGAGTTCTCATCATCCTGATCGCCATCGGCTTTTCGGTCACCGTCTCGCCGCTGGACCCCGACCCGTCACAGACCATCCGCGCCATCCTGCTGTTCCTGACCATCCTCGTGCTTGGCTGGATGGCGGCAGGCGCCGTCGAGATGTGGGCGGTCGTCTATCTGCGGAAGTTCAACATGGCGGCCGAGGACAACCTCGTCGCGCGCAAACACATCACCCAGACCCGCATCCTCCAGCGTGCGGCCATCATCATCATCGGCATCGTCTCGGTCGGCCTCGCCCTGATGACCATCGGGGCGGTGCGTCAGTGGGGCGTATCGCTTCTGGCCTCGGCCGGTGTCATCGGCATCATCGCCGGCCTGGCGCTCCAGCCGGTGCTCAAGAACCTGTTCGCCGGCATCCAGATCGCCACCGCCCAGCCCATCCGCATCGACGACGCCGTCATCGTCGAAGGGGAGTGGGGCACGATCGAGGAGATCACCTCGACCTACGTCGTGGTCAAGCTGTGGGACTGGCGGCGGATGGTCCTGCCGCTCACCTATTTCATCGAAAAGCCGTTCCAGAACTGGACCCGCGAGACCTCCCGCCTGATCGGCACAGCCATGCTCTATGTCGACTACGAGGCGCCGATGGACCGCCTCCGCGCCGAGCTCGAACGCATCTGCAAGGCCTCGCCGCTGTGGGACGGCGACGTGGTCAATCTCCAGGTCACCGACATAACCGACCGCGTCGCCCAGGTCCGCTGCCTGGCCAGCGCGCGGTCCGCGCCGGTGGCGTTCGATCTGCGCTGCGAGATCCGTGAGAAGATGCTGGCCTTCATGCGGGATCACTGCCCGGAGGCCCTGCCGCAGGATCGGCTGAATATCCCTCTCCCACCGGGATAGGAATCAGTCCGCCATCGCCGCCCGCCCGATCCTCACGGCATCCTCCACCGTCGTCGCCACGACCTCCGGCTCCACCGTCCCGCACGCCACGGCCATCAGTTCCGCCGCATCCCCGCCGGGCGCCGCCGGATAGGCTGGCTGTCCTTCCGGCATCGGCGGACCCTTGGTCCCGTCTACGGCGACCGAGGCAAAGTCCAGCCGATCCGCCATCCCGGCGTCGCAGTCGAACCGCCATAACGACCAGCCGCCGAGGTATCGCGTCGTCCCCACCGTGAAATCTTCTTCCACAACCTGAAGCGACCGCATCATGACGAAGGTCGGTTGACGCCAGATCGTCGCCAGATCGGCGAACACCACGAACCGCCCAACGCCGGTCATGGCCAATGCGTGCCCGACAGGAGGCGGCGGCAGGGGTGGGGGCGGGACGTCCTGCATCACGCGACCAGCTTCTCGGCCTGGGTCAGGTCCACGCTGACCAGCTGCGACACGCCGCGCTCGGGCATGGTCACCCCGTACAGCCGGTCCATCCGGCTCATGGTCACCGGGTTGTGGGTGATGACGATGAAGCGGGTGTCCGTGCGGTTCCGCATCTCGTTCAGCATCCGGCAGAAGCGGTCGACGTTGGCGTCGTCCAGCGGCGCGTCCACCTCGTCCAGCACGCAGACCGGCGCCGGATTGGCCAGGAAGACCGCAAAGATCAGCGCCGCCGCCGTCAGGGCCTGCTCGCCGCCCGACATCAGGCTCATGACCGACAGCCGCTTGCCGGGCGGGCAGGCGAAGATCTCCAGCCCGGCCTCCAGCGGATCGTCGCTTTCGACAAGCTTCAGTTCCGCTTGGCCGCCCCCGAACAGGGCCTCGAACAGGCTTTTGAAGTTGTCGTTGATGACGTCGAACGCGGCGACCAGCCGTTCACGCCCCTCGGCGTTCAGCTCGTCGATACCGTCGCGCAGCCTGGCGATGGCGTTGGTCAGGTCCGACCGTTCCAGCCGCATGGTCTGCAGCCGCTCGCCGTATTCCTCGGCCTCTTCCTCGGCCAGCAGGTTGACCGCGCCCAACAACTCGCGTTCCCGCTCGAGACCGAACAGCAGGCTCTCGGCCCCGGCCGCGTCCGGCGGACGGGCGATGGCGTCGTCGGTCAGCTTCTGGCCCAGTTCCTCGGGCGATATCTGCGCCGCCTCGCGGACGTTGTTGTGGGCGTCCAGCAGCCGCTCCGCCGCCGCCTCCGACCGGGCCGCCAGCCCGGCCCGGGCCTCGCGCGCGCTCGACGCCGCCGCATCCGCCGCCCGGCTGGCGCGATCGGCCTCGCCGGCGTCCGCCTCCGCCACCGCCAGGGCATCCGCCGCCGCCTTCCGCCGCGTCTCGGCCGAGGTCAGCATGTCCATCAGCTTCGACCGCTGCGCCCCCAGAGCCTCGGGCGCCCGCTCGGCCTGCAGCAGCATGGCCGCCGTCTTGCCGGCATCGCCTTCCAGCACCGTGATCCGCGCCGCCGAATCCTTCGCCCGCGCCGCCCAACTGTCGCGCTCCCGCGTCAGGGAGCCCCGCCGCTGCTCGCGCCCGGCCCGGTCCCGAGCCTCGGCATCCCGGTCCGCCCGTGCGCCCGCCGCCGCGCCGCGCGCCGCATCGGCCGCCTTGCGCGCCGCCGCCAGCTCGGCCTTCAGCGCGTCCAGCGTCTCCGACGGCGCATCGGTCGTCAGGGCCTCGCCCAGGGCCGCCTCCGCCGCCTCGTGCTCGACCGTCAACCGCGCATGCGTCTCGTCCAGCGCCGTCGCCCGCGCCTCGCGTCGCGCCTGTTCGTTGGCCAGCCGCTGCACCGCATCCCGCGCCGTCGTCACCGCCTTGTCCGCCGCAAAGGGCAGCAGCCGCGCCGCCTTCACCGTCTCTTCCGACGCCCGGAAGGCTTCGGTCGCCGCCTTCAGGGCCGCCTGCGCCGTCTCCAGCGCCGGCTTGCCCGCGTCGATGTCCGCTTCCAGCTCCGCCAGCCGCGTGCGCTGGGCCAGACGTACCGCCGCCGGTCGCGGCGCCTCGGCCCGGCTGACGAACCCGTCCCAGCGGTAGAGGTCGCCCTCCCGCGTCACCAGTCGCGCGCCGGTCGGCAGCGCCTTCGCCAGCCCCGCCGCCTCCGTCTTGCCGGCCACACCGCACAGGGCCAGACGCGCCGCCAGGGCCGCCGGCGCGGTCACATGATCCGCCAGCGGCTCGACCCCGGCCGGCCACAGCGGGGAGGGCACGTCCGCCCCGCCCCAGTAGGCGGCCGCCCTGGCATCCAGCGCCGCGTCCAGATCGTCGCCGAGCGCCGCCGCCAGCGCCGCCTCGTAGCCCTTGTCGGCCCCGACCTGATCCAGCGCCGGCGGATGATCCCGCCGCCCGGAGACCAGCAGGGACGCCAGCCCCCGCGCCTCGGTCTGCAACCGACCCAGCCGGTCCTCGGCCGCCCGCGCGCCGTTGCGTGCCTCCTGCTCCGCCCGTGCCCGCTCCGCCCGATCCGCTTCGGCTGTCTCAACGCCCGCCCGCGCCTCGGCCAGCGCCGCCGTCGCCGCCTCCAGCGCCTCGTGCGCGGCGGCGAGCTCCGGCGTCTCGAGCGGCCCCAACGCCGCGCGCTCCCGCTTCGCTCCGTCCAGAGCCGCCACCGCCCGCGCCACCCGCGCCTCGGCGTCGCGCTTCCGCGCCGTCTCGGCATTGGCCCGCGCCTCGACCGCCGCCAGCGAGCCCGCCAGCCGCTCGACCTCGGCGTCCGCCGCCCGACGGCCGTCTTCGGCCGCCGCCAGCGCCCGCTCCAGCTCCGGCCCACGCTCGGGCGCCGCCGCGATCTCGGCCGTCAGCACCTCCAGCTCGGCGCCCAGCCGCGCCAGTTCGGCCCCGGCGTCGCCCGACATGGCGATCTCGCGTTCGGTGTCGTTGGCGATCCGCTGCGCCTCGGCGGTCAGCCGGTCGACCTCGGCCCGTGCCGACTGCTCGGCCATGTCCAGCCGGTCGCGTTCCAGCGAGGCCCGGTGCAGCAGGGCCGCGGCCACCGCGTCCTCCTCCCGCGCCGGCTTGAGACCCTCCTGCGCCGACAGAGCCGCCGTCTGGGCCCTGGCCGCCGCCGCCGTCGCCTCCGCCACCGCCCGGTCCGCCGCGCTCAGTTCCGCCGCCGCCGCCTCCGCCGCCAGCCGCGCATCGTTCCAGCGCACGAACAGCAGGGCCGATTGCAGGGCCCGGATCTCGGCCGAAATCTTCTTGTACTTCTCCGCCTGCCGCGCCTCGCGCTTCAGCCGTGTCAGGGCCGTCTCCAGCTCCCGCCCGATATCGTCCAGCCGTTCCAGATTCGCCTCGGCCGCCTTGAGCCTCAGCTCCGCCTCGTGCCGACGGGTGTGCAGACCGGCCACCCCGCCGGCCTCTTCAAGGATGCGCCGGCGGTTCTGCGGCTTGGCGGCGATCAGCTCGCTGATCTGTCCCTGCCGCACCAGGGCCGGAGAGTTCGCCCCCGTCGAGGCGTCGGCGAACAGAAGCTGGACGTCCCGCGCCCGCACCTCCTTGCCGTTGATGCGATAGGTCGACCCTTGCCCCCGGTCGATCCGGCGCGACACCTCGATGATGGCGCTGTCGGTAAAGGGCTGGGGCGCGCGCCTCTGGGCGTTGTCGATGGTCAGCTGGACTTCGGCGTGGTTGCGCGGCGGCCGGTTCGAGGCCCCGGAGAAGATCACGTCGTCCATGCCCGTGCCGCGCATGGCCTTGGCCGAGTTCGCGCCCATGACCCAGCGCATCGATTCCAGCACGTTCGACTTGCCGCAGCCGTTCGGTCCGACGATCCCCGTCAGGCCGGGCTCGATCTGCACCTCCGCCGGATCGACGAACGACTTGAAGCCGACGAGCCGGAGGCGCTGGAACTGCATGCCTTCGTCAGGTGCGCGGCAGAAGAGGCCGGATCGCCGCCGTCAGGCCTTCCAGCGAGGTGTCCGAGACGGCGCGGCCGTTGACGAAGAAGCTGGGCGTGCCCTGGACGCCGGCGGCCGTTGCGCCCGCGACCTCGGCGCGGATGCCGTCCAGCGTCGCCGGATCGGCCAGACAGGCGTCGATCTGGGCCTGGGTCCGGCCGCTCGCCGCGACGCCGTCGGCGTACCAGGTCGCCAGCGGCCCGCCGTCGATGATGGCCTGCTGGCCCGTCATGAAGGCGGAGGCCACATCGAAGAACCGCGCCGGAACCGCGCATCGGGCGATGCCGGCGGCGCGGGCCGCGACCTGCGCCGGATTGGTCGGCAGGTTGCGGTACACCAGCCGCACCTGGCCGGTGTCGATGAACCGCGCCTTGAACGACGGCAGCACGGTCGTGTGCCAGTGGGCGCAGTGGTTGCAGACGAAGGACGCATACTCGATCACCGTCACCGGCGCATCGTCGCGGCCCAGCACCCGGTCGCTCGCGCTCACGGCGGGCAGGCCGGAGGCTGTCTGGGCCGAGACCGAAAGCGGCGCGGCGACCAGCGCCAGCATCAAAAGGAGCGAACGGATCATTTGGCCAGCTCCGCTTCGATGGCGGGGGCCAGGTCGGCCATGACCGCGCCCTCGCCGCCGGGCGACGAGACCTGTTTGCCGTTCACGAAGAAGGTCGGGGTGTTGATCACGCCCGCGTCGACTGCGGCCTTCACTCGCGCCTCGAGGGCCGCGATGGCTTCCGGGTTGGTGACGCAGGCGGCGAACTCGTCCTCGTCGATGCCCACGCCGCCGGCGATCCGGATCAGGCTGTCGCGCGGATTGCCGCCCGCGCCCCATTCCGTCTGGCTTTCCATGATGGCGTGGATCACGTCGAAATACCTGTCCGGTCCGGCGCAGCGGGCCAGCAGGAAGCCGGCGGCCGCGACCTCGGCCGGCGGCGTCGGCAGTTCGCGGAAGACGTAGCGGACCTTGTTGGTGTCGACATAGGCCGCCTTGAACGCCGGCCAGGTGTTCTCCTGCCACAGGGCGCAGTGGGGGCAGGTCGGCGAGGCGTATTCGACCACGGTGACCTTGGCCCCTTCCGGCGCGCCCATGGCCATGTCGCCGTCTACCACGGCCTTCGAACCGCCGCCGCACGAGGCCAGCGTCAGGGCCGCCACGGCCAGGATCAGGTTGCGGAACAGGGTCATCGGCTCAGCTCGCGGCCAGGGCGGCGTCGATCTTTTCCGACAGCCCGGCCAGGGAGCTGTCGGGGACGTGTTCACCGTTGACAAGGAAGTAGGGGGTGCCGGTGATGCCGACCTCGAGTGCGGACTTGATGCGGGCGTCCATCGCCTTGATCGCGTCGGCGTCGGTGACGCAGGCCTGGAACTGTTCCTCGCTCAGGCCGGCGCCGTTTGCGATGCGCAGAAGGACCGTGCGGGGCGGCACGCCGCCGAAGATCTCGCTCTGGCTGGCCATGAGCTCGTGGATCACCGGGAAATACTTGTCCGGCCCGGCGCAGCGGGCCAGCAGGAAGCCGGCGACGGCGATGGATTCCGGGGCAGTCGGGAACTCGCGGAAGACATAGCGGATCTTGTTCGTGTCGACGTATTTGGCCTTGAACTCGGGATAGACCTGCGTCTGCCACGTGGCGCAGTGGCTGCAGGTGACCGAGGCGTATTCGACCACGGTGACCTTGGCGCCTTCCGGCGCGCCCATCGCCATGTCGCCCTCGGCGGGCGCGCTGGTCTGGGCGCCGGAGCAGGCGGCCAGCATCGTCATGGCCGCGAGCGCGGCTCCGGTGACGGCCGCGCGGCGGCTCATGGAGGCGTATTTGAACGGGCCGCTGGCGCGCATGGCGTCTTCCTTAAGAACTCAAGTTCCGGATGATCGCGCGATTCCCCGGGGCCCGCGCGAATTCCATGGTTGTCGAGAACAGGTGCGGCGGAAAAAGGTCAAGGGGCAGGCGTCGGAATCTGACTGGAGCGGCGCCGGCGGAAGACGACACGGCGGAAGAATCCGTGCCCTACATCCAGTCGCTGTGGCTGTGTCCGGGCGTCAGGGCGTCGATCGGCGTAAGATTCGGCTCGATCGCGGCGTCGAACAGGCTCTCTTCGTGACCGACGATGAGCGGATCGTCCCGGGTCGCGTGAAGGAAGGTGTCCAGACCGGTCCGGAGATGATTCACATCGTGGACTGCCGCTGTCGCCGCCTCGCCGTCCGGATCAGCCGGTATGACGAAAGCATCCATGTCCTTGCTCGAGATCGTCTCCGCCACGATCGAGGTCGGCTCGACATAGTTTTCATAGCGGATGCCGCCGGCCCAGGTCGGGGCCGTCAGGTTCACGTGCTCGACGCTCTCGGAGAAGATCACCACCATCTCGGCGCGCGTGGTCCCCGCG
>NZ_JANODA010000083.1:0-84494 GCF_031412435.1 Brevundimonas sp.
TTCATCTCGCCACCCTCGCCCGCGCATTTCCGCTGCGCAGCCTTGAGATCATCGTAAGTGGCCACGCCGCTGCTGCGCCCATTGCCGACGCTGCTGGCGCAGGCGCTCAGGGCCAAAAATGCGGCCATAAGGATCGCGGTCCGCATCATGCGCCGAACCCCGTGTAGACCTGCCAGCCCGCCACCAAGGCCACGGCCACCAGCGAGGTGGGCAGGAACACCTTCCATCCCAGGCGCATCAGCTGGTCGTAGCGGTAGCGGGGCACGATGGCGCGGACCATGGCGTTCATGAAGAACACGAAGAAGGTCTTCACCGCGAAGAAGAACAGACCATGCAGGCTGGCCAGCCAAGCCGGCCAGGTGGCCAGATAGTCGGCGGGCCAGGGCGCGTTCCAGCCGCCCAGGAACAGCACCGCCATCAGCCCGCTCATCAGCACGATGTTCGAGGTCTCGGCCAGGTAGAACAGCATGTAGGGAGTCGAGCCGTATTCCACGGCGTAGCCCGCCACCAGTTCCGATTCCGCCTCGGGCAAGTCGAAGGGCGGCCGGTTGGTTTCCGCCAGCCCCGAGATGAAGAAGATCACCCCCATCGGGAACATGATCAGGATCAGCGGCAGGTCGGCCAGACCGCCGCCGAACATGTACCAGTTCCAAAAGCCCCCGGCCTGGGCCTCGGTGATCTGGTTCAGGTTCATGGTGCCGGCCAGCAGGATCACAGTGATGATCACGAAGCCGATCGAGACCTCGTAGCTGACCATCTGCGCGGCGGACCGCAGCGCCCCCAGGAACGGATACTTCGAGTTCGATGCCCAGCCGCCCATGATGATCCCGTAGACGCCCATGGACGACACGGCGAACAGATAGAGGATGCCCACGTTGATGTCAGACACCGCCCAGCCGGGCGCGATCGGCATCACCGCCCAGGCGCCGAGCGCCAGCGTCACGCTGATCAGGGGCGCGAGCAGGAAGATCGGTTTGTCAGCGCCGGCCGGAATAATCAGCTCCTTCACCAGGAACTTGCCCAGGTCGGCGAAGGATTGCAGCAGGCCGAACGGCCCCACCACATTAGGCCCCTTGCGCGCCTGGACTCCGGCAAAGATCTTGCGGTCGCCGTAGATCACGAAGGCGATGGTCAGCAGCAGAATGACCGTGATCAACAGGATGTGACCAACGGTGATCAGGGTCCAGCCGACGGGAGTGGTCCAGAAATCCATCCCCCTACTCCGCCGCCATCTTCGCCGCGCCGGAAGCCAGTGCGGCGCATTCGGCCATGGTCACGCTGGCACGGGCGATGGGGTTGGACAGGTAGAAACTTTTCAGGCCGCTCATCAGCGGCGCATCAGACAAGGGTCCTTTGGCGCCCAGCACGCCCAGGTCCACAGCCGCCGGCGCATCCGGCACATAGTCGATGCGGCCGAAGGTCGGGTGGTCGACGAACAGTTTCGTCCGCAGTTGATCAAGGGTGTCGTAGGGCAGCGTGGCGCCCAGGCGTTCGCTCAACGCCCGCAGGATCGCCCAGTCTTCCTTGGCCTCGCCCTTGGGGAACACAGCGCGGACACCCAGCTGCACCCGGCCCTCGGTATTCACATAGATGCCGTTCTTCTCGGTGTAGGCGGCGCCGGGCAAGATCACGTCGGCGCGGTGCGCACCCGCGTCGCCGTGGGTGCCAAGGTAGACCACGAAGGCGTCGGACTGCGAGACATCGATCTCGTCGGCGCCCAGTAGCACCAGGACATCCGCCCCGCCCCTGGACGCCAGTTGGGCCGCCGTCCGGCCGGCCTCGCCCGGCACGAAGCCCAGGTCCAGGCCACCGACCCGGCTGGCCGCCGTATGCAGCACGTTCCACGTCATGTTGAAGGTCTTGGCGACACCGGCGGCGGCTTGCAGCACGGCGGCCCCGTCAGCACGGCCCAATGCGCCCGCGCCCACGATGATCGCCGGCGCCTTGGCGGCCTTCAGGGCCTTGAGGAATTCACCCCTGGATTTGGCCAGCGCGCCCAGCGCCGCCGGACCGGCGCCCAGAAGTTCGTAGTCATAGGTGAGATCGCAGGCCTCTCCGATCACGCCGACCTTCAGCGCGCCAGCCATCCAGCGCTTGCGCAGGCGCGCGTTCAGCACCGGCGCTTCAAGGCGTGGATTGGTCCCGACCAGTAGTATTACATCAGCGTCTTCAAGGCCTTGTATGGATGAGTTCAACAACCAGCTTTCCCGCTGACCGCCGCCCAGCGCCATCCCGTCCTGACGACAATCCAGGCTGGTGACGCCCATACCACCGAACAGGTCTAAGGCGGCCTTCATGGATTCGGCGTCCTGCAGGTCGCCGGCGATCACGCCAATCCGGTCAGGGCTGGCGGCCTTTAGCCTCGCTGCCACCGCATCCAGCGCTTCGACCCAACTGGCGGGCTTGAGCTTGCCGCCGACGCGCAGGTAGGGCTGATCCAGCCTTTGCCGCGCCAGGCCATCGACCGCATAGCGTGTCTTGTCGGAGATCCACTCTTCGTTGATCGCCTCATTGGTGCGCGGCAGCACCCGCAACACGGCGGCTCCACGCGCATCCACCCGGATCGCGCAGCCCAGCGCGTCCATCACGTCGATGCTCTCGGTCTTCTTCAGTTCCCAGGGCCGGGCGTTGAATGCATAGGGCTTCGACGTCAGCGCGCCCACCGGGCACAGATCAATGATATTGGCCGACAGTTCCGACATCACGGCCTTGTCCAGATAGGTCGTGATTTCAACGTCTTCGCCGCGACTTATCAGGCCGATGTCCGGCACGCCGGCCACTTCGGTAATGAAGCGGACGCAGCGGGTGCACTGGATGCATCGCGTCATGACCGTCTTGATCAACGGCCCCATGTATTTCTCTTCGACCGCGCGCTTGTTGTCGGCGTAACGGCTGTCGTCCCGGCCATAGCCCATGGCCTGGTCCTGCAGATCGCACTCGCCGCCCTGGTCGCAGATCGGGCAGTCCAGCGGGTGGTTGATCAGCAGGAATTCCATCACCCCGTGGCGCGCCTTGCGCACCATCGGCGTGTCGGTGAAAATCTCCTGGCCCTCGGCGGCAGGCAGCGCGCATGACGCCTGCGGCTTCGGCGGCCCGGGCTTCACCTCGACCAGGCACATGCGGCAGTTGCCCGCGATGCTGAGGCGCTCATGGTAGCAGAAGCGCGGAATTTCTTTCCCCGCGAGTTCAGCCACTTGCAGCACGTTCATGCCGGCTTCGAACTCAACCTCGACCCCGTCGACCTTGGCGATAGGCATTATTCGCGAACTCCGGGGGGCGTGTTCTGGAGCTCCAGCCGCCGCTCAATTCGGTCAAACCTGTCGTCGAAACGATCTAGGCGACGCTGCACGACCGTCATGTTCTGCTCCATGGACGACATGCGCACCTTCATGTCCCGCATGTCTTCCACAAGCCGATCGACCTTTTGATCGATCTGCCGCAGGTAGCGCAGGACAAGGCTTTCGGGCTCGCTCATCCGCCCTTACTCCGCCGCGATCGCAGCGCCGGCATAGCTGCCCTTGCGCGCTCGGTACTGAGTGATGCGGTCTTCGACCTCGGGGCGGAAGTGGCGGAACAGGCCCTGGATCGGCCAGGCAGCCGCGTCGCCCAGCCCGCAGATCGTGTGCCCTTCGACCTGGGACGCCACGTCGAGCAGCAGGTCGATCTCGGACATCTCGGCCTCGCCGGTGACCATCCGCTCCATCACCCGCCACATCCAGCCAGTGCCCTCGCGGCACGGCGTGCACTGGCCGCAGCTCTCGTGCTTGTAAATAGCTGGCCCGCGCGATGGCCTTTACCAGGTCCGCGTCCTTGTCGAAGACGATCATGGTGCCGGTGCCCAGCCCCGAACCCCGCGCCTGCAGGTCCTCATATGTCATCAGCGCGACCTCGGCCTCCTCAGCCGGGATCATCCGCACCGAGATGCCGCCGGGGATCACGGCCTTGAGGTTGCTCCAGCCGCCGCGCACGCCGCCGAAATGGTCCTCGATCAGTTGCTTGACGCTGATGCCGACCGCGTCTTCGACCACGCAGGGTTTGTTCAGGTGGCCGGAGCCGGCAAACAGCTTGGTGCCCGTGGACTTCTCAGTCCCAAAGCCCGCGAACCAGTCGCCTCCGCGCCGCAGGATCGTGCCCACCACCGCGATGGTCTCGACGTTGTTCACCGTGGTCGGGCAGCCATAGATGCCGGCGCCCGCCGGGAACGGCGGCTTCAGGCGCGGCTGGCCCTTCTTGCCCTCGAAGCTTTCCATCAGCGCGGTCTCGTCGCCGCAGATGTAGGCGCCGCCGCCATGCTGCAGGCCGACGTCCACATCGTAGCCTAGGACGCTGCCCTTGCCGATCAGCTTGGCGTCATAGGCCTGCTTGATCGCGGCGGTGAGGCGCTCGCGCTCATGCACATATTCGCCGCGGATATAGATGTAGGCCTGGTGCGACCGCATGGCCTTGCAGGCGATGACGCAGCCTTCGATCAGCAGGTGCGGGTCATTGCGCAGGATGTCGCGGTCCTTGCAGGCGCCGGGCTCGCTCTCGTCGGCGTTGACCAGCAGATAGTGCGGCCGCTCGCTCAGGACCTTGGGCATGAAGGTCCACTTCAGGCCGGTCGCAAAGCCCGCCCCGCCGCGCCCGCGCAGGCCCGACGCCTTCATCTGGTCGCAGATCCACTCCGGGGTCTGGGCCACGATGTCCGCCGTGCCGTTCCACGCGCCGCGCGCCTTCGCGCCCTCAAGGCCCCAGTCACGCTGGCCATAGAGGTTCAGAAAGATGCGATCCTTGTCGGCCAGGATACCCGCCACGCCTAAACTCCCTTCCGGCGAAAGCCGGCGATAAACCAGATCTGCGTCCCAAAGCCCACCAGCAGCGCGCCCACAAACACGAACAACGCCCCGTCCAGCGCGTACTGGAAGTGGATGGCGACGGCCGCCAGCGCGATCACCACGCTGACGATGTTGATCACCGCCATGATGGTCATACGCTTTTTCTGGGCAAGGAGTTCGGGCGTCATACGCCCTTCCTTTCCCGCAAAGCGGGAGAGGGGGACCGCGCCCCGCAGAGGGCGTGGTGGAGAGGGAAGGCCCCATCTACCAACTTGTTTTCAGTCAGTCCCAAGCGCCGCGTTTGAAGCCTGCCCTCTCCACCCCCCGCTCTTCGGCGGGCGGTCCCCCTCTCCCACTGCGTGGGAAAGGAAAGGCGCGAGGTATCGATCACCGCCCTCATGCCCCCACCGTCGTCGGGAGATTCGGCACCGTGACCGGCTGACCCAGCGAGCCGTCGAACAGCGCCACGTCCGTCAAGGTCGTGGGCCCGCCCTCCGGCGCCGAGCCCTGACGGCCGATGGCCGAGCCGGGCCTAGGTTTCTTGCCCGCAGCAAAATCATCCAGCAGCGCCTCGAAACTCTCCGGCGTCAGGTCCTCGTAGTAATAGTCATTGATCGCCGCCATCGGAGCATTCGCACACGCCCCCAGGCACTCAACTTCCTGCCAATAGAACTTGCCGTCGGCGGAGCGATGGTTCTGCGGCCCGAGCTTCCTTTTGCAGACCGCCATCAAGGCCTCGGACCCGCGCGTCTGGCAGGGCGTCGTGCCGCACACCTGCACGAGCGCCACCTCGCCCACCGGCTCCAGCATGAACATGGTGTAGAAGGTCGCCACCTCCAGCACCCGGATCACCGGCATGCCCAGCAGCTCGGCGACCGCGCGGATGGCGGGCTCGGAGATCCAGCCTTCCTGCTTCTGGACCAGCCACAGCATAGGGATCACGGCCGAGCGCGCGCGATCCGCCGGATATTTGGCGATCCACCACTCCACCTTCTTCATCGTCTCCTTCGAGAAGGCGAACGAGGCGGGCTGTTCCTTGGCGAGGCGGCGAACCGACATCAGACGTCCATTTCCGAGGCGACGACGCCGTCGCCGATCATCTTCTTGCGCAGGGTAAGAATGCGATGCTGACCCTGCCGGGCCAGCAGCACGTTGTGCTGCCAGGTCTCGCCGCCGCTGTCGGTCACCGAGTAGGACACCACGGCCCAGCCTTGGCGGACGAGGTCGCTGAGAGGGGTGTTGCTCATGAGAAGGCCTTCTTCTGAAGGGCTTCGACCCGCTTGCGGGCGCGGCGGACGGACGGGAGCAGGAAGCTGGCGGCAAAGCCGATGACCGACAATCCGAGGAGGATCGGGAACCACCAGGCAGCATCCCGAAGGTCCGGAAGGAAACCGCCCACGGTGATCATCACCAGCAGCGGCGCGAGCGGGCCGACGACGAGCAGCTCATCCAGCATCCGGCCCTTGCGACCGCCAGGATGCATGGCATTCCGGGGATCGTTCATGTTGGCGACGAAGATCACGCCGCCGAACATCAGCAAGCCGATGACGATGACCGTCCCCAGGGTGATGTCGGCGAACAGCTCGGTCACTAGCGATCAACCTCGCCGAAGACGATGTCGAGCGAGCCCAGGATGGCGGAGACGTCGGCCAGCATGTGGCCGCGGTTCATCCAGTCCATCGCCTGCAGGTGACGGAAGCCGGGGGCCGAGATCTTCACGCGGTAGGGTTTGTTGGTCCCGTCGGACACCAGATAGATGCCGAACTCGCCCTTGGGCGCCTCAACGGCGGCATAGACCTCGCCGGCCGGGGTGCGGAAGCCTTCCGTGTAGAGCTTGAAGTGATGGATCAGGGCTTCCATCGACCGCTTCATCTCGCCCCGCTTCGGCGGGACGATCTTGTTGTCCTCGACCATGACCGGATCGCCCGGGCAGTTCCGGAGCTTGTGGATGCACTGTTCCATGATGTGCACCGACTGCTTCATCTCCTCGATGCGCACGAGGTAGCGGTCCCAGCAGTCACCGTTCTTGCCGACGACGATGTCGAACTCCAACTCGGCGTAGCATTCGTAGGGCTGCGACTTGCGCAGGTCCCAGGCGACGTCGGAACCGCGCAGCATGACGCCGGTGAAGCCCCACTGCAGGGCCTGTTCCTTCGACACGATGCCGATGTCGACGTTGCGCTGCTTGTAGATGCGGTTCTCGGTGACGAGATTCTCGATGTCCTGCAGGGCCTTCGGGAACTCGGCGCACCAGCGGCCGATGTCATCGATGAGGGCCATCGGCAGGTCCTGGTGGACGCCGCCGGGCCGGAAATAGTTGGCGTGAAGCCTCGCGCCGCAGGCCCGCTCATAGAAGACCATGAGCTTTTCGCGCTCCTCGAAGCCCCACAGCGGGGGCGTGAGGGCGCCGACGTCCAGGGCCTGGGTCGTCACGTTCAGCAGGTGCGACAGAATACGGCCGATTTCCGAGTACAGGACCCGGATCAGCTGGGCGCGGTACGGGACCTCGATCTCGAGCAGGCGTTCGATGGCCAGGCAGAAGGCGTGCTCCTGGTTCATCGGCGCGACGTAGTCTAGCCGGTCCAGATAGGGCACGTTCTGGAGGTAGGTGCGGGCCTCCATCAGCTTTTCGGTGCCGCGATGGAGCAGGCCGATGTGCGGATCGACGCGCTCGACGACCTCGCCGTCCAGCTCCAGCACCAGACGCAGCACCCCGTGCGCGGCCGGGTGTTGCGGACCGAAGTTGATGGTGAACTTGCGGTCGTCCATCTCGCGCGCATGCGCGGTCCGGCCGTCATCGAAAGCGATGTGGCCCAGGTCGTCGGTCACGACGTCGAGGTCGGCGCGGTCGGGGGTCGCGTTCGCAATGGGGTGTCCGTCAGCCATCAGGCCTTGCCTCCCGAAGGCGTTCCGGCCGAGCCGACGGCCTTCTCGTCGCCCGGCAGGACCGGGGCCGGATACTCGGCGCCTTCCCAGGGAGAGAGGAAGTCGAAGTTGCGGTATTCCTGCGTCAGCTTGACGGGTTCATAGACCACCCGCTTCTGCTCCTCGTCGTAGCGGACCTCGACATAGCCGGTCATCGGGAAATCCTTGCGCAGCGGATGTCCCTGGAAGCCGTAGTCCGTCAGGAGCCGACGCAGGTCCGGATGGTTCGAGAACATCACGCCGTACATGTCGAACGCCTCGCGCTCGAACCAGCCGGCCGACGGATAGACCTCGATCACGCTGGGGACGGGCTGGGCCTCGTCGGTCGTGACCTTCACCCGGATGCGCGCGTTCCGCGTCAGCGAGATCAGGTGATAGACCACATCGAACCGCTCGGCCCGATCCGGATAGTCCACGCCGCAGACGTCCAGCAGCTGCTGGAAGCCGAAGCGGTCGCGCAGCGCGGTCAGGACCTCGACGATCCGGTCGCGGTGACAGGCGATCGTCAGCTCACCATAGGCCAGGGTCGCATCGACCTGCAGCTCGGCGACCATCTCCTGGCCCAGGGGCGTCAGCGCCTGGGTGTTGCGCGCCACAGAGGCCAGATGGCCGTGGGCGAACGGCGCGTTGTCGTAACCCGTCACGGTCTGATCGGTCATCGCTCGATCGTCCCCGTCCGACGGATCTTCTTCTGCAGCTGCAGCAGGCCGTAAACCAGAGCTTCCGCCGTCGGCGGGCAACCCGGAACGTAAGCATCAACAGGTACAATGCGGTCGCAGCCACGGACGACACTGTAACTATAGTGATAATATCCGCCGCCGTTGGCGCACGAACCCATCGACAACACGTATCGCGGGTCCGGCATCTGGTCGTACACTTTACGGAGCGCCGGGGCCATCTTGTTGGTCAGGGTGCCGGCGACGATCATCAGGTCCGACTGACGCGGGCTGGCGCGCGGGGCCATGCCGAAGCGCTCCAGATCATAGCGGGGCATCGAGGCCTGGATCATCTCCACGGCGCAGCAGGCCAGACCGAAGGTCATCCACATCAGCGACCCCGTGCGGGCCCAGTTGATGACGTCGTCCAGCGACGCGGTCAGGAAGCCCTGCTCGGCGATCTCGGTGTTGACCGCCTCGAAGAACTTGTCGTGCAGTTTGGGGTCATAGCCCTGGACCGTCGAACGCGCGCCCTGACCGAAGGCGGTCGGCAGCGGCGAAGAGGGGGCGATCAGGCCGGTGGGGGAAACTACTGCCATTCCAGCGCGCCCTTCTTCCATTCGTAGATGAAGCCGACGGTCAGGACGCCCAGGAAGGCCATCATCGACCAGAAGGCGAAGATCATGCCGCCCCGGGTCAGGTCGAAGATCGACACGGCCCAGGGGAACAGGAAGGCCACTTCCAGGTCGAAGATGATGAACAGGATCGACACGAGATAGAACCGCACGTCGAACTTCATCCGTGCGTCGTCGAAGGCGTTGAAGCCGCACTCATAGGCCGAGAGCTTCTCGGAGTCGGGGTTCGACGGCGCCATCGCCCAGGAGGCGACCATGAAGCCGACCCCGATGATCGTGGCGATGCCGATGAAGATCACGATCGGCAGATACTGAAGAAGAAATGCGTTCATTGGACAGGTCCACGCCGCGAGGGAGGGCGGCGGATTCGGCGCTTTCTAGACCCAACCCGGCGACGGTTCAAACCCAAGCGGCGAAAGGATTTTTCTTGCGAACGGTTCGCACAAACCGCGCCTTGGGAAGCCTCTGTTCTGCGACGGGAGGCGCGCGCAGAAAACTGTCGCAATGGCCCGAAAGGTCGCTTGACACCGGACCGACCCCCCGCCTAAACGACGCCCCTCGCCGCGACGGAAACGCCGCAGCGAGAAACGCGGGTGTAGCTCAGTTGGTTAGAGTGCCGGCCTGTCACGCCGGAGGTCGCGGGTTCGAGTCCCGTCACTCGCGCCACTTTCTGTGATTGCAGAAAGTGGCGCGCGCCCCGCCTTCAGAGATATCATCAGACACGGGGATCGTCCGCAACGCCTTCCCCGAGACAGGTGCAAATTCCCGGACATCCGCCATTCGGAGCTCGTGGACGGCGCGAAGGCGCGTCAAATGGCGAGCAACTGCCAGGCGAACGGGAGGATCTGACCCGAAGATAGGTTCCTATCGATTGGTGCGCTACAAACTCCGCCCACCCGCCTACGTTGGTGGAGGTGGCGGACTCGCTCACACGGTGCGATGATCCTATCTCAGTGCTCGACCAGATTCGTTCCTTGAAGGCAGACTCTTTGCTTACCGATTGGAAGCCCACTCAGGACACGCACGCCATTAGCCAGGCTTCGCTGTCGATCCTGTTCAAGGACGATTTGGGCGACGTTGCGCTTAGAAGGCTCCAGCATTCAGTGTTGGCGATAGCTGGTGAACTCGGTCTCGTCGATGTCTCAAATCTCGACTCTGTGCTTCCTCCGGAGCTGCTGGCTCTCGGACTAAACCCCGGCCCATCCCGCGGGGTCGCAGTCGTGCGACGCAATGAAGATGGCAGCGTGGCCGAGCGCTTCGAGGTCACTCGCGATGGCGCGACGTTTTACGACTATGCCTACATTCGCTGGGCTCCGTTCCGCGACAGAGCGCTGGCGCTCCTTCAACCTGCCTATCGGACGCTCGCGGAAAACACGACGCTCGTCCACGCCGCAAATGAATACACCGACGTGTTCCTCGGTAAAGATGGCGTCGAAAGACCTGACGTTCGCGAAGTCGTAGATCAGCATTCCCCTTTGATTGCCGCGGCAGCCTTCCGAGCGACGGATGATTGGCACTGCAATTCAGGCTGGTATGAGGATCGCGAGCCTCCGCTGAAGAGGGTAGTAAACGTCAACATCGACGTTGCGACCCGAGGGGATCCAGGCGTGAGAACTCTCCGGATGCTAACTCGCTGCGTAGAGCGTCCCCTCGAGCCAGAGGCCGAGGCCCCCGATTGGTCAGTGATCGCATCCTCATTCGAGGCGTCTCACCAAACTCTCAAAAAGACCTTGGCGCTGGCCCTGACACCAGCCGCGACGCAGGCCATCTCGCTAAACCCATGAACAAGGTAACAAATCCGGAACCGAACGAGGGCGGCTCTGACGCTCAGGCCAAAGCGCTCGCTAAGATTGTCAAAGCGCTCGTGCGCTCGCGCGTGGATACGGCTTCTTTCGACGTCGCGACCGGTGGCACTCACTACTGGCACACACACTTATGCGTGCCCGCGATTTATGCCCCGCACGTTGCGGACCAACCGAACGCTAGTGTCCGAGCGCTCCAACGCCTACGAACATTTCAAGGCTGGGGATCGAACTGGGATGCAGAAGGTGCTCCCGCTCCTAGTTCTGACGCGCTGAATTTGGCCTCGATCATACTGGGGCATTTGAACACCTACCCCTTGGTGCCGACAGCCATGCTGGATGCCAAGGGACAGCCGCTCTTGTTGCTTAAATACGAGGGCGGTGAAGGCGAGATATCTGTGGTGGGACCAGAGTCACTAGAGTTCGTCTTGGATTTGCCCGGCGACGAACCCGAGGCCGAAGTTGACTTGGAAATGCCGGGCACAACGTTGCCCCCGCACCTTCAGGAGACCCTCCGCAAGGTCTTCTCAAAGGCCGGCGCTTGAGCGGCCTAGGCTGTCGAACGGCGTGGCTCGACGCAAGTCACAACGAAAAAGCCGCCGCGTTGGACGGTGCCTATCCGGACTGCTTCTGTGAAGCTTGGTCGCTCGTCGGCGATGATTTCGGTGAAGTAGGAAATGGAGAACTTCTAGCCCGTGTGCTGACTAGTCCCGGCCACTACGCGAACGACGAGATTCTCACCCAAAAACTCACTGCGGCTACAGCCAGTGGCGTATCCCTAATCCGTCAAGGCGCTTCGGATGGAGAAATCCTTCTAACGATAGATACGCTCTTGGCCATGGCCGCAGAACCACAGACGCTGATCGGTGCCGCCATCTTCCCCGTGGACCTCGTCCGAGCGCTCGATGGCGGTGCAAGGTGGTATGGCATCTACCATACCCCCGACGGTGAGAAGGCGCATCACGCCGACATTCTAGCCACTACGGTAGTGGGGAGTGGATCTTTCCGTAAGAAGGAAGACCGAGCGCGAAGGGCCAAGCTGCGTGATGCAATGATGCCCACGATTGTGTTTTCCCAGCTGCCAAACAATCTCTTGGGCGAGTTGCGGCGCCACGGCATCTAGTGAACACGGTCAAAGTGGTCCGGCGTCACCCTCAGTGAACCGCCAGCTCTTCCCCCGGCTGCACGAACTCCGGCCGTCCGCTGACCTCGGCGTAGGTCATGCACAGACCTTCGAACACGCGGTTCCAGGCGAAGGTCTCGACCGTATGCACCCGCGCCGCCGCGCCGATGGCTTCGACGTCGCGGGCGAAAAGGGCCTCGATGGCCTCGGCGTAGTCTGAGGGGTCCGCGCTGCGGGCCAGCTGGCCCACGCTGTCGTTGACGGTCTCGGCCACGCCGCCGGCGTTGACGCCGACGACCGGGCGGCCGCAGGCCATGGCCTCCAGAACGATCAGGCCGAACGGCTCCTTGTCGTTGGCGTGGACGAAGGCGTCGCAGCTGGCGATGATCCGGGCCACGGCCTTCGGGTCGCGCTCGTACGGCAGGGCGATGACGCGATCCTCGGCGGGCATCCCCTGCCCGGCCCCGACCAGGACCAGATGATAGGGTGCGCCCAGCTTCTGGACCGCCTCGATCAGGACATCGATGTTCTTCTCGCGCGCCGGACGACCGGCGAAACACAGCAGGCGGGCGCTGGCGGGCAGGCCCAGCTTCTTCAGCAGCCACTCGCGATCCCGGCGATCGGGACGGAAGGTGTCGATCTCCACGCCCAGGGGACGGATCACGATGTCGCGGATGCCGGCCTCTTCCAGACGCCGCGCGATGAAGCGGCTGGGCGAGATGACGCGGTCGAACTGGCCGAACAGCCGGGCCCAGCGTTTCTCGACCGGCTTCTTGGCCCATTCGCCGAAGTGGAGCGCGGCGAGACCCGCCGGATCGGAGTGGCAGAAGCCGACGACGGGACAGCCGGCCCTCTGGCCCGCCTCCAGCGCGCCCTGCCCGGGCGTATAGGGGTCGCCCGCCTCGATCAGTGCGGGCTTCATCGAGGCGACCCACGCGCCCCACCGTCTGACCGAGCTCGGCCAGCGATAGCCGTCGCCGAACGGCAATTTCGTTGCATGTAGCTGAATAATGCCGTCGCGCCCGGCCTTGTGCTGGGCGCCCGGCACGACAAGAGAGTGGGCGACGCCGGGCCGGTTCGCCTCCAGCCAGGCCTTCTTGGACAGGAGGTAGCGCTTCACCCCGCCCGAACGGGGCGCATACAGCATCGTCGTGTCGACCATGCGCGGGCGCGGATCCTGGGTTGAAGCCTTCAGAACCCTGAGCGTCTCGGCGACCTCTTCGTCCCAGCCGGGAATGAGCCGCAACTCACCTTCGGAAACGTCGAGATCCGTCATGCTCATGGGGTCGTGCTCCGGGGACTGCTGCGGCTGAACGCGCGTCCGGGACTTTGGGATGCGTGCGGACGATTTGGGTCGTGCCATTCTGCGCCCGTAGACCTGCCGACGGTGAAGCTCAAGCCTGATCGTCTGTATCGCCCGGCGGCGGAAGGGTGATCCCCCGCCGGGTCAGGGACTCGCGCAGAAGAATCTCCAGCTGGGCGTTGACGGAGCGCAGTTCCGCCGCCGCAAGCCGTTCGACCGCTGCCATCACGCCCGCAGAGGCGCGCATCAGAAAGGGTTTGCGGACCCTGGCCACGCCTAGCCGTAGAGGGTGCCGGTGTTGACCACGGGCTGGGCCTCGCGGTCGGCGCACAACACGACCAGCAGGTTGGAGACCATGGCCGCCTTGCGATCCTCATCCAGTTGCACGACTTCGCGCTCCCCCAGGTCCTTGAGCGCGCTCTCGACCATGCCGACGGCGCCGCGCACGATCAGGCGCCGGGCTGACAGGATGGCCTCGGCCTGCTGGCGACGCAGCATGGCCCCGGCGATCTCGGGCGCATAGGCCAGGTGGGCCAGACGCGCCTCGTCGATGGCGACGCCCGCCACCCGAACCCGGTTGGCCAGTTCGTCCCGCAGCCGTCCAGCCACGTCTTCGGCGTCGGCGCGCAGGGTCAGCTCCTGTTCGACGCCGTCCTGTTCCTCACCGTGGTCATAGGCATAGTGGGAGGCGATATCGCGCAGACCCGTGTCGATCTGGATGTTCACGAAGGCCTGATAGTCGTCGACGTCGAACAGGGCCTGGGCCGAATCCTCGACGCGCCAGACCACATTCGCGGCGATTTCGACGGGGCTGCCGCGCTTGTCGTTCACCTTCAGCTTGTCCGAGGTGACGTTCCGGGCCCGGAGAGAAATCTTCTTCCTCGTGTACCAAGGCAAGACCCAGCGCAGGCCGGTCGTCCGGTCCGTGCCGCGATAGGAGCCGAACAGCATGATGGCCGCGCCCTCGTTCGGCTGCAGCGCGTAGAGGCCGCACAGCAGGAACAGGCCGATAGCGGCGAGAAGGATGCCTCCGATGACATAAAGCGCCGTGTCCGGAGCCTGCGCCACGCCCACGGGACCCAGAATGATCAAGCCCATCCCGACCAACAACATGAGAATGCCGTTGGTCGTCGATGCGGGCCGTTCCTGCGAGATCGTGCGTTGGTCAGTCATCTTCCCCTCCGTTTCGATATAAAAGTGATATCACTTATCAGCCCGCAACGCAACGCTTTCAGTGACCTCCGGTCGCCCGACACATCGCTTTCGGCCTTGCATTCGCCTCAAATTCGCGAAACTTGAGACAGGTCGCGACGCCCCTGTTAGAAGGCGCCCGGCGCCCGTGCGCGTGTCCACTTGGGGTGAATTTCCGAATGCGTAGACTGCTTGCGACCGCGGTGGCGCTTGCCCCTCTGATGACGGCCGCAGGAGCGCATGCCGAGGTCGTGATTTCGACCGCCCGGACGACACCCATTGTCACCTCCCTCGCCACCGGTACGGCGCGCGACGACATCCGCATCGGCACCGGCGGTTCCATCGCCGTGAACACCGGCGCTGCGATCACGGTCGATTCGAACAACAACATCGATCTGGACAGCGGCACCAACATCACCATGGCCAATTCGGCCGATGGATCGACCGCGATCCTTGTCGGCCCGGGCTCCACGGCCGCGAACATCATCATCGGCGGGACCATCACGGTCACCGACAACATCGACACCTACCCGGACACTGACAACGACGGCGACCTGGACGGTCCGATCGCCGCTGGAGCCAACCGCTACGGCCTGCGTCTTACCGGCGCCACGCCGTTGACCGGCAATATTCTGGTGGAGAGCTCCGGCGCCGTTGTGGTCGAAGGCGCGAACTCTCGCGCCATATCGATCGAGCGCGGCCTGACCGGCAACGTCACCTCCTACGGGTCGCTGCGCGCCCTCGGCGACAACGCCATCGGCTATTCCCAGACCGGCAACGTGTCCGGCGCGGTCAATCTGGGTGGTCCCGTCTCCGCCCAGGGCCTCGGCGCCAGCGCCGTCAATATCCAGGGCGACGTCGGCGGTCGCCTGACCCTTCAGGGCGACATGTCGGCTACCGGCTATCGCTATACGCAACGGGCCAACGACACAGCCCTGGCGCTGCTCGACGCAGATGACCTGCTTCAGGGCGGCTCCGCCGTCGTCATAGGCGGCAATGTCGCCGGTGGCGTGATTCTGGACGTTCGTCCGGCCGACCTGGTCACGGACAGTGCGACAAACCCCGCCTCGACCGACGAAGACGGCGATGGAACCGCCGACGCGTCCGAAGGCAGTCTGATCATCAACAGCTTCGGCGGCGGACCGGCGGTTTCGGTCGGGTCGGCCACGCGTGGCATCACCCTCGGCGTGGCGGGCACGGGAACCAACGCCTACGGCTTCATCAATCGGGGCACGGTCAACGCCGACGGCGTCTACGACAACATCGCGTCCACCGGGCTGCGCTTCGGCGTCGCCGGAGGCCAGACGGTCGCCATCGCGGGCGGAATCAGAAACGAAGGTTCGGTCGCCGCCCTGGGCCGTGGAGCGGGCGCCACCGCCGTCTCCATCAACGCCGGCGTTTCCACGCCCCGCTTCGACAACGTCAGTGTCATCACCGCCGGGGTTTCTTCGACCGCCGCCAACTCTCCGACCCGCGCCATCGACATCGCAGCGGGCGCAAACCTTCCGACGATCTTCAACAATGGCTCGATCCTCGCCACCTCCGGAGGGGGCGTTTCGGCCGTCACAGCCATTCGCGACCTGTCGGGCACCGTCACCTCGATTCAGAACGCCGGATCCATCCAGGCCACCCTTGTCGCCGACGGGGACAACAATCCCATCACGGGCTCGACTACGGCCATCGACGTATCGGCCAACACCTCCGGCGTGACCCTGCGGCAGTATGGCGAAACCTCTACCGCCACGACCGAGGATCCGGACACCGACGGTGATGGCGTCACCAATTCGAACGAGCCGGTCCTGATCGGTGACATTCGTTTCGGCTCGGGCAATGATGTGGCCAGCTTCGAGAACGGCGTGGTTGCGGGAGCCATCTCCTTCGGGGCCGGCGCCGACCGGCTCAACGTTTCCGGCGGCGCTCTCGTCCAGGGCGCAATCACCGACTCCGACGGCCGTCTGGACATCAACGTGACCAACGGGACCCTGGATGCGCGCCAGTTGACCCGCACCACGGTCACCAGCCTGAATGTGGGCGCGGCAGGCGATCTGATCGTCACTGTCGATCCCGCGACCACTACCAACGCGGGCTTCCGCGTCAACGGTGCGGCGAACCTGGCCAGCGGAGCCGGCCTCGGCGTGCGGTTCAACTCCCTGCTGACCGGACCTCAGCGCTTCACCGTCATCGACGCCAATACCCTGACCATCGGCGCGATCGACCAGACGGCGGTGCAGGCGAACTCGCCGTATCTCTACGTCGTCAACGCGGGGTCCGATGTGGCCGCCGGAGATGTCTATATCGACGCCCGCCGGCGCACGGCGACCGAGGCGAACCTGATCGCCGTCGAAGGCCAGATCTTCGATTCCTTCTATGGCGCCCTGAGCTCCAGCACGGCGCTCCGTGACGCCTTCCTGTCGCAGACGGGCCGTGAAGGCTTCATCGACCTCTACGAGCAGCTACTGCCGGACCACTCGGGCGGTCCACTGCTCTCGCTGGCCTCGGGCGTGGACGCCGTCACCCGCGCCCTGACCGGCCGCAATGCCACGGTCGAGCCGGGCGAGACCAGCGCCTGGCTGCAGGAGATCAATTTCTACGCCGACAAGGACAAGACCGACACCTACGGCTTCCGCTCGGAAGGCTTCGGCGTCGCGGGCGGGATCGAGCGCGGAACGGGCCTCGGCGCCGTCGGCGTCTCCCTGGCCTTCACCTCGTCCGATATCGAGGATCCCGAGGCCGAGGCCGAGGAAATCCTGTCGGCCAACCTGGTCGAGCTGGGCCTCTACTGGCGAGCACAGGGCCAGGCCTGGAGCACCTGGGCGCGCGCGGCGGGCGGCTACGCCAGCTTCGATTCGACGCGCCAGCTGGTCACCCAGAACATCAACCTCATCAACACCTCCAGCTGGAACGGCTTCACGCTGTCGCTGGGCGGCGGCGCCTCTTACGAGCGCAATTTCGGCCGCCTGAGCATCCGGCCCGAAGTCTTTGCCGAGTATTTCTCGCTGAGCGAGGACGCCCACGTCGAGGAAGGGCTGGAAGACGGCTTCAACCTCGAGATCGAGGACCGCGACGGCCATCTGTTCACCGGCGTCGCCGCCGTGAACATCGGCTACGGCTTCGGCGAGAACGGCTGGATCCGCCCCGAGGTTCGCCTCGGCTGGCGTCAGAACTTCTCGGTCGATCCGGGCGAGACGATCGCCCGCTTCGCCTCGGGCGGCTCGGCGTTCACCCTGACGCCGGACTCGATCGAAGGCGGCGGCCCGATCGCGGGCTTCCACCTCAGCGTAGGCAACGACCTGGGCAAGATCTCGATCAGCGCCGATGCCGAAATGATCGAGGACTACGTCCGTTACACCCTGCTGCTTCGGGCCAGCTTCCGGTTCTGATCAGGTTGACCAGGTTGGTCGTAAACCTTGGTCGACTTGGTCGTGAATCCTGGTCGGTTTGACGATGCAAAGACAAAGGCCGCCGGAGCGATCCGGCGGCCTTTTCTGTGACCGGTGGTAGGCGGCGACGGGTTCGAACCGCCGACCCTCTCGGTGTAAATGGCCCCAGATGCAGTTTTTCTGCTTTTCTCTGCGTTTCAAAGTCGCAGTAAGTTGTTGTTTTTCATAGCATCGGCTGTTTCACCCCTTTGCACGGGTTTGCAGCGAATCTTGCACCAACTGCCCCCCTATTGCCCCCCTAAATGATAGGCTGGCGGCGTCTGATTTGCTCAGGACGTCGCCCGATGCCCAGTCACGTCATCACCACGGATCGTCAGCTCGCGAGTCTCAAGCCGCTCGACCGCCGGTACGAGCGTCGCGTCTCCGGCGCGCGGGGGCTGAGTGTCAGGGTCTGGCCGTCGGGTCTGACCCAGTTCGAGGTCCGGTTCGCCGTGCGCGGCGGACCCCGGCGACGCACTGTCCTGGGCGACTATCCGGCGGTCTCTCTCGCCGATGCGCGGGAGATGGCGACGGCGCTCAGGCTGGACATCATAAAGGGCATAGACCCCGTCGCCGAGCGCGCCGCCGCTCTCGTCCCGGCCCCGCCGCAGGAGACGCTGGACGAGGTCGCAGAGATGTACTGGGCGGCGGCGGACCTCGGCCTGCACGGCGGCCGGAGGCGGCCCAAACGTCCCAGGACGATCGCCAACGAACGACACCTCTGGAAGCGGCATATCTCGACCTCCCTCGGCGCGATGGCGCCGCGCGATCTGAAGCGGGCCGAGGTCAAGGCCTTCATGCGCTCGCTTGTGACCGAGCGGCGCCTCTCGGCCGCCAGCGCCGCCTCCATCGGCGGGCTCCTTCACAGCGTCATGGCCTATTGCGTCCAGGAAGAGATGCTCGACGCCAATCCCGTGGTCGGCCTGGCGCGCCCGCTGGCCCTGGTCTCGCGCGACCGCTTGCTCGACGAAGCTGGTCTCAAGCTCGTCTGGGAGATCGCGCTGGACGGGGCCCACCCCCGACCGCCGGGCTACCTCAACGTCGGCCTGGCGGCCCGGCCGGAGCCCGTGATGGCGCTCGCCATCCAGTTCCTCATGCTCACCCTGACCCGCCGCAATGAGGTGGCCGGCGCACGGAAGTCGGAGTTCGACCTGGACGCCGGGCTCTGGGTCATTCCGGCCGAACGCGCCAAGGCGAACCACCAGCACGTCGTTCCGCTGAGCCCCCAGGCTCTGGCGGTGCTCGCCGAGGCTTTCGGGCTCGATCCCGCCAGTCCCTTTGTCTTCCCCTCCCCGCGCGTCGCGGATCAGTGCATCGACGAACAGGCGATCACGCGGACGTTTTCGCGCATCTTCGAGCGCCGGAAACTGCCGCTTCGCTCCCCGCACGATGTGCGCCGGACCGGGGCGACGACCCTGACCGGGCGCTATGGCGTGACCCGCTTCATCGTCGGCCTGGTCCTGGGGCACACGCCCAGGGACGGCGCGGCGGTCACGGCCGTCTATGACCGCTACACCTATGTCGCGGAGAAGCGGGACGCCCTGGTGAAGTGGGCGGGGCATCTGACCGGCGTGCAGCTCGAAGCGCGCGCGCCCGAGCCCGAACCCACCACCCTGGCCGCCGAGGACCTGGAGAAGGCGAAGCGCCGGGCCCTCGGCCTCTGCGCCGAGGGGCGGACCCAGCAGGCGGTGATGACCATGTGCATGGCCGCCAGCCGGGTCGGCGCGGTCTCGCCGGCCCACATGGATCTGCTGGCCAATGTGGGTCTGGAGCTCGCGGGCAAGAACGACTGGTCGGACCTGGAGACGTGGATTCACGGGTTCGGCTGACGGAGCGGTGAGGACCAGGGGAATGGGGATGTCAGGCGCCGAGACGCTCCCGACCACTACGAGATGTCAGGCCTCACGCCGCCCCCCAAGCGTCACATGGGCCGCCATCTGCCGTCCCAACGCAGGGCAAAGCCCCTGCTTTGGCAAACGCCGGCCAGTTGCCCTGTTTTCCGCGCCTCGGATGCGAGACGGACAAGGGGGCGACGGGTCGGGGGGACAGGCGCCGTTCTTGGCAGCGACGGATCGGCTGGCCGAACATCGGACCGAGCATCTGCCGCGTGCGAGGGCGGGGACCAGTATGACGGACTTCTGTCCTGTTATAGCAGGAGGGGCCTATGTCCTTAGGACATAGGCCCCTCCTGCTTAGTCGTCAAATCCACCTTGAACGGATAGGGAACACACATTCGAGATTGACCTACAGCTCGTATGGCCTTATGTCCTCAGGACATAAGGCCATACGAGCATGATGATATCTTTCACCGACGCTGTCGAAGCCGCCCTCTTGGCGGACGATCAACCGGCTGTCACCGACTATGATCTTTATGCGCGTGCGCGCGCAATCCGGGCGGCGGGCGAGTGGGATGGGCGAGCCATCAAACGGAACCCGACGGAGTGGGATGTCTCGCGGCTGCGCAGCTTGCTGCGCCGCCTCACCGACAAGAGCGCCATCGCGCAGGATATGGACTTCAACTCGGGCGTCTGGCGGATCGTTCAGTCGACGCGGGCGGGATCGGCCGAAGAGATCGCCTGCATCGCCGACCCGTTCTGCTACGTCTCCCATCTCTCAGCGATGCAGCGCTACGGACTGACCGACCGCAGCCCCGAAGCGCTCCACCTCACGCGTCCCGCCCGGGCGTTGTGGAATGCGATGCGGGACGAGAAAATGGGCCTGGAAGGCGCGGACGAGGAGGCGAAGGCCCTGTTCCTCCGGTTCGGCATCGGCGAGACCCTGAGACGGCGACCGGTCGTCACGCACGAGACGCGCCATCCCGCAACGCCGGTCGCGGTGCGTGGCGAGCGGACGCGGATCAGCAGTATCGGGCGGACCTTTATCGATATGCTGACCCACCCGGACCTGTGCGGCGGCATGCGGCACGCGCTCGATGTCTGGGACCGATCGGCCGGCCAGTTCATCGACGAAATCATACCCGCCGTCGAGGCCACCTCGTCGAAGATCGACAAGGTCCGCGCCGGCTACATCCTGGAAGAACGACTGCAGATTGACGATCCGCGCATCCAGGCCTGGAGAGCTTTCGCCCAGCGCGGCGGATCGCGAAAGCTGGATCCCGAGGCCCCCTACGCTCCGACTTTCTCGGAAACCTGGATGATCTCCCTCAATGTCTGACGTTAAGCCGGTCGCCGGCTCGGCCGTCGATTTCGTCGATGTCGACATCCGCGCCTGGGTCGAGGAGGCCCGCGCCAACCCGGCCGCCTATCGTGATCGGCAGGTCACAGAGATTGTCCTGACCGCGATCGGCATGGCCCCTCGTCTCAGTGACGCCCTGGTCCTGAAGGGCGGCACCCTGATGGGACTTGCATTCGACAGTCTTCGCCTGACAGGGGATGTGGACTTTTCCGCCGACGCCGATCCGGAAGGGTTCGAGGATATCTTCTCGAATGACCTGAACGCCCTGCTCTCCCCAACGGCGCTCAAGCTCGGGTATCTGGACCTTGTGTGCCGTGTGCAGTCGGTCCGAAAAATGCCGCGGCCAGAGAATTTTGCCGAGCACGACTTCCCCGCCCTCGGGATCAAGATCGCATCCGCGGTCCGCGGTACGGCAGAACAGGGGCGGCTTGACGCGGGGCTGGCGTCCCGCGTTCTGGACGTCGAGATCAGCTTCAAGGACAAGGTCTACGCCTCTCAGGATCTCAGGCTCACTGGCGCCGGGGTGGCGGTGCGAGCCTTCACCCTGCACGAGCTCGTCGCCGAAAAGCTTCGCGCGCTCCTGCAGCAGCCCATCCGCAAGCGATACCGTCGACAGGATGTGTTCGACATCGCCTTCCTGATCGAACACCACGACCTCCAGAGCGCGGACCTGGAGACGATCCATCGCACGCTCCTGGAAAAATGCGCGTCGCGCAGCATCTATCCCGACGCGACGTCCCTGGACGATCCTGAGGTTGTCCGGCGAGCAGAGGCGGACTGGGACACCCTGAAGCTCGAAATCTCCGACCTTCCCGCGTTTGAAAACCGGTTCACGCTGGTCCGCAGTCTCTATGCCGCACTGCCTTGGGCGGTGGCGAACGAAGCGGCCCCCTAGATCGACGCCCAATGCATCTCGACCGCCTACGACGCCTGAACGTTCGTAAGCCGTTCCAGCACGGCGGAAGGCGGCGACTGAAATGCGGGCCGAACGCCCATGTGGTCCCGGGCCTGAATGCTCGCCCAAAGGCCGTTGCTCGCCCGTTCGCTCAAAAGCCGAAATCGATCTGATCGGGCGAGGCGGGAGACCTGCGCCGCCGTCCGGGTTTTTGGGGCGACGGCTCCGCCGTCGACAGATCGAGACAGGGCTGCGCCGGCCCGATGTCCGGGGGTTCGACCGACCGCTGCACAGGACGCACCGCAGGCCGGGACCGGTTAAAGCCAGGCAGCTTTGGCGCCCGTGCCGGGTTCAGCGCGCGCGCGGCCACGGACAACGGGGCCTCCCGCGTCCGCGCCGCCGCCCAGGCCATGAGCTCGCTTTCGCGCCACGCCACCCTGTTGACCGAGATTCGCACGGGCGCCGGAAAGCTGCCCGTGCGCTGCAGCCGCCAGGCGGTCGTCCGGCTGAGACCGGTGATGTCCTTCACCCGCCGCCAGCCCAGGAGCCGATCTTCCGTCCCGCCCGGCTCGATCGCGGCGCTGTCCGTCATCGCGCAACGCCCAGGGCGGCCAGCACCGCGCCCTGACAGACCGCCTGCAGGACCGCAGCGTCATTGGCCGCATCGACGACATCGCGGGTCGCCCAGTCGCGCAACACGGCCTTGAGCGCGACGCTCGCGGCCGGATCGGCCAGGATCGCCTCGGCCGTCGGCCATGCGGATCTGTCCAGAGCCTCAGACACGGCGCCGCGCCTGGGCCGCCGCCGGCGCCGCCGTCCGGACGTCCGAGATCTGGGACGCGGCCCAGGCTTCGAGCAGGTCGCGCGGATAGAAGGGCTTGGCGCGGATGTGCCGGCAGGGCGGCCCACCGCCCCCGGTCGACCAGAGCCGGGCCAGGGTCGCGGGCTTGAGCCGGATGCCGAACCGCTCCAGATGCGCCGCTGCCTCCGCGCGCGTCAGCAGGATCTCATTCGAAGACGGCGCAGCCGTTGTCTCGGACAACCCGGTCATGGCGCGTCTCCGGTCGGCCGGCACTGGCTTGAGCGCCGCACGCCCCGGCCGGCGCTCAGGGCGAGGTAGCAGTCCACCACGGTCGCGACGTAGGCCTCGGTTTCGGCAATCCGGGGGATGCGGCCGAGCCTCGCTACGCGACCGGGGCCCGCGTTGTAGGCGGCGAGAGCCAACCGGACGTCCCCGAACCGGATCAGCTGCCGGGCCAGATAGTCGGCGCCGCCCGAGAGGTTCTGGTCGACGTCGAACCGGTCGGTCACCCCGAGTTCGGCCGCCGTGCCCGGCATCAGCTGGGTCAGCCCGCCGGCCCCGACGGGGGAAACGGCGTGAACGTGATAAGCGGATTCCACAACCACGAGGGCGTGGAGCAGCTTTGGGTCCAGACCGTGCCTGCGGGCCGCGCGGTCTATGGCCGCCATGAAGGGCTGGGACAGCGGCTCCAGTCTCGGCTCCGGGTCGCCCGCACCGGCGACCTCCACAGGCTCAAGACTCGCGGGCGGTCCGAACAGGTCGCCCCCAGCCTGACGCCAGTCGACCGACTGGGCCTGCACCGTCGTCGGCCAGAGCGACATCGCCGCGATCAAGGCCAGTCTCACCATGTCAGGATCTCCCGAAACACCCCGTCGAGATCCTCGACCTCAACGGGTCCGAAATACCGGCTGTCGAAACTGCCCGGCGTGTCTCCCAGGACGAACAGCTCGCCGCGACCCAACCGGCGGCACCCCCGCCATTGGGGCAGGGTCCCGCCCCGGCGATCCCGCTCGACCACGGGGGCGGTCCGGCCGGCGGCCGTGACCGCAGCCCGCTCGCGGCAGACGAGATCGCCTTCGATCGCGGCCACCCGTTTGATCAGCAGCACCTGCGGCGGCATGCCGAGCGCCCCGAGGTAGGCGCGGGCCGCCGGCGGTTGCGGCAGGGCGACGGTGGCGCCCCGCTCTGGCGCGGCGCCGATCTCACGCAGATAGAGGCCCCGGGGCAGGCTCGGGCTCTCATTGACGAGGGCCAGGGCCGGCGTCCTGTCGGCCACGGCGGCGGCGCAGCCGAGCACGAAGACCACGACCCCGAGCGCCGGCCAGCGGTTTCCATTGTCCAGGGGCGAGGTCATGGCCGGTAGGGCTCCAGGATCAGGTCCCGGGTGATCATCACCCGCACCCGGGCGCCGGGCTGCAGGCGGATCGAGGGCCGGACCTGCAGCTCCCGGTCGATGAGCCGACCGCCGACCTGCGCGCCTTCGATGGCCGCCGCATCGCCGGCGTCGCCCAGCAGGCCGCCCGAACCCCGACCGTCGCCGTCCCGGGCGATCTGTCCCAGGGTCGTGACGGCGCCCGCGAACAGGGTCCCGACCAGGAGCGGCAGAAGCCGCCGGTCGACCGCTCCCAAGACGCCCACGGCGCCCTGGGCGTCGACGCCGGGCTCCCCGGTCAGGACCAGGCTCTTGCCGTTGGGCAGGATGAGCCGGTCCCAGGCGAGGAAGGCGCGACGATCGCCATAGGCGCTCTCGCCCTCATGGCGTCCGATCAGGCGCGTCCCCTGCGGCAGCACCAGGTGGCGACCGCTGACGGAATCGAAGACGTTCTGGGACACCGTCGCCACCACCGGCCCGGCCCGGGCGGTATCCACCCCGGTCAGCAGCACCGCCGGAATGATGGCCCCCGCCTTCAGTTCGTAGGGCGAGAGGGGCGCGGTCAGGACATGGCCATTGTAGGTGGCGCCGATGTCGGCGACGTCGGCGCCGGCGGCGCGGGCGGACCCGCCGGCCGGACCCCCGTCCCCGGTCGGCGCCGCGCCCTGGGCCGTCTCGAAGAACAGACCCGAACGCGCCGCCAGTTCCAGCGGGCCCGGCCCACGCTCGCGCGGCTCGGATCGCGGCGCATAATCGCCGCCATAGGCGCGGACGGGCTCGGCCCGGTGAGGCGCCACCGCCTCCGTCTCCGGGTCCGGTTCGGCGGCATGGCGCGGCTCGGGCAGACGGTCATAGGTCGCCGGCTGATCGGTGACGGCCTCGGCGGGCCGCACCACGCCGCGCGCCTCGTCTTCCCGGCTCTCGGCCGCCCGCGCCCGGGCGTTGTCGCGCAGTTCCGGCTGGATCACGAAGGCCCAGGCCAGGGAGCCGGAGACCAGTACGGCCCCGCCGATGACGATCGCCTGGACGACGGACTTGCGCAGCCGGGTCGCGGGCGGCCGCGGCGCCCGCATCGACAGGCCGGGCGGCGGCGTCTTGGCGGCCGGCCGGGCGGTCACGGCGTCTTCGGTCTCAAGACCGGGGTCAGGAGGACGGGTCATCGCGCGGCTCCCTGAAGGCGGCGAATACGCACGACCTGGGGCCGTCGGTCGCCCAGCCTCAGCTCGGCGCGGTCGAACACCCGGTCGACGATGAAGAGCCCCCCGGCCTGGCGGTAGTTGACCATCTGCGCCTCCCCGTCCGGGGCGATCACGAACAGGGCCGGCGCCTCGTCGATCTGCAGATCGGGGTCGAAGGCGATGAAGGTGCGCAGGCCGTCGTTGAAAACGGAGACCGGAGTCCATCGCGCCCGCCGCCCCTGGGGCTCGATCCGGTAGCGGGCGTCGAGCGGGCCCTCCGGCGTGGCGACGGGATCGGGCACACGCAGGTCCGCCGGACCTTCGACCAGGGCCGGCGCCGGTTCATCCATCGCTCCCACGTCCCAGGCGATCGCCGCATTGAAGCCGTCGGCCGCACCGCTGCGCAGATCCAGCAGGTAGACGCGCCGGTTGGTGGTGAGGACCAGGTTGGTCTCCAGGCCGCGTTGCAGCGGCTTGAGCAGGACATGGGCGCGCCGGCCGGCCCCCTCGCCCGAGGTGGTCTCGCCGATCTGCCAGCGCACGGTGTCCCCCGCCGCCTTGGAGACCAGGGTCTCGCCGACGCCGAGCGTGAGGGTGGTGACGCGCAGCGGTGCGGTCCAGACCTCGTAAACCCGGCCCGGCGACCAGCCGAAGACCTGGACCCCGCCGACAAAGGCGTCCGACCGCGAGGCCGCCCGGGCCTCCAGGTTGGCGGCCGCGATGGCCCGCCGGCCCGAGACGCCCGGCGTCGCGGTCTCCGCGCGCCTGGCCGGAACCGAGGCGGCGGCGACCGTCTCATAGGGGACGGGTCCGCCGTTGGCGGGCCCCGCTTCAGACCCCTCCCCGACCCGCGACGCTGCGACCGCGATCTCTGTCGCGGCGGCAGCCCCGGTCTGCGACGTCCCGGGCGTCTCCGCCGGGGCCAGGGGGGCCGCCGGGACGACGGATGCGGGACCGAGGGCCGGGGCCGGGTCGCGTAACAGGGCGCAGCCGCTCAGGCCGAGGCCGGCGACGGCGAGGATCAGGAGGCGTCGGGGGTCCATGAGATGTCCTCGATTTTGATGCCAAGGGGATTCTTCATCAGTTCGGCCTCGGTCCGGGGCGCCTGACGGCCGGTCGTGATCAGGGCGCGCCAGCGTTCGACCCCGGCCTGCTGGCCGTTGACGAACCGGGTCTCGCGCCATTGCAGGTCGTAGGTGCGCCCGGTGCGGGGCACGACGTTGAGGATCTCGACGTTGACGGCCTCGCGTCCGACGTCGGCGAAAGGGTCATGGGTCTGGGCCCAGGCGTTGAGGAAGCCGGCCGCCCGGGGCGTCATCAGGTCATAGGCCCGCAGCCAGTTCTGGCGGATCACGATCGGATCGATCGACTTGGACCGGACGTCGCGGATCCACCCCGACAGCGCATGGCCGATCTGGGCCTCGGTCGGTTCGTAGCGGCCGCCGATGGCCGTGATCCTCTGGGTCTCGCCCCGGTCGGAGACCTCCACCACGAAGGGCTTGACCACGGCCCGGTCGGCCTGGACCCACCAGCCCGCGCCGAGGAAGCCGGCGAGGACGAGGTTGGCCACCGCGATCCGGCGCCAGTTGCGGGCATGGGCGAGCGACAGGCCCATGCGGTCGTCCCAGACCTGGCCCGCGCGCTGGTAGGGGGTCGCATCCGGGGCGGACGGCTGGACGCGTCGAGGGCGGAAGAAGGGATGCATGGTCACTGGTCCTCTGTCCGGAGGTTGGGAGACAGGACGCCGCTGGCCTCGCCGGCGGGGAGCAGACCGCGGCCGGCGTTGGCGACGAAGAAGGCCTGGAGGGCGGCCGCTCGCCCTGCCGGTCGCGGCGCCGTCGACGGCCCGCCGGCCGCGGCGCAATGGAAGGCGCGGCGCGCCGCCTCGGCCTCGCGTCCGATCGTCCCCGGGGACCGGCCGGCCGCGGCGTCGCCGGGACCCGCGGCCGGCGCGCCGTCGCCTCCGGTATGGCCCGAAGACGGACCGGCCTCGGCCGTCGCCGTCTCCGCCGTCCAGGCGGGCGCCGGCTCGGCGACCCCGGACCCCTGCCCCCCGGAACCCGACCGGCCCAAGGGCGCGGGATTGTCGTTCGACGGGCGCGGCGACGCGGACCCGGCCGGGCCGGAGCCGGAAGGGCCGGAACCCGGCGACCAGGGTCCCGAAGGCGACGTGGGCGGACGGCCGGATCCCGCCCCCGCCGCGGCCCTGGCCGGTCCCGCCAACCGGGCGGCCGCCCCGGACACGGCGGCGCCGGCGCCCGCGACCGCACCGGCCGCCAGGGCGCCCGCGCCTGTGACCGCCAGGGTCCCGGCCAGGGCCGCGCCCGCCCCGAGCGCCGGGCCTCCCGTCACCAGGGCCGAGGCCAGGTTGGGGATGAACAGGGCCAGCATGGCCAGGAGGATGGCGGCCACCAGGATGCTTAGCGCCTCATAGATGTCCGGGTTGGACGAGGGCTGGAGCTGGTCGAAGATCGTCCGCGCGCCCGAGACCACAATGGCCAGGGCCAGGACCTTGAGGCCCGAGGAGACGACGTAGCCGAGGGGTCGTTCGGCCAGGAAGGCGGACTTGTTCCAGATGCCGAAGGGCAGGAGGACGAAGCCGCCCAGGGTGACGATCTTGAACTCCAGCAGGGTCACGACGATCTGAAGGGCGAGCACAGCGAACGCCAGCATGATGCCGATCATGGCCAGGCCCAGGATCAGGGCGTCGGTCATGTTGCCGACGACATCGAGCGGGTTGTTCACCGGCGCCGGCGTCTCGCCGAGAGCCTTCACGATCCGCCAGCCCTGGGCCAGGATGGCGCCGGGGTTGAGGAAGTCGGCCCGGCTCAGCGAGCCGCCGCCCGCCGTCAGTCCGAGTTCGATGAAGCCGGCGTAGATCGTCTCCGACAGGGACTGCCAGTCGTTGATCAGCCAGGCGAAGGCGCCGATCAGCAACACCTTGCCGAACCCCGAGGCCAGAACCTCCCGGTTGGGCGACATCGCCCACTGGATGCCGGTCAGGGCGACGACCAGGGCGATCAGCAGTCCGAAGACGCCGTTGACCGAGCCCTGCAGGGCGTCGAACCCGGCCGAGATGGTGTTGGAGAACACCACCATCAGCTCGTTGGGGGTTTCCACTCCGACGGTCATCGACCCCCTCCTCAGTCCCGGGCGTGCGACAGGGGGTCGAAGACGGGCGCGGCCGGCGTCGTCCCGGGCGCCGACCAGCGCCGGCGACGGGCCTCGTCGCCGGCGGCCCGGTCGGCCGCCTCCCGCGCCGTGGTCTCGGCCAGCAGCCGGGACTGGGCGAGCATGACGGTGCGGAGCGCGGCCAGGTCCTCGGCCAGGACGGCCAGCATCTGGTTCGACGACTGGATCGCCGCCGTCTGTCCCACGGCGGCCTCGCTCGCGGACAGGGCGCCCGTGAGCCGGCCGGGGCGTCCCTGACCGAGCCGTTCGAGTTCGGCGGCGGTGCGGGCCACATCCTCGGCCGTTCGCCGGGCGGCGGCGGTGCGCGCCTCGCCCTGTTCCACGAGCCGCGCCAGGTCCGCGCCGGACAGGTCGTCCGGATAGAGGTCGGCGAACTGCCGTTCCAGGCCTTCGATCGAGGTCGCGAGTCCCCGGGCGGTGCGGGCCAGCTCGACCATGTCGCGAAGGCTCTGGCTGTTCTGGGTCAGGTGGCTGTAGGGCGATGCGGCCAGGGTCCGGGCCTCGTTGGCCAGGCTCTCCAGCTGACGGGCCGCCTGCAGCGCGTTCTCGATGTGGTTGCGGGGATCGAACACCACATGCTGGGCCGGCGCCGGCGCGGCGCCGACGAGGCCGGCGGCGACAAGCCCGGCGGCGAGGACGCGGAACGGTCTATTCGGCCGCGCGCGGCGGGGCGAAGGCGTCGAGGACGGCGTCGACATGGCGGACTCCCTTGGCTGTGAGGAACTGGCGCGCGAACCCGGTCTCTCCCGAGCGCGCGAGGATGTCGTCGATGAGGGCCTGGTCCTCCGGCGCGCCGGAGCCGCACAGCGCCAGGGCGACCCCGGTCAGCCGGAGGTCGAAGAGCCGGCGCCCCCGGGGCTGTCTCCAGTAGTAGGCGCGCTTCGGCGTGGCGAAGGCGATCAGTTCGAGCTGGCGGCGGTTCAGCCCGAACCCCTCGTAGAGCCGCGCCGAAGACGGCTCGAGCGCCCGCGGGTTCGGCAGGAAGACCTGGGTCGGACAGCTCTCGATCAGGGTGGAGGCGATCGGCGAGGCCGCGACGTCGTCCAGGCTCTGGGTGGCGAAGATCACCGCGACACGCTTCTTGCGCAGGGTCTTGAGCCATTCGCGGATCTTCGCGGCGAAGGCGGTCTCGCCGAGGAAGAGCCAGGCCTCGTCGAGGACCAGCAGGGTCGGCCGCCCGTCGAAGCTGCGCTCGAGGTGATGGAACAGGGCCGAGAGCACCGGCGCCACGGCGGAGGGCGTCGCCATCAGGCTCTCCAGTTCGAAGGTGTCGAACCGTCCGGGCTCGGGCGTCTCCCCCTCCCCGTCCAGCAGGGCGCCGTGCGGCCCCTTCAGGGTCAGGGGCTCAAGGGCCGCCGCCACGGCGCGATCCTGCACAAGGGCGCAGAAGACCGTGAGGGTGCGCTGGCTGACGGGCGCATCGGCGAGCGCGACCAGGGCCGCCCAGATCTCCTCCCGGATCCGAGGCACGGGCTCCAGGCCCGCCAGCCGGACGCTCTCGGCGATCCATTCCGCCGCCCAGGCCCGCTCGGCCTCCTCGTCGATCCGGGCCAGGGGCTGGAGCGAGACCTTCGCCCCCGGCTCCAGGGCGCGCCACCGTCCGCCCGCCGCCAGGGTGGCGGCGCGGGCTGAACGGCCCTTGTCGAAGAAGACGACGCGGGCGTCGGGATAGCGGAACCATTGCAGGGCCAGGAAGGACAGGAGGGCGCTCTTGCCCGAGCCCGTCGGTCCCACGACCATGGCGTGGCCGACGTCGCCGACGTGGAGCACCAGCCGGAACGGCGTCGAGCCCGTGGTCCGGGCCGTGGCCAGCGGCGGTCCGTCGAGGTTGAGATCCATCGCCGGACCGGCCCAGACCGCCGAGACCGGCAACAGATCGGCCAGGTTCAGGGTCGAGACGAGCGGGCGACGAACGTCGGCATAGGGCTCGCCCGGAAGGGACCCGAGCCAGGCCTCGACCGCATTGAGATCCTCGATCCGCGCGACGAGGCCCTGGGTGTTGAGCGCCGCCTCGATGGCGCGGGCCCTGGCCGCGGCCCCGGCCTCGGTGTCGTCCAGGACGCTCACCGTCAGGGTGAGATAGCCGAAGGCGCAGGTCTCGGCGCCGAGGGCCGCCAGGGCCCCGTCGCATTCCTCGGTCTTGGACGCGGCGTCGGTGTCGAGGAGCGGGACCTCCTCGCGGGTAATGGCTTCGCGCAGCAGGACGCCGACGCCCTTGCGCTTGGCGAACCAGCGCTTCCTCAGCTTGACGATCTCGCGCTCGGCCTCCGGCTTGTCGAGGCCGATCCAGCGCGCGGTCCAGCGATAGGGGAACGGCAGGGCGCCCAGGGCGTCGAGGAGCCCGGGCCGCGTCACCGACGGCAGGCCCCGCACGGAGACCACCTTGAGCCAGCGTCCCCCAAGGCGGGGGGCGATGCCGCCGGACAGGTCGGCGTCCGCCAGCCAGGCGTCCAGGAACATCGGCGGGTCCGGGACAGAGACCGCAAAGGCGCGCGGCGAGACGCAGTCGTGCAGCCAGGTCACCAGGTCCGCGTCGTCCAGCGCCGCGATCTCGGGCAGGGCGTCCGAGAGGAGATCGAGGGTGGTCGCGGCCTCGCGGACGAAGAGGGCCAGGGCCTGGCTCCAGTCGGCGCCGTTGCGGGCCAGGCCGTCGAACAGCCAGCGCTCGATCCGGCGGGTCTCGTCGGCCGGCGGCAGCCAGGTGAGGGCCAGGCGGAAGTTGGTTTCGAAGGCCGGGTCGCCCGCCTCGAAACGGCTGCGGCGCTCCTCGTCCAGAAGCCAGGCGACATCGAGGTCGAAGCCGCTCTCCGGATAGGGGGCGGCCCCGCGTCGGCGCGCCTCCATGTGCAGGCACCAGCCGGTGCCGAGCCGCTTCAGCGCATTGTTCAGCCGGGCCCGGACCGCCATCAGCTCGTCCTCGGTCGAGGACTCGAGGTCGGGGCCGCGGAAGCGGAAGCCGGTGGTGAAGGCGCCGTCCTTGTTCAGGATGACCCCCGGGGCGACCAGGGCCGCCCAGGGCAGGTGATCGGCGAGGGCGGCCGGTCGTCTGCGATGTTCGTCGAGGAAGCGCATCCCGGCCTCACGCGTCCAGGTGACCCGGCAGGGCGAGGTGGCGGCGCAGGACATCGAAGAACCGCCGATCGACTTGGGCGGCCCACAGGCCGATGGCGTGGGCCGCCGCCCACCACAGCAGGCCCAGCCACCAGATGCGCAACGCCAGACCCAGGACCATGGCGATCGTGCCCATGGCGATCGCGTAATCCCTCGGCATCCCGGCCATCAGCACGGGTTCGGCCAGGGCCTGGGCGACGGGAAGATCCCAGCCGTCCGGCCGGCCGTCCTGCGTGGACCCGGCCATCATCCGATCTCCGCCCCGCCGGCGAAGCCGAAGAAGTCGAGGAAGAAGGTCGAGGCGGCGAAGGCGATCGAGAGGCCGAACATGATGCCGAGGCCCCGGCGCATGGACGAGCCGTTCTCGCTCATGGCGATGCCGGCGCCGAAGACGACCACGGCCACCACGGCTGCGGCCTGGACCACCGGGCCCGTGATGGATTCGACCACCTGCTGCAGCGGCCCCTCCCACGGCATCCCCGATCCGCCGGCCAGGGCCGGCCCGGCCATCATCAGGCCGCACGTGGTCATCGCGCCGAAGAGCCGGCGCCCCAGTAACCGTCGCATGTCAGGCTTCCTTTGTTTCAGCGCATCTCACCGCGCCTCAACACATTGCAAGCAAATATATCCACATACTGTCAACACTGTGGATCAAATATTTCTCACAACTCAATAACAACTCAAACCTGAGCTCGTTCAACTCGAATCTCGACCCGTGGAGACTTGCTCCGGGACTTGCGGCAACTCTCGGGGAGACTTGTGACGTTCCCGTCGGATTCGCCGATGGGCAGGGGTTTGCGCCCCGTGGGAAGCCCGCGGGGTTTGACGGGAGGGTGGCGCCTGACTTTCGGAGCGGGGCGACGGCCACATTTCTGGCTGTCGCGGCGACCTGGCGCACGCGAGCGGCGCGCCCCTCCGACGGCGCGGTCATGATGAGGAAGCCGGTTTGGCGCTCTCGTATCGGGGCCAACACCGGTCCCGAAAACGGGCCAACCCTATGACGCCGTCGTCAGGTCGACGGAAGGCGGGCCTGGTCCTCGAATCCCTTTCGCTGGCGTTGAGGCGCGCTTCAGGCCTGATGCGGCGTGTCGAAGCCGGGCTGTCCCGGGCGTATCAGCGGCCGTGCGCCAAAGGCGTGAGCGCCAGCAAGCGCTCGACTTCGGCTTCCACCGCGTCCGAGACCGGCAGGTGCGCGCGCTCGCGTCCCCAGACCTCTCGAAACCGTTGCACCGCCTCCGTGGCGGCATCGCGCGCCAGGGAGTCCGGTATACCGGCGCGGGCGGCCATGTAGACGAGCTCATCCATCGTAAACTCGGCCATTCGTTTCGTGCGGGCGTACTTCAGCGCCATGCTGTCGTCGGGGATGTAGACCGTGGTCGACAGGAAGTCGTAGCCGGGCGACAGCTGAGGCGTTCGCCCGTCCGGATAGATGAGCGACCAGTTCTTCAGATGCATGTCGGCATTGCCGATCAGGGTGTTGAAGACCAGCCGCCGGATGAGTTCGCGCACGCCGGTTTCGCCGGTCTCCAGCCACAGCACCTTGGCGAGGTAGCGGTAAGACCCCTTGTCGTACTTCTCCCCGGGATAGACGCCGAAGACCTGGGCGAAATCCTCGACATGGATCAGGCCGCCGTCCTGCCGACGATCGAACCGCCGGATCGCGAAGGCCTCTTCCTCGATCTTCCCGATGCCGTCCGGCAGACCTTCGATCTGATCGAGAGGGACGAGCTCCACATCCGGGATGTCCATGCCCATCGCGCTTGCCAGCCTCATCATCGAGAATTCATTGGCGGCCACGCCGCGATAGAGGGCGGAAGGCAGTTTGATGATCCAGTCCCCGCCTCGTCCGCTGCCCGGGATGGTCAGGCCGCCGTGGGCCTTCTCCAGGGCTGAAAACTTGAGCTGGACGCCCGCCAGTGAGAAGCGAAGGGGACCGTCGCGCGCCGCGCCGTCGCCGGCCGGTTCGGGATCTTCACCCTCATCCGCTCGCGCCTCGCCGAACGGCCGCACCGTGACGGCTCCAGGAAGGTCCGGCCCCAGCACTTCGAGCAGGGGATATTCGCGCATCGGTTTGATGCCGGCCCGCTTGGCCAGATAGTCGCGCAGCACGCCCTCGGGCAGCAGGTTGGAAAAGAAGGGGATCAATCGCGTCTGGGTCGGACGATGGTCGCGAAGAAGGCCGCCCTGTTCGCCCTTGAACGACAGGCTGAGGGTCGGACGATCTTGATCCTCCGCATAGTCGTCATCGAAAGAGAAGATCGACTGATCACCGCCCAGGGCGTTGATCACCCCGACCCTGCGGTCATTGAGGAAGACTTCCAGCGCATCTGCGGTCATCGCTAGTCCTCGTCATCCAGGCTGTAGGCGGGACGTTCCGCGTGCGGGCGATGCAGGAGGCTGTTGCGGAGGGCTTTCAGCCAGACGGCGGCGTCGCGATAGGCCTGGGCGTGGCGGGGTCGCTCGGCGAGCGGATAGGTCAGGATGCCCTGAAGGTTGACCCTGAGGCGTTCCAGGTCGGCGAGGAGGTTGGGTCCCCGCAAAGCGGTCGCCAGCGGCTCCAGATCCCGAAGGCTGGTTGCGATCGAGGCAAGGTCCTCTCGTTCCGGAAATATCGCCCGGGCCTCTTCCGCCAGGCGGCGGAGCGTCGTCAGAAGCGTCCTGAGCGTTCGTTCCTCCGAACGTTCCTCGGCGGAACGAACGGCGGCCTCGACCGCCACGAGCGCCGACCGGGGGACGAGTTGGAGATCGAGATCAAGCGAGCGCGCCAACTGGAGCATGGTCGAGAGTTGGGGATCCGCTTCACCGTTCTCGATGCGAGAAATCTGGGCCTGGGTCAGGTTGGCGCGCGCGCTGAGGTCCCGTTGGCTCCAGCCTTTGGCGACACGCGCTTGCCGGACGATGTCCGTAAGCGGTTCAAGTCCATACTTTTTCGATATCTTGTTCTGCATCATTTTCGCCATTCTGATGCAGAGTTATATATCAGCTCCTAACAGGCGTCGAGACGCTGACACATAGAAATATATCACGCCTGGATCTTGATGTTCCATAAAATATCGGGCGTCCGCACTCCTGTTAAGCAGTTCTCACTCCCGAGCCTCAACCCCGCTCACATTCGCAGCATCATAGGGAACCAGACGAGCGGTTTCGTTTGTCCATGATGCACCAGATTATTCCTGACGGGGGGTCCCAGGCCTACGCCAACGCGCTGATCGCATAGGCGTCGTCGCCAGATGGCTCGATGCCGAGCACGGCCTCCACGGCCCGCCCCGTCGCCGTCCGCCGGATGTGCACGATCCGGTCGACGGCCTGGGCGATGGCGCGGCGCGGCGTGCGCGTCGACACCTCGGCGATCAGGTCCTCGACGCGGCGCAGCACATCGTCCGCCGAGTTCGCATGGATCGTCGAAAGCCCGCCGGGATGGCCGGTGTTCCAGCTCTTCAGCGTCTCGAGCGCGGCGGCGCCGTCCCTCATCTCCCCGACCACGATCCGGTCCGGACGCATCCGGAGAGCGTCACGAACCAGGTCCACAACGCCGATCGCCACCGGCTGGCGCCGGGTCAGGACAGAGACGACATCCCAGGCCGAACATTGCAACTCGGGCGTATCCTCCACCAGGAAGACCCGGTCCCCGGCGAAGGCGGGCTCGGCCAGCACCGCATTGGCCAGGGTCGTCTTGCCCGAACCCGTCCCGCCCGAAATCAGGATGTTGAGCCGGTCCACGGCGGCGGTTCGAAGCGCATCGGCCTGGCCTTCGGTCATCATCGCGCCGAGCACATAATCGTCCAGGGTCCAGATCACGGCGGGTCGCTTTCGGATCGAGAAGGCGGGCGCGGAAGTCACCGGGGGCAACAGGCCCTGGAACCGTTCGCCCGTGCCTGGAAGAACGCCCGAGAGCCGCGGGTCGTCCCGGGTCACCGTCTCCCCGACATAGTCGGCGATCAGCCGGACCACCCGTTCCCGCGCCTCGGCAGAGAGGGTAACCCCCGTATCCCGACGCCCCTCGCCGCTCCGGTCCAGGACCAGACGGCCGTCGGGGTTGGCGAGGATCTCGACCACCTCCGGCTCGACCAGAGCGGCCAGCACCGTGTCGCCGAGCGCGTGGCGCAGGGCCTCCAGCTTGCGGCTGGCGATGATGGGATGGGCGGCCATCAGCCGGCCGGGTCGAACGACCGGACTTCGGGTGCGACCTCTCCAGGCCGGTCCTTTCGGCCCGCCACGATCCGCGCCGCGGTGGCGTCGAGGAGATGCTCGATCCGCCGGTCGACCGCCGCCTGGACCGTGGGGTCCTGGTCGACCAGGGCGTCCGGAAGCCGGAGGAAGAAGGCGTGCGCCACCTCGATCAGCAGCTCCTGAACGATCTGCATGTCCCGGGCCGTAGACTTCATATGCCCGCGCAGCGCCTGTTCCAGGGTCAGCAGCCGATCGTCCGGATCAGCCTGCGGGCGCTTCTGCAGGCCCCGGGCGATCGCCCGGCCGGCCGCCTGGCTCAGCGGCATCCTGCCGCTCTTGGCCTCCCGGTTCAGGCCCGCCAGCACCTTGGGGTCGTTGAGATAGACCTGGACCCGGGAGGTCCCTGCGTCACGTCTGGCCATCGCCCAGTCCTTTCAGATGATCGAGCGCCGCGTCCTGTGCGGCCATTTCCTGCGCCACCCGCCCGTAGATGTCGGCCACCCGCGCCGCCATCTTCCGGTCGTCCATCGCCGCCGCCACCTCCTTGAACAGGGGCAGGCCGGCTTTCGGGTCCTCGCCGAGACCGCGGCGTCCGGTCCAGGGATGCTGTGACGACGGCGGCCCATCCAGCCTCGCGGCCTGGTCGGGCGCCCTGTCCCGCGCCCGGGTGCGAAAGGGCTCGCGCCGGTCGTAGAGAAGTTTCCGTGTCCTCAGGGGGCGGACGCCGGCGGCGAAGATCAGCTGGTCGTCGTCGGGAAGCGCCCGCACCTCGCCCGGTTCCAGCAGGGGGCGCTCGATCTGGGAGCGGGAGACCGAACTGCGTCCGGCCGCCAGCCCGGCCGGGCTGCTGCGGCTCGTCCGCGTCTCCAGGATCGAGCCGGTCAGCTTTGACACCTTGTCTTGGGTCAGGGGATCGAGGGCCGAGAAGGCGGTGTAGACCGCGCAGTTGTCGAGGATGGTGTTGTTGGCCCCATAGGTCTCGACGATATCGTTCAGCGACTGGGCGACGAACATCACCTTGACCCCGTAGCCGCTCAGGAGCCGCAAGGACTTCTCGAAGAAGCTGACCCGCCCCAGCAGGGGAAACTCGTCCATCAGCATCAGCAGCTTGTGCCGTTTGGTCCGGCCGTCCGACGCCTCGGTCTCCCGCACGGTGAGCGACTGGGCGGCGGCGTAGAAGAACAACCGCACGAGCGGACGCAGGGCCGCCGCGTCCGCCGGCGCCACCTGGACATAGAGGGACAGGGGGACGGGCGCGCACATGAGGTCGCCCATGGAGAAGTCGGACCGCGACAGGCAGCGCTCGACGTCCTCGCCGGCCAGCCATTTGAGGTAGGACCGCGCCGTCCCCTGGACCGAGGTGCGGAAGCGGTCGTGCATCGCCGCATAGCCCTTGACCGCCGTGGCGATGAACGGGTGGGTCTCCGGCCGGCCCCCGGCGCCCGGGCGGTGCAGGGCCCGGGCCATGACGTCCGCTGCGTCGTCGAGGTCGGCCAGCAGGCCGCGCACGGTCAACAGGGTCTTGTCGGCGTCCTCGGCCGTGTACAGCACATGCAGGATCACGGCCTCCAGGATCTCGGTTGCCGCCTTGTCCCAGATCGCCTCGTCGTCCCGGGCGCCCCCGGGGTCCGACAGGATGGCGACCAGGCGCTGGACGTGGGCCAGTTCACCCGGCCCGGGCAGGATCTCGGCCAGCGGATTCCAGCAGGCCGACGCCGGATCGCGCGGATCGAAATAGAGGGCATGACTGAACCGGCATCGCCAGCCCGCGCTGAGACGCCAGAGCTCGCGTTTCGGATCGTGCACGAGGACGCTTGCGGGCCAGGACAGGAGCGTCGGCATGACGTGGCCGCGTCCCTTGCCGGACCGCGTTCCGCCGGTGACGAGCGACGGACGCAGGTCGGTCGTCGCCAGGATCCGCCGGCCCATGACACCCAGGATGCAACCCGCCCTCGCCGTCAGGCCGGCCTTGCGGGCCTCGTCCGGACCGCCCCAGCCCCTGACACGGCGGATCGTCGTCCCGCCTTCGGCCATCACCCCCAGGCCGAGGCCGCCCGCCCCGCCCAGCAGAACCCACAGTCCGGACCGCGACAGCGCCTCGCCGGCCTCGTCCGCGAAAGCGGTCTTCCAATGCAGGATCGACCAGGGCCAGTAGACGACGAGATCGCCTCCCCAGGACGCGCCCGGCCCGAGCGCCGCGTCGAACGCATAGGTCCAGGCAAAGGCCTGGGTGGCCGCCTGAAGGCCGACGAGGAGACCGAAGGCCAGTCCGGTCAACCGCCCGATCATCTCAGTCCACCCCAGGCATGGCGCCCCGCTCCGCCTCGGCTTCGAGGATCAGCAGGGGTGCGGCTTCGATGCGGCGCTGGTGATAGGCGACGAGCGCCTCGACCAGATCCGAGGCCGGGTCCGCGAACAGGCTGACGAGGGCGTCCTCTTCGCGATCGAGATCGCGGAACAGTCGTCGCTCGGCCGACGACAGCTGCACCAGCTGCCGACAGACCCGCTGGTAGGCGTCGACCAGGGCGGCGCTGCCGGTGCTCTTGACCGCCCGGAGAAGGTTGGCCGCCAGGTCCCGGTCCGGGTGATCCGACCCGTTCAGCCCCTGCTCGCGCCCCTGCGTCCGGCCTGCGCCGCTCAGACTGTTCAGGACGCACTGCAGCCGGAACGCGAACCGGTCCTTCACCGTCGCTGTGTCCAGGCGCGGCGCGAGAAAGCCGCCGGTCGGCGCGCGTTCGATGAGCCCGTAGCCGCAGAGCCAGACCAGGGCTTCGCGCACCGGGGTCGTGGAAATGTTCAGCCGCCGCGCCTCATCGAGGATGACCACCGGACGGCCGGGCGTGTACAGGCCCTGCTCGGCGCGGGACCGAAGGCTCTCCAGGGCCGTGGCGAAGGGGTCGCGTCTGCGGGTCACTCTACTCTCCCACCTGAAAACCACCTTTTGGCGAAAGTGAGCCTCCGCGCCAAAGGCTGGAGCGGATTTTGGCCGCGCCGCGCCGGAAAATGTCGCCGGCGGCGACACGAACCGCGTCAAGACGCACCAGATTCTGTCGCAAGTTCGAGTTTTCCACCTGCATCCGGGGGTTGAGATGTTGATCGCGCGACGCGGTCGCACCACAACCGGACTCGGAAAGGTCGCGGTGGATGGCAGGCGTAGCGGCGGAGCAGATGCGTGACGGCGAGTTGCTCTCGGCGGCCTTGAAGTCAGTGCGGACGTCCCGCGGCCTGTCGACCCGCCAGGTCGCCGACGGGATGAACATGTCGGTGCGCACCTATCAACGGTTTGAGGCCGGGGCGACCCGGCTGAACCTGGATCACATCCACCGCTTCGCCCGGGCCACCTCCAGCGATCCCTATGGAATCCTCATGGCCGTGATGATCGGCTCGCCGGGGTTCGCACGGGCGGTCGCCGACAATATGCTGGCCACGGTCCTGATCGTGGGGGTGCAGAATCTCGAGCAGTCGGTCGGCGACCGCATCGCCGACCTCGACACCCGCTCCCTCGTCGGCGCCGTGGCCGGGCTGTTCGACGATCTCGCTGAAAGGGTCCGCAGCGCTGATCCCGCCGAGGACTGGCTGGCCAGGGGCCGGGAGGCGCTGACGGCCAGGCGACCGAAGCCGGGCCGCTGAGGTGCGGAATATACTCCAGATATAGCTTTGATGCCGGCCGGTCCTGGCGCTCACTCCGGTCGCCACACCCCGTGGCGACCCACCAAGGAGAGAGTGATGACTACGGCCAAACTCCGCCTCGTCCGTTTCGGCAGCGCCCGGGCGCTGACGCGCGACATGCTGACCGGCGCCTATATCGAGCGCGAGGTCAACGACAGCTTCCTGCCGCCCGTCGGCTGAAGGCTAGGCGGGCGACCGCCCAGGCGGTCGCCCGCACCCGCCTGCAGGATCGCAGGCCGTCCGACCGGAGCTCGCCATGCGCCGTCCCCTCCTTCTTCCCTCCCGATCGCGGTGCGGCCTGACGCACCGTCGCCGTGCGCCACGTGCGCACGCCTGGGGCATCCGGCCCTGCGACCGCCGGCCGTCGACAGGCCGATGACACCGGCCGCGCCCCTGACCCCCGCCCCGGCGGCCCCGCCTCTGTGGTGCGCGCCGGGCGTCCATCTGGCCGAAGTCGACGAGGACATCATCGTCCTCGATCTCAAGGCGGACGCCTACGACTGCCTCATGGGCGGCGCGGGAAGCATCCGCCTGATCGAAGGCGGCGGCCTGGAGGTCTCCGATCCCGAGGTCCGCGAAGCCCTGGCCGCCGCCGGCATAGCGACGCCCACGCCTCACCGGACGCCCCGCCCGCGCCTCATGGCGCCCGCCCGGGAATTGCCGAGAACCGGTTCCGTCTCAGGGCTCGGGACGCTTCAGGCCGTCACCGCCCTGGTCATCGCCACACTGGGCTTCCGCGGGCAGTCGCTCGAGGCCCTGATCGCCGTCGACGCCCCGGGCCCCGCCTCCACGCCCCTCGACGAGACGGAACTCGACCGCCTCGTCTGCGCGGTTCGCAGCGCCCGCCCCTTCGTCCCCTTCCAAGGGGAGTGTCTGCAGCGATCCTTCGAGCTCCGGCGGTTGCTCGCCGCCCGGGGGATCGCCTCCGACTGGATCTTCGGCGTCCGGACCTGGCCTTTCGCCGCCCATTGCTGGATCCAGATCGGCGACCTCGTCATCGGCGACAGGCTGGAGCGGGTCCGGTTCTTCACCCCCATCCTGGCGGCCTGACCCGTGGGCGACTTTCTCATCGTTCACCCTGCCCGCGGCGATGCGGCCGCAAGCCGACGCGCCGAAGACCTCGCGGACGAGGCGCGAACGCACGGCTGGCGGATCGAGCCGCTCAAGGCCCGGACCTGGCTCGGCGCCCGGGGCCCCACACCGCCGAGACCCCTGGTCGTGGGGCCCTGGACCCTGATCGGCGACGTCTTCGACCGCCGCTCGCCGGTTCTTCCCGTCACGGCGCCGGGCGATCCCTGGGCCTATGAGCGCAAGATGATGGCCCGCTTCTGGGGCCGCTACGTCGGCGTCACCTTTGCGTCGGACGGTCAGATCTCGGGCCTGTTGCGCGATCCGTCCGGGGCGCTGGAATGCGTCACCTGGGCGCAGGACGGTCTGACCCTGGTCGCGTCCGCCGCAGAGGACTGGCTCATCCGGCGCCTGCGCCCGCCCTGGCGCATCAATGTCGAGCGCCTGGCCTCGGCCCTGCGCGACCCGGTTCCGGCCACCGGCCCCCTGCTGCTGGACGGGCCGATCGCGCTCGAACCCGGGACGGTCCAGCCCTTGCTCCCGTCGCGGCCGGCGGACATCCTCTGGCGGCCGACGGCGTTCGCCCGACGCAGTCTCGAACGACCGCCGACGATCGACCGGGCCGCGCGCAGTCTGCGTGACGCCATCGACGAGGCCGTGACCGGCCTGGCCTCCCTCCCCGGCCCTCTGGCCGCGGAGGTCTCGGGCGGGCTCGATTCCAGTCTCGTCGCCGCCAGTCTCGCGCGTGGCGGAGCCGGGAGCGTCCGCCTCTGGATCAATGCCCACGGCCCGACCCCCGAGGCCGACGAGAGAACCTATGTTCAGGCGCTCGCCGATGCGCTCGGGTTCGCACCCGACTTCATCCCGCATCCCACAGGGCCGCTCACCCCCGCAGGCTTGCAGGAGTCCTCACAGGGGTTCCGCCCGGGCCTGGCCGCGCTCGACCGCGCCCACGATCTCGCCTGGGCCGCAAGGATCGGCGCCGTCGGGGCGACCGCCGTCTTCACCGGCAAGGGCGGAGACTCGATCCTGCTTCAGCGGGCCACCCCGGACGTCTTCGCCGACCTGTGGAAGGCGCGGGGCTGGAGAGCGCTGCTGCACACCGACGTGCTTGAACTGGCGGCGGCCAACGAGACCTCTGTCTGGTCCATGGTCGCCGCCGCCCGGCGTCACCTGCGCCGCGGGACCGTCTGGCCCGTCCGTGACCATCCCCTCCTGACCCCCATCGACAGCCCTTCGACGGTCCATCCCTGGCTGGAAGACTGCGAAGCCTTCGGTCCGGGCAAGGCGCTCCAGATCGCCGGGGTGGCCGACAGCGTGTCGCGTCACGGCCCGTCCATGCTCACAAAGACCATCGACATCCGCCATCCCCTCTGCGCCCAGCCGGTGATCGAGACCTGCCTCGCCCTCCCCACCTCCGTTTTGACAACAGGCGGGCGGGACCGGGGTCTGGCGCGGATCGCGTTCCGCGATCGGCTTCCCCGCCAGATCCTCGATCGCCGGTCGAAGGGCGACATGACGAGCATCTATGGCCGGATGATCCTCGACAATCTGCCGGTCCTCCGATCCTGGCTGCTCGACGGCCGGCTCGCCGCCCTGGGGGTGATCGACAGGACCGTGGCCGAGGAACACCTCACCCACGAGACCCTCCTGTGGCAGGGCCGGTATTCCACCCTCTTCGTGGCGGCGGCCTACGAAGGCTGGATCCGCGCCTGGGAGGACCGGCTCGGCCCGGCCGCCCGGCGCCTGCCGGCGGGTCGAACCCCGCCGTGACCCGGACGAGGACGAACGCCCGGCCAAATCTCGTCACTATCGGTCTGATAGTCCTCAGAACCTGGTCCGCAGAGTGCGGACTTCGCGGTCATTCGCGGCGGTTCCGCTTCTGCGACTGGCCAAGCGCCTCCTGGGTCTGCATGGGCGCATCTGTCGGGCTGCGTTGCCGGAGGCCTAAGCTCGCGGAGAAGGCGGACCCGGGTTGGGCAGTCCGTCTTCCTGCTTCCAGGAATGGCGCTCAGGCGCACGGTGCGCAGAAAAACGGGTTCGCTGTCTTGTAAGACTGGCCTGAGTTCACCCGCGATGAAGGACCCGATCCTTCGTCCGGCCTGCTGATTGTCTTTGGCGGCGAGCCTTTGAGCGGGCTGGCAAGGTGCGGGGTCGCCTCACCGAAGCGGCGTGTAGCGGCAGGTGAAGGCCGGATCGCCGGTCACAGGACTGGGCGTCAGATGGATGTGCAGCCGCTGAGCCTGGGCTGCGTCGTCCAGGGCGAAGGCCTGCTCGGCCTCATACATTTCGTCCCGATGGCCATCCTGCCAGTCCGCGGCCCGCTTGAGGGCGCGAGCCTTGGCGGCGGCGACACTGTCGGCGACGACAAAGACGTTCCGGTGTTGCTCAGCGAACGCTAGGCCGTCGTATCCGCCCAGGTTCACATAGTAGAGCTTCTCGCCTCCCTCGTAGGGTTCGGGACGGAGTGCGACCTCATAGCCATCCGCATGCGTGATCTCCGACCAGCAATCGACGTGGAGGCTCCCCGGACGGCCCCACCACTGCGCCAGAAGCACCGGATAGGTCGCTTCGATCGCAGGCGCCGCGACAAACCGCATGTCGTGCACCTCGATGTTTGCGCCGGGATGCTCGCCGCCGATGTAGATCGCGAACAGTTTCATCGTTTTCGCCTCAGGCCGCCACGTTCAGGGCCTTGGGTACAACAGTGCGGGTCCGCAGGACCAGCGCCAGTCGTCGGCCGACGATCTCGCCGATCTCGTGTGAGCTGGTTATCCCCTGCACGAAAGGATGCCGGCCCATGAGGAAGGGCAGGCTGAGGCAATAGAGCCTGTCTGCGGGGACGGCTTCGGCAACGGGCCGGAAGACGTCATCAACGGCGATCCCCCGGACGGCGTCTGGATCACTGGCCACCGCGTCCCGAACGATGCCCTGCTCCAGGAGCGACAGGAAAGGGAACTGGATGCCAGGCAGAGCGCGCTGACCCGTCGCCTCGATGAAGACGGGGTAGTGAGTTGATTGATCGCCGACCATCACACGCACCCCGCCCTCCGGGCAGCGGGTGTCGACGCTGTGTTCGTCGCCGAGCGCGATCACATCCAGCTTCCCAGCCTTGTGAAGCGCCAGGATCCGCTCAATGGATTCGTGAGGCACGCCGGCATAGACATCGACGAAGATGGGCTTGAACACGCGGTTGAAGCGTTCGAATTCCGATTGGTCGAGGTGTGGGACGATAACGGCCACCACCTCGTGCATGCGAAGGATCGCGTCGCGCCACGCCACCGTCACCCTGGCGGCGTGGTTCGCTCGCGCCTCTTGCAGATTGGCGGCGGCCCACGCGAACGGGTCGGTCGTCGCACGCGTCGCAAAATAGGCGTCCCCGAACTGTTCGAGCGTCGCCTCAGCCAGACCGGTTTCCCGCGCATAGTCCGGATCCAGGTTCGTCAGTTCGCACCTGAACAGATCGAACACCGCGTCCAGCAAACTGTCTCGCCTCTGACCTAGCAGTTCTTCCACGGCCTCGGGCGTGCAGATCGCCAACGGTGCATGCGGCAGAGGGAAGTAGAAGTCGGCCTCCGGCAGGAGCCCCTTTCGCGACATCATGGTCATGTGGAAACCCTCGGTGTCGGCGCCCGCCTGGTAGATCAGACCGTCCTCGCTTCGCATGAACTGGCCGTGGGTTGCGGCCAGGGCGACCGCCGTGTCGATCGCCGTCAATGAAGATCCCCGGATGCCGATCTCGGTAGCCGGAACGGTCGCGAGCGTCGCTGCCGGCCAAGGACTGAGGAAGTAGCCCGGGCGGACCTGCTGTTGCGACGGCCACTGATGCCCCGTGGCCAGAACCACGTGATCAAATGTCTGCGTACGCGTCCCGCCCTGCGGGGGCGAAACCCACGTCAGCTCCATCCCGAAGGACTTGTTCGCGGCATCGACGACGCGGCAGCCCAACCGAACGTCGAGGGTGTTCCCGGAGGCACGAACCCGCTGGGCCAAAGCGTCGAACTGACTTTCGAAATAGCGACCCAGCACGACGCGTGGGACAAAGGTCCGTTCGTCGACGTCCGCCGGGTTGACCCCCATGGCTTCAAGCTGGGAGTTCGTCTGCGACATGAGCCACTGGATCAGCGTCTCCGCCACGGGTGGGATCTCGATGCTGGCGATGTTTGACAGCATGGCGGGGTCATTCCAGCCGGGCGTGTAGGGGCTTCCTGAGCCGGCATGCGCCTTGGCCTCAAACACGGTGATTCTTGCGTTTTTCACGCCGCGCGTCAGCAGAGCGTTCAAGGCGTAAAGTGTTGTCGGTCCAGCTCCGACGAATGCGATCGATGGCGTCATTTCCCCTGAATGCGCGACGCGCGCAAAGGCGCCGCAACCCGGTAATTTTCACGCAATGTCAGGGGCATCGGCGCCTGCAGAGTCCAACACCCGACTCCCGTGCTGTCCTGGCGAAACTGAAAAGGCGCCGGTGGACCCCTTCGCCCTGGGTAGAGCTTGAACAGGCCTCCCCTGGGCTCGGACTGTCCGCCAACCACCCGAAAGACCTTTAGCGGGTCCGCTTTCCGGCGGACCCGCCGCGGGCTGGAGAGAGATGACCGGGCGCACGCGTGTCTTGATAAAAGCGGTCGGCCTTCAAGGTACGCAACACGTCGAAGCCATCGCCGCTCCTGACACTTACGGGCCGTTGGCAACGTCCGCTGGCGGGACAGGCTCCGACGTTTGCACGAGGTTACACCGGAACTCTCAAGGTGTGCCCATCCATGCCGCAGATCGGCAGCTTCGACCACGGCCGCCGGGGGCCTGCGATGACGGATGCCGGAGCAGCGCAGTCTGGCTCCGTTTCCAAACCACCCGTGGGTTAGCCGCGGCTCAATGGCTGGCCTTCAGGCAGGCAAGACCAAGACAGCCCCGCTGTTTCGGGTGGCGGATAGATAAATCACGCCGCTATATGGACACAGGCCGGTCAAAGTTTGCTAGTTTTGCATCCAAGAGCGAACGATAATGCGCACTATACTTGTAGTGAAGCTTTATTTTGTCGGAACCAACGACGCAGGAGAGGGCTAACGACGCCTGTATCAGTGTTCGGAGTCGTTTTTTGCGTGTCTTGTCGGTGTTCGGAACTCGTCCTGAGTCCATAAAGATGGCTCCGGTCGTCAAGGCGCTCTCCCGGGAGCCGGGTATTGACAGCCAAGTCTGCATCACCGGGCAGCACCGCGAGATGATCGCTCCGGTCCTCGAACTCTTCGACATCGTTCCTGATTACGACCTGGCGATCATGTCGGCCGACCAGTCGCTTAACGGTATCGTCAGCCGCGTCATCGGCGAACTGGATGAGGTGCTCGAGCGCGCGAAACCGGATCGGATCCTGGTCCATGGCGACACCGCGACGGCGATGGCGGCCGCGCTCGCCGGCTTCCAGCGGAAAATACCGGTGGCCCACGTCGAGGCAGGTCTGCGCACCTACGACCTGACCAGCCCCTGGCCCGAGGAGATGAATCGCCGGGTCGTCGACCTGACGTCAGACCTGCTGTTCGCCCCTACACGGCTGTCGAGGGACAATCTGACCCGCGAACGTCTGTCCGGGCGGGTGGTCGTGACCGGCAACACGGTCATCGACGCCTTGCGGATGGTCACAGCCATGCTGGATCGTTCGCCGCAGCTGCGCGCTCGCCTGGACGGTCAGCACCCCGAGATCCGTGCAGGCCGACGGATGGTGCTGGTGACCGGCCATCGCCGCGAGAACTTCGGTGACGGAGTGCGCGGCATCTGTGCGGCCCTGATCGCCCTGTCGGAGCGTTCGGATATCGACATCGTGTATCCGGTTCACCTGAATCCGAACGTGCGCGGACCGGTGACCGAGCTGCTGGCGGGTCGCCGCAACATCCACTTGATCCCGCCGCAGAGCTATCTCGGCTTTGTCCGGCTGATGCAGCGCGCCCACGTCATCCTGACCGACTCCGGCGGGGTTCAGGAGGAGGCTCCGTCCCTCGGCAAGCCCGTCCTGGTCATGCGCGATGTCACGGAGCGTCCCGAGGCCCTTCAGGCGGGCACCGCCCGGCTGGTCGGCACCGACGCGGCGCGGATCACCCAGGAGGTGGGTCAGTTGCTCGACGACGAGGGCGCTTATCGCGCCGTGTCCCGGCTCGCCAACCCCTATGGCGACGGCCACGCCGCCGACCGCATCGTCTCCGTCCTCATGGGGCGGACGATCCGCGAGTTCACGAGCGAGACGGCGTCCGAGCCCCTTCCGCTCGCCGCCAACGCCTGATCGACATCATGTTCACCACCCTTTCGGCCGAGTGGATCGGCTTCCTGCAGACCTATGCGACCACGCTTCAGATCATGGCGATCGTGACGGTCGTCCTGATCGCCGTCTCTTCGTTCGACGACCTTGTGGTTGACGCCTGCTTCTGGACCCGGGCGCTCTATCGCAAGCTTTTCATCCGGCCTCGCCACGACCGGCTGACCCCGGCCGAACTGGGGGGCCGGCCAGAGCAGCGTCTGGCCATCATGGTGCCGGCCTGGCGGGAGTTCGACGTCATCGAGGTGATGGTCGAGAACGCCGTGCGGTCGTTCGACTACGATAACTACGTCATCTTCATCGGCACCTATGCCAATGACCCCGAGACCCGGTCGCTGGTTCGCCGCCTGGCCAAGCGACACGGTCGTGTCGTCGGCGTCGACCTGGCCCAGAACGGGCCGACCTCCAAGGCCGACTGCCTGAACGGCATCGTCCGGGCCATCTTCCAGATGGAAAAGACCACCGGCCAGACCTTCGCCGGCATGATCCTGCACGACTGCGAAGACGTGGTTCACCCGCTGGAGCTGAAGTTCTTCAACTATCTGCTGCCGCGCAAGGACCTGATCCAGATCCCGGTGGTCTCGCTGGAGCGCGGCTACGGCGAGTTTGTCGCCGGCACCTACATGGACGAGTTCGCCGAGTGGCACGGCAAGGATCTGGTGGTCCGCGAGGCGGTCGCTCGCGCCGTACCGTCGGCCGGGGTCGGCACCTGCCTGTCGCACGCGGCCATGGCCACACTGGCCGAGGACCATATGGAGCCGTTCAACATCTACAGCCTGACCGAGGATTACGACATCGCCGCCCGTCTGGCGAAGGCGGGCCTGTCGTCGATCATCGCCGTCTATCCGGTCAACTACCGCGTCAATCGTCGCTCCTGGCTGGGTCTGGGGCCATCGCGCACTGTGTCCCTGCGCATGCCGTTGTGCGTGCGCGAATATTTCCCCAATACCTTCCGCTCGGCCTACCGCCAGAAGGCGCGCTGGACTCTCGGCATCTCGATCCAGGGCTGGGCCCAGCTGGGCTGGAGCAAGTCGCCCAAGGCCAACTACTTCCTGTTCCGCGACCGCAAGGCGCTGTTCACCCCCAGCCTCGCTTTGGCCGGCTATTTCATCGTCATCAACTACTTCCTGCTGGAGCTGTTGGGCCTGGTGGAGGCGGGCGAACTGGCGCCGATCTTCCCGGACTATCGCTGGATCACCGTCCTGCTGGCTTTCAATCTGCTGGCGCTGGTGCTGCGCGTCGTGCAGCGCGCCTGGTTCGTCGGCCGCATCTACGGCGGCGTACACGCCGTCCTGTCCTTCCCCCGTATGGTCGTCGGCAGCGTCATCAACTTCGCTGCCTCGATCCGCGCCATCCGACTGTATGTCTCGCATCTGGTATTCCGGACGCCAATCACCTGGGACAAGACCGCCCACCAGTTCCCCACGGACGCGGCCCTGGCGCAGGACCGCCGGCAACTGGGCGCGATCCTGCTGAGCTGGCGTGCGGTGACCGAGGCCGAACTTCAGGACGCCCTGGCCGAACAGGCGCTCAGGCCGCAGCGGCTGGGCCGCATCCTGCTCGCCAGGGGACTGCTGGATGACGAGACGCTTGCCGAAGCCATGTCGGTCCAGACCGCCTTGCCGCGGGCCGAAATCACGGCGGCCGGGGTCGACGCTCACAGCGACGGCCTGTCGAAACGGCTCTGCATCGAGTTGCGAGCCATTCCGGTCGGGCAGCAACCCAACGGCGCGCCCGTGCTGGCTGTGTCGGGTCCGTTCAGCGCCGAGGAGGAGGCCAGGATCTCCGCCGCCTTTGACGCGCCCGTCACACTCGTCGTGGCCCGTGAGAGTGAAATCGTGGCCGGCCTGCGACGGCTTGGCGGCGACGCCGAAGCCTTCGATCAGACTGCGTCGGCGCCCCTGCTGGGCGACATGTTGATCGGCGACGGGCACATCGCTGCCGACGATCTGGAGCGCGTGCTTCAGGGATACCACCCCGATCGCGACGGAAGGCTTGGCGAATATCTCGTCCACACGCGTTCCATCTCCACCGAGGCCCTCGCCTCGACCCTCAGCGCGCAGCGCGCGGCTCTGGCCGCCGCCCGGATACAAGCCGCATGATCATCGCCCTCTTCGATCACCGCCAGAACGCGGTCGCCCGGCCCCTGATGTCGGCGGCCGTGGCCGCGACCTTGGCGCTGGCATCGCCCGCCCACGCGCAAACCGTGGTTGCTCCTTCGTCTGCACCTGTCCAGACGGCCGGGCCTGGCTATGCGTCCGCTACGATGGCCTTCGCAGCCCTGGAGCGGCGGGACTATGCCGCTGCCGCTGCTGCGGCGTCCGAGGCGGTCCGGCTTGAGCCCGGCAACCGGAGCTATCGCCTGGGTCTGACCGATGCCCTGATTGGAGCTGGTCAGGCGCAGGCCGCCCTGACCGCACTGGAGCCGATCCGGCAGGACCCGTCGTTCGAGGTCCAGTCCCGGCTGGGTTCGGCGCTGTCAGAGCTTGACCAGCACGCTGCCGCGGCCGCCGCGTTCGGCGCTGCCGGCGTGGCGGCTCCCTCCGCCGACACTCGCGCCTACGCCACCCGGGCGCGTGTGCTGGCCCTGATCGAGAGCGAGACTAGGGACCAGGCACGGTCCGAATACCTCGCCGCGCTTCAGGCCGGGACGCTGGAGGGCTCAAGCCCCATGGACATGGCTGTGCTTGCCGTCGCGGTCGGCGAGGACGGGGTGGCCCAGCCCTTCTATGTCGAGGCCGATACCGCGGGCCTGTTGTCCGGCAGCGCGGCCTTGGATGCCGGATACAGCGCGCGTCGCGCCCACGAAGACCAGGCCGCCATCGCCTATTTCTCGCGCGGGATCGACGATGCGGCGACCGGAACGCCGGAGCTGACGCCCCGGGCCCTGTTCGACGTCCGACGCGACGTGGCCAATCTGGACCGAAGCTGGGGAGCTTCGGGATCGATCAGCTACGGCGCCTCAAGCGCGGCCAGCGGCATCCCTACCTCGCCCGGCACGAGCGACAGCCTTCAGGCCGGGGTCGACGTCTACCGACGTCTGGGCGGATACCGGGCCGGGGCTCCGATCGACGTCTTCGCGCGGGTGTTTGAGACGGTGGACGCCGATATCGGCGCGACCGGCGCGGACTCGCGCCAAGGCTGGATCGGCGCCCGGTGGAAACCCCTTGCTGACACCAATCTGGTGCTTGAGGGCAGTCGGATGGTCAAGCTGGGCGACGCCGCCCGCAACGACTGGATGGTGCGCGCCCTCTACTCCCTCGAACAGGGCACGGACATGACGATCGACCAGCGCAACTGGCCGATGTGGCGTCTGTATGCGGACACGTCCTACGTCATCGATGACCAGCAGACGTTTGGCGTGATCGACGCCCGCGCCGGTCGCAGCTTCGCGCTGGGCGCCGACAATCGCACCATCGTGTCCGTGTTCGGCGGCATTGGCATGAATTACGACAGCGCCCTCGACAACGCGGAGGCCGTCGGCGCGGGACCGGGCGTGTCACTGCGTCGCTGGTTCCGGGAGGCGAAATACGCCGCCCCGCGATCCTTCGTCGACCTGACCCTGGAGTACCGTTTCCGCCTCGCCGGCGATGAGCGCGCCGAAGGGCTCTTCGCAACCTTCAGCGTGAGTTATTGACGCCCCGATGGGCCAGAGCCTGCTGGAATAGCGGCATGCGCTCCGCCGTGCTCCTGATGGCGGCCGGTGGTCTGGTGGGCTGCGCCAGCCAGCGCCCTCTGCCGCCCGTCACCGGCATCGTCTGGCAGGTCGATCACGCCACCTCTGACCCCGTCGGTCAGTGGGATCGGTTGGGTGCGCGCGAGCTGCTGGTCCAGTGGATGGTGGTCGATGACGCCGTCTTCCTGCCCGGCGCGCCCGGGCACGCGGCGGGCCAGGGCCCTGATTGGACCCGCATCGCCTCAGAGCCCTGGGCCACCCGGGTGATCGTCGGTCTGGTGGGGCGGTCCGGTGAGCGCGAGGCGCGTGCGGATGTCGCCGGGCTGGCTCTTCGATCCGCTGAACTGGCGCGCCGGCCGATGCCTGTGGCCGTCTCGGGCTGGTATTTTCCGGTCGAGGTTGATCCGTCCTGGCAAGGCGCCGCGACGCTGGGCCCGCTGCTGGAGGACCTTCCAACACCATTGTGGCTCAGCGTCTACGACCGACAGAACATCGGGCCGGAAGCCTTCGCGGACTGGCTCGAGACCTGGGTTCCGCGAAATGTCGGGATCCTGCTTCAGGATGGCGTCGGCGAGCATGTGAGAAGTCCTGCCGTCGCGCGTGCGTATTTCGACGCCATGGAGCAGCGACTTGGCCGGGAGCGGGTCGGACTGATCGCCGAGGCCTTCCGCCCTGACGGCAACGGGCGGTTCCGCAGCGCGACCGCCCACGAGCTGCGGGGGCAGCTTGGCCATTATCAGGACGTCCGGCTCTATCTGTTCGACGGGCCGCACTATCTGTCGGACGCGGTCGTGGAGCAGCTGGTCCAGCAGAGCGATTGATAGCCTCTGGAGCGTAGTCGTCCAGTAAGAGACGCACGCTGCCCCCCAATCCGCAGCACCCGTTCGTCGCAGTGCTGTCAGGTTAACCGCGCCAGGTTGAGAAGCGCCCTCCCCTGCTTTCCGTCAGGTCGTCGCAGCCGCCCATGCGGCTGCCGCGCCGCTGCGGAAGCGACGAAGGGTTGGCCGGCTGATGAGATGTCTCTGGGTGTAGAACGTGTTGTAGATCGCCGCATGGGTGGTGAGGAAACGTTGGGCTGAGCCTTGGCTTTTGAAGAGCCGCTGCTGCCTCTCCCGTCTTCGGATCGGAAGATGAGAGTTCTCCGCCCGATTGTTCTCTCGGAGCCGGCCTGGTCGATGAAGATGGCGCAGCTCGAGCTGATCCAGGGCCGCGACGTAGGAGCCGAGCCCATCCGTCGTGATGAGTTGAGGCTCCACAGGCTGATTTCGGAGTAGGCGTCGAAGCAGCTTCAGGGCGGCTTCCGTGTCCCGCCGGTGCTGGACGACGAGGTCCAGAACCTCGCCTTCGTCATCGACTGCTCGCCACAGATACATGCGCTTTCCGCCGATCCGGCAGCCCATCTCATCGAGATGCCATCGAGGCGATGGGGCCGGCCGACGCCGCTTCAGCCGCCGTGCGATCTGGGGACCGAACTTGACCGTCCAGCACCGGATCGTCTCGTAGCTCACGTCGACACCGCGAGCCGCCAGGAGCTCCTCAACGTCGCGCAGGCTGAGACTGAAGCGGACGTAGAGCCACACGGCCTGGCGGATCGCCTCCGGCGGAAAGCGGTGGCGCTTGAACGATAGCGGCGTCACGGAAACTCACGCACAATCAGCCGGTTACAACGGCCTTCAGTGGAGACAAGTTAGCGTTAGACTGACAGCACCCCCCACGGTGGGAGGCGGCGGGTTTGTCAACGCGTGAGCAACTCCGCCACGCATTGCCGAAGCGACAAGCGGCGCCACCGCAATCCCGACCACCACCAGACCGGCGAACCACAAGCGGTTGAGCTCGGTCCATGGCGCACGGTCCATGGTGTTTATCCACGCCAGAAGATTCAGCGCCGCCCCAACGATGGTGATGGGCCAGGCCTGCATCAGGCCGTTCGCCACCGAACGGTAGGGATGCGTCCGCGAGAACAGGGCGGTCAGGAACAAGGGGACGGCTATGATCAGCTCCCCGACCTTGTGTTGACCGTCGCGTCGGAAATGATCGCGACCGGGCCGCCGGGTGCAGCCTCGAGGACCGCAAGGTAGAGCATCCACCCCAGCAAACCCCCCGCCACCACGCCGACCACGGCCATGAACCCGAAGTTGATCTCTGTCTTGGTCATTCATCCCCCGCGATACTTAGGGGAGCACACCGGAAAATGTCGGGTCAACACTTGCGGAAGACGAAGGGACCCGCGCAGGCTCCGGGGATGAACCTTCCGCAGCCCGAGCCGCTGGACGCAGAAGACCACTGGGCCGCCTGGTCCCGGTTGGTGCGTCTGTTTCCCACCTCAAGCCTGCCCTTCAGCGCCTACACGACACCCGGCGGTTCACGCTTTGCCGGCGTCGATCTACTGCGCGGAATCCGGGCGAACCAATCTTCCGCGCAGGCCGCTCAGTTGCTGGCCCCGCTCAGCCCGGAGGCGTTCGACCGTGTGGGGACCATGGCAGCGTTGAATGCGTCAAGGCAGGAGCAGGCTTTCAAGGGGCTGGCGCTGGCCTATCTGACCGTGCCTGTCACCCTCCTGGCCGCGTGGGCGCAAATCGTGCCCGGCTATGTCGATCGGTGGCTCGCGGCCAACGCGCTCGGAGCCTCTATTGTTGCTCTATCGCTCATTGGTGTCGGCGCGCTTCAGTTCTTAGGCTGGTGGCGCTCACGCCAGATCGTAGCAGTCGTGGCGCTTATCGGTCTCGATCGAGCGGCGGACGGACAGACGTCTTCCCCTCACGCCTCGGCGCCAGAATCTGGAGTCGCCCCCAAGCCTGGCCGGCGGCGACGGTCTCCGTAATGTCGCGGAGGCGCCAGAACCGGACCGTCACCTGGCGCTCGAAACAAGACCCGGAGGCGCCCTTTATTGGCATATACCATGGCAGATTGCTGCCAAGGAGGGCCGGACGTCTGGTGGGTCATTGCGCCCCTCCTTGCGGCCGCGACCCACGATCCGCCGCGGAATGAATTCAGATGCGGCTCGGGTTCAGTTCGGCCTGACTTGAGACGCCGCCGTCATGGCGGGGCCTTGGGTAACCAAGGCTGCGCCCGTGTTTTCCAGACGCCTGCCGTGAGCGAAGTCACCGACGACGCTAAAGTAGCCCGCCGCGTAGCGCTTCCAGCGGCGTGAGCCGTCGGTTGCGGTGTCGACTAACCTCATACCATGATCAGCGCCGGCAAACTCAGCCAGGTGGATTTGGCGCCCCTCGGCGATCAGAGTGGCCAGTCTGCTTCGCGTATGCTGGGGCGGAGCCTCGCGATCCTCGCCGGCCAGGATCCAGAGAACGGGCATCTGTAGCTCGCGAAGGACGGGCTCACCCTGGTGGCGCCAACTCGTGCCCTGTGAGCGCAGAGGTCCAAAGACCCGCAGCAGTACCGGCGGATAACGCAAGACCTCTGCGGTGAATTCGCCCTTTACCGCTGTGAACCATGGCGCCTCACGGTGCTCGCGACGGAGTACCTCCAGTTCACCGAACCCATCGCGAAAACCCGAGGCCATCACGGCTCCGGCGGCGTCGGCCAGATCCCCGGCTGCCGCCTGTTCCTCAAGACCAAACCCGGCTTCCCTAACCCCCAGAATCGTTTGCGCCCGGTTCTCCTCCAAGGGGCTTTCCAGAAGGCCGTAGCTGACGATGAGGAAGTCTGCGGCAACGCCCGAGGCGGCCAGGGGCGCGACCCAGCCGCCCTGACTGGCGCCATGCAAGCCCAGGCGGGCCAGGCGTACTCCGGCCAACCGTCGCGCTTCGCGAGCCGCGGCGGCAGCGTCCTCGGCCAGTACGTCGAAATCCTGGGTGTAGCGCCCCTCCGACCCGCCCGTGCCGCGCTTGTCGTACACAAACACGCCGACCCCTTGAAGCGGCAGAAGCTGCTGGAAGGGGTCGAAGACGCGGGCAGATGTTTGCTCTGAGCCATGAACCTGAACCATGACGGGCACAGCGTCTGAGCCGGCCGGCAATATTAGCCGACCCGCGAGCCTGACCCCGCCGGATCCCGGGAACACCGTCTCAACGACGGCGGTCTGCACAGCGGTTGCCGCGAAACCGTCGAACGCGTTCATTCCACCCGGGCAGGAGAATGAGATACGAGCCTCGCCCTGGTCGATCGCGCCCCCCTGAGACGCATGCCATTGCCCGTCTGCGCCCAGGACGAGACGCCCGGTCTCGCCCTCCAGAGTGCGCCAGCGAAGCCCGCCTTCGATCGGTGTAGCTGTAACGCCGCGCCCATCACTTAAGCGCCACGCCCCGCTGCAGGCCTGAACCGAGGATGGGGGCGGTGACGGCTGCGGGCCGGTGGCGCAGGCGACGAGCGTGGCCAGCAGCAAAAGCGGAGCCAAGGCCGTCCTGACCGCCATCAGTTTTCTCCGCGCCTTCAATCAATGATCTAGTCACACCGGAAGCAGAGAGCCCACGGCCTGCCCAGAGAATTAGCATCGGGACGACTGATGCGGCGGCGGCAGGCGTCAGGGAAGGACCAGCGCCTTGTCGATCAATCTTGAATGGCGGCCTGAACGCCGACGTAAGCTCGATCACGGTGACACCCAAACTCGTCACCTGGCCAAGAACTGGATCTCTACAGAGAATTCTTCGATCCCAGTACCGGACACAAGTTGAATAATCAAACTGTTGTTTTCTATCGACCATTCAGCATCAGTGCTTAAATTCACTCTCATCTGGCCTTCACGATATAGATGTCCGGGCAAGCATATATCGATCGGTTCTGCGAGCTCGGCCTCTGTTATTATGGCGGCCTCAAATCTGCGTTCAGCGACATCGAACCGCTGGGAAATCAGACGACCCGGTGTTCGCCGGACATAGGGCCGGCTGAACCCCTCGACAGCTCGGCTGCCGTCATGTCCCTCCTGCATTTGATCGGCAGACCATATTGAGAGGTCCTCCTGGTTCCAGCCGTCGCCCACCGCCGGATCGTTGCGGTTCGATACAGTGTAGTTCCATTGGGTCGAGCTCAGTAACAGCCGGTCGAGAGCGTTGTACATCGTGGTCAGGGCCTGGACATGGTTCGCCCAGGGCTCGGGTCCACGATCACCCTGGGCCCAGCGGCGATAGGCGGTGGCCTCGTCGAGATCGAAGGGCAATCCGAACTCGCCGATCAGGGTCGGCGCTCCCCCGGGCAGGGCATCGCCGATCGCCCTGAGCGCCGAAAGGCGTTCGACGTAGTTGTCCTCGATGGCCTGCGCGCCCAACAGGGGACGTCCGCTGAGCAGGTCGACAGAGCGCTCAGGATCGTAGCTTTTGGTAACGAGCGCGGCGAGATCGTACCAGTGGCTGGCATTGACCACGCCCTCGGGCAGGCCCGGCGGAAACCCATGACCACCCGCGAGCGCGGCGAACGGGTCGACCTCGGCGAAAATCAGCCAGTCAGAGCGGATTGCGCGAACCGTCCCGGCCACCTCGCACATAAACTGGGCCATGAAAGGGTCTTCAGCAGTGACGTCTTTCCCATCAACGAGCCGGAAATAGTCCGGACGGAGCGCCACCGCCGCTCCCTCGAGGTCGATGTCCCAGACGCCGGCGACGCGGAAAGGGTCCTCGCGACCGGGCAGCCAGATCGACACGCCGTCGGCGTTGACCGGGGTCCGGGAAACCACGCCTCGGCCGAAGGCGTGGACCGGAAGGACCCGGGTTACGCCTGACGCGACCGCGAGGCCATCGAGGGGGGTCCAGGCGGCACCGGACAGGGTTCGGCCCGGGTCATCGAGCGCACGCCCTATCCAGCCCGAACCGGGCTCATTCAGGCTGTCGAATCCGACAACATGGTCCAGATGGGCGATCCGCTCCGCCACCTGGCGTACCGCCCCCAGGTATCGGTCGCGCAGCCAGCGCCCGGCGTTGATCCCGTCGATCCGGAAGTCGGGCGCGAAGGCCTCGCCCCCGAAGAACAGCGTCCACATGAAGCCATTGGGCGGCATGCGGTAGTTGGTCGCCCAGCTCATCTGGGGATAGGCGTCCTGCCGACCCCCGATCGAGGGGTCGTAGCGGTACTGCATGACGTGGGCTGCGCCGGCGGCGTGGAAGCGGGTGAAGTCGAGGCCGACGGCCTCGAACGTCCAGCCGGGCGCACCGTCGCCGCCGCTCATCCGGCTCCAGACATCCTGGTGAAAATCGATGAATACATGCAGGCCGTGCGCCCCGGCCCTGTCGCAAACCGCCGCGAAGTAATCCAGATATTCCTCGTCGTACTCGCCCGGCCCCGCATGCTCGACGGCCTCCCAGGTCGTCAAAAGCCTCAGGCAGTTGAAGCCCCAGCCGGCGATCCGCGCCAGATGCGCGTCGGCCTCCTCCAATGGGAACGGTCGGCCGACGAAGCTGACCGTGCGGTGGTCCGAAAAGTCCGTTGGGTGCCGGGTGTGGCCGTCCGGCGCGGTCGGAACCTTGCAGTCCCCCCCCAGATTGACGCCCCTCAGCAGGACCTGCCGCCCGGTGCTGTCAACGAAGCAGGACCCGCGCGTCGAAAGTCGATCGACCATCCGCATGCTCTCCAGAAAAAACGGCCGCGGAGCAGGGCTCCGCGGCCGCAGTCGTCGGCTCCCAGGAATCAGAACCGGTAGGTCAGGGTCGCGCCGTAGGTCCGCGGCTCGCCGGTGTATTTGATGTAGGTGTTTCCGACCGGGAAGCTTGGCGCTCCGCCTGCCGGCAGAACCGCCGTCACGGCGCCGAAAACCGGACGGCCGCCCCGACCGAAGGTGATCTCGTCCGTCAGGTTGCGGCCCCACAGCTCCAGCGTCCACCGATCTGCCTGGTCACCCAGACCGATGCGCGCGTTTATCTTGGTGTGCGGTTCCTGACGCAGGACCGGATCATAGGTCAGCTCGGTGAAGACCGAAGTTCGGTAGAAGACGTCCGCCTGGGCGAACACCCTGAGGCCCGCCCCGATCGGTCGTTCGTAGCGGATCACGGCGCTGGCCGACCACTCGGGCGCGTCCGTCAACGGCCGACCGCTGAGATCGACGACGCCGGACGGACCCTGGGCGTTAGGGAAACTGTCGAAGGCCGCATCCAGATAGGTTGCCGCCAGTGTAAACGTCAGCCCATCGATGGGCCGGGCGGTGGCGTCCACTTCCAACCCCTGCGAGATCAGCGAGGCCGCGTTCTGGAGGTAGAATCGCAAGGTATTGGTCGAGTCGATGAACGACGACAGCGCCTGGAAGTCGTCGTACTCGGAGCGGAAGGCGACCACCGAGAAATCGGTATCCCAGAACGCCAGCTGGCCCTTCAACCCGATCTCGTAGTTGTCCACGATCTCGGAGTCGAAGAAGAAGTCGGCGCCGGGGATGTTGCGGATCAGGTTGGCGTCGTCGTTGATGCCGAATGCCTTGTAGCCCCGGGTGTATGACCCGAAGGTCCTGAGGTCGTCGTTGAAGGCGTATTCGACGACCACCCGGCCCGTCAGTTCGCCGCCGTCACGCTGCTGCTTGTCCGCAGGGATGAACTGCGTCGGCGACAGCTGGGCGCCGTTGGCTCTCAGCCGAGCCGCGAACGCGTTGATCTGCTTGTCGTCGAAGTTCCAGCGCAGGCCTCCGGTCACGCTCAGCCGATCGCTCAGCCCCCAGGTGGCCTCGCCGAACAGGGCAAAGTTGCGGTTTGTGATGGAGTTGAAGCTCGGCGAGTTCTGCGCCAGCACATTGCCGCCCAGCAGCGCCGCGGTCTGGGGGCTGATGACCAGGGCGCTGTCTTCGGTCACCTCCTTCTGGAAGGCGTAGGCGCCGATCAGCCAGGTGACGGGCCGATCCTCGGGTGAGGCCAGCCGGATCTCCTGCGAGAAATGCTGATTGTCGCGCTGCACGCCCGGGAAGTTCAGCAGATTCAGGCCGGTGAAATCGATGTCTGCGGAGCTGAACTGATCGACGGAGCGATAGGCGCCGATCGACGTCAGACGGTGCCCGCTCTCGAAGGCGTAGTCGACGCGCAGGGTCAGGGCGAGCAACGACTGCTCGTACGTGTTCAGCCCGTCAACCGCGACGGTCTGGCTGTCCAGTTGATTTCGCGGAAAAGGCACGCCCGACCCGACGAACGGGAAGTTGGTCGAGGCCGTGGCGAAGCGATTCAGCAGGGCGTCGGGGACGTTGACATGGACCGGGACGCAGCAGTTCTGGTCGATCTCGGAGTACTCGACCGTCCCCAGAACGCGAAGCGGGCCGGTGGGCGCATAGAGCAGCTTGGCGCGCAGGCCATAGGCGTTCTGGTCGTTGCTGTCGGGCCCGATCAGATTGTCCAGATAACCATCGCGCTGATGGCTGAAGACGCTGACCCGCCCGAACAGAGTGTCGGCGACCAGTGGGCCCGTCACCGTGGCGGCGAACTGTCGGCGGTTGAAGTTGCCGACGGTTCCGCGGAGCTCGCCCGAGAACTCGCGGCCCGGATCCTGGGTCACGAAATTGATGATGCCGGCCGGTGAGGCGTTGCCGAAAAGAGTCGATTGCGGCCCGCGCAGCACCTCGACCGCTGCGAGGTCGTTGAAGTCGCCGATGCCGATTGACGTGCGGTCGGTGAAGACGCCGTCAACATAAATGCCCACGCTTGGCTCCAGCGCCGCACTGCCGCCCGCCGTCGTGACGCCGCGCATACCGACGTTGGCCTGAACCGGCGACTGCTGGGTCGAGAAGACGACGCTGGGGATCAGGGTCGCCAGCTCCGAGAAGTTGGTTGCGCCGGTGTTCTTGATCGTCTCCGACGTCACGACCGAGACCGATACTGGCGCTTCCAGCACCGTCTGACCGCGCTTGGTCGCGGTGACGACGACCTCATCGAGCGTGGTCGCGTCCTGGCTTAGCTGATCCTGGGCGATGGCCCCCCCGCCTGCGGCCCAGGCCGCACCCGCGAGCAACAAGGCCCGCCCCCGAACACCTTTCAACATCCGATATTCTCCCCTTCTGATCGGTTCTCTAGCGACCGAGCTTGACAGTCACTCTTGGTCCTCCGAATAAACATGTCAATATGTATGTATAAATGCGAGGAAGCGTGGCTCACGTCGTCAAGGAAAACCGGACCTATCTCGTCGCTGATACCGAAGGGGCAATCGGCGCGGGCCTGCACGGCGTGTTTCGCGACGACACCCGCATGCTGTCGACGTGGCGATGGACAATCGACCAGGCCCAGACCCTGTCGGTCCAGACTCACGAGGACGCCCTCCTCGCCTACCACGCGATCATCAATACTCGACGCGTGCAGGTGGTCGGTCTGACACGACGCATGACCTTGCGTGACGACGGGCTGGACGACGCCTGGGTCATTGTCAACACCGGCGACAGCCCCCAACTGGTCACGCTGACGCTCGATGTGGTCGGTGAGTTTCGAGACCTGTTCACCATTTTCCGCCCGGTCGACAGCGACGGGGACCGGACCGTGTCCACGCTGGAGGAGAAGGGCCGGCTGCGTCTCGCGCGCGTCACCTCCGATGGTTTGACACTGGGCGCCGACATCACCTTCACGTGCCAGGGCGGTACGCGGCTTTGTCAGGAGCCACGCTGGAGCTTCGAGCTTCAGCCTGGCTCGACGGCCACCCTCACAGCGACGGTCCGTTTCACGGACGGCGGCAACGGGCAGAGCCACGCTTTGCCCAGCTACCAAGACTGGCGAAGCTCCTTCCGCCTGACCCCGCCAGACAAGGACAAGGCGCGGTCCGTCGCGCGGGCGATCGACGACCTGAGGGCCCTTCTTCTGGGGACCGCTAACGGCCCCTACCCCGCAGCTGGTCTGCCCTGGTTTTCGTGCATCTTCGGGCGCGATGCCCTGATCACCGCCTCGATGATCCTGCCCTGGCGGCCGGACCTAGCACGATCCGTGCTCCGCCTCCTGGCGTCGGAACAGGGCAGGACCGATGACCCCTTCCGCGAGGAGGAGCCCGGCAAGATTCTGCACGAGATCCGGCTGGGTGAAATCTCTCGCAGGGGCATCATCCCGTTCGGGCGCTACTATGGGTCCGTGGATTCGACCGCCCTGTTCGTCACCACGCTTGACGCCCATGCGGCGGCGACGGGAGACGAGAGCCTGATCGTCGAGCTCCGGCCCAACTGGGAGGCCGCTCTGGATTGGCTGGGCCGACAGAGGGCGGAGGGCGGTCAACTGATTACCTTCGCCCCGTCGGGATCCGGGCTGGCGGTCCAGTCCTGGAAGGACTCGCCCGACTCGATGAATCACGCCGACGGGACCCCGGCCGAGGCGCCGCTGGCCGTAGCGGAGGTCCAAGGATACGCTATTGCCGCCTTCCGCGCCGCCGCGGGCTTCTATGCCCGCTTGGGGGAACCCGAGCTGGCGGAGACGTGGGCCGTGCGCGCCCAAGGGCTTGCTGAGGAATTTCATGAGCGGTTCTGGCTGGAACCGATGGGAACCTACGCCATGGCGCTCGATCGGCACGGCCGGCCCCTGGAGGTCCTCTCCTCCGACCCCGGGCACCTGCTGTGGTCGGGTGCGGTCCCGGCAGAGTCGGCCCCCCGGCTGGTGCAAACCCTGATGGGCGACGCACTCTGGAACGGCTGGGGTCTGCGAACGCTGGGCGCGGGCGAGGCGACCTACAATCCGGTCAGCTATCACAACGGCAGCGTCTGGCCCCACGACACTGCGATCCTGGCCGGCGGCCTCGCCCGCTACGGCTTTGATCAGGAGGCACGGCGCGTCGCCGAGGCCCTGTTCGATCTGGCGGCCAGCCAGCCGATGAACCGCCTGCCCGAACTGATATCAGGCTTTGCCCGCACGCCCGGCCTCGACCCCATCCCCTACACCCACGCCTGCCGACCTCAGGCCTGGGCCGCAGCCGGCCTGCTGTACGCCGCACGGACCTCGGGCCTGGCATGATGGACCGGCGACGCCTGATCGGAACGGGCGCATCGGCATACGGACTGGCGCTGACGGCCATGTTCGGCTCGCCCGCTCAAGGGCGACAGGGCGAGCAGGGCTTCATCCCGGAGGGTCTGGCCCGGCTCGACGCCCATTTCGCCGGCGAGGTCTCGGCAGGTCGCCGGGCGGGCTATGTCATCTGCCTCGGGCGACACGGCCGCGAGGCGCACCGGTCCGCGATCGGCCTCGCCGACGTGGCCTCCAGCAGGCCGATGACACCGACGACCCTGTTCCGTATCGCCAGCCTGACCAAGCTGGTCACCAGCGTGGCGGTCATGCAGCTGGTCGAGGAGGGGCGGCTTCTGATCGACGATCCGGTCGGACGCTACCTGCCCGCAGTCGGGGCAATGCAGGTCGCCGTCTCGCCCGAGGCCCCGGACGACCGTCGTCATCCGGCGCGGCCCATGACGGTCCGGCATCTGATGCTGCACATGTCGGGGCTGGGCTATCGCTCCGATGGCGCGACCGCGCTCGGCCGCCGCTATCAGGGACTGGACCTGTTCCACGGTAACGGCACTTTGGCGGAGACGATCGACCGGCTTGCCGAACAGCCGCTCTACGCCGATCCAGGCGAGCGGGTCATCTACAGCTTCTCCACCGACGTCCTGGGTCGGCTGGTCGAGGTGGCGTCGCAGGAACCCCTCGCCGCGCGTCTGAAACGGACGATCTTCGACCCCTTGGGCATGTCCGACACAGGCTTCCACCTGAAGGCCTCGCGACGACAAGATCTAGCAACCGTCTATGAGCCCGGCCCCGGAGACAGCCTTGTCTCCTCCGGCGTGGAGGTTTTCGGCGATCCGTTCAATCCCGACCGATGGCCGTCCGGCGGGGCCGGGCTGATCTCGACCGGCCCGGACTATCTTCGCTTCCTCATGGCCATGGAGCGCCGCGGCACACTGGACGGAGCGCGCATCCTGTCGACCGGTAGCGTAGACCTGATGCTGCGCAATCATCTGCCCGCAGCGGTCATGGCGCGGTTGGGCGGCACCCCGCTGGCGGGTCTCGGGTTCGGCCTGGGATCGGCAGTGGTGGTCGACGCCGCCCAGGCGGCGGCTCATTATCGCGACGGCGATGCCTTCTGGAGCGGCCACTTCGATACGCAGTATTTCATCAGCCCTTCGACGGGTGTCGCGTCCATGATCATGACCCAGCTGCGCGAGACGCCGGGTGCGACGCCTGGTCGGACGGCGGCGGACCTGCGCGCCCTGACCTATGGAGCCCTGGCTTGACCCCCACTCCTGTCGGGATCGGACTGATAGGGCTCGGCGACATCGCCGGCCGCTATGCCGACTCACTACGCGACGCCCCCGGCGTCCGATTGGTCGCCTGCGCATCTTCATCGCCGGAACAGGCCCTGAGACGGCGTGCCTTCGACACGCCGGTCATGAGCCTGGAAGATCTTCTATCTGGGGACGAGGTCGAACTGGTTGTGAACCTTACCCCGCCCTCGGTCCATGCCGAGGTCAGCCGGCGATCCCTGCGGTCCGGCAAATCGGTCTATTCGGAAAAGCCCATCGCCACGACGCTTGAGGACGCCCGCGACCTCGCTAGTCTGGCCGAGACGTCCGGCCTGCTCATGGCCTGCGCGCCTGCGACCGCTTTCGGTCCTGCGCAGCAGACCGCGCGGAGCTTGATCGACGCAGGCGAGCTGGGGGTCTTATGGGGAGCGGCGACGACCCTGGTCTATCCCGGCCCGGATCTGTGGCATCACGACGCCGACCGTCTGTTCGCGACCGGGGCGGGCGTCGTCATGGACATGGGCGTCTATGACGTTGCGGCTCTCGTCCACCTCCTGGGTCCGGTCGCGCGGGTGAGCGCCGGCGGGGGGCGGGTTCGTTCCGAGCGGACGATCCAGGCCGGCCCGCGAACCGGCGAGCGGTTCCCGGTGCAGGCGATCACCCATGCCGTCGCCCTGCTCGGCTTCGTCAGCGGCGCGACCGCGACGGTGACGGTCAGCTTCGACGGCCTGGGCGCGCGCCGATCGGAGTTGGAGCTCTATGGCTCCACCGCGACCCTCGCACTGCCCCGGTCGGGCGAGTTTTCCGGCGACGTTCGGATCACCCGCACCCTCGGCCGCTGGGACGCGGTAGAGCCGGTCCTCGGATGGAGCGATGCGGCATGGTCCATCGGCGTGCTCGACGCGGCCGACGCGATCCGCGGACAACGCCCGCCCCGCGCCTCGGCCGCCATGGCCATCCACGTTCTGGAGACCCTGATGGCTATTGAGCGATCGATCCGCGACGGCGTCAGCGTCGACGTCGCTTCCCGAACCGAGCGGCCCGAGCCGTTGTCCGCCAAAGAGTTCGCTCGCCTGGTTCCAGCCGTCACCCCGGAGTTCACGCCATGACGTCCACGTCCGCGGGCTCGCCCGCCCAGACCGCCTTCTTCTATGGCCTTCCGAACCTGACGACGGCGCTGGCGATGACACCGTTGCTGACCTTCATCCCGTCCTTCTATGCGGCCGATTTCGGCATGCCCCTGGCGCTGGTCGGGACAATATTATTCGCCGCGCGACTGATGGACGTCGTCAGCGAGCCGTTGACCGGCGCCCTGTCCGACGCGACCCGGTCGCGCTTCGGGCGCAGGAAGCTGTGGATCGCCATAGGCGTGCCGCTGCTGATGCTGGGCATCTGGATGGTTTTTGCCCCGCCGGTGGAGGTCACGCCGGCCTACGCCATCATCTGGATCGCGGTCACCTTCACCGCCTTCAACATCGTCGACAATCCCTACCGCGCATGGGGCGCCGAGCTGTCGCGGACCTATTCGGGCCGCACCCGGATCGCCGGGTCTCGCGAGGCCTTCGGAATCGTTTCCAGTATGATGGCCCTGGCCCTGATCTTTGTCCTCCAGCGCACGGGGTTTGGCGAAACGCGACAAATGCTGCTCGTGCTGGCGATCGGCTTCGTCGCGGCGATGCCGGTGCTGTACGGCATCGCCTTCTGGCGTGTGCCCGAGCCGACGCCCGAGACCCTGCGGCGAGAGCCCGTTCGCTTCCTGGAGGGCACACGAGCGCTGTTCGGCAACCGAGCCTTTCTGACCCTGTCGCTCGGCTTGGCCGTCCTCCTGGGTGGAGCGACCATCGGCGCGTCGCTGCATCTGATCGTGATGGAATCGGTCTTCGACGCGCGTGACATGTTCTCGGTCATCCTGGTCGGAGAGAATATCGCCGGGCTGTCAGCCATTCCTTTCTGGATGTGGCTGGCCAAGCGCTGGGGCAAGCACCGTGCCCTGGCTCTCGGGGCCGCCGGCATGGCCCTGCTCAGCGCGCCCATTCCCCTGATCCCCCACGACCAGCCCTGGATCTATGCAGCCTGCATTATCGTGCGGGGCGCGGCTGGCGGTGCGCTGGGCCTGCTGGTCGGGTCGATGCTGGCCGACGTCGTCGACCTGGACAAGGTCACGACAGGGCGCGAGCGAACGGCGCTTTTTTACGGAATGTCCGGCACGATCGCCAAGCTGGGCGTCGCTGTGGGCATTCTGATCGGCACCGTACTGCCGTCGGTCTTCGGCTTCGAGCCTTCCGCCACGGAGAATGGCCCGCGCGAGCTGTTCATCTTGCTGGTGACCTATGCCTGGGCGCCCATGATCATCATGGGATGCGCGGCGCCCTTCTTCTGGTTCTACCCGCTCACGGAAGCCCGCCAGATCGCGCTAAGGTCCGAGATCGAGGCCCGCCTTTCCCAGACCCCGGTTGCACCATGACCACCGTTGCCCCCACCGTCCGTCCGCCCCGCATTCCCAAGGCCGAGCAGAGCCGGCGCACGCGCGAGCTGCTGGTCCAGACCGGCATCCGCTGCCTGGCCGAGCACGGCTATTCCCAGACCACCCTGCTGCTGATCGCCAACGAAGCAGGCGTGTCGAGGGGGCCGCTGCACTATCACTTCCGCGACAAGAACGATCTTATGGCCGACATCGCAGCCGCGCTGCCGCGTCGGGTGACGCCGGAGATCCGCGCCCGGCTGGAGCGGCTGACCGATCCGCACGAGCGATTCGCGGCCGTTATCGACGTCGCCCTGGAGGGTCATACAGGCCACCACCATTTCGCGGCGATGGAGCTGCTGATGGCCGCACGCAACGACCCCGAGCTGGCCGCCGCAATCGGTCCTCATCTGGATGAGGCGGAGGCTGCGACCGACAGCTGGTGGATGGAATACATGGCAGGTCTGGACCTGCCCGCCGACGAACTTCTGGCCCTGCGCCACGTGGCCGTGGCATGCCTCAGAGGCTTGGCGCTCGACCACATCCTGCATCAAGACCGGGCGGCCCACGCCCGCGCGGGCGAGATGTTTCGCGCCATCTTCATCGCCACCACCAACCGCGCTCGAACGGGGCCTCCATGACTGAGCGCCGCGCCTTCGCGATCGGGGCCCATCCCGACGATGTCGAGATCTACTGCCTCGGCCTGCTGCTGAAACTGCAGGACCTGGGCTGGGCGGTTGGCTGGGCGGTAGCGACGGACGGTCAAGCCGGCCTTCCTCCCGGAGCCCCTGCCGGCCTTCGCAGGACCGAGGCGGCGGTGGCGGGCGCGACCGTTGGCGTCGAACCCGTGCTTCTTGGGCTGATGGATGGTCAGCTGGTCGGCACACCCGAAGAGGCTCGCGCCGTTCGGGCGGCCATCGCAGACTTTCGGCCGACCGTCCTGATCACCCATTCAACAGACGACTATCACCCCGACCACCGCACATTATCGCGCCTGGTGGCGGAAGCCTGCCCGCCGGAAACCGCTCTCCTCTATGCGGAGCCGATGCTCGGAAGCGGGCCGACTCCGGAGCGTCTCGTCGACATCACGGCGCAATACGACCGTAAACGCGCAGCCCTTTCGGCCCACGCCTCCCAGAGTGCGCCGGCTTTTGTTCCCGCATTCGAAACCTGGAGCGGCTTCAGAGCGCTGCATTGCGGGGTGCGCGGGGCGCGCCACGCCGAGGGTTTCTTTTATCGTTCATCCGTCGCGAGCAGGCCCGCTTTGGCCTTGCTGGAGCGCGCCTTAAGTATTTGAGTTTATTTAGTTCATCTCAGGTCCTTACCTACGACAGCATCTGCAACTTTCCGACGTGACTCTCTCCACATCCGACTAGCGCCATGAACGATCCGTCCAGCCACAAAGCGGACCTTGCCAAGGACCTTTATGAGTCATAACCGGTCATTCACTGATCGCCGGAACCACGACATTCAGACAAGACATAAGGGTCGGCTTTTCGACCTTACGCCCAGGCTGGTCCCAACCCTTATCGGACTCTCTGTCCCCGCTCGCAAGCAACAAGCCGTGTCTGGGAACACGGTAAAGCGTCGGCAGTTCTATGTGTCCCTCAAACAAGGACGCCTCAATGCCCACCGACAATCATCGCGCCATCAAGACCCTGAACGATCTGATCGAGACGACGCTGGATAGCGTGAATGGCTATCGCCATGCCGCCGACGGCGTCAGCAGTTCGGAACTCAAAGCCCTGTTCACAGAGCGCGCCGGCCAGCGTGAAGAACTCAGCCGTCGGCTCCAGGCCGAAGTTCGCACGTTTGGTGGTGAACCTGAGGATGACCAGTCTCTGCTGGGCCGCATCCACAACAAGTTCGCCGAGATCAGAGGCGAACTCATGGGCCGCGACGACAGCGGCGTGATCGACGAGGTCGAGCGTGGCGAGGACGTGATCAAGGCGCGGTTTGAAGACGCCACCAAGGACACCGATCTTCCCGACACACTCCGCCAGCGCGTGGCTGAAGAGTATGCGTCGATCAAGGCTGACCACGATACGATCAGCGGTCTGAAGCATCGCCTCAACTAAACCGCAACGTCCGCAGCTGCACGATTGAACGACGCGCCCGAGTTGATCTCCGGCGCGTCGTTCTGCGACGACCTACTCTGTTCGGGCCGCGGCATCGGCAGCCGCCTCGGTTTTCCGAGCGGCCGTGTCGGCGGCTGCATCGACGTTGGCTGCCGCCTCGCTGGTTGCGGCAGAGGCGCTGTCGGCAGCGGCGTCTGCGTTTGCGGCGGTGTCGCTCGCAGCAGAAGCAACCGTCGCTCCGGCGTTATCTGCAGTGGCGGCTGCCTTGTCTTCCGTATTCTCGGAGCAGGCGGCCAGTGACAGGGCGGCCGCGACGACGGCGAAATGGAGAGTGCGCATTTCGTTTCCTCTGGACTGACATGGCGGCTGATCCGCCTTCAAAGGTCAGCTCGTGAAGCCTAGTGGCTCGCCAGGCTGATGGCGACAAACATGATGCGCCAGTGGCGAGTTTGCGTTGGCCAGCGGCGATGGAATCCCGGTCGCGCGGTCTTCGGCGCGAGGTTCAGCAGGGCCCGGATCGCTCCGGAGGTCCGTTCACGCGCCCGCAGCTCCAGCACCTGTCCGAGCAGAACCAGGACGGTGATCACTGCGGCGGCCTCGAAATAGACGGCGACCGAGCCGTCGGCAGCGCGGAAGGCGGCCGGATAGACGTCCGGGGCCAGGGCCGCGACCAGGCTGCAGATCCAGGCGACGCCGGTTCCCATGGCGATCAGGGTGAACATGTTCAGATGGCGCGTCTTCAGCGACGTCCAGCCGCGCTGAAAGAAGGGGCAGCCCGCCCAGAGGACGACCGGGGTCGCCAGAACCAGCTGAGTCCAGATCGAGATGGCGGCGGAACGAGGTGATGCAGGGCCGGGACCAGATGCCCGCCCATCTCGAGGACGAACACGGGCGCGGTCAGGACCAGGGCGATCCAGAAGCGCCGCGTCATGTCCGTCAGTTCGGCGTTGGGGCCAGCGGCCGCGCTGACCGTTTCAGGCTCCAGCGCCATGCCGCAGATGGGGCAGGGGCCCGGGCGGTCCCGACGGACCTGCGGATGCATGGGGCAGGTCCAGACGGCGCCGATGGGCGCCGTGTCCGAGGCGCGGCCTGGAGGGTCGGGCGCCTCCGCCAGATACCGCTCCGGGTCGGCGATGAAGCTCGACCGGCAGCGCGCGCTGCAGAAGTGGAAATCCCGATCGCCGTGGGTCGCCGTTCGAGCCGGATCGACGTCCATTCCGCACACCGGATCCCGGGCGGGTGTGGTTTCGGCCATCGGCGTCTCCTGTCGACTCCGGCAGCGTGCCGCTAGGCGAGCATTTTCCAGAGCACAAAGAAGGCCGTCACGCAGACGCCGGAAAAGAGGCACATGTTGACGAACATCCGCATCATGCCGCGCTCGTGCTGATCCTTGATCCCGAGATGGTCGCAGACCAGATTGGATGGACGCAGCAAAAGCGCAAGCAGGGTCATTCTCGTTCCTCAACGACCGACAGGTCGGACCGGGCGCCAGCGAATGGGATACTCAGTTTAGGCGGACCGAAGCCGCAGGGTCGGCCCCCATCCGTCTGAAAGCACCCTAGGGAATCCCCTCGATCCTGGGTAACGATGGACGTCCTGCGAGCTTGTTCGGCGAATGTGGCCAGCGGGACCACCCAGTCTTGCACCGTCAGGTCGGCTCCGTCGCCTCTGGAGCGATGACCACTTTCGACCCAAAGCGGACCTTGCGCCGCGCTCGCCAGACTGACTTTGCCGATCGCTGATCGGACCAGTTTTCTAGCGTTACGATGAGGCAGTTCCACCTTGACGGGCGCCATGACCCGCGCGGGCCGCGCGGCGGAACAGGGCCGCCGAAGCCAGCCAGATCATACAGAAAATGATGCTGAGCACGATCACCGGCCGAGGCCAGTTCTCAGACCCGGCACCCCAGTTCCGCAAGACAGCAAGGATTCCGATCAAGGCTTGGAGCCCGGCAGCCGATGCCATGGACAACGACAGGCCCCTCGCGCGGAAACGACTGGCGACCGCTCCGACAAACGCAGCGAGAATCACGCCCAGATAAAGCAGGTTCGCCGGATGATCTTCAGATCCGATGATTCCCACGGCGCCGTTGATCCAGATCAACAGAACCGAAGCGAGCACGGCGAGGCCGACGCCGATCCGATACGACCAGTCGCCCGAGGCGCGCACCGCCAGCTCTGTGATCGCGCCAGCCCCAATCAGGACGACGCCTGCGAAGATGAAGTCTGAGGTCGTCCACAGGACCTCGTCTGTGAACCGCATCGCGACGGCGGGCGTGAGCAGAAGGCCCGCGACGAGTGTCCAGCCGATCAGGCGTAGGGTCGAGGTCAGTCGGTCGTTCGGGTTGGCAGAGATGTCGTTCGTCATTGCCTTCGTTTCCAGCTTGGGTGAGGCTTGAGCTGTGAGGGCGCGGGCGATGAAAGTCCTGAGCGCCGCGTGAGGAAACCCTGAAAACCGTGGCTGGCGTCTATCGTTTCGACCGCTTCGTGCTGGACGCAGCGGATCGCCGCCTCTCTGATCCTGGGGGGACCGTGGAGGTGTCTGGACGCTATCTGGACGCACTGGTTCTGCTAATCACCGAGGAGGGCAGACTGGTGACCAAGGCGCGGCTTCTGGATGAGGTCTGGAAAGGCGTTCCGGTCACCGACGAGGCGTTGACCCAATGCGTGCGGTCCTTGCGTAAGGCCCTTGGGGACGAGGCGGGCAGGCCTCGGTTCATCGAGACGGTGCCCCGCCATGGTTACCGCTTCATCGCCTCTGTGACGCCTCCTCATGCTGAGCGCACAGACAGCGATGCGGCATCGGCCGAGGTCCGCGCTCAAACCGGTCGAAGCGAGGCGTTGGCGCGGTTTGTCGGCATGGGTCGAGCCGGGCTCATCGGCGGCGGCATGGCGGGATTGATCGGCGGCCTGGCCTACGGCTTCGCGGGGGTGGCGGACGCCGGGGCGGGCGGCTCACTGTCCGGACTGCTGGTGCTCGCCGCTCTGACAGCCGCGATCGGAATGATCGGGGGCTCAAGTGTCGGGTTCGGGGTCGGAATGGCGAGCTTCGTCTCCCGGCGCCGGGAACCATGGTTCCTACTTGGCGGCGCCTGCGGCGGACTGGTCGTGGGCGCCGTGGTGCGGCTTGCCGGGCTGGACGCCTTCACCCTGCTGTTCGGATCGGCGCCGAGGGCGATGACGGGCGCCGGCGAAGGCGTACTGCTGGGCGCTGCGATCGGCGCGGGCGTGTGGATCACGCGGGGACGAAAACGGCGGATCGCTGTGCTGGCCGGAACGCTCCTGACTGGCTTTGCAGGGGCGAGCGCCGCCTTGCTGGGCGGGCGGCTGATGGGCGGCAGCCTGGCTGCGCTGGCGGCGCAGTTCCCCGAGGCGCGGCTGAGGTTCGACCATTTGGGCGTCTTGTTTGGCGAAGCGACGTTTGGCTTGGTCAGTCAGATCGCCACCGCCAGCCTGGAAGGCGCGCTGTTCGGGGCGGCAATGGTGTTGGCGCTTACCTTTGAGCAGCGGCGAGCCGGTCTGCGGGATTGACGCTGACGCCGCGCAAAGAGGCAGCCATTTTGAACGTCCGCTCCGCACGGCGGGCTCAACTGATCGCCGCAACACACGCGGCGAAAGGTCTCTGCTGGCGTCCGATAGAGCAAGGGCTTTCTGGGACGCTCATTGAGTTGCCGGGCGATGGCGCTGAGCTGAGCCTGGCGGTGCAGGGACAGGTCGGTCCCGTGGGGCGGATACTGGCGCAGCAGCCGGTTGGTGTTTTCGTTCGAGCCTCGCTGCCAGGGTGACCGGGATCACAGAACCAGACCTCGCCGTCGGCGGCCAGAGCCAGCCGCTTGTGGACGGCGAGCGCCTTACCGCGGTCCCAGGTGAGGGATCGGTAGTTCGCCGGGGAGTTTCTTCGACTGTTTGATCAGGGCGGTGACGACGCTCTCGGTGTCCTTGTTGGCGACCTTGACCAGCATGACGTAGCGCGAATGCCCCTCGACCAGGGTGGCGACGTAGCTGTTGCGGGAGCCGCCGATCAGGTCGCCTTCCCAGTGACCGGGGACGGCGCGATCCTCGACGGATGCGGGCCGCTCGCTGGTGGAGACGGCGTCCTTGATCTGGCCGAGGCCTTGACGCTTCAGGCTCGCATGCCGGGAACGCCGGACGGTCCGCCGCGCCCTGAGGTGGTCCAGAAGTTCCTTCTTCAGCACCCCTCGGGTCTGGATGAACAGGCTTCGACAATGGTTTCGTGCGACCCCTGATTGTGCGGCACCCAGGGCCAGGTGCGCTTGAGCCAGCCGGCGATCTGCTCGGGCGACCAGTTCCGCCGCAGCTTGCCGGATACTGTCCGGGCCAGATCGGGTCGGCAAGCCAGCTTGCACGGCTTCGGACGCAAGGCCCGGTCCCAAGCCGCCTGATCAGAACGCGTCGCCCCATAGCGTTCGCCCCCGCCATTGCGTCGGACCTCGCGACTGATCGTCGATGCCGATCGACACAACGACCGGGCGATCCCACGCAGCGCGCAGCCGGTGCTGAGCCCCCGGGAGATTTCCTCCCGTTCGCCCAGACTGAGGGCCCCAGCCGCCCGCTTCCGGTCTGGAGGCCGGATTCCACCGGTCGGCGACAGCGCTAAAAACACCGACGACGACTCGCGGTCGAACCGCCGTCCGATCGAACGCATCGACTCGCCGGCCCTCCAGCGATCCCAGATTTCGGCGCGCTGGGCCGCCGAATATTAGATGCGACGCCGCTGTTTCATGATCCACGCTCCATCTCCGAAGAAAAGCGAGCGTGTTGCGTTCACCGGTTGAGTCCACCATCCATAGCGGACTTTAAACCGTTGTAGCCACCATCCAGTCTTCCAGAGGCAAGGCCGGGCGCACCGATGTACTACCTGATGTCCACGGCGGCTGGGCCGCGGCGCTGGTCGCGGGCGGCCTGACCTGGGTGGCCGCGACCTATCTGATCGCCATCAGCGGGGCCAGCCGGGAACTGACCGTGCGGACAACCGCCAGGCCCGGTTCCCGGATGGGGTTTAGACGACACAGTGCGCTGCGCTTATCCACGCGTCCGGGCAGTGCGCTCGGGATCCCACGTTAATTGTGCGCCGCACGATGTAATGCTGCATTGCAGCACCATATTGTCTCTAGGCCGGCCTGGTCGGTGAGAGTTCCCGTATGACCAGCCTCGGCCAAACCGTCGCCGCGATCAAAGCACGACGACCGAAACAAGCCAGCAGAACTAGGGCCGCTGGACTGGCGGTCGTTGGAGGGTTCGGGACTAACCCGGGAAACCTCACGATGAAGATCCACGTGCCCGCGAAGTTGACGCCTGAAGCTGGCCTGGTCGTTGTGATGCACGGATGCACTCAGACGTCGGAGGATTTCGCCGGCCCCGTCGGCTGGATCGAGTTGGCCGACCGGTTCGGCTTCGTCGTCGTGGCTCCCGAGCAGAGCCGGGCAAACAACTCGAACCTCTGCTTCAACTGGTATGGGCCCGGCGACATCAGGCGGGGGGCAGGGGAGGCGGAATCAATCGCCCAGATGGTGCGGTGCGCGCTCGACCTCCACGACCTGGACCCAAGCCGTGTATTTGTGACGGGTCTTTCAGCCGGCGGGGCGATGACGTCGGTCATGTTGGCGACTTATCCCGAGATGTTCGCGGGGGGCGCGATCGTTGCAGGGCTTCCTTACGGCGTCGCCAACAATCTCGGCGAGGCCCTCGCTGCGATGGCGATGACCGCCCCGCCAACCTCGGCGGTTCTGGCGGATCACGTCCTGTCCAACACCAACCACCGCGGACCATGGCCCAAGGTTTCGGTCTGGCATGGCCAGTCCGACAGCCTGGTGCGGCCGGCGGCGGGCGAAGCGGTGGCTGACCAATGGCGGCAACTTCATGGTGCTCAAAGCCCGCCACGAAAGGCGCGAACGCCCGGCGGGAGAGATTTTGCGGTATGGATGTCCGCTGATGGCGACCCGGTAGTGGAGCTCCATCGCATTCACGGGCTCGGCCACGGCGCCGCGGTCAAGGCGAAGGGGAGCGATGGGTGCGGAGCCGCTTCGTCCTACACCCCTGAGGTAGGGGTCTCATCCAGCTTCGAGATCGCCCTGGGGTGGGGCCTGGCCGATGCCTTGGCTACGACATCCGATCCTGCGTCGCGTGATGGTGCTGGCGGCCGCGGGCCTGGCCACATCGTACCGCCCACGCCGGCGGTGAGCGCCAACGGTATTGAGGATGTGATCAATCGCGCCTTGAGGTCGGCCGGACTGTTGAAGTGAGCGCATCTGTCCGGCTGCGTGGTGCTGTCAGGCGAACGATAAAGGGTCTCCGGTATTTGTGGCGTCAGCCACTGACGGGGATCAAATTTCGGGCAGTCGATTTCGTTCAAGCGCCACCGGTTTCCGGCGGATGTCATCCTCCAGGCCGTCTGGCTCTACTTTCGCTTCAGCGTCAGTTTTCGTGACCTCGAGGAGTTGAGGGCGCAACGCGGGGTCGACGTCAGCTATGAGACGATCCGGTGCTGGACGATCAAATTCGGACCGCTGATCGCGCGGCGGCTGAAGCGCGTCGGCCAGTTCCATCGCCTCGTTGGCATCCGGATGAAATGGTTTGCTGGATCGGCGGCAAGCGGATGTATCTGTGGCGGGCTGTCGATGACGAAGGCGAGGTCCTAGACCTGGTCGTCCAGCGCCGGCGGGGCACGAACGCTGCGTTGAAGCTGCTCAGGCGGCTCCTTAATAACCCGCCGGTCGAGCCCCAGACGATCACGACCGACGGCCTGGGCTCCTACGGCGCGGCTCTGGATCAACTGGGTCTGAGGCATCTGCATCGACCGGGCCGGCTTCGCGAGAACAACCGGGTTGAGAACTTCCATTTCCCGATCCGGCTACGAGAGCGGCAGCAGCGGTTCAAATCCCAGGCTTCAGCTCAGAGATTCCTCACCACCCATGCAGCGATCTACAACACCTTCAACATCCGGCGCCATCTGATCAGCAGACCCACCCTTCGCCGCTTCCGCGCCCACGCGGACGGCGCCTGGGCGGCTGCTGTTGCCTGATCGGGCCGGCGATTGGGGGCCTCTCAAGCGGGAAGAGTTATCCTGACAACGCCCTCTGCTTAACTCTGCTGGCCTGACAGATGCAATGAAGCTATACTGTATCTGAAATGACCACATCAACAGCGGACACTCGAAAACTCTACCAGCAGGTCGCCGCCACGATCGCGAACAACATCGCTACCGGCCGGCACACCGTGGGAGACAGGCTGCCGTCCGAACGCGACTTGGCCGAGGACCTCGGCGTCAGCCGACCGACGGTCCGAGAGGCGATGATCGCTCTTGAAATCCGCGGATTGGTCGAGGTGCGCCATGGATCGGGGGTCTATGTGACGCAAGCGACCACGACCGGCCCGGCGCCCGAACTGGACATCGGGGCCTTCGAACTCACAGAGGCGCGCCGCCTGTTTGAAGGCGAGGCCTGCGCGCTGGCAGCCAGCGCAATCACTGACGCCGAACTGGCCGAACTGGAAGTGATCCTGGGCGAGATGGAGGGCGAGAACACGCTGGCCTCTCCGATCGGCGAACACGCCGATCGGCGGTTTCACATGCTGATCGCCGCCGCGACGCGCAATGCAGCGATCCAGATGACAGTCGAGACACTGTGGGATCTGCGCTACCGATCGCCGTTGTGCGCGGCCATGCTGGAGCGGGCGCGACAGGTCGGCGTCCGCCCCCTGATCGAAGACCACCGCGTGATCGTCGACGCCCTGATCAAGCGCTCGCCGCGCGAGGCCCGCGAGGCGATGCGGGCCCATCTCAGCAGCGTCATCGACGGCCTTCTGACCGCCACTGAGATGGACGCCCTGGAGGTCACCCGATCCCATGGCGAAGCGCGCCGTCTGGACGTTGCGCGTCGCTCAACGCTCTGAGCGTTCTCTCCAGAGGGTAGACAACCGCCGGGGTCCGCCAAGCCCATGGCTTGGGCCCGGGCGCCGGCCGTCTCCCTGCCGAAGGTCGCGGCGCAAAAGCGACCGTTGGCCAAAAGACGGATTCAGCGGTTCAGCGGCCCGGAGGACTGAGCGGGATGACCCGATTGTCTGAGGACTGGATCGTACACGCCGCCAGCAGAGAGCGGCGTCGTGACCGCCTTAGCCACAGCGACCCATAAACTGGTAAGGCCGATTGACGCGTTGGTCATGCCAGACTACAGGTGCCGTCTGCTCTTCCCAAGGGTGGCGACTTCCTCGGGGGGCGGCTGAAAGGTCGCCTCCATTTTCCCCGTCCGCCGTGATTCGTTGGGGGACTATTTGCGCACATTTTCATTGTCGGCCGTCATCATCCTCGCCCTGGGCGCCGTCGCCGCGACATCCGCGGCGGCCCAGGAACGGGGGCGTTCCTACGTTCAGGCGCCGCCCATGAACACCACGGTCGAGACGGTGTTGAGGCCCCAGGTCGAGGCCCTGCTCGACGATCTGGTCGCCAACGGGCGGAGTTACCGGCTGGACGGCATCCCGGTTTTCGAAGCCTCGGACAAGTTTTTGCCGGGCAAGATCGCCATCGGCATGGCGCATCTGATCACGTCTTCGGCCCCCTCGGACCCGGCGCTGGCAGAGCGGCTGACCGCCTTTCGACGTCTCGCTGACCTGACGCTGGAGGACGCCAACGAAACCTGGGGCATCTACTATTATCTGTCGGCCCTGCATTCGCTGGAAGTCGCGGGCCTTCTGGATCAGGCCGTAGACCCGGCGACCCTGGCGCGTCTGCGCGAACGCCTGGACTGGCGCAGCTTCGTGCGTCAGCCGGACCTGACCTTGGTCGACCTGCCCAACAACTACTACGGCGTGGCCTTTAGTGTGGCGCGTCTGCGGTTCCTCCTCGGGTGGGAGGATGAGTCGGCGAGCGAAGCGTTGCTGGACAAGACCCTCCGGCATTTCCGCGACTATTCCGGCGAGTACGGCTTCGCCGACGAGACCGATGGGGAGGGGCGTTTTGACCGCTACAGCGTGCTGCTGATCGGCGAGATCGCCCAGAAATTCATCGAGACCGGCCTGACGCCTCCTCCAGACGTCCTGGTCTGGCTGCGCGCCTCGGTGGATGTGATACTGCCGCGCCTGAACCTGCGCGGCGAAGGTTTTGAGTACGGCCGCAGCATCGGGGCTTATGGCGAAACCGCCTTCGTCGAGGTGCTGAGTGCTGCCGCAGCCGTCGGCATTCTCTCCGACGACGAAACGGCGATGGCCTACGCCTTCTCCTCGCGGGTTGCTGCGCGCTACGTCGATTTCTGGCTGGATAGCGGGACGGGTTCGGTCAACCTTTGGGACCACGGCCGAAAGACCGACGCCTATCGCGGCAAGCACAGAATCCTGGGTGAGAACCTCAGCCTGTCTCACCAGCTGATCTACACCAATGCGATCTGGAACCGGCTCGGACTGCAGGATTCCGCGCCCGATGTCGCCTTCTCGACCTGGCTGGATCTCAGGCCCAGATCGACGACGACGTGGTTCTCTCGCAGAGACCATGACCGGCTTCTGGTCACCTATCGCGACGGCGATCGATTGATCGGTTTGCCGCTGATCAACGGCGGACCTGCGCAGCATATGAATACGCCGTATTTCCCGATCCCGTTCTCGCCGGGCGTTCTGTCCGGCGCCGCGGACGAGACGTTTCCGCAGTTGATCCCCCGCCTGACGATGCGGGACGGCGCGCAGCTGTCACCTCTGGCCTGGTTCACCGATGTCGAGGTCGACGAAACGGACTCCCGCGCCACGGTCACCTATCGGCAGCAGGCTTGGGATCGGATGGGCGATGTCGCGCCGGTTTCCGATACCCGGGCTCGCAGTCGCACGACCTACGTCCTCGAGCCCGGCGCCATTCGTCGGACCGACACCCTCGTTCTCGCGCCGGCTGACGCCGGGGCCGGAATCGATCTGGAGTTTGCAACCTACTCCGGCGCGCCGCGTCGGGACGGCGACCGGGTGGTCTTCGAGGTAGGCGAGGTCGCTTCGTTCGAAGCGACGGGACTGGACTGCATGGTTTCGCCCGAGGCTCCGGACCCCGAGATCTACGCCACGCCGGTGGGGCCCTTCCGAAGCCTTGTGAAGTGTCGGGGCATTGCAGGTGAGACGACTGAAGTTTCGTGGGAAATCCGCTTTCGGGTGACCCTCCCGCCATCGATCGTGTCGGTCACCCCTCCATAGCATGCCCCTTATCGCACCCTCGGTCCTGTCCGCATGACCCGCGGCTGGGAATTTTCGGTCATGACAATTCTCACACCGGCCTGACCAGTTTTGACAAGCGCCGATTGGCGGTGGTAGCGTTTCCAGAGAGCCAGAAATGACACCGGTATCATGCTGGTGCGAGGCCAGTCGTTGAGGGGCGGAACATGTTTACGGAATCGGTTCGTGGTCATTGCAAGATCGTGTTGAAAGCCGTGCTTCTCGGCTCAGTCGCTTGTCTGACCGTGTCGCCCGCGTTCGCGCAGGACGCGGCATCGCCGTCTGCGCTCGAACCCGCACCCCAGCAGCAGTCCGACCAGGTGGACGAGATCATCGTCACCGGCATCCGCGCCTCCCTGGCTCAAGCCGCCGACATCAAGCGGGAGTCGTCGCAGATCCTCGACGTCATCACCGCCGACGATGTCGGCAAGCTTCCAGACGCCAACGTCGCCGAAGCGCTTCAGCGTGTGACCGGCGTCCAGATCACGCGGGTCTTCGGCGAGGGCCAGGCCGTCAATATCCGTGGCCTGCAACAGGTCCGCGTCGAGGTCGATGAGCGCACCCTGCTGGGCTTCTCCGCCCGTGTTTCACCACCCGAGAACGACAATCTCGGTCGATCTTCTGGCCTGGATTCGGTGCCCTCATCCCTGTTCGGCAGGCTGGAAGTGCGCAAGTCGCCCCTCGCCAGCCAGGCTGAAGGCGGCCTGGGCGGAACGGTCAATCTGGTGACGCCCAAACCCTTCGATTTCAATTCGCCCAGGCTCTCGCTTCGCGCCCAGGGCACCTACTCCGATGGATCAGAGGAGTTCGAACCCAGCCTGACCGGCCTGTACACGAGGACCTTCGCCGACGGGATGTTCGGCGTGCTGATCTCCGCCGAGTACCAGAAGCGAACGTCCAGCGTCCAACTGCTGGAGCGGAACAATTGGCTGACCCGGCGAAACGGCGGCACGACCGACGTTCTGGCTCCGCTGCTTCTTCAATACGAGAACGTCGATATCGACCGGTCACGTTTCGGGATAAATGGAGCCTTCCAGGGCAGGCTTGGCGCCGACTTCGTTTTCACCGCAGATGCGCTTTACTCACGCGTGGACGCCGACCGAACCAACCAGGCCCTGACCTTCAACTTCCCGACCAGCGCGACCGCGACCATCATCACCAACGCTGTCAACGAAGGGGGCTATCTGGTCGCAGGCACGTCGGTCGGCCGGGTCCGGGTCCAGAATCAACGACGGAAGGATCCGACGGCCAATGCGCTGATCGGTTTGAACGGCCGTTATGACGATGGCCGGCTGACGGTCGAAGGCGACGCCTACTACAGCCGTGGGACACTTCGTCAGGAGATCGAAGTGGTCGTGCTGGATTCGGTGACGAACGTCGTCGGGACCTATGATTTCCGCAACGGCGTAGTGCCCAGCTTGACGCTGGAACGCCCGGCAGGCACGGCCTTCGACCCCAACCTGACCTCCAACTATGTCTTTCCCACTGCGGGGACCCTGACGCTGCGGGCCGGCTACGTGCCAGCCAACCTTGAGGAATACACAGGCAAGTTCGACGTGGGGTACGAACTCAGGGAGGGCCTGCGGGTCAGCGGCGGCGTGCGCTACGTCGCTCTGACCTCGGACTTCACCTCCCTGCGTAGTCGCGGCCTGGCGACTGCGGCCGAGCTGGCCCCGTTCGCCGTAACGGGCAGCCCCTCCTTCCTCGACCGGGTTTCCGGCAACTTCCCACGCAGCTTCCTGTCCTATTATCCGGACCCCGGGTTCCTCTACCCTCGGGTCCTGGCCACCGAGCCCAGTCTGGATCCGACCCTGCCTCCCGGCACGCTTCGCGCCAATGACGTCCGCGACTTCGATCTCGAGGAAAACACCCTCAGCGGCTATGTCATGGTCGACTACGAGACCGAGCTCCTCGGCCGGCCCGCGCGCCTGAACGCCGGCGTCCGGGTGACCGACACCGACTTCTCGGTGGACACCAATGCGCTGATCAACAACGTTTCAGTGCCCACCACCGACACCAACAGCTACACCAACGTACTGCCCAGCGTGAATTTCACACTGAACCTGACCGACGATTTCCTGATGCGGCTGTCCGCGTCGAGAACCCTGCAAAGGGCGGGACTCGCCGATCTGGCCCCCAGCACCTTCATCAACCAGACCAATCTGACGTCTGGAGGCGGCAACGCCCAGCTGACTCCGCCGATTTCAGACAATTACGATGTGTCGTTTGAATATTACACGGGCGGCAGCTCAATGCTCGCGGGGGCGATCTTCTACAAGGATGTCAGTGACTTCATTTCGACTGGAACGATCGAGGAGACGATCACGATCGGCGGCATCACCGACACGTATCGCACCTCCCGGCCGTTCAACATTGCTTCGGCTAGGGTGCGAGGCTTCGAGATCGGGGTCACCCAATTCCTGGACTTTCTTCCGGCACCTTTCGACGGCTTTGGCATAATCGCCAACTACACGTTTGCCGACAGCGAGGACAGCAATGGCTTCCCGCTCGTCGCGACCTCCAAGCACAGCTACAATCTGGTCGCTCTCTATGAAAAAGGACCTCTGTCGGCCCGCGTCGCCTACAACTGGCGCGATGATGCGGTGTTCGAGTTCACCCAAGGCCGCCCGGATGTGATCGCGGCGCGGTCACAACTGGACGCGCAACTAGGTTACGATATCACGGACACGATCGCCGTTTCGTTTCAGGCCCAGAATCTGATCCCAGAGGATTCCGCAACTGTCGAGATCGCCAACTTCAATCCTACGGCGATAAACAGCTACGCCCTGTCAGAGCGCCGTCTCTCCATCGGCATACGCGCCAAGTTCTGACGCCGGAGGCGTGAACCGCACTCAGTGACCGCTTACCCCGCGATGCGATGGACGCTTCGTATCGCGGGATCGGCCTGTCTGGTCAGCGACGCCACGGGCGTCTGCAAGGGTGTTTGTCGTCTATGGATGGCCCCTGCGCTGCAAGAGTGAATCTGGTTTGATGTCGGGATATGTCGGGGTGCGGTCATTCTGTCCGGCCTGTTGGCCCGGCGCTGATGTCCGCTGGCCCTGATGGAGTCCGCTAGTCAGGTCCATGGGCTCAGGACGCCTTGATGTGATGCGCTCGATCTGATTGAGGCTCTGCAAGGAGACTGGATATGAGCGACCTTCATTGGCTGACGGACGAGCAGATGGAGCGGCTCAGGCCGCACTTTCCCAAGAGCCACGGCAGGCCCAGGGTGGACGATCGCCGAGTGCTGAGAGGGACCATCTTCGTCAATCGCAACGGGCTTCGATGGCGTGACGCGCCGGCGACCTATGGTCCACACAAGACGCTGTACAATCGCTGGAAGCGGTGGATTGAGGCGGGCGTCTTCATCCGGATGATGCAGGGCCTGTCTCGTCCACGGGTATCGCGACCCCCAGCCTCGAGGCCCGTGCGATGGCGCATCTGGGGTTCCGTCCGGACCGCTCCCGACCCCAACCTGACATGCTGAGCGCTCCAACAGATTAGGAACAGCCAAGCCAAGTCGCAGCGGATCATCGCATCATGATCGGCCATCATCGCAGGGAGATTGGCGCATCAGGAGGCTACTCCGCGACGCGATCAGACTGGAAAGGATCTGGAGGTCATTGGTCAGATCGATCGGATCCTCGACCAGTGCGGACCTCAAGGCCGACTTGAGCCAGGGGCTCATGTCAGGGTGTTCCAGAACCCAACGGATGCGCGCGTCGATCACCTCCAGATCTGCGCAAGGCGTCACGACTTTCTGGCCCATTGAAGCCTCCCCTCTGTTTTGATCCTAACGATTGCAATCGCCGCACGAGCCGGGATCGGCAGTGGACGCGAGAACCGGGCGCGCCGGTCTATGTCTGCAGCCGACACAGGCGGGACACTCGGCGCGGATCTTGATCGTCAGCTCACCGCATTCCTGGCACTTGACGTAAGCTTCCGGTCAAACCCTCCAGCATCGCCAGGCGCGTCTCAACAGCGAGCGCGTCTGGGATCATGAGGTCAGCGAGGCTGACGACCAGGCTGGGCTCGATGAGATCCGCTACCAGCGACCAGCGTCCGAATATTCTTGCCGAGGCGGGGCCGAGCTCGAGAATGTGGATATCGCGATGTCGGCGGTCGCGTTGCAGGCGCGCCACCAGACTGAACAGATTGTCTCGTGGCCCTTCGACCACCCCGAAATACTGAGACTTACTGACGGCGAGCGCCCCGGTGAGTCCGTCACGGTCGTTGTTACGCTGGGAAATGGCCAGCAGCTCCGCAAGGCCGATCAGGGACAGAGGTTTCAACGTTGCGACGCTGAGGTAGCTCAATCGGTGAAGTGAGTTCGGCACGGGGGTCTCTTTCGGCCTGGAGGGCAAAGGCGACCGCCGAACACCGGGTCCGGCAGGCACCGACGCAGCGTCAGAAGCGACGCCCGTCTATCGATCAGCGGGTCTGCGTAGGCCCTGCTTCGGGCATGGCCGAAGAGTGGAGATGGTCGACCTTCCAGACGCCGTCTTCGAACCGGTAGATGAAGGAGTAGCGGGCGTGGACGTCACGCGTCTGACCCGTCGTGGCATCGGTGAGGGTGACAGTCCACGTTCCGACCCGCGAGGCTGTGTGGCAGTCGATCTCGACGGTGCTGGTGTCGATCCGCGCCACGGGCTGATTTCTCAGAAAGCTGACGAAATAGTCCCGAACGCCAGCAGGGGTGGTGCGGGGCGTGTTGGAGACTGTCGGCAACAGAACCGGCTCTCCGGTGAACAGGGCAGTCACAACATCAGGATCGCGAGTGGCCCAAGCGTCGGAGAAGCGTTCGAACTGCACCTCGATGTCGGCCGTCGTCGCGGCCGGACAGGTCCGGGCCGTCTGGGACATAGGCAGCGCCCAGGCGGAGATCGGCGCAGCGGTCGAAATCAGGGCGGCGGCAGTGACGAGGGAAAGGATTTTCATGCTGGCTCCGAGAGAGGTCCGGCGATTGCCGGATGGTGGTTGTCGGGACGAAAGGGGGGCGAAATTCGAGGGCGCGTTCACCTCCACAGCCAGACCGCAGCGGCCGTGTAGAAGGCGATGCCGAGCGTCAGGTTGAAGGGAAAGGTGATGGCCAGGGACGCCGTCACGAAGACGCCTGTGTCCGCCTTGGGCGCGGCCAGCCGCATGGCGGCCGGCACGGCGATATAGGATGCCGAGCCGGCCAGGATGGTGAGTAGGGCGGCGTTGCCGAGTTCGAGCCCGACGAGCCGCGCCAATCCCAGCGCGAGGCCGGCTGAGAAGAGGGGAAAGCCTAAAGCAAAAGCGACCACGGCCGGGCTTAGCTTGCGCCCGCCCTCCATCAGCCTGCGCGCGGCGATCAGGCCGATGTCGAGCAGGAAGAAGCAGAGCGCGCCCTGGAACAGGGGGCCCACGAACACGTCCAGCCTGGCCATCCCGGCCGCCCCCGAGACCAGTCCCACCAGAAAGCTGCCCAGCAGCATGACGGTGGCGGCCCCGACGAAGACTTCCTTCAGGACCGTTCTGCGTTGACCGGGTTCACCGCGACCCGCACCGTTCAGCAGCAGGAGGGCGGTGAGTATGGCAGGCGTCTCCATCAGGGCGAGGACCGCGGCCATATAGCCGCCGGAGGCAATGCCGAGAGACGCCAGATGCTGCTGCCCTGCGGCGAACGTCACGACCGAGACAGAACCGTAGGTCGCCGCGAGAGCGCAGGCCGTCGAACGGTCGAGCCTCGGCATCCGCTTGAGAATGACGAAGGCGACAAGCGGCATCAGGGCGCTGAGCGCAATGCCTATGGCGCCCGCGGACAGGAAGTCGCCACTAAGCCCGGCTGCACGCGCTTCCACCCCGCCCTTGAAGCCGATGCAGAGCATCAGATACAGCGACAGCGCTTTGGCGATGGGGTCCGGTATGGACAGGTCCGACCGCGCGAAGGCGGCCGCTGCGCCAAGGAAGAAGAACAGGATTGCCGGGGAGGTGAGCAAGGCGAGGCTGGCGGAAAAGTCGGGCATTCGGTGGGATCCGTCTGAGGCGCGCTTGCTCTGCCCTCGACGAATGCTTCGATCCAGTTCATTGGAGTGATGTTTCCCATAACGAATGCTAATGACATGACGTCGGGCTTGGTCACCTGGAGATCAACCTGCTGCGCACGTTCGTGACCGGCGTGGAAACGGGAAGCTTTACCCGGGCGGCCGCTCTGTTGGGCGCACCCAGCCCGCCGTCAGTCTGCAGATCTGCAGACTCGAGGATCAGTTGCGATCGCCGCTTCTGGACCGGGCGGGCAAGGGCGGCGCCGTGACGACGGAAGGCGCAGGCCTGCTGCCGCAGGCCCGCCGACTCTTGCGGCTGAACGACGAAATTGTCTCGACGCCGGGCGAAGGCGATCTGGAGGGCGAGATACGGGTTGGCGCGCCAGAGGACGTCGCGACGATGCATCTGCCGGGGATCCTCGGCGCTTTCGCGCGCAGCCACCCCCGGATCAAGCTTTCGGTGACCTGTGACTGCACCGCCAATCTGCTCGATCAGATGTCACACGGGCTACTCGATCTTGCCCCGGTCAAACGCGACCCGTTCGGAGCCGAACTGGGCGTCCGAGTCTGGAGCGAGCCCCTCGTCTGGGTGGCGCTCGTCCAGTCAATCCTGGAGGCGTACCCTCTGCCCGTGATCGTCGCGCCGGCTCCTGACATCTATCGCAAGCGGGCGCTGGCCGCGCTGGAAACGGCAGGCCTCGCCTTCCGCGCTCCTTCACCTCGCCCAGCCTCGCGGCCAGATGGCGGCGCTGCGGGCGGGTCTTGGGGTGGGGGTCCTTCCGGCCGCCATGGCCCCCGCGCGACCTGACCGTTCTTGGTGACCCGCTGTCGCCGCTCCGCGTCAGCGGGATCGCCCTTGTGTCCACGCGCGGCATGGGTCCGCCCGCCGGGTTGTTGGCGCAGGAGGTTCTTCGCGCCCGGGAGCGCGGCCCGTCGTCGTCCTGACGCCGATCCATCGGGGCCCGACACGGGACCTCAATGGGCCGGATGTTCCGGTCGATCTCTGGCGTCGCGGGTCCTGATCCAGGAATAGAGCATCGAGCCGCCGATCAGGCCGAGGGTCGCGATCAGGGACCACTGCGGCTCGAGATAGGGCACCAGCGCCTCGCCTGTCATGTCCTTCCACGCCTTGTAGAGGCCGAAGTTCC
>NZ_JANODA010000084.1:0-15166 GCF_031412435.1 Brevundimonas sp.
CGGGCGGCATTTCAGCGTGAACCGGATGCTGGCGTTCGAGAGCGTGAAATCGCGGCTGGACCGCGAACAGTCGCTGAGTTTCCTGGAATTCAACTACATGATCCTGCAGGCCTATGATTTCCTGGAGATTCACCGTCGTTACGGCTGTATTCTGCAGATGGGCGGCAGCGACCAGTGGGGCAACATCATCAACGGGATCGACCTGACCCGCCGCGTGATCGATCAGGAGATCTTTGGCCTGACGACTCCGCTACTGACCACCAGCGATGGGCGAAAGATGGGCAAATCGCAAGGCGGCGCCGTCTGGCTGAACGGCGACATGCTGAGCCCCTACGAGTTCTGGCAGTTCTGGCGCAACACGACGGATGCGGATGTGGGCCGGTTCCTGAAGATCTTCACCGAATTGCCGGTCGAGGAATGCGACCGGCTGGGCGCGCTTGGCGGGTCCGAGATCAACCAGGCGAAGATCCTGCTGGCAAACCTGGCGACGGGGCTGTTGCACGGGACCGAGGCTGCGGCGACGGCCGAGGCCACGGCGCGGGACGTGTTCGAGAAAGGCGGGATCGGCGACGACCTGCCCACCGTGACGCTGGAGGCCGGGGACCTGGCCGAGGGCGTGGGGATCGTGCAGCTGTTTGTGAAAGCTGGGCTGGCGGCGTCGGGCAAGGATGCGAAACGGCTGATCCAGGAGGGTGGCGCCAAGGTGAACGACGAGATCGTCACCGATACCGCGCTGCGCTATGGGGCCGGCCATCTGGTCGAGCCGATGAAGCTGACCGCAGGCAAGAAACGTCACGCGCTGGTGGTACTGGGCTAAGGCGTAGGGTGGGCGATATCGCCCACCCTACCGATGTCAATCCTGGACGGTGACCTTGGTCATCACGTCGGGCGTCGCTGGCGGCTCGCCGCGCTGGATAGCGTCGACGGCCTCCATCCCCGACACGACATTGCCGACGATGGTGTATTGGCCATCAAGGAAGCTGCCGTCGCCGAACATGATGAAGAACTGGCTGTTCGCGCTGTTCGGGTCATTGGCGCGGGCCATTCCGACGACACCGCGCTGGAAGCTGAGGTCGTTGGTGAACTCGGCCGGGAGGTCAGGCTTGGACGACCCGCCCATACCGGCCATCGACAGGTCTCCACCCGCTTTCCCGTTCGACACATCGCCGGTCTGGGCCATGAAGCCGTCGATGACGCGGTGGAAGACGATGCCGTCGAAGAAGGCGCGGCGGGTCAGGAGCCGCATCCGCTCGACGTGCAGGGGCGCGGCCTGCGGCGCCAGCTCCACCAGGATCCGGCCCCGGCTGGTGTCGATGATCATCAGGTTGTCGGCGGGGACCGTGCGCCAGTCGGCGGCGCCGGGGACGGCCTGGGCCCGGGCGGTCGCCGCCGTTGCCTGGGCCATGGCTGCGGGAGCGCCCGCCAGAACCAGACCGATCGCCAGAGCCGTCACCCGCATCGTCATCCCCCCGAAACTTCCGCCACCGGCTGCACGTCGCAGACCGTGAACTGGGCGCCGCGCGCGGCGCGAACTTCTTCGACATGGGCCCGGAAGGCCGCTGAGCGGGCGTCCAGGACGCGAACCGTCGGACGCTCGCCTTCCGGCAGGGCCGCAGCGGTGCGGACACGCGTCATGGCGTCCGGATCGGCGAGCACGCCTCCGTCCGGACCGGCCTTGAGGAGGCTGACGACGTCCAGCCCCGACACGATCCGGCCGAAGGCGGTGTAGGTCCCGTTCAGGACAGGGTTGGTGGCCATCATCAGATAGAACTGGCTGTTGGCGCTGTCCGGCGACTGCGAGCGCGCCATGCCGGCGACGCCGGTGCAGAACAGGCCCGTGGCATCGGTCTTGAAGTCGGCGGTCACCATCATCTGGGCGTCGGGCTGGGTCGCCACCGGCAGGGAACCGACCAGACCGACGAGCCCGGTCGGGGCGCCGCCCTGGACCGGGGCGAACTGGGAGTCACGGCCGCGCCGGAAGGTGAACTCGCCATTGATGTCGGGCAGATCCGAACCGCCCTGCCCCGTTCCGAGAGGGTCGCCGGTCTGGGCCATGAAGCCGGTGACGACACGGTGGAACTTCAGTCCGTCGTAAAAGCCCTGGTTGGCCAAGGTGGTGATGCGCTCGACATGGCGAGGCGCGGCGCGCGGCTCCAGCTCGACCAGAATGCGGCCCTTCGACGTGTCGACGACCAGCAGGTTTTCTGGCGCAATGGTGCGCCAGTCGCTCGCGGCCGGGACCGGAGCTGTCTGGGCCAGGACGGCGGCGGGTGCGAAGGCCGAAAGGGCGGCGGCGAGGACGAAAGGCGTGATCTTCAAAGCGGTGTCCTGAGGCGTTCTAGCGTTTGACGCGGTCGCGCACGGCGGCGGCGACGGCGGGGCTGACGAAGCTGTCGATGTTCCCGTCCAGCCGGGCGATTTCCTTGACCAGCCGCGAGGCGATGGCCTGGTGGCGCGGATCGGCCATCAGGAACACGGTCTCGATGTCGTCATTGAGGCGCTGGTTCATGGCCGTCATCTGGAACTCGTATTCGAAGTCCGCGACGGCGCGCAGGCCGCGCACGATGACGTTGGCGTCAAGCTTTTCAGCGAAATGCATCAGCAGGGTGGAGAAGGGCTGGACCTCGATGTCAGCATTGATGCGCGCAACCTCGGCCTTCACCATCTCAACGCGTTCGGCGGTGGTGAACAGCGGACCCTTGTCGTCATTCTGGGCGACGCCGATGACCAGTTTGTCGACCAGCTTCACAGCCCGGCCGATGATGTCCATGTGGCCATTGGTGACGGGGTCGAAAGTCCCCGGGTAGAGCCCGATCCGCATGCGTTTTCTCCCCGCCGCGCGGTCTGATTAGCAGGCGTCGCGGGCCGGGCCTAGATCGCCTGAACAGGGTTCGAGGCCCACGCGCGGGCCAGCCGTTCGATCCGGTCGGGTGAGGCCCCGAAGGCGTGGTCGCCGATGGCCGTGATCGGACAGGCTGGTGTCGCGCTGTTGCACAGGAAGGCGCCGTCGAAGGCGGCGAGGTCGGAGACGTGAACGGGGGCGGTGCGCTGGGTCATGCCGACCTCGGCGAGGCGGCTGGAAATCAGCGCCTTGGCCACGCCGTGCAGCATGGGCGCTTCGGGCCAGGTGACGGCGTCACCGGCGAGGAAGCCGATGTTCCAGGTCGTTCCTTCGGAGATGAGACCCCCGGCGTCGGCGAAGAGGGCGTCGTCGAAGCCGGCCTGTCGCGCCAGACGGCGGGCCCGGATCAGAGGGAAGATGGCCGTGTGCTTGATGTGGGCCTCTGTGCGGACATAGGTCCGGACCTGGGCGCGAACAGAGGTCGCAAGTGGAGACGGTGCGGGCGAGACCGAGGTCATCACCTTGGGCCGAACCTCGGCCGAGGGGCTGCGGGGCACGATGTCCGGCGCGAACAGGCTGACGCGGATCCAGGCGTTGCGCCGGTCGGCGACGGCGGTGCGGATCAGGTCCCGCAGACGGTCCCCGCTCAACGGTTCGCCGAACAGCTCGACGGCGGACGCCTCAAGCCGCGCGAGATGCAGGTCGAGACCCCGCACGCGGCCGTCCTCGATCCGGAAGGAGGTGTAGGCGCCGTAGTTGACCAGCGCCATGTAGCGGAGGTCGTCGTCGGTCGGCGGGAGGCCGTCGATGAGGAGGTCGGTCGACACCTATTCCTCCCCCTTCGGGGGAGGTGGCGCGGAGCGGAGCGCAGCGACGGAGGGGGCTTGACGCAAACGCGGCGTCTGGGGCCCGCCCCCTCCACCGCTTCGCGGTCCCCCTCCCCCGATGGGGGAGGATTTAGCCTTCGCCGTCACCCTCGACCTCGACCTCGGGCGCATCGTCGCCGCCGCTGTCGGCCAGACGTTCGACGGACACGACCTTCTCGCCTTCCGCCGTGCGGAAGATGGTCACGCCTTGCGACGAGCGACCGACGATGCGGACCTGACCGACGCGGGTGCGGATCATCTGGCCATTGGAGGTGACCAGCAGCAGGTCGTCGGTGTCCTCGACCGGGAAGGCGGCGGCGAGGCGGGTGCCTGCGCGGCCGCCGAGGCCGTGGGCCGTCAGTCCCTGCCCGCCGCGACCGGTGCGGCGGTATTCGTAGGCGGAAGACCGCTTGCCGAAGCCCGTGTCGGTGACGGTCAGGATGAACTGTTCCGCCGCGCCGAGGGCCGCGATGCGTTCGGGCGAGATGGGGGCGTCGCCGCCCTCCTCTGCGCCTTCGTCGTCAGCCTCGACCATCGTCGTTTCATCATCGCTTTCGCCCGTCGCCTTGCGCATCGCGTTGGCGTGTTTGACGTAGGCGGCGCGTTCGTCCGGCGTGGCGTCGACACGGCCCAGAACGGCCATGGAGATCACCGCGTCGTCGCCCTGGAGGCGGACGCCGCGCACGCCGGTCGAATCACGGCCCTTGAAGACGCGGACGTCGTCGGCCTTGAAGCGGATGGCCCGGCCCCCGGCGGTGGTCAGCAGGACGTCGTCCTCGGCGGTGCACAGGGCGACGCCGACCATGTGGTCGCCGTTTTCCAGCTTCATCGCGATCTTGCCGGCGCGGTTGACAGAGGCGAAGTCGCTGAGCTTGTTGCGGCGCACGTCGCCCGAGCGGGTGGCGAACATGATGTCGTAATCGCCCCAGGTCGTCTCATCCTCGGGCAGGGGCAGGACGTTCATGATCGAATCGCCCGGCTCGATCGGCAGCAGGTTGACGAAGGCCTTGCCGCGCGAGGTCGGGGCGCCCAGCGGCAGCCGCCAGACCTTGAGCTTGTAGGCCTTGCCGTTGGTGGCGAAGAACAGGACCGGCGTGTGGGTCGAGGCGGAGAAGACGCCGACGACGGCGTCCTCGTCCTTCATCGTCATGCCGGACTTGCCCTTGCCGCCGCGATGCTGGGTCCGATAGGCGTTCAGGGCGACGCGCTTGACGTAGCCGCCGTGGGTGACGGTGACGACCATGTCCTCGCGCGGGATCAGGTCCTCGTCTTCGAGCTCGAAATCGCCTTCGCCGATGGTCGTGCGGCGCGGCACGGCGAACTCTTCGCGCACCTTCAGCAGATCCTCGCGGATGATGGCGATGATGTTCTTGCGGTCCGACAGGATCGTCAGGTGACCCTGGATGGTGTCGGCCAGCCCGCGCGCCTCGCCGAAGATGTCGTCGCGGCCGAGGCCGGTCAGGCGGCTGAGCGTCAGGCCCAGGATGGCGCGGGCCTGTTCGTCGGTCAGCCTCAGGCTGTCGCCGTCGATCAGCACCGAGCGCGGATCCGCGATCAGCTCGACCAGGGCGATCATGTCGCCGACGGGCCAGGCCTTGGCCTGCAAGCGTTCGCGCGCCTCCGCCGGATCGGCGGAGGAGCGGATGATGTGGATGACCTCGTCGATGTTGGCCACTGCGACGGCGAGACCGACCAGGACGTGGCCGCGGTCGCGGGCCTTGGCCAGTTCGAACTTGACGCGACGGACCACGACCTCCTCGCGGAACTCGAGGAAGACCTCGAGCATCTTGCGCAGGCCCATCTGTTCCGGCCGGCCGTGGTTCAGGGCCAGCATGTTGACGCCGAACGACGACTGCATGGCCGTGTAGCGCCACAGCTGGTTCAGGATGACGTCGCCGGACGCATCGCGCTTCAGCTCGATGACGATCCGCATGCCCTGACGATCCGATTCGTCGCGGACGTCGGAGATGCCTTCGAGGCGCTTCTCGCGGACCATTTCGGCGATGCGCTCGATCAGGGTCTGTTTGTTGACCTGGAACGGCAGCTCGGTGACCACGATGGCTTCGCGGTCCTTGCGGATGGTCTCGACCGAGGCGACGCCGCGCACGATGACCGAACCGCGGCCTTCGCGCAGGGCGTTGCGGGGCGCCGTGCGGCCCAGGATCTCGCCGCCCGTCGGGAAGTCCGGTCCCGGCACGATGTCCAGGATGGCGTCGTCGGAAATGTTCGGGTCGTCCAGCAGGGCCACGGCCGCATCGACGATCTCGCCCAGGTTATGCGGCGGGATGTTGGTCGCCATGCCGACGGCGATACCGCCCGCGCCATTGACCAGCAGGTTCGGAATCCGCGCCGGCAGGACGACAGGCTCCAGCTCCTTCTCGTCGTAGTTCGGCTGGAAATCGACCGTGTCCTTGTCGATATCGGCCAGCAGGGCGCTGGCGGCCGGGGCCATGCGGGCCTCGGTGTAACGCATCGAGGCGGGCATATCGCCGTCGACCGAGCCGAAATTGCCCTGGCCGTCGATCAGCATCAGCCCCATCGAAAAGGGCTGGGCCATGCGGACCAGGGCCATATAGACCGAGGCGTCGCCGTGCGGGTGGAAGCGACCGAGCACGTCGCCGACGACGCGGGCGCACTTTGAATAGCTGCGCTCCGGCGTCATGTTCAGGTCGTGCATCGAATACAGGATGCGCCGGTGAACCGGCTTCAGGCCGTCACGGGCGTCCGGCAGCGCGCGACTGACGATCACGCTCATGGCGTAGTCGAGGTAGGAGCGTTTCAGCTCGTCCTCGATCGAAATCATGGAAATGTCCGAGCCGCCCACCGGAGGAGGTGCGGCGTTTTCGTAGCTGTCGTCGGTCAAGGATTTTGGGCTTTAGATGGCCGGAATCGGAACGTGATCCGCTATGGTGATTTCTAGCACCCGGGGGGCCGCGAGGCAAAGTTTCGCAGCCCTTTTCACAGGCTTTCGGCCCATCCGTGAAAGGACCAAATCCATGCGCACCGTCGCCCTCACCGTCGCCCTTCTCGCCGCCCCTCTGGGAGCCTGCGTCAGCGTGACCGCCAACGACTACCGCGATCACGTCACGATGCGGGCGACGCCGGGCGATTTCGGCGAGGCGACCCTCGTCAACGCCTCGGGCGCACGCATCGGTCGCGCTGTGCTGACGCAGGGTGCGACAGGCCTGCTGATCCGGATCGAGGCGACTGGCCTGACGCCGGGTTGGCATGGCGTGCATATCCACGCCGTCGGCGAATGCGCCGCGCCCTTCACCTCGGCCGGGGCTCATGTGAACCACGGCGAGCCCAAGGCGCCGCACGGCCTGCTCAACGCCGAAGGGCCGGACGACGGCGACCTGCCCAACATCTTCGCCTCGCCGGACGGCTCGATTTCTGCGGAACTGTTCACCAGCCGCGCCCGGATCGCCAACGACGGGCCCGGCCAGTGGCTGTGGGACGCGGACGGGTCGGCCATCGTCATCCACGCGAATGTCGACGACCACGTCAGCCAGCCGATCGGCGGCGCCGGAGACCGGGTGGCCTGCGGCGTGATGGCCGCCGGTTAAACCGAAGCCTCAGGCCTTGGCGGCGCCGGCGCGAAGACCGCGCTCCGCCAGGGCCACGACGGCGACGCCGCCCATGGTCAGGGCCGCGCCGGTCAGGATCTGGAGCGTCAGAACGTCGCCCAGGAAGCCCCAGCCGATGGCCATCGACACGACCGGGGTGACGAGAAAATAGGGCGTCACCCGTCCGGCCTCGCGCTTCTGCACCAGCCAGAAGACCATCGAGGTGGCGAAGACCGACGACACGACACCGGCCCACAGCAGGCAAACCCAGATCAGGGGGGTGGCGGAGCGCACGGCCTCGACCTGACCCGTCTCGAACATGGCCGAGCCGAACGCGAGCGTCGGCAGGGCGACGCACGCCAGCAGGCCCTGCATCTTCAGGGGCGGGATCGAGGTGGTGCGCCGCGCGATGACGGTCGTGATGCCCCAGCAGGCCGTGGCGCCGACGATCAGCACGATCGCGGGCCAGTCGTGCAGGGCATGCGGGTCGGCTGACATCCAGGCGACGCCGATCAGCGACACGGCCATGCCGATGAGAGCGTAGATCGAAAGCCGCTCGCCGAGCAGGAGGAAGGCGAACAGGCTGGTGAACGGGATCCACAGCTGGGCCGCGACCGAGACCGGACTGACGTCCTCCGCCAGAGAAAAGCCCCAGTAGAGCAGGCCGTAGTGCAGCGGCCCGCCCAGGGTGACGATCAGCAGCAGGCTCTTCCAGTTCGGAAAGGGCGGTCGCACGAAGGGGATCAGGCAGACGGCGGCGATGGCGAAGCGCAGCGTCCCGACCAGCAGCGGCGGCATGACCTCGGTGGCCACCTTGGCCGCCGCATTGTTCGCCCCCCAGATGACCACGATGGCGGCGATGGCGCCGATCTCCAGCAGGGTCAGCGGGCTGTGGGGCTTGTCGGGGGTTACGGGCACGGACGCCCTATTGCACGCACAAACAAAAACGTCGGCTCACAATGCATGAGCCGACGTTTCGATCGTGGTGATCTGGTCCGACTAGAACGGGATGTCGTCGTTCAGGTCGTAGCTTTCGCGGGGGCCTGAGGGCTTGTTGGCGCCGCCGGTGGAGAAGCCCGAAGAGTAGTCGTCGTCGTTCGAACGACCGCCCGAACCCTGGCCGCCGCCTTGTGAGGCTCCGCCGCCGTCGCGGCCGCCCAGCATGGTCAGTTGACCGTTGAAGCGGCCGATGATGATCTCGGTGGTGTACTTCTCGACGCCGTCCTTGTCGGTCCACTTGCGCGTCTGGAGCGAGCCTTCGACATAGACGGTCGAGCCCTTTTTCACATAGTTTTCAATGACCTTGACGATGTTGTCGTTGAAGACCGAAACCCGGTGCCACTCGGTCTTCTCCTTGCGCTCGCCCGACGACTTGTCGCGCCAGGTTTCGGACGTCGCCAACGAGAAGTTGGCGATGCGGTCGCCGTTCGGCATGGAGCGGATTTCCGGATCGCGACCCAGATTGCCGATGAGGATGACCTTGTTGACGCTTCCCGCCATGATGAAATTCTTTCTCTGATCGCTCCCGGCCGCCATTGGCGACCGGGGCCTGAAATCGTCGGCCCGCAGGCTGGGCCCGCGAAACCGTTAACACGTGTTCCGACTTTGTTCTACTGTCCCGGGAACGTCGGCGCCGGGGCTTCCTCGACCACGACGCCCAGGTCGGTGACGCCCCGCTCGATGGCGCCCGGCACCGCCAGACGACCGTCGCCCGTCCGCGCCAGGGCGAAGAACCGAGCGCCCTCAAGCGTCCGCGCGAACGAGACGCCACGGCGGTCCACGAAGATGAACTGGCCCTGATAGGCGCCCGTGACCTCTTCCTGGGTAACGCCCATGCTGCGGAACCGCAGACGCATCTCCTCAAGACGGGCGGCGCACATCTCGATCTGGACCTGACCGCGCGCGACGACGTTGAAGACCGGCTCGCCCTCCGGCCGCTCCACCGCGTAGCAGACGCCCGTATCGGTCGGAGCCTTCACCTGCTGGGCGCAGCCGGCGATGAGCGGGAGCGCCAGGATCGATGCGATCAGGATGGGACGGATCATCAGTTCAGGCTCGGGAACTGGCAGCTGCGATCCTGGTCGGCCAGAATGCGGAAGCGCGTGTTGTCGTTGGACTGCTCGACGCGCCGGGGCACAAGACGCAGGGTCAGGTTGCCGTGGCGGCCGTACTGGGCGTCGCCGGGACGGACGCAGGTGCCTGCGTACAGCGCCTGAACGCACTGGTTGAGGCTCATGCGCCCCAGCTCACGCCAGTCCGAACCCGTGTAGCGCAGGCAAGGCGTTCCGGACACGCGTTCGACGCGGGGTTCGGGCTGTGGGGCCTGCGTCTCGGACTTGCCGGGGACGCTGGTGTCATAGGGATCGGTCAGGCCGACATCGGCCGTCTCGACGGCCGTCGGCAGTGTCGGGGGCGGGGCGAAGGAGGCGGTGGGAGCGGCGGCGAGGTTGCCGGTCTCGTCGAGACCCACGTCGAGGGCGTCGGTCGCCAGACCGTTGCGCCGGGCGCAATCGGCCAGGGTCGCCATGCCGATGAACTGACCATTGACGAAGCAACGCAGTTCGCGTGTCGGCTCCAGCGACGGGGCGTCGCCGACATCGACCGTCAGACCGCCGGGGCCTTCGGTCTCAGGAGCCTTGGGCGCGGCGGGCTCATTGTTACCGCCGAACACCAGGGCCAGCACCACGGCCGCCAGGACGGCGAGACCGACGCCGATGGCGATAATGACGCGATTGTCGTTGGGCAGTTGCATGAAGCGGAGCTCGCGCGGCGTCGGGCCTTGAAGGCCTCAATAACCCCGCCCCGCCCCGGGGCGTCAACCGCGAAGCGAAAACGGCGCCCGCTTATCCGGTCAGGCGCGCGAGCGCGGCCTGATAATTGGCGAGCTGGTTGCTCAGATAGGCGGGCACGGGTCCGGAGGCGGAGGCCGTCGCATCCTGCGGCGCCAGTCCGCGATAGGCGTCGCGGATGGCCTTGAGCGCGCCCTGGATCTTTTCGCCGGCCGCAGCGATCGAGGCGGGGTTGTTCAGGGTCAGGTTGCCGGGCAGGCCCAGGCCGAAGGTCTTCACAGACGTATCCGCCGTGGCCAGGCCGACGTAGCCCGCCGACAGGCCGAGTCCCAGAAGAGCGTCGCGGCCCGTCTCGCCGGATGTCAGAATCGCGCCGGTCTTGCCGTCCTTGGCCATGATCGAGAGGCGCTGGACGCCGCCGGTCGTCGTCGTCGTCTCGCCGTCCTTGCCGGTGACCGCGCCGCCCTCGGAGGCGACGGTGACCTTGAGCTTGCCGCCCGAGGCGACGCTGATCTTGCGGGCCAGGGTGGCGAGGGTGTCCTTGGCGTCGATGGTCACGGCCGTGGCCCGGCCGCCATTGGCAGGGCTGACGTAGAAACGGTCGCCGACCCGCAGGGAGGTGGCGTCGATCAGCCTCTTGGAATCGCTCTGGTCGATCTCGCCCTGGGGGAGACCCAGCCGGTCCAGGACGCTCGCTCCGCCGGATGCGACCGCCAGGGTCATGGGTTTCGCCTGGTCGCCGTCGCCGGACCAGGTGCGGCTGTATTCGACCGCTCCGGTCAGGGGATCGAGCCGGGTCAGATAGGCCTTGGTCGGGTCGGTATCCTTGGCGGCCGGGTCGCGGTCGGCGATGCCGGTGATCCACACCTTGCCGTCATGGACCTTCACATCGGCGGCCGAATCCTCGCCCGCTCCGCCGTACCAGCTTAGACGGTCGGTTCCGGCGGCCGTCAGGTCGGTCGAAAGTGCGGCGACGAAGACGTCCTTGCCGCCAGAATGGGTCGTGGTGGTCGTTCCCGCGTTGAGCCCGCTGTCGCGGCTGGTCCCGGTCAGGATGACCTTGCCGTTGGCGACCGCGATGCCCGCGATGTCGCCCGAAATTGCGCCCAGGTCGCGCGTCGAGGCCAGGGTCGGAACACCCGCCGCGTCCAGGGTGAAGCGGCGCACGACCGCGTGACCGTCCTCGACGCCGGCGGTATAGAGGTTGGAGCCATCAATGGTCATTGCGTCGACGCTGTCGTCGCCGCCGGTGCCAAACTGGGTCTGGGCCACGGCCTTGGAGACAATGCCGGCGGTCGGATAGGGCTCACCCGCCTTGAATGCCTGGACATAGCCGTCCCAGCCGCCGACAGCCGCCGCGCCGGTGATGGCCGATTTCGATCGCCCCCCGATATAGACCAGGCCGCCGTCGCCGAAGGAGACGCTGGTCGCCTCATCGGCTGCGCGGGCGCCGCGACGCTGGGTCCACTGTTCTTCGCCGTCCTTGTTGAAGACAGTGACGAAGCTGTCGGCGAGGTTGGCGACCTCTCCGGCCTTGCCCGCATCCGTGGTCGAGGTGTTCAGGGAGCCGGTGACCGATCCCGCGACCGCGACGTCGCCGTTGTCATCGATGGCGATGGCGTAGCCGCTGGCGGTCGAGGATGCGCCGAGGGTCCGGGTCGCGACCAGCCGTCCGGCCGAGTCGTACTTCATCAGGGCGACGTCCTGAACGCCCTTGATCGGCTGGTTGGCGCCGCCCGTGGTCACGTCGCCGACGATCCACAGGGAGCCGTCAGGCCCGACGGCGCTGGCGCGCACGGCGGAGACGCCTTCGGGCATCTTCTCCTGGGAAATGCGACCATCGACCCACCGGGTCTCTCCGACATTGCCGCCGGTGGGCTGGGCCGCTGTGCCGCCGTCGCTCTGGAACTTGAGGATCTGGTTGGTGGTGGTGGCGGCGACGGTCGTCTTCGTGGTCGTCACGCCATTGACCGTGGAGGTCACGGTCGTGGCAGGGGAGCCCGCAGACTGGACGACATAGACGGCGTCGGAGGTTTCGGCGGCTGTGAAGCCGACGGTTTCGGTCGAGGTTCCCCGGATGGCGAGCGCCCATCGATCGGGGCCGGCCGGCAGGGTCACCGGCTTGCCGGAGACCTGTACGGTCTGCGGCGTCGCCTTGATCTGGTCGCGGCCGATGCGGGTCTGGAAGCCGGCAGCCTCCAGCTTGCCGTTGATGAAGCCCGTGACGTTGTCCATTGTCCGCGGCGTCGCGCCCATCTCGCTGAGGTCGATCGGGACGGCCGTGGTCTGGGTGCTCAGACCCACCGGCACCTTGATGGTGATGTTGAACCTGGTGTCGCCCTCGAACGCCTTGACCGGCGTATCCAGCGAGCCTTCGTGGACCGGGCCGGTGAGGGAGTTGGAGCTGTCGCGGGGGACGGCGGCCGTGGTCTTTGACGTCGAGGACGAGGTCCCCTGCACAAGGCGGAGCGCGTCGAACTCGGCCTTGCCGATATAGGAACTGATTTCGGCCAGCCCGGAAGCAAACCGCTTGTGGGTCAGCGCCAGATCGGTGGAGGTCAGACCTTTTACCGAGGCGCGGTTGGCGAGGGCGTTCAGCGTCTCCAGCCCCTGATACAGGGCGAACAGTTTCCTGTAGTCGGCCGAGGCGCCCTTCACATCGAGCTGGGCGGCGTCCTCGTTGACGAAGGCGCGGCCGCCGAGCGCGGCGCGGACCAGGGCGTCAGGCTTGGGCGCCGTCGCCTGGGCCGAAGTGCTCCAGGGCGCGGTCGGCTGCGCCTTTTTCGTGATGAGGTTCGTCAGGGCAGCCGAGGTCGAGGGGTCGTAAGAACCCCCATACAAACCCAGTAGATAGCTGTTGTTGACCGCCAATCGATCCTCCACGCGGGAGGGTACGCGAACGGGCTCAATGGGAGATTAATGTCTGCGCAGGGAACGATGGATTGCGAATCGTGTTGTCATCTCGTCAGACAGGAGCGAGGCCATGATCTTCCCGAAGTCGTTTATCCAGTCCCTTCTGGCGTTGTACGGGTTCGGAGACAGGGCGCACCAGCCGCGACGACGTCCCTCCCCCGTCGTAATCGGCCACCAGTCAGGCAGCCGCTTTTAACCCTGGAACAGGCTGAGGATGATCTGCGGCGCCTGATTGGCGATCGACAGAGCCTGAGCTCCGAGCTGCTGCTGCACCTGCAAGGCCTGCAGTCGTGCGCTTTCCTTGGCCAGGTCGGCGTCCACCAGATTGCCGATGCCCGACTCGATCGTATCGGAGAGCTTCGAGACGAAGGTGTTGTGGGCCGAGATCTGCTTGGCCTGCGCGCCGACGTCGCCCAGCGACTTGTTCAGGTTGTTGATCGAGGCGTCGAGCTTGGTCAGGGCCGTGGTCGATCCGGTGACCGTCAGCAGGCTGTCGGTCAGGCTGAGAGAGATGATCGAGCCCGAGAGCGACAGGTTCTTGCCCGACAGGGTCACGAACTGGGTCGCGCCGGCGTTGGCGAGGAACTTCAGCCCGTTGGTCAGCGAGCCGTTCAGGATGTTGCCGCCATCGAATGAGGCGTTGTCGACCGCCGACTTGATGGCCCGCAGCAGGGCCTTGAAGTCGGCGTCCAGCAGCTGGCGCGACTGGGTCTTCAGCGAGACGTCCTTGGCCGCGACGACCTTCTCCTTCAGCTGGTTCAGCAGGTCGGAGATCGATTCGCCCGCCGCCATGGCGACGTCGGCGATGGAGGTGGCGCGGTCCAGACTCTGCTTGACGGCGGAGAGGGCGCCGAGGTCGGCGCGCTGGCCCTGGGCGATGGCCCAGATGGCGGCGTTGTCCTTGGCCCCCTGGACCTTCAGCCCGGTCGAGATCCGATTCTGGACCCCGGTCAGGTTGTCGTTGGTCCGAGACAGGTTCTGCAGCGCGACAGCGGCGGCGGCATTGGTGTGAACGCTGTTCGTCGTCATAGGTCTTCTAGCCCCGGGATGTTCGCCGAGAGGCTATGACTGCAACGGTTCCCGTATGGTTAACGGCGGTAAACCACGACGATTAACCGCATCGGGCGTTCCCGAGCGGTCTGGAAGATTGGGCCGGCGTCCGAAAAATCAGGCGCTCGTGTCGATCAGGCCCCCGGCCGTGTAGCCCCCGCTTTCGACCATTCGCAGGACCTGCTCTCGCGGGAACTGGCGGACGACCTCACCGGTGGCGCTGTCCAGGGTCTTGTAGACGAAGGTCCCCGGGTTGGGGCCTTCCTCGATGATCAGGCGATACCGGACGACCTCTTCGGCCTTCCTGGCTGCGCGATCCTTCTGGAAGTCCTTGCTCGAAGTCGCGGACGAAGTGGTCGCGACAACGGGGGAAACGCTTGCGCCTACTCTCTTTGCATTGGTGTCCATGGCTCCTCACGCCGGGGCTTCCGGCGTCCCTTGGGGAACGGTCGGGCGGGACCGAGGTCCCGCCCTTCCATTGGCTTATCGGAACAGGCCGAGCAGGATCGAGGTCGACTGGTTGGCGATCGACAGAGCCTGCACACCCAGCTGTTGCTTGGTTTGCAGCGACTGCAGTCGTGCGCTTTCCTTGGCCAGATCTGCATCGACCAGGTTGCCCACGCCGTTTTCCAGAGCGTCGGAGAGCTTTCCGACGAACGAGCGGTGCGTGTCGAGCGACTTGGCGCCGGTGCCCAGGCGAGCCAGGGCGGACGACACGTTATCGATCGAAGCGTTGACGGCCGTCAGAGCGGTGGTCGCCAGGGTCGAGGTGCCGATGGTCGTCGTAGCCGCGACGGTCACGTTGGCGCCGCCCAGCGACAGGTTTTCACCCGCCACCTTGATGGTGGAGCCGGCCGTGTTCGACAGGGCCTTGTAGCCATTGGTCGTGGTCGAGTTGTCCAGCAGGTTCACGCCGTTGAACTTGGCGTTCGAGACCACCGTGGTGATCTGGTCGCGGATGGCCTTGAAGTCTTCGTTCAAAGCCTTGCGCGAAGCCGTCGACAGCGACTTGTCAGTCGCCGACAGGGCCTTTTCCTTCAGCTGGATCAGCAGGTCGGAGACGGATTCACCGGCAGCCATGGCGACATCAACGGCCGAAGAGCCGCGATCCAGGCTGTCCTTGACGGCGCCCAGAGCATT
>NZ_JANODA010000085.1:0-46668 GCF_031412435.1 Brevundimonas sp.
TCGTTCCGGGCGCGCCATTCTTTGCCGGGGTCCAACCAGTTGTGACGTCCGACAGCGGCACTGCTGCCGACTTCGACTGATTTGATCGTCGACCCCGGCCCGCAGCCGCACGGTGACCGTTCTATCGAAACGCTCTCCCGGGCCGCATGCCCAGCCGCCCGAATAGCTTTGCAGCCGGGCAGAAGCGGGTGATCGACGCCTGTAGAAGGTTCAGGCCGACGAACACGGTCAGCCACATCCATGCCGGGTGAACCCAATGGGTCAGGGCGACGCTGACCAGCACCATCAGGCCGGCGAACATCATGACGGCGCGATCGAGGCTCATGCCTTCGGCTCCTGTGCGGGGGTGGATTGGGTCGTGCGGCGCAGCTTGTGGGCGCCGATCAGGTCGAGAGCCAGCTTCTCGTAGAGCGGCTCGGCCTGACCCCTGCGAACCTTGTGCAGGAAGTAGCCCTCGAAGGCGACCTTGGCGGCGTGCACCCAGCGGCCGCTGGCCGACCAGTTGATGTTGCGCGGCGGGATCTGCGGCTGGGCCATGAAGGCCACCCCGCCGTCGCCGAAATCGGCCAGGCAGATGGCGTTCCAGCTGGCCTCGTTCGTCGGCGCCTCGCCGTCGAGGATCTGCTTCAGATTGGCCGCGATGGCTGTGACCATGCTCTCGATCATGAAGCCGGTCTTGGGCACGCCCACCGGCACCGGCGTCGGTCCGGTCGGCGGGATGGCGATACAGACGCCGAGCGCGAAGATGTCCGGCCAGGTTGGATTGCGCTGGTGTTTGTCGACCAGGATGAAGCCGCGCGGATTGGTCAGCCCCTCGACCCCGCGCACCGCCTCGACCCCGCGGAAGGCGGGCAGCATCATGGAATAGGCGAAGGGCAGGTCGTGACTGGCCTTGACGGCGCCGTCCTCGGCGATCTCCTCGACGTGCATGAGGCCGGCCTCGACGCCCTTCACCCTGGCATTGGTGACCCATTTGATGTGCCGCTGGCGCATCTCGCTTTCCAGCAACCCCTTGGTGTCGCCGACCCCGTCGAGGCCGAGGTGGCCGATGTAGGGTTCCGAGGTGACGAAGGTCATCGGCACCTTGTCGCGCACCTTGCGGCGGCGCAACTCGGTGTCGAGGATCATGGCGAATTCATAGGCCGGGCCGAAGCACGAGGCGCCCTGCACGGCGCCGACCACGATCGGGCCCGGGTTTTCGACAAAGCGGTCGAAGGCCACGGCGGCCTCGACCGCGTGATCGACATGACAGATCGACACCGTATGGCCGTCTGGGCCGAGGCCCGGGATCTCGTCGAAAGCAAGATCAGGCCCGGTGGCGATCACCAGATAGTCGTAGTAAAGCGCGCGACCGTCGGCGAGATCGATGCCCTTCTCGGCGGGGCGGACGCCCGTCGCGGCGACGTTGATGAACTCCACGCCCTTGCGTTTCATCACCTCCGGCAGGCTGACTTCGATGGCTTCGCGCTTGCGCCAGTTCACCGCCACCCAGGGGTTCGACGGGGTGAAATGGAAGATGTCGCCCTTCGACACCATGACGATCCGCGCGCGGTCGCCCAGGACGTGGCGCAGTTCATAGGCGGCGATGGCGCCGCCGAGGCCTGCGCCCATGACAACGATGGCGGGCCGATCCATGTGCGGTCTCCTTCCCGGGACGGTTCATTGACGCCCGATCCTGCGCCGGCCCGACCCGCCCTGCCTTGATCCGTATCAAGGCTCACGACCGGCGGCTGGAGGACAGTGCTCAGGCTTGCAATCATATTAGCTACATATAATATTAGAGCAAGCTTACATAAGGACGGCCAGATGAAAACGCCCACGGCCCTGTTCCCCGCCCTCGCCGCAGCCGCCCTTCTGGCCGGCGCCCTGTCGGCCTGCGGCGGAGAGCCTCAGATTGCGGCGACCGCGCCGGTGCGCGGCGAACGCCTGACCGTGACCGAAGCCCCGATCGACGCGGTCAAGCCGGCCTCGGCCGTGGTCGCTTCGCGCGATCTCGGCGAGGCGCGGGCCCGTATCCCGGGCACGCTCACCCAGCTGAACGTGCGCGAGGGCGACACGGTGCGTCAGGGTCAGATCATCGGTGTGGTCGTCGACAACCGGGTCGGCCTCGAGACAGCGGCCTACGGCGCCCAGGTCGCGGCCGCCGAGGCCGAGGCCGGGCGCGCCCGGGCCGATCTGTCGCGGATCCAGACCCTGTTCGATCACGGCATCTATGCCCAGGCCCGGCTCGATCAGGCCTTCGCCGCCTCCCGGGCCGCCGACGCCCAGGTGCGTGCGGCGCGCGCTGTGCGCTCGGCCAGCGCCGAGACCGGAACCCAGGGCCGAATCCTCGCCCCGACCTCCGGGCGGGTGCTCGCCGCTGACGTGCCCGCAGGTTCGGTGGTCAGCGCCGGCCAGTCGGTCGCCACCATCACCGCAGGCCCGCTGGTCCTGCGGCTGGAATTGCCCGAGGCCCAGGGCCGCAACCTGCGGGTCGGGCAAGGCGTCGTCGTTTCGTCCGAGGACCTGCCCGGCGTCAGCGCCGGGACCATCGCCCAGGTCTATCCGGCTGCGACCGGCGGCCAGATCACCGCCGATATCTCGGTCGCCGGCCTGAACAGCGACCGCGTCGGGCAGCGGGTCACCGTCCTGGTTCCGGTCGGTCAGCGCCGCGCGCTGGTCATTCCCCGCCGCGCCGTCGCCACCCGCTACGGCATCGACTTCGTCCGCACCATCGACCGCGCCGGCCGCGTCAGCGAGGCGCCGGTCCAGCTGGGCGGCCCCGTCAACGGCGACCGGGTCGAGGTGCTGTCGGGTCTCGCCGCAGGCAATGTGGTCCTGGCCCTGGAGACGGCCCGATGAACCTGGGCCTGTCCGGACGGCTGACGAAGGCCACGCTCAATTCGCCGCTGACCCCCCTGATGCTGCTGGCGGCGATCGCCGTCGGCCTGATGGCCGTGCTGTCGATCCCCCGCGAGGAGGAGCCGCAGATCAGCGTGCCCATGGTCGACATCATGGTTTCGGCCCCGGGACTGAGCGCCTCCGACGCGACGGAACTGGCGGCCAAGCCGCTGGAAGCCATCGTCCGCAGCATTGACGGCGTCGAACACGTCTACACCCAGGTGCAGGACGACCAGGTCATGGTCACCGCCCGCTTCCTCGTCGGCTCCGATCCCGACGACGCGGCGGTTCGCGTGCATGAGAAGGTGCGCGCCAACTATGGCTCCATTCCCGTCGGGGTGTCCGAGCCGCAGATCGTTACCCGCGGTATCAACGATGTGCCGGCCGTGGTCCTGACCCTGACGCCGCGCGCCGACGCCGCCGCACGCTGGAGCGACCAGGCCCTGTACGACGTCGCCGCCCGCCTGCGCACCGAAATCGGCAAGGTCGAGGACGTCGGCCTGACCTTCATCGTCGGCGGACGACCGTCCGAGATCCGGGTCGAGCCCGATCCCGCCCGCATGGCCGCGCGCGGCGTGGCCCTGTCTTCGGTGCTGGAGACTGTCGCCCAGGCCAATCGCAGCTTCCCCGCAGGCGCCTTCCGCGACCAGGGCCAGGCCGTGTCGCTGCGCTCGGGCGAGCGGCTGGCCACGCCTGATGACGCCTCCCTGCTGACCGTCAGCTCCATGGCCGGCGAGCCCGTCTATCTGCGCGACGTGGCGACCGTCGTTCAGGCCCCGCGCGAGGATCAGGCCCGCGCGGCCCACTACGCCCGGAGCGGCGACGGCTGGAGCCGCACGCCCGCCGTCAGCCTGGCCGTGGCAAAGCGTCAGGGCGCCAACGCCGTGGTGGTCTCCCATGGTGTCATGCAGCGGGTCGAGGCGCTGAAAGGCACGCTGATCCCCGACGGCCTCGAGGTCGTGGTCACCCGCGACTACGGCGAGACCGCCAACGAGAAGGCCAACGAGTTGCTCATGCACCTCGGCCTCGCGACCATCTCCATCGTCATCCTGATTGGCTTCGCCATCGGCTGGCGCGAGGCGGGCGTGACGGCGGTGGTGATCCCAACGACCATCCTGCTGACCCTCTTCGCCTCCAACCTGATGGGCTACACCATCAACCGCGTCAGCCTGTTCGCCCTGATTTTCTCGATCGGCATCCTCGTCGACGACGCTATCGTGATGATCGAGAACATCGCCCGGCACTGGGCCATGAACGACGGCCGCAGCCGCGCCCAGGCCACCGTCGAGGCCGTGGCCGAGGTCGGCAATCCGACCGTGGTCGCAACCCTGACGGTGGTCGCCGCCCTCCTGCCCATGCTGTTCGTCTCTGGCCTGATGGGCCCCTATATGGCGCCGATCCCGGTCAACGCCTCGGCGGCCATGGTCTTCTCCTTCTTCGTCGCCGTGGTCATCGCGCCGTGGCTGATGATCCGCTTTGCCCGCAAGACCCTGTCCGGCGGCCATGGCCACGATCAGGACGGCGGCATGCTGGGCCGCCTCTACCGCAAGGTCGCAACGCCGGTGATCCGTTCGCGCCGCAGCGCCTGGACCTTCCTGATCGTTGTCGGCCTCGCAACCCTGCTGGCCATGTCGATGTTCGGCTTCCGCGCGGTGCCGGTGAAGCTCCTGCCGTTCGACAACAAGTCCGAGCTGCAGATCGTGCTCGACATGCCCGAAGGGACCAGCCTCGAGACCACGGAACGCACCCTCGCCGGGGCCGCGGCCGTGGCCGGGAGCCTGCCCGAGGTCGAGTCGCTGGAGAGCTACGCCGGGACCGCCGCGCCGTTCAATTTCAACGGCCTGGTGCGCCACTATTTCCTGCGCGCCGGCGCCGAACAGGGCGATCTGGCCGTCATGTTGGCCCCCAAGGGCGAGCGCAGCCGCAGCAGCCACGCCATCGCCCTCGACCTTCGGCGGCGTCTGGCCGACCTGCCGCTGCCGGCCGGCTCGTCGCTCAAGGTGGTCGAGGCCCCGCCGGGGCCGCCCGTGCTGGCGACCCTGCTGGCCGAGGTCTACGGCCCCGATCCCGCGACGCGCCGCGCCGTGGCCGCCGAGCTGGAGACCCTGTTCCGCGCCGAGCCCTCGGTGGTCGACGTCGACAACAGCTACGGCGCCCGCCGCCCGGTCCTGCGCCTGATCCCCGACCGCGAGAAGATCGAGCGCTTCGGTCTGTCCGAGCGCGAGGTCCACGACTCCATCGCCGCCGTCATGGGCGGCCAGATCCTTGGTTACGCCGCGCGCGACGACGAGCGGACCCCGGTGGAGATCGCCGTGCGCCTGCCCCAGTCGGCCCGGACCTGGAACGAACAGATGGCCGTCATGCCGGTGGCCGTGACCATAATCGACGGCGGCCGGCGGCTGGTCGAACTGGGCGAGGTGGTCGAGGCGCGTCACGAGCTGGCCAGCTGGCCCGTCTACCGCCGCGACGGCCGCGCCGCCGAGATGGTCACCGCCGAACTGGCGGGCCAGTTCGAGGCCCCGATCTACGGCATCCTCGCCATAGACGCGGCCATCGAGGCGCACGACTGGAAGGGGCTGCCGCGCCCCCAGGTCCGGCTCAACGGCCAGCCTACGGACGAGACGGTTCCCACGGTGCTGTGGGATGGCGAATGGGAGATCACCTGGGTCACCTTCCGCGACATGGGCGCCGCGTTCGGCGTGGCCCTGCTGGGGATCTATGTTCTGGTCGTCGCCCAGTTCAAGGATTTCCGCATTCCGCTGGTGATCCTGACGCCCATCCCCCTGACCCTGATCGGCATCGTCATCGGCCACATGCTTTTCAGAGCGCCGTTCACCGCCACCTCGATGATCGGTTTCATCGCCCTGGCGGGGATCATCGTGCGAAACTCGATCCTGCTGGTCGACTTCATCCGCCATGCCCGAACGCCCGGACGCCCCCTGCGTGAGGTGCTGCTGGAGGCCGGGGCCATCCGCTTCAAGCCCATCCTGTTGACCGCGCTGGCGGCGATGATCGGGGCAGCGGTGATCCTGTTCGACCCGATCTTCCAGGGTCTGGCGATCTCCCTGTTGTTCGGCCTGATCTCCTCGACGATTCTGACGGTGCTGGTGATCCCTGCAATCTATATCGCGTTGAAGGACGACGGCCGACCCCTGGCCGCGCCCGGCCCCGCGGAAGAGACGCCATGAAAGACGCCTTGCCCATGCCGAACGCCGCCGCCCTTGCCAAGCTTGAGGCGAGTGCGGCTCCCGCAGCCCGGCTTTTGCAGCTGTTCGCCAACGAGCAGAGGCTGATGCTGATGTGCCGGCTCGGTGAAGGCGAGTGCGCGGTCGGCGATCTGGCCGGCTACGCGGGTCTGTCGCAGTCGGCCTGTTCGCAGCATCTCGCCCGCTTGCGCCAGGCCGGCGTCATTGCTCCGCGACGCGAGGCCCAGACCATCTACTACCACATCTCCGACCCAGGCGCCGCCCGCCTCATCGCCCTGCTCTGCGACATCTACCGCGACAAACCCGAAGGATAGACGACAGGAGCTATTTCCACGCCCGCACCATCGAGGACGACTTCGACGCCGTCGTCGAACGCACCCGCGCCGCCTTGCAGATCGGAATGTCGTGTTCCCGGCACCGCGCCGACGTCTTTTCCGGGCGCCGAGCAGAAATGGCACCAGGTCCTTTGGTGCGATCTGTAACCCCGAAGGTGGTTTTCAGGCGTTGGAACAGTGAAGATTTTCCGGCGGAGATAGTCTGGGGTTCTCTGGTCGCCTCGTCGCTGGATTCCTTGTCAGAACGACTGGAGGAGATATCCGGGAAGGGTCAGTTGCGCCGGTGTGGCCGGCTCGGTCGGGACAGGCCCCAGGGAATCGTTCGCTCGATGCGCCTTCTGCCGAACAGACGACAGGTCTGACCCCGGGTAGATGGTAGGGGGAGCGTCGATTACAGCCGCAGACCTAACCTCGGCCCGAGCCAGATCATCAGGCTGTAGAGGACGATCGTGAGCAGGCATCCGACGATCAGGGCGGCCCGGAAGTCGACGCCGGCTTTCAGCAGGACGGGGATGGCGAGGAACATCGGCAGGGAGGGCAAGACGAACCAGAAGGTCGCCATAGCATGGTCAGCCATGTTCGCGGGGTCCGGACGATCGCGCCACAGCCAGATCATGCCGAGCACCGAAATCAGTGGCAGAGACGCGATGAGCGCGCCAAATCCGGGATAGCGTCTGGACACGGTCGAGATGGCCGCGATGATCACGCCGGAGAGCGCGGCCTTGAGGATGAAGTAGAGCATCTAGACTACCCGCTTGACCTCTGAATATGCCCCCTCAGTGCGCAGGGTGATGGTCACCGGCTCGCCGGTGCGGTTGCGCCAGAACCAGCCGTGGCTGCCTGTGAATGCAGCGACGAGTTCGCCCTCGACCCGTTGCTCCGAGCCTTTGCCATAGCCGTGGTAGGGTGTGCCAGGTCGGTCGGCGTGGGTGTCGAAATTGACCGCACCGCCGCTGCTCGTCCAGGTGAAGTCGACGCGCGCGCCTTCCTCCATCACCAGCTTGATCTCGGCGCCCTGATCGGGAGCGAGGGTGATGACGGTTTCGTCCGTGCGTTGGCCGGACGGGGCAGCGGCCGTGTCGGCAGGGGTGACGTGGGCGGTCGTGGTGACGGCGGCCGGGGCGGACGCCGCCAAAGCGAGACCCGCTTCTTCCGCCTCGGCTTCGGCGGCCAGTTGCATCTTGATGCGCCCCATCTCGGTCAGACCGAGCAGGGATCCGATCCGGGTCGGATCGACGCCGTATTCGGCGGGCAGGACGACAGTGACGAGAAGAGCGGAGGCGACCACGACGGCGATGCCGGTCGATTTCAGCAGCATGCCCGTCGAGGGCAGTTCGAAGGCGTCGGGCTTGTTGGCGTTATACATGGGTCAAGTCTCCGGTCAGGCGACGAAGAAGCCGACGAGCTGATAGCCCGCCAGAATGAAGCCGAGGGTCATGACGACCACATTGGCGGTATAGGCGTGGCGCCAGAAGCCGGAGGTCTTCCTCCAGAAGCCCATGACAATCAGGATGGCGCCCAGGGCCAGAAGCTGGCCGATCTCGACCCCGACGTTGAACGCCAGCAGATTGCCGATCAGGCCGTCGGGCGACATGTTGAAGTCCTGAAGTTTGGTCGCCAGGCCGAAGCCGTGGAACAGGCCGAACACCAGGGTCGCGGCCTTGGTGTCGGGCTGGAAACCGAACCAGCGCTGCCAGGCCCCCATGTTGTCGAGCGCCTTGTAGACGACCGACAGGCCGATGATGGCATCCACCAGATAGCTGGAGACGCTGATGTCGGTCAGCACACCCAGCAGCAGGGTCGAGGAGTGGCCGATGGCGAACAGCGTCACATAGATGCTGATGTCCTTCATCCGGTAGACGAAGAAGATCACCCCCAGCAGGAACAACAGGTGGTCGTAGCCGGTGACCATGTGCTTGGCCCCCAGATACAGGAACGGCCAGAACAGGAAGCCCGAGGTCTCCTGAATGTAGCCCTTGTCGCCGTCGGCGACGCCGTGGGCGAAGGCGGCTGTCAGCAGGCCGTTGAGGAACAGAATCAGCAGCCCGAGCACGAGGACGCCGGCGGGCGTCCTCAGCCAGGCAGCCCATCGATGGGTCGTGGCGGTCATGCCTTGCTCCGGTTGAAGGGAAGACGGTTGATCCAGGCGGGCCGCGCGCCGGCAGGGCTTGGCGGACGGCCATGGACCAGGCTGTACAGGGCGGGGAGCACGAGCAGGGTCAGGATGGTCGAGGAGAGGATCCCCCCGATCACGACCGTGGCCAGCGGGCGCTGGACCTCGGCGCCCGCCCCGACGTTCAGCGCCATGGGCACGAAGCCCAGGCTGGCGACCAGGGCGGTCATCAACACCGGCCGCAGACGTGTCAGGGCGCCCTCGCGGATCGCTTCGCCGAGCGGCCTGCCCTCGGCGATGAGGGTGCGGATGAAGCTGACCATGACGACGCCGTTCAGCACGGCGACGCCGGACAGGGCGATGAAGCCGACCGCCGCCGAGATCGACAGGGGCAGGTCCCGCATGGCCAGGGCCGCCACGCCCCCGGTCAACGCCAGGGGCACGCCGGAGAAGACGATGGCCGAGTCCTTCACTGACCGGAACAGGGCGAACAGCAGGCCGAAGATGAGCAGCAGCACCACTGGCACCACCAACTGGAGGCGCCTTGCCGCCGAGATCAGTTGATCGAAGGTGCCGCCGTAGCTGATCCAGTAGCCCACCGGGACCTCGACCTCGGCTCCGACCTTCTCCTGCACCTCGGCAATGAATGAGCCGAGGTCCCGACCCCGCACATTGGCGGTGACCACCACGCGACGCTTGCCGTCCTCCCGGCTGATCTGGTTCGGTCCCGTCTCCACGGCGATGGTGGCGATCTCATCGAGCGGCACGAAGGCGGTTCCGCCAGAGCCAGGCACCGGGATGCGCAGACGGCCGATGGTCTCGGTATCCTGCCGCAGGGTCTCGGGCAGGCGGACCACGACGTCGAAGCGTCGGTCACCCTCGAACACCTGGCCGGCGACCACGCCCCCGATCGAAGCCGACACCACCTGCTGGACGTCGTCCATGCTGATGCCCAGTCGCGACAGGGCGGCGCGGTCGGGTCTGATCTGGAGCACCGGCAGGCCGGTCACCTGTTCGACCGAGATGTCCTCGGCTCCCTCGACGCCGCTGATGACGCTTTCGACGGCGTTGCCGACTTCGAGCAACTCGTCGAGGTCGTCGCCGAACACCTTGATCGCCACGTCTGCCCGGACGCCGGACAGCAGTTCATTGAACCGCATCTGGATCGGCTGGGTGAACTCGTAATTGTTGCCTGGTATCTCGGCGACGGCCGCCTGCATTTCCGCCAGCAGTTCGTCCCGGGGCTTGCGCGGGTTCGGCCAGTCCTTGCGGTCCTTCAGCATGATGAAGGTGTCGGCGACCGAGGGCGGCATCGGATCGGTGGCGATCTCCGCCGTCCCGATCTTGGCCACCACCCGCTCCACCTCCGGGAACTGCGCGATGCGCCGCTCCAGGGCGGTCTGCATCTGCACGGCCTGGCTCAGGGAGGTGCCGGGAATGCGCAGGGCGTGCAGGGCGATGTCGCCCTCGTCGAGGTTCGGAATGAACTCCGACCCCATCCGGCTGGCCCCCAGGGCGGCGATCGCGACCAGGGCGACCGCGACCGCGACGAAAGCCACGCGCAGGCGCAGGGCCATCTCCAGCGCCGGTTGATAGAAGCGCCGCGCTCCGCGCATGACGAAGCTGTCCTTTTCCTCGACCTTGCCGGTGACGAACATGGCCACGGCGGCCGGCACGAAGACCAGCGACAGGACCAGGGCGCAGGTGAGGGCAATGACGACCGTGATCGCCATCGGGTGGAACATCTTCCCCTCGACCCCGGTCAGGGCGAAGATCGGCACATAGACCAGGGTGATGATCAGCACCCCGAACAGGGACGGCCGGATCACCTCGCTGGAAGCCGAGGCGGCCAGGGCGAAACGTTCGCTACGGGTCAGAAGCCGACCCTGCTGATGCTGCGCCTCGCCGAAGCGACGCAGACAGTTCTCGACGATGATGACGGCGCCATCGACGATCAGCCCGAAGTCGAGCGCCCCGAGGCTCATCAGATTGCCTGACACACCGGTCCGCACCATGCCGGTGATGGTCATCAGCATGGTGATGGGGATGACCGCCGCCGTGATCAGGGCGGCGCGAATGTTCCCAAGCAGGAGGAACAGCACCACGATGACCAGAAGCGCGCCTTCCAGCAGGTTCTTCTCGACAGTGTGGATCGCCCGATCGACCAGATCGGTTCGGTCATAGACCGGCACGGCCCGGACTCCTGCGGGCAGCGCCCCGGCTGCTTCGTCGAGCCGGGCGGCGACCGCCCGGGCGACGGTGCGGCTGTTCTCCCCGACCAGCATGAACACGGTGCCGAGCACGACCTCGCGGCCGTCTTCGGTGGCGGCGCCCGTGCGCAGTTCCTCGCCCATGACCAGATCGGCCACGTCGGCCACCCGGACGGGCACGCCGTTGCGGTTGGAGACGGTGATCGCCCCGAGGTCTTCAAGGCCTTCCGCCTGGCCCGGGACGCGCACCAGATACTGCTCGCCGTAGCGTTCGACATAGCCGGCCCCAACGTTGGCGTTGTTCCGGTTCAGGGCCTCCACGACCTCGGCCATGGTGACGCCGTAGGCGACCAGACGGTCGGGCCAGGGGGTGACGTGATACTGCCTCTCGAACCCGCCGATGGTGTTGACGTCGGTGACGCCCGGCGTGTTGCGCAGTTGCGGACGGATGACCCAGTCCTGGAGCGTGCGCAGGTCTTCGGGTGTGTACAGTTCGCCGTCGGGCCGGCGTGCGGCAGGCTCGGCCTCGATCGTATACATGAAGATTTCGCCGAGCCCGGTGGTGATGGGCCCGAGCTCGGGCGTCAGGCCCTCAGGCAACTGCCCCCTCGCGGCCTGAAGCCGCTCGTTGACCAGCTGGCGCGCGAAATAGATGTCTGTGCCGTCCTCGAAGACGACCGTCACCTGGCTCAGTCCGTAGCGCGAGACCGAGCGGGTGTATTGCAGCCCCGGCACGCCCGCGATCGCGGTTTCGACCGGGAAGGTGATCCGCTGTTCCGACTCCAGCGGCGAGAAGCCGGGAGCCTCGGTGTTGATCTGCACCTGGACGTTGGTGATGTCGGGCGTAGCGTCGATGGGCAGGCGCTGGAAACTCCAGACGCCGACCGCGCAGGCCAGGACCACGAGCGCCATGACGACCCAGCGAAAGCGGATCGACAGCGCGATGATGCGTTCGAGCATATTGATCAGCGCCCCTAGTGGTCATGGCTCGCGCCGGACTTCTCGACGTCCGCGCGGATCAGGAAGGCGCCGTCCACCACATATTCGACGCCGGGTTCGATGCCGCTGAGGACCTCGGTCCACTCGGGCGTGCGACGGCCCAGTTCGAGCATCCGCACCTCATAGGTCGTGCCGAAGCGGGCATAGACCACGGTGAAATCGCGGAACGGCTGGAGCGCCCGGGTGCGCACAGCGAGCGGCGCCGGAGTCGACCCCACCTGCACCTCCCCCGACACGCCGAGACCGGGTCTCCAGATGCCGCCCTGATAGGGCAGGTCGACGTGAGCGATCAGAACCTGACTGGTCAGATCGGCCGAGGGCAGCACCGCCTCGATCCGGCCGTTGAAGGTGTAGTCGCCCGCCAGGCTCTTCACGACCACCGGCTGGCCCGCGCGCACCCGCTCGGCGTCGCGCGGATAGAGCAGGAACTCGGCGTGAAGCCGGGTGGGATCGCCGATCATCAGCATCGGCTCGCCGCCGCCGGTGATCGAACCGACGTTGACGTTCTTGGCCACGATCATGCCGGAGATCGGCGCGGTGATCGCATAGGTCTGGAGGCTCTCGCTGGACTCCACACGGGCGATGACCTGCCCGCGAGAGACCCGGGTTCCGAGGGCGACGTTCAGGGCCATCACCCGACCCGGATAGCGGGCGTGGACCTCGGCCTGGCCCTCCGGCGTGATCTCGACCCGGCCGGTCAAGGCCAGGCTCTCGCCCAGAGTTGCGGGTCCGACCCGTTCGACTGTGACGCCGCCGGCCCGGGCGGCATCGGCGGCGATGGTCGTGCGACCTTCATAGGACGCATAGGCCCAGCGGTGCTGCTTGCCGGCATGGGTGGCGGTCACCGTCACGTCGAATGAGTGCGGCTCGGACACCACCCCGGGGCCGGTGAGGTAGTCGTTCTCGGGCGTGAAGGTGAAGCGGTCGGTCTTCGGTCCGGTTCTGCCCAGGGCGATGGTCGCCTGCACCTGCCGCGGATCGACCGGCTTGTCCTTGAGATAGGGATAGAGGCGGAACAGCGGTTCCGGCCCCTCCTCGTAGATCGTGACCTCCAGCGCGAAGTCGCCGTCGCGCAGCATCCGCCCGCGATGGGGACCGCGCTCATAGCCGCCGGCGGCGACTTCGCCCTCGGCCTTTTCGGCCGCGCCTTGTCCGCAGGCCGACACGCCGACCGCGAGCGCCACTAGCGAGGCGGCGATGATGCGCCGCGATGGGGTGTGACGGATCATGAGCGGGTCTCCAGGCCGAGCAGGTCGGCATGCGCGCCGGTCAGCCGGTCAAGGCGGGCGCGATCGATGTGAAACTGTTTGAGCACGCCGACGCGGCGGGCCCTTGTGGCGAGCAGCGCGCTTTGTGCAGCGATGACGTCGTTGTAGGTGAAGCCCCCCCGCGCGAAGCCTTCGCGCACGAGCACAACGGCGCGATCGGCCTGGGGCAGCGTCTCGGCGGCGATACGTCGGGCTTCCAGCGCCCGCGAAGCGAGGAGAACCTGGAGGCGGGCGATCTCCCGCTCGCGTTCCTGCCGGAGCGCCGCCATGTCGGCTTCGGCCGCGACGCCCTCAAACCTCGCGCGGTCGATGGCGGCTTCATTCCGGTCGTAGCGGCCGAGCGGGATAGACCCGCCGACGACGAGGCCGAGGTCCTGCCCGTCCCAGAAGTGGCGGACGCCGACGCTGACGGTGGCGTCGGGCGTGGCCCGCGCCTGTTCGACGCTGACCCTCGCCCGGGCGACATCGCGCTGCGCGGCCAGAACCGCGAGGTCGATCTCGGCAGCGGCCCCGGCGATTTCCCGCGCGGCGCTGGTATCCTCGAAGTCGGCCGGGTCGAGTGTGAAATCCGACGCCCCTATCCAGAACCGCCCCAGCGTGGCGCGGGCCAGACGGGCCTGGATCTCGGCCTGGTCGAAGTCGATCTGGGCCTGGGCCAATTCGGCTTCGGCGCGGGCGCCGGCGAACAGGGGGTCGCGCGCCATATCCACGCGACGCTGCACTTCGGTCTGGAAGCGTTCGGCCAGGGCGAGACGCTCGCCAGCGATCTCAAGATCGGCCTGGGCGCCCAGGGCCTCCGCCCAGGCGCGCTGCACCTGCTCAAGCCGGTCCAGTCGTCTGATCGCGGCTTCGGCCTGGACCAGAGCGGCTTCGCCCCGAGCCAAAGCGACACGGGCTGGGCGATCGCCGCCCCGTTCGAACCGCTGCTCGTAGGACAGGGTCGTCTCGGTGCGATCAATGATGTTGCCGCCGCCCAGCGTGGGCAGGTTCTCCACCATCACACCCAGCGTCGGATTAGGCCGGACATCGGCCTGGCGCACGGCGGCGTCACCGGCGCGCACACGCGCCTCCACGCCCGGACGTCCGGGGTCCACCTCGGCGGCGCGAGCCAGCGCCCGTTCGAGGGACAGGGCGGGGGCATTGGCGGCTGGGCCAGTCGGCTCCTGCGCCACGGCGGCGTTGGACGGCCAGGCCGCCAGTGAGAGCGCCACGGCCGAAACGGCCGCCAGACGCGCCCACGATCCGGCAGAGCCGGCAGTCGGGGTCTTCAAGGGTATCTCCGGAAAACGGGTTGCGCGCAGCCGAAAGGCCGCGCCGGTTCAGACGACCGTGCGCATCCGTTTGGGAGGGTGTTCCGGCCCGTCGCCGGTATGGCTCGGCAAGGCCGGATCTGGCGCCGGCCGCCGAAGGGCAGACGCAGCTGACGACGCGTCCGTCAGACTCCGACCGGACGCTGGCATGGCAGCCTGAACGTCGGCGACGCCGTGATGGTGATGGCCGACCGGCATTGGCCCGTCACCGTCCCGATCCGGGTCGGTATCCGGAACCTCGTCCGGAGCCATATGGACGTGAGCCGCACGGTGATCGTGATCTGACTCGACCAAGGCGACAGCGGGCCAGTCGGCCGCATGGGCAAGGTCGTGCTGGGACTGCGACACGCCGTGCAGGTTCATGGCCGCCAGGAGGGCGACGCCCAGACCAATGCAGAGGTGGCGAAGGACGTGAGTCAAATATCCGGGCTCCGAAGACCCGTTTAGCCACCAACCGGACTTGAGGCAATCAGCGTGGGGTGGCTCGGCATGGGCTGCCCTCTCCCGTGCGTTGGGCCCAGAATCGGGTAGCGGATCGTCCATCTCTGTGGGCCTGACGATGCTTCCGTTCACCCGTGACGGGTTTTTCGAAGTCTTCGCCGCATACAATGCGATGAACTGGCCCGCCGCGATTCTGGCCGAACTGCTGCGCTTCGGCGTTACCCCGTGTCCGCCCTCGCCGCGCTTGCCACTGTCCGGGCTGATGGGCAGGGGGCGCCCGCATTGACGCGATGACGTCCAGAAGGGGTCCTTTCGCGCCCTGTTCCAGCGCGGCCACCGTAAGCAACTGAAAATAAATGATACTTGTCCGGGCTGCCAATCTGAAGGTCGGACGTTCGTTCCGGCCGCGCCATTCCACTATGGAATCCTGATGGACACGAAGCCTGCAGAGCGGGCCTCGCGTTTGCCCGAAGCTGTAACAGTCACGGTGCATCTATCTCTTCCCTCTGATTTGTCGTGACTTTTCCGCGTGCTGCACTCTGAGGTTCGTTTCGTCGTCGTGTTGAGCGATGCCTGCTCATCCATCAGGCGAGGGATCGAGCGCGATCCGACGTAGAACCGGGTGTCTCCGGAGGTTCTCATGGTTCGTATTCATTCGGTCGTCGCTGCCACTGCGGCGATCATGCTCATCTCCTCGCCTGTGCTGGCCCATGCCCGACTGGTGTCCGCCACGCCCGGCAACGGCGCCACCGTCACCGCCCCCCGGACGATCAGCCTGACCTTCAGCGAGCGGTTCGCCGCGCCTTTTTCGACCGTTGAGGTCGAGGACAGTCGGGGCCGTGCTGTCAGCCTTGGCAAAGCAGTGTCAGAGGACGGCAAGACACTGGGCGGGTCCTTCGCCGCGCCGCTGACGACCGGTGTCTACCGGGTGGCCTGGGCGATCGCGGCGGCAGACGGCCATCGAATGACCGGGACCTTCAGCTTCACCGTCCGCTGAGGTGCCGATCGATCTGACCGTCGTCGGTCTGCGCTGGCTTCAGTTCGTTTCGGCCGTCGTGGCCCTCGGACTGCCGCTGTTCCAGGCTTTCGGCTTGAGCGAACCCGGTCCGCAATACCCCGGACGCGCCCCCGTCATCGCTGGCCTCGCTCTCGCGGTCACGGCCGTGGGCGGTCTTTTGGCCCAGACGGCGATGATGGCGGGAGGCTGGGCCGCGGTGCTGGACCCGGCAGCCCTCGGCTATGTCGTCCAGTCCACGGGCCTGGGCATCGCGCATGTGGTGCGGGCGGGACTGGCTATGCTGGGGGTCGCCGCCCTGTTCTTCGCGTGGCGCCGCAAGTCGGGAGGGATTGTCGCGATCCTCGCCTTTGCGGGGGCTGTCGCCAGTTTCGCCTGGAGTGGGCATGGCGCCGCCAGCGAGGGGGCGATCGGCCTGTGGCATCTTGCGGCCGACATAGCCCATGCGCTCGCCGCCTGCGTCTGGCTGGGCGCTCTGGCGGGCTTTTGCCTGCAGTTGTTCCGGCCAGCGACACAAGCGGCCGACCTGGCGGTGCGGTCCCTGGCGAGGTTCGCCTCCATCGGGACGGTCGCGGTCGCGGTCCTTGTCATTACCGGCCTGATCAATGCCGCCTTCCTGATCGGTGCGGAGGGCCTTGGCCATGTGCCAGGCTCGACCTGGGGGCTCCTTCTGATCGCAAAGCTGGCTCTGTTCGCCGTGATGTTCGCTCTGGCGGCGCACAACCGCCTCACCTTGACGCCCGCGCTGTCGCACGCCGTCGAGGCCCGGGCCGACACGGCCAATGTGGTGCGGCGATTGCGGACCAGCATCGGTCTGGAGATGCTGGCGGGGCTGGCCCTGCTCGGTTTGGTCGCGGCGATGGGCGTGCAGATGCCGCCGGCCTCAATGTAAGGCTCAGGCCGGCGCGCGCGACGACCAGTGGATATGGCGGATGCGCCAGCCGTCTGTTTGGCGGTGCAGGATCATGGTCTCGGCGGTCCGGCGATCGACGGCCCGCCCGTTGAACGTGCCGCTGGTGCGGCTCTCGGTCAGAACCCAGGCGACGTCGCCCTCGGCCCAGGCCACGCGGCGGGTGACCTCGGCCTCGGTCGAGGCGGCGTAGGTCATGTCGGCGGGCAGGTGATGACCCGCGTATTCCTCACGCGACCGCTCTGCGCCACCTTCTTCCAGCACCACGACGTCCTCGGTAAGCAGCGCGAGGACCGCCTCCCCGTCGCCCGCGCCAAGGGCGGCATGAAATGCGTCCACGACCGCGGTCGCCGGGGCTGCCGCCGTATCGGCGACCTGCGCAGACACTGAGGTGCTGACCGGCTCATCGGCCATCGCGGCGGGCGCCGGGACGGCGAGAACAGCGGCGAGGATCAGGCGCTTCATCGTTGGCTCCTTGAAAATGTGGATCAGGACTATGCTCCGTTTACGATGGCCGACCACCCCCCTCGCGAGGGAGTGGTCGGACCAGTGCGTAGAGGGACGAGACCCATGGAGACGATCGGCATGACAGACCTGGAGACCCTGATCGCGCAAACCCCGCCTTCCACAGTTGGGTCTCTGGAGGGTCTGGAAGGTTTGGAGGATGGCGTCTGGGATCGGGTCGCGTTGAAGCAGGCGCGGGCACGCGAACGGACGCTGCGGGTCGCGGCCCTGTGCGTCGCGGCGTGCATCGGCGGAGTCGCCGGCGGAGTATCCGCCCCGGCGGTTGACCCGGGTCGGAGCGAGCTGACGGTGTTCAGCACCCGGATGGCGGCGAAGCCTCTGGATACGCGGAGCGTCCTCGGATGAGCGGCCTGAAGTCCACTCTTGTCACCGCTGTCCTTGCAGCCGTCGTCGGTGCGACCGCCGCCTGGGGCGCTATGACCTGGTCGACACGGCAGGATCAGCCTGCTGACCTGCACCATATCGTTCACGAGCGGCTGGACCTGACCCCGGATCAGGACCGCCGGCTGGACCAGATCGAGGCCGCCTTCGCGTCGCGACGCGGGCCGCTGGAAGCCGAAGTGCGCGCCGCGAACCAGGAACTGTCCGCCGCGATCGCCCAGAGCCGGGGCGACACCCCCGAGGTGCAGGCGGCCGTCGAGCATTTCCACGGCGCCATGGGCGAGCTCCAGATGGCGACGATCCGTCATGTGTTCGAGATGCGCGCCGTGCTGACGCCCGAACAGGCGGAAGAATTCGATCGCGCCGTGGTCGAGACCTTGCGCGCCGACGCTGACTGAAGCCGGCGTGGGGGGCGGCGACACTGACGAAGTTCAGGCGGCTCTGGGAGACCGGGCCGCCTTCTCGCGCCTGATGACGGCGACAAAAGGCGACCTGCACCGTTTCGTCACCCGCTATGTCGGTGATCCGGACGAGGCGCTGGATCTAGCCCAGGAGACCTACGCGGCCGCCTGGCTGTCGATCCGGAGATACGATCCCGACCGACCGTTCGGCGCCTGGCTGCGAACCATCGCCCTGAACAAATGCCGGGACTGGAGCCGCCGTCGCCGCGTGCGTCGGCTTGTCCGGGGCGTCATGGGCCTGGACGCGCGAGAGGCTATGGCGGTCGGTGACCCGTCGCCCGGGGCCGAAGACCGGGTGGATGATCGGCAGCGAGTGGAGCGCCTGAACCGCGCTCTGCGTGAACTTCCTGACGGTCAGCGCGCGCCGCTGCTTCTCGCGGTTCTGGAAAGCCGATCCCATGCCGAAGTCGGCCAGATACTCGGGCTGTCGTCCAAGGCGGTCGAGCTGCGGATCGCCCGCGCCCGCAAGGCCTTGCTCGATCGACTCGGTACGTCCGACTGAGCGCCTGCGACCAGCCGTCGCGAGGGGCCCGCGCGGTTCTGGCGTAAGGCCAGTCAGACATATGGGCCAAGACTGACGCATGAGAGTGATCCAGACAGACCGCCGCGCCCTGCTGCGCGGCTTTGCGGGCGGCACGGGGCTGCTCGCCGCCCAGGGGCTTCTGCCCGCCTGGGCCCAGAGCGGGTCAGCGGGGCTGCGCGCTGACTTGCCCACTCTGGAGGGCCCGAACGTTCGGCTCAGCGTCGGCCATTCGCCGTTCACGGTCGGTGGTCGGACGGGGCACGCCATCACGGTCAACGGCACCCTGCCGGCCCCGCTGATCCGCCTGCGTGAAGGTCAGACAGCGCGGCTGTCAGTCACGAACACCCTGGATGAGGACACCTCGATCCACTGGCATGGCGTGCTGCTGCCCTTCCACATGGACGGCGTGCCGGGCGTCAGCTTTTCGGGCATCCGTCCTGGCGAGACGTTCGACTACGAGTTCCCCGTCATCCAGTCGGGCACCTTCTGGTACCACAGCCACTCCAACCTGCAGGAGGCGATGGGCCACTATGGGCCGCTGATCATCGACCCGGCGGGGGTCGATCCGGTCGCCTATGACCGCGAGCACGTGATCGTGCTGTCGGACTGGAGTTTCCTGCATCCCCACGAAATCCTCGATCGGCTGAAGAAGAGCCCCGGCTATTTCAACCAGTCGCGCACAACCCTGTCCGGTCTGATCTCTGGCGACGACGGGATGTCGCTGGCTGACCGCCGGATGTGGGGCCAGATGCGGATGGACCCGCGCGACATCGCCGACGTCAACGGGACGACCTACACCTATCTGGTCAACGGCCACGGCCCGGCCGAGAACTGGACCGGCCTGTTCCGCCCCGGCGAGAGGGTGCGTCTGAGGATCATCAACGCCTCGGCCATGTCGATCTTCAACGTGCGTATCCCGGGCCTGGCCATGTCGGTGGTCAATGTCGACGGCGAGAACGTGCGTCCGGTCGAGACCGACGAGTTCCAGATTTCGGTCGCCGAGACCTATGATGTCGTCGTCCGCCCCATGGACGATCGTGCCTACACTCTGGTCGCCGAGTCGGTGGACCGGTCCGGCATGGCGCGTGCGACGCTGGCGCCTCGGCTTGGGATGACAGCCGAAGTCCCGCCGCTGCGCGAGGTGCCGACACTGACCATGCGCGACATGGGCATGGGCGGCATGGCGGGCATGGACCACTCCGCCATGGGTCACGGTGCTATGGATCAGTCGGCAACGGGACATGCTGAGCCGGCGGCGACGCAGATGGATCACGGGGGCATGGATCACGACATGCGCAACCCGGACAATGCCCCCGCCGGCATGGCGGTCGGGGTCGGGGTGGACATGATCTCCTCCGACCCGGCCAATCGCCTGGGCGAACGGCCTATGGGGCTGGAGGACGTACCGCACCGGGTGCTGGTCTATACGGACCTTGTTTCGCTGGCTCCCAACAAGGACCAGAGGCCGCCCTCGCGGGCGCTGGAAATCCACCTGACCGGCAACATGGAACGGTTCATGTGGGGCTTCGATGGAAGGAAGTTCTCCGAGATCGTCGAGCCGATCCGCGTCGAGCGCGACGAGCGAGTGCGCGTGACCCTGGTCAACGACACCATGATGGCCCACCCCATTCACCTGCACGGCCACTTCTTCGAACTGGTGACGGGCGGTCCGGCCGGGCATCAGCCGCTGAAGCACACGGTCAATGTCGCGCCGGGCTCGAAGGTGACCTTCGACCTCACGGCCGACGCGCCGGGCGACTGGGCCTTCCACTGTCACATGCTGATGCACATGCACGCGGGCATGTTCAATGTCGTCACTGTCCGACCGCTGGACGGAGCGGCAGCATGATCCGGCTTCTGACGGCGCTCGCTCCCTTGTTGCTGGCCGCCGGCGCCGCGACCGCCCAGGATCACAGCCAGCATGCGGCGCCCGCCCGGCCTCCGGTTCAGGCCCCGGTGGCCGACCCGCACGCGGGACACGTCATGCCTACGCCGACACAGACGCCGGACCCGCACGCCGGGCATGACATCGGCGCGCCGTCGCTGGCGTCTGACCCTCACGCCGGTCATGCCATGCCTGCCCAGGCCGACCCCCATGCCGGACACGACATGGGCGGCCATGCCACCGGAAGCCCGCCGGACGTCCCGACCAGCGCGGATGACGAAGGCCGCCCGCGCCAGCCGCCCCTGCCGCTCGCCGCCCTGTCGGGCCCGGCCCATGCCGCCGACGCGATCTGGGGGGCGGATCGGATGACCGGCGCGCGTAGCTTGCTGAGACGCGAGAACGGCGACGTGCGGGCCACCGCTGTCATCGTCGACCGACTGGAGGTCGGCTTCGACGACGGCGAGGAGGGCTGGACCTGGGACGTCGCGGGCTGGACCGGCGGCGACATCAACCGCTTCTGGTGGAAGTCCGAGGGCGAAGGGGACTTCGACGGGGAGGCCGAGGGCGAGGTTCAGGCGCTCTATAGCCGGGCCATTTCGCCATTCTGGGATATGCAGGCGGGCGTGCGCCAGGATTTCCGCGAGGACGGCGAGGACCCGACCCATCTGGTGCTCGGGCTTCAGGGCCTGGCCCCCTACTGGTGGGAGGTCGACGCCGCAGCCTTCCTGTCGACCGACGGCGATCTGACGGCGCGGGTCGAGGCCGAATACGACCAGCGCATCACCCAGCGCCTGATCCTCCAACCGCGCGTCGAGGTCGAGGCTTCGGCTGCCGACATCCCCGAACTGGGGCTGGGTTCGGGCCTGACCCACTTCGAGGCCGGTCTGCGCCTGCGCTATGAAATCGCCAAGGAGTTCGCGCCGTATGTGGGCGTGGAGTGGAGCCGCGAACTCGGCGACACCGCCGATTTCACGCGTGCGGCGGGCGGCGAGCCCCAACACACCCGTTTCGTCATCGGCCTCAGGGCCTGGTTCTAGAAGAGTTGTCCATGCGCAAGATCATCCCCGCCGTCGCCATGACCCTGGCCCTGGTGGTCCCAACGCTGGCCCAGGCCGCAGCGGCCTGCTGTTGCTGTTCTGACAAGGGCCAGGATGCGCACGCCGGTCATAGCCAAGCTGCGCCTGGCCACCATGCTGCGCACGACCTTGTCACCAGCCCGGCGGATGGCGCGATGACCAACGGATCGCCCGACTGGTTCACCGCGAGCTTCCCGCACGCCATGACGCTCAAGTCCGTCACCGTGACCGCCAACGGTCAGGCGGCGGTGAACGTCCCCGTCGCCGCCGCCGCTGCCACGACCCGGGTGTCGGCCGATCTGCCGACCCTGGCCCCCGGCAACTACGTCCTGGGCTGGACCGCGGAGGGTGCCGACGGACACCAGATGACGGGCGACGTCCGCTTCATGGTCCACTGATGCGCCGGATCGTACTCCAGCCCAGCCGTCGCCTGATTATCGGCGGCGCGTTGTCCCTGGCGGCGCCTTCCGCGCTCGCCCAGGAGCGGCGGATGACCGCTTACAAAACTCCGTGGTGTGGATGCTGCAACGGCTGGGTGACCCACATGCGCGGCGCGGGCTGGACCGTAGAGGTGGTCGAACGCGATGATCTCGCCCCCGTCCGGGCCCGTTATGGCGTGCCTGATCGCTATGCCGGCTGCCACACGGCCGTGGTGGGGGCCTATGCCGTCGAGGGTCATGTGCCGGCCGCCGATGTCGCCCGGCTGCTGCGTGAACGGCCCGATGCCGTGGCGCTCGCCGCACCCGGCATGCCCGCCGGCTCACCCGGCATGGAGGCCGCGGGTCGGGAACCCTACGTTACTCTGCTGATCGACCGCAGGGGACAGGCCAGAGTGTTCGGCCGCCATAACGGAGCCTGACCTCAGGCCGCTTCGCCCTGGAAGGCGGCGATGATCGGGCAGGGCCCGCTGTCCTTTGACGCGCAGGCGCTCGCCAGCCGCCTCAAGGCCGATCGCGCCTCTTCCAGATCGGCGATCGTTCGGTCCAGCGCGACCAGACGCTCGGCCGCCAGCACGCGGGCGCGCGCCCTGTCCTCGCCCGCGTCCAGCGACAGCAGTTCCCTGATCTGCTCCAGGGTGAACCCGGCTGTCTGGGCCGAGCGGATGAATTTCAGACGGCGCACGTCTTCGTCCCCATAGCGGCGGATGCCGGCGCCGATCCCGTCGCGCGACCATCGTTCTGGCGTCGGCATCAGGCCCCGTCGCTGATAGAAGCGGACCGTCTCCACCCCCACGCCGCCCTCGCGCGCCAGTCCCGCAATCGTCCTCACACCCATGCTTGACTCCGTATCATGATACGGAAACTAGGGTGCCGGCCTTGGATTGAGAAGATCAAGGAGGCCAACATGAGCAAGACCGCCATCATCCATCGCATGGTGATGCCCGACCACACCTGTCCCTGGGGGCTGAAGGCGCGCCACCTGCTGAAGAGCCGGGGCTACAAGGTTGAGGATCACTGGCTGACCACGCGAGAAGAGACGGACGCCTTCAAGGCCGAGCACGGCGTGAAGACCACGCCTCAGGTGTTCATTGACGGACAGCGCATCGGCGGTCACGACGACCTGCGTCGTTACCTCGGGCTGAAGGTTCGCGACCCCAAGGCGACGACCTACACGCCGGTGCTGGTCGTGTTTCTGACGACCGCCTTCATGGCCGCCATGCTGAGCCTGAGCGTCTTCGGCACGCCGCTCACCGTCCGCGCCGGCGAATGGTTCATCGCCCTTTCGATGATGGTGCTCGGGATGCTCAAGCTCCAGAACGTCGAGGGTTTCTCGTCGATGTTCCTGAACTACGATCTGCTGGCGAAGCGGTGGACGCCCTACGGCACGGTCTATCCCTTCGCCGAGTTCGGAGCGGGCGCTCTGATGGTCGCGGGAGTCCTGACCTGGCTGTCGGCGCCCGTCGCCCTGGTCATCGGCGCGATAGGCGCCGTCTCTGTGTTCAAGGCCGTCTATGTCGACAAGCGGGAACTGAAATGCGCCTGTGTCGGCGGCGACAGCAATGTGCCGCTCGGCTTCCTGTCCCTGACCGAGAACCTGATGATGATCGCCATGGCGGTCTGGATGCTGGCGATGCAGTTCGGAGGAAGTTTCGCAACCATGCCGATGTAAGCTGCGATTCAGTCAGCGGAGGACTGATCGAGAAGATCGTCTTTCAGGGACAGCCCAGGATCCACGCGAATCCCATCTCGGTGCACATGAGTCGCCCCCGGGCGAAATTTCCCGAGCACCGGAGTCCTGTGTTCATCGAGAACGACAAGGCTGAGGGCTACGCCCTGTTCTGGAACCGGTCGTGCTCGGCGGACCGTCTTCCCGAGCCAGGCATCTTCCTGTCGCCCTGGAAGCCCACGACTGAAGCCCAGAGAGTTCCGGGCTCGCCGCTGCTTTCCGTCATGAACGGCAGTCCCGGCCGTCAGGCCTGCGGGCCGAGCCACGCCTCGACGCCCTGGATCGCGATGCCGTTCAGATGGCGGGTCACGGTCCCGGTGAACCGCTCGTCGCCCGCGAGGCGGGGGGAGACGATGCCGCTCAGGCTGCAGACGGCGCGGACGCGATCAGTCGCGGTCACGGCCTCGGCGAGGGCTGCGGCCAGGGGCGCGGCCATCGGGTCGTCGACGGTGAAGCGTTCGCCGGTTTCGGTGACGCCGTCCTGCCAGCCGATCCATCCGGCGACGCCGAGCGCCAGGGCGTCGATGGACTGATCCGCGTCGAGGCGGGCGGCGATGGTGGCCAGCAGTCGCTGGGGCAGTTTCTGGGAGCCGTCCATGGCGATCTGGCGCGTGCGGTGCTGTAGTGCCGGATTGCTGAACCGGGCCATCAGATCGCGGCGATACGCGGGGATGTCGAGACCGGGCGGCGGGTTCAGTGTGGTTTCCGCCTCGTTCCACAGCCGTTCGACGAAGGCCCTGAACGCCGGGATGGCGACGACCTCATGAACGAAGGCGTGGCCGGCGAGGCCGCCCAGATAGGCGATGGAGGAATGGGCTCCGTTCAACAGGCGCAGCTTGGCGTCCTCCCACGGGGCGACCTCGGGGGTCAGCTGGACGCCGAGGGCGGCGAAGTCCGGGCGGGCCCCGACGAAATGATCCTCGATGACCCATTGGGTGAAGGGTTCGGTCTTGACCATCCCCTCGTCGCGGGCGCCGACCCGGGCGGCTTGCGCGTCGATGTCGTCGGGCGTCGTCGCCGGGACGATGCGGTCGACCATGGTCTGGGGAAAGGCGCCCTCGGCTCCGATCCAGGCCGCGAGCGTCGGGTCATGGGCTTCGGCCATCGCAAGGACGGCGGCGCGCACGCGTGCGCCGTTGTGTGGGAGGTTGTCGCAGGAGACGACGGTAAAGGGCGGCAAACTCCGGCGGCGCCGTTCGGCGAGGGCGGCGACGAGGAAGCCGGGGGCGGTGCGGGGCGTCGACAGATCCGCGAGGTCAGCGGCGACGTCGGGGTCGCCGGTCAGGAGGCCGCCTGATGCCGGGTCGAGGCGGTAGCCCTTCTCGGTCACGGTCAGGGTGACGAGCTGGACCTCGGGCGAGGCCATGGCCGCAACCACGGCGGCGGGGTCTTCGGGTGCGACGAGAACGCCCTGGACCGCGCCGATGATACGGGTGTGGTCGTCGACCCCGTCGCGCATGACGACGCTGTAGAGGCCGTCCTGGGGGTTCAGCTGATCCCGCACGCCGGGCGATCGCAGCGACACGCCCAGCACGCCCCAGCGCAGGTCGCCGGTGCGCAGGGCGTCGTCGAACACCAGCGCCTGGTGCGCCCGGTGAAAGGCGCCGATGCCGAGGTGGACGACGCCGGTCCTTACCGCCGCGCGGTCATAGCCGGGGCGTTCGACTTCGTCGGGTAGACCGGCGAGGGTGGCGTTCGAAAGGCGGCTCACAGCCTGTAGGCCGCCTTGACCAGGTCATAGGTCAGGGCGCGGGCCAGTTCGTGGGCCTCGTCCTCTTCCATACGGTGCTCGACGACCAGTTTGGCCAGCCAGCCGCAGTCCATGCGCCGCGCGACGTCGTGACGGGCCGGGATCGACAGGAAGGCGCGGGTGTCGTCGTTGAAACCGACGGTGTTGTAGAAGCCGGCCGTCTCCGTCGCCTGTTCGCGGAAGCGGCGCATGCCTTCCGGGCTGTCGTGGAACCACCAGGGCGGACCCAGTTTCAGCGCCGGATAGTGACCGGCCAGCGGAGCCAGTTCGCGGCTGTAGCTGGTCTCGTCGAGGGTGAAGAGGATGATGGTCAGGCCGGGCTCGGACCCGAACCGGTCCAGCAGGGGCTTGAGGTCGGCGACATAGTTGGTCCGGGTCGGGATGTCCGCGCCCTTGTCGCGACCGAACGTCCGGAAGACGACCTCGTTGTGGTTGCGGAAGCTGCCGGGGTGGATCTGCATGGTCAGGCCGTCGTCGAGGCTCATCCGCGCCATCTCGGTCAGCATCTGGCCCCGAAACAGTTCGGCCTCCCTGGCCGGGACGGGGCCGGTCGCGACGCGCTCGTAGAGAGCGGCGGCTTCGGCCGGGTCGAGGTTAGCGGTGAAGGCCGTGGGATGGCCGTGGTCGGTCGAGGTCGCGCCGTATGAGGCGAAGTAGGCGCGGCGCTTTCGGTGCGCGGCCAGATAGCCGTCCCAGGTCGAAACGTCCTCGCCTGTGATGGCCCCGAACTGAACGATGTTGTCGTGGAATCCCTCGAAGTCGGGGTCAAGCACGGGGTCCGGCCGATAGGCGGTGACCACCTTGCCCGACCAGCCCGAGGCTTTGATCGCGGCATGATGTTCGAGCGGATCGAGCGGGCTCTCGGTCGTGGCGATGACCTCGATATTGTAGCGCTCGAACAGGGCGCGGGGCTTGAAGGCGTCGGTCTTCAGGGCCGCGTCGATGATGTCGTAGTAGTGGTCGGCGGTCGCGGCGGTCAGGCGGACGTCGATGCCGAAGACTTCCGAATAGACCCAGTCGTGCCACATGCGCGACGGGGTGCCGCGGAACAGGTGATAACGCTCGGCGAACAGCCGCCAGATCTTGCGGGGATCGGTCTCGACCGGACCGCCGTCGGCGCGGGGGACGCCGAGATCTTCCATCGCCACGCCCTGGCTGAACAGCATGCGGAAGACATAGTGGTCGGGGGTGATCAGGAGCTCCGCCGGATTGGCCCAGTTCTGGTTCTGCGCGAACCAGGACGGATCGGTGTGACCGTGGGGGCTGACGATCGGAAGGTCCTTGATCCGGGCATAGAGCCGACGCGCGACCGCCCGGGTCTCGGGGTCCGCGGGGAAGAGGCGATCAGGGTGCAGGCGCAACGGATGTGTCATGCGAAACTCGCGGATCTGGTAACCGGTGTCAGAATGTGGACATAGCGGGCTGGCGTCATCGCCGTCCAGTTCTACCTCGGCATCACAGCTTCGTTCGAAGCGACCACAACTCGGGGAAGCAGCGACGCTCCAGCGTCGAGGACAGGTAGCCGACGCCGTCGGTGCCGCCGGTGCCGCGACGCCGGCCGATGATCCGCTCCACCGTCACCACATGCTTGTGCCGCCAGGTCAGCAGGGCGTCGTCGAGATCGACCAGTTTTTCCGCCAGTTGATAGAAGGCCCACCAGCGCTCGGTATCGCGATAGACCTCCAGCCAGGCGGCCTCGACGGCTTCGGACGGCTGGTAGGGCTGACTGACGTCACGGTTCAGAACCTCGGCCGGGACGGGCAGGCCGGCCTTCGCCATCTGGGCCAGGGCGTCGTCATAGAGGCTGGGGGCGGCCAGGGCTTCGGCCAGGGCGGCATGGGCTTCGGGCCGGTCCAGCTGGAAGGAAAGGAATTTCGCATCCTTCAGGCCCAGCATGGTCTCGAAGCGGCGGAACTGATCGCTCTGGAAGCCCGAGCTTGAGCCGAGCACGCCGCGGAAACGCAGGTAATCGGCCGGGGTCATGGTGGCCAGGATGTCCCAGCTCTGGGTCATCACGGCCTGGATGCGGCTGACCCGCGCCAGGCTCTTGTAGGCCGGGACCAGATCGCCCGCCCGCACCAGCGACTGGGCCAGGGCCACCTCGTGCAGGATCTGTTTGAGCCAAAGCTCCTTGGTCTGATGAATGACGACGAACAGCATCTCGTCGTGTTCGTCGCTGACGGGGCTCTGGGCGGCCAGCAGCCGGTCCAGATCCAGATAGCGGGCATAGGTCATGTCGGCGGCGGGCGTGTCGGTCATACCGCTGTATCGTCCGGTTCCCGACCGGTCTCAAGGTCAGTCGACGGGAACGGGGCGCGTGGCCCCGGCGACGGGTCAGGTCGAAGACGTGAGCCGAACCGGCGGTCAGGATCGAGCGGAAGCTTGCTTCAACGCTTCGAATGTCTTGGGAGAGAGAGAATGGTGGACGCGACAGGGATTGAACCTGTGACCCCCTCGATGTCAACGAGGTGCTCTCCCGCTGAGCTACGCATCCGCCAAGACGGTTCCGAACAGGTCCGGAACGGGAAGGACGGGTCTATAACCAGCCCGTGCGACGGCCGCAAGGGCGAAACGGGGGTGATATTGGGGCATGCCAAACGAATGTGGCGCTTGCGCTCAAGCAGCGAGCCGCCGCGCGGCGAGCGATAGCGCGCCTTAATGCCTCAAGCCGCCGCGCACATCTTTTCGACTTCGCTGACCAGGTCGCGCAGGTGGACCGGCTTGGACAGGACCTTGGCCTGGGGGCTGGCCTGGGCGGCGCTGAGAGCCACGGCGGCGAAGCCGGTGATGAACATGATGCGCAGCCCGGGCTGGCGGGCGGCGGCGACACGCGCCACCTCGATCCCGTCGGCGCCCGGCATGACGATGTCGGTCAGAAGCAGGTCGTAGGGGCCATGCTCGAGGGCGTCGATGGCGTCGTCGCCGTTCTCGCAGTCGATGACCTGATGTCCCGCCCGTTCGAGCGCGCGGGTCAGAAAGCCCCGCAGCGATGCGTCGTCTTCGGCCAGCAGAATGCGCGCCATGCTTAGTCGTCCCTCGTTCAGAGCCCGACGCTAGTCCGGTAACGGTAAACCGGCCATGAAATTCCCGTTTGGGGCTTGTTCGCCCGATCGACAGTTCCGTGGAAAACCTCGCGCATCGCGTGGAAAATCCGCGTCGCACTTTTCCGGATCAGGCCCTATGCGGAAACCATGACGCCGCCGTACGACGCCAGCACGCCTGCTTCCGCTCCCCCGACCGCTTTCGTCGTGACGCCGGCGAGGGGGGGGGCGGGCGCGATGGTGTTCGCCTCCCCGCATTCGGGCATGGCGCGGCCCGCTGACATGGGCGAGGCGGACGGGCTGAGCCTCTCGACCCTGCGCAGCGCCGAGGATGTCGGCGTCGATGGCCTGATCGCAGGCGGCCCGTCACGGGGCGTCCCGCTCATCGCCGGGCGCGTATCACGGGCCTATGTCGATCTGAACCGGTCGCCGGACGAACTCGATCCGGCGTTGGTTGAAGGCGGGATTGACGCTCAACCGACCGCCCGTGTCACGGCCGGATACGGGGTCATTCCCCGCAAGGCCGGGGACGGAACGGCCCTGTATGACCGGACCCTGACCCGCGCCGAGGCTCTGGGCCGGCTGGAGCATGTCCATGCGCCGTATCACGGGGCCCTCGGCGATCTGATGCGGGCCGCGCACGATCGCCACGGCATGGCCCTCCTGGTCGACTGGCATTCCATGCCGTCCCGGGCGGCGGCCGTCACCGGCCGGAACCGGAGGGGCCTGGATGTAGTGCTGGGGGACCGGCACGGATCCTCCTGTCGCGGGGCGACGATGCGGCGGATCCGCGCCGTGTTCGAGGCCGAGGGCTGGCGGGTCGGACTGAACGCGCCCTATGCAGGCGGGTATTCGACGGAGCGGTGGGGGCGGCCCGACGAAGGGTTCCAAGCGGTTCAGGTCGAGCTGAACCGGGCGCTCTATCTGGACGAGACGACGCTGGAGCCGTCCGCGGACTATGGGCGGTTCGCCAGGGCGCTGGATCGGGTCATTTCGGCGCTCGCCGCAGAGACCTGGTCGCGCTGACCGGCGTCGGGGGCGAAAAAAAGCCGCGCCCGAAGGCGCGGCATAAAAGTCTATAGGGAGGAAACGCCCAGGAAGGGCAAGACGCCCGGAGGCGTCGAAGATCAATCTAGGTTGCGGTGCACAACGCGTCAAGCGGGCTTTTATGATCAATGATCACGCCTTGTTACCGCCATCAGCAGCGGGCCTGCCGCGATGTAAGCGCTTTCAGGACACGTTTCGTGCGTGATCCGTCTCCGGATGATATATTGCAGTGCGAAAGAACTAGAGGCCCCGTTCGCGATTGACCTCCAGAAGGCGTCTGGCGGTCCGGATCGCCCGGGCGGCAGGCGAGCCCGACTGCCGCCAGACCAGCAGGGCGAAGGCCGAGATGACGCCGGCGCAGAGCCAGACCGGCCCAAACAGCCAGGCCGCAGCGGCCAATGCGAAATAGTAGCCGCGCACGCCCTGGCTGAAGGCGGCCAGCGCAGGGTTCAGGACCTGGGCCGTCGCCTCGCCGAACGCGACCTTGTCGGCCTCCGAATGCACTTCGGGAGCCGCGCCGATCAGGGCGAGGGCGTAGTTCATCTGGCGGATCGACCAGATGAAATCGAGAAGACCGCGCGCGAGGCACAGGAGGACCAGACCGAGCTTGGCCTCCAGCAGCGGCACGGGGACCTCCTCGGCCCCCACAGCCGAGAAACCCAGCAACGCCTGATCGCCCCCGAACAGGATGCCGCCGACGCCCGCGATCAACAGCAGGTTGGACGAGGCGAAGAAGGAGCCGGAGTTGATCGAATGTCCAAGCAACTGACTGTCCAGCAGCCGGATTTCCCGGTGAGTCATGGCTGTCATCCAGGCATAACGAACGGTCAGCATGTCGGTGTTGAGGGACCCGCTGCGGTGCGCCAGCAGCTTCAGAAGGGGGTCATATCCAAGCCAGCACAGGAAGAAGAGGGCCAGACCCAGCCAGTCGATCGTGGTCATTCCCGCCGGACTCCCTTGCCTGCCGTCATCGTGCGGCCCCGCCGCGCTTGCCGTTCGTCGCCGAGAGGCTTATCACGCCCGCCTCCCTTCGCAGACGCACAAAACCGAGCCCGCCATGAACATCGACGCCATTCCCGTCGGTCCGAACCCGCCCTGGGACCTGAACGTGATCATCGAGATCCCGCAAGGGGGATTGCCGGTCAAGTACGAGATGGACAAGGCGTCCGGCGCCCTGTTCGTCGACCGCTTCCTGCACACCGCCATGTACTACCCGGGAAACTACGGCTTCGTGCCGCACACCCTGGCGGACGACGGCGACCCCTGCGACGTGATCGTGTTGAACCCGACCCCGGTGGTTCCGGGCTGCGTCATCCGTTCGCGGCCGATCGGCGTCCTGATGATGGAAGACGAGGCCGGCGGCGACGACAAGATCCTGGCCGTGCCGGTCGACGCCCTTCACCCGTACTACACCGACATCGCCTCCTACCGGCAGCTGCCGACGATCATGGTCGAGCAGATCGAGCACTTCTTCACCCGCTACAAGGACCTGGAGAAGAACAAGTCGGTCCGCGTGAAGCGCTGGGGCGACGCCGGTGAAGCCGCCGAGCTGATCATCGAAGGCATGCGCGCCTACGAAGAAGCCGAGAAGGCCAAGGCTGGCAAGGCGGCCAACGCCGCCTGATCCGCTCCGCGGCGTCGACGATAAAATCTTGTTCGACGCCCGGATTCCCGCCGCGCCGGGCTTTGCGGGCCATTTTCGAGTTTGAGTGCGCCTTGGTCCGCGGCTGAGGTACAATCGCTTCCGCTGTTCGCGGAGGATGTGAACAGCGGCGACTTCGTCCGTTTCGTCCGGGTGTTTTTTGTCCGGACATCGGACGACGCCTTTCCCCGCCCGGTCGATGCGACGCTGCTGATTGCGGGGGCGCCCACCGTCCCCATATGGCGGGGATGGCAACACTCTCTGTTCTCGATCTCGCGCCGGTGCCCGAGGGCTCCGACGTCTCGCGCGCCCTGGCGAATACGATCGACCTGGCCCGGCATGCCGAACGGCTGGGCTACAACCGCTACTGGCTGGCCGAGCATCACAACATGGCCGGCATCGCCTCGGCCGCGACCGCGGTCGTGATCGGGGCCGTGGCGGGGGCGACGAAGACCATTCGGGTCGGCGCCGGCGGCGTGATGCTGCCCAACCACGCGCCGCTGGTGATCGCCGAGCAGTTCGGCACGCTGAACGCCCTCTATCCCGGCCGGATCGATCTGGGTCTCGGTCGCGCGCCGGGTTCTGATCAGGCCACGGCCCGGGCGCTGCGCCGGACGCTGCAGGGCGATGTCGACGCCTTCCCGCAGGACGTGATGGAACTGATGCACTGGTTCGAGCCGGCGGCTGAGGACCAGCGCATCCGCGCCAATCCGGGCGAGGGTCAGGACGTGCCGGTCTGGATTCTGGGCTCGTCGACCTACGGCGCCCGGCTGGCCGCGCACCTGGGCCTGCCCTACGCCTTCGCCAGTCATTTCGCGCCGGCGGAGATGATGTCGGCGATCCGCATCTATCGCGAGACCTTCCGGCCGTCGGCGCGGCTGGACAAGCCCTGGCTGATGCTGGGCTACAATGTCTTCGCGGCGGAGACGGACGAGGCCGCCCGGCTACTGTTCTCTTCGGTCCAGCAGGCCTTCGTAAATCTCAGAAGCGGCCGTCTCGGCAAGCTGCCGCCGCCGAAGGCCGGCTATGCGGAAAGCCTGGGAGAAGGCGAGCGCGCCATGATCGCCCAGGCCCTGTCCTGTTCAGCCGTGGGGTCGCCCGCCACCGTCCGGGCCGCGATCGACGCCTTCACGGCGGCGACGGGGGCGGACGAGTTGATGATCACAAGCCAGATCTGGGATCACGAAGCCCGGGTTCGCTCGCTGGAACTGCTGGCCGGGGCGATGGCGGACGGTCGGGCGGCAGCCTGATCAGTCGGTTTTCGGCTTGCGGGGCTTTCGCGGTTTGCGCGGAGCCTTGGCAGGCCTCGGCGCGGCGCCGAGATCCAGTTCCGGTTGCCGCTGAGACCTGGGCCGAGGGGGCGCCGCCGACGTGATCTCGGGCTCGATTTCCACCTCGGGCTCCGGCGCGGGTGCGGCCAGGGCGTCGGACGGGGTCGTCAGCTTCAGCCGCGCCTTCTCCTTCCACGCCATGGCGTCCTTGAGCGCGTGCCATTCGAAGCCGAGGCGGATCGCGGCCTGGATGTCCTCGCCGGGCTCACCCGGTTCACGCCCCGTCAGCCGGTTCTTCAGATGCCGACACTCGCCCAGGAGATTCGCCGACGCCCGCAGTTCGGCTGACGCCCCCGGAAAGCGGCCGATGTCCTCCAGGGTTGCGTAGCGCCAGCCGTCCTCCGGCGGCCGCTCCAGCACCAGCGCCCAGCGCAAGTCGGCGGGCAGTTCCTCGGCGAGCCAAATCCACTCGGAAGCGCCCGGCGCGCGTTGATAGTGGCCGGGTCGGGTGGGCAGGCCATGCGCCGCATAGACCTCCACGGCGCTGGCCTCGATTTCCGCGATGACGGGCAGTGTGGCGGGCGCCCGTTTGCCGGCCTTCTCCCAGACGTCGCCGGCCAGAATGAGCGCCGTCTTGCGGTTGCCCCGCCCGCGGTTACCCAGAAGCCACTCTCGCCAGGCGTGCACGGCGGCTAGTCGGTGCTCAGCGTGCTCGTCACGGACAGGTCGTAGACGACCCGGGTGAACTGCTGCACCAGGCCAAAGAATTTCCCGACCTCGGCGGACATCGCGCGTGGAGCATAGATGATATCCTCGGGCTGAACCTGGAAGGTGCTGGCCGTGAAGAAGCCGACGCCGTCCTCCAGGTTCAGGCGATAGACGACCGGCACCCCCTTGATCGTCGCCGGCTGGGTCACGCCCAGCGCCTGGGCGACCTCGGGCCGCTCGAAGCGGAAGACCAGGACCGAACGGGCGTTGGCCGCGGCGTCATTCAGACCGCCCGCCATGCTGAGAGCGCCGGCGAGAGTCAGTTCGCCCGCAGGCATGTCCTGACGGGTCACCGCGCCCAGGGCGCCGAAGGTCGAGAACCGGCGCGGCGTATAGACGAGATTGATCTGGTCGGCGCGCTGCAGGCGGATGTTTTCGGCGAACTCCGTCGTCACGGCGGTCAGCGGGGCGGAATAGGTCTCGCCGCCACGACGGATCTGGACCTCGATGTCCTGCACGGCGCGGTTCGCCCCGCCCGCGGCTGCGATCACATCCAGAAGGGTGTCGGCGTTGACCGACAAGGGGGCGCGACCGGGTTGCTTGACCTCGCCGAGGACGGTCACGGTGTTGGAGGCGTTTTCCGCCAGGGTGACGGAAACCTGAGGATTGCCGACGCGACCGACCAGGGCGCGCCGGATGGCGCCGCCGGCTTCGGTAGTCGTCAGGCCGGCGACGCGCACGGCTCCGGCGAAGGGCACGGCCACATTCCCCTGACGATCCACGATCACGGCTGGCAGGGTCTGGTTGCCCGAGCGGATACCGTCGGCGCCGCCGCCGCCGCCGAAGAGGGCCCCGCTGGGCTCGTAGATGGCGACCGACAACTGGTCGCCTTCGCCAATGACATCGACCGGGGCGGTGCTGGACGCGCTCGCGAGGGATCCCAGATATCGGCCGGGAACCGACTTGATCCGCTCGGCCGCCGCATAGTCCAGATCGATGATCACGTAGTCCGCCCCGTCGGCATCGGCTTCGGCGCCCCGCTCCACGGCGCGGCCCGACGGTCCGTCGCGCGGGAGGGTCGAGCAGCCGCCGAGGATGGCGACGATCAGAAGGGCGAGGATGGATCGCGTCATGGTGTCCGAACTCAGCAGTAGAGCGCCGTGATTACCGGCCTTTGACCTGGCGCGCCAGCGCAAGTCGTCGTCGTACAACGCGCCACGGCGTCAATCCGTCAAACCGACCCGACGCCCGACCTCGGAGAAATGGCGGTCCCATGTCGGGGGCGTGAACGAAGCAGCTTTCGGCGCGTGTCGTGTGGCCCTTTCTAGCGCGTCGAGCCAGCCGAGCCCGTCCAGCGGATCGATCAGCTGGGCTCCCGGAACGAGCTCCCGGTGCACGGGAATGTCGGATGCGATCAGGGGCACGCCGAGGGCGGAGGCCTCCACCGCCGGCAGGTCGAAGCCTTCGACCGACGACGGGGCGACCAGGGCGCGCGCGCTGGCCATCAGGGTCGCGAGGGCCGAGTCGGGCAGGTCGGCGGCCTGATGCACCAGGCCGCGCAGAGCGGGCGAACGCTCCAGATGATCGAGCACCGCCTCGTTCTCCCAGCCGTAGCGGCCGACCAGAACCAGCTGCGGCGCGCCATCGCCCATCCGCTCGTATAGCCGCCGCCAGATGGTCAGCAGGAAGGCCAGGTTCTTGCGCGCCTCGATGGTGCCGATGTGCACGAAATAGGGTCGAGGCGTCGCTGCAGTGAGGGGCGTCAGGAAGGTCGGCTCCAGCCCCAGATGGACAGCGTGAATCGGCGGCGGCGTTACGCCCTCGCGCGCGGCGAAGGCGGACAGTTCATCGGCCGTATAGCGGGAGTTGACCACGATCCGGGACGCGGTGTTCAGCGTGTTAAGCACCCGCTCGCGGTGCTTGTCCCGGTCGCCCGGCCGGCAGAACTCGGGATGGGTGATCGGGATCAGGTCGTGTAGAAAGACGACGCGCTCGATGCCCCGGTCGCGCAGTTCCGTCAGGATGCGGGCGTCGCCCAGCCCCGTGTGACCCACGTTGAAATACAGGGTGCTGTCGGGGAGGTTCTGGATCCACTGCGAGCGGAAGAACTGTTTCCAGACCCGCCGGCGACGTCCCGGCGTCCGGGCTGGATCAATCGGGGGCTTGCCGATAACGGACTCGGCAGACGTCTTATCGCTGCTGAGCGCGGTCATGAGCCGCATCTCGTCCTCGGTCAGGGACCGCTCAAAAAAGGCGCCGGTCCAGCGTGATCGCAGCTTCTTCACGCTTTCGCGGAACCAGGCCTCGTCGACGACGACCAGCTGATCGTTGCGACCCCGGACCGGTGTGACCTGGACGTCGGGCAGGGACAACAGCCATTCTGCGTAGGCCAGGCAGACGCGATCCACCCCGGTCGGCGCCGTCCGTTCGACCCGGCTCAGCAGCCGGCTGGCGTCGAAGAGAACCGATCGGGTCACGACAGGCCGAGGCGGCCATACATTTTGGACAGCCGACCCTGATAGGCCTCGACCGAGAACTTGGCGGCCTGGCTCAGACCCCGGCGCACGAGATCGTCCCGCAGCGCCTCGTCGGCGTCGAGCGCGCGAAGCCCCCGCGTCATGGCCTGGACATCGTAGGGGTCGACGCTGATCGCCGCATCCCCCGCGACTTCCGGCAAGGAGCCTCCTGTGGAAGTCAGGACGGCCGTGGACAGGGCCATCGATTCCAGCACCGGCAGGCCGAAGCCTTCGTACAAGGACGGGAACAGGGTCGCCTTGGCGCCCCGGATCAGGCTGAGCAGCAGCGAGAAGGGCATGAACTCATAGCGGCGGATGCGCTGGGCGCTGGGGCCGCCGTCCTTCATGACCTGGTTCAACAGGGCGGTCTCGCCCTCGTCCAGCCAGGCGCGACCGCCGACGATGACCAGGGGCGTTTCCAGGCCCGAGGCCAGATAGGCTTCTACGATCCGGCCCAGATTCTTCTTTGGTTCGATAGCGCCGAAATGGAGGAAATAATCCTTCCAGCCCAGGTTGAAGACGCCTTCCAGTTCGATCGTGACATCGGCCTCGGTGCGACTGGTCAGCGCTTCGGGCAGGTGAACCGCCTGATAGGTGTTGGTGACCCGGTCCTCGGAAACGCCGAGCATCCGGATGACGTCCTGACGCGTCGTTTCGGAAACGACGGCGATATGGTCCGCGCGCGCCGCGACCGACTTGCACAGCGCCATATAGGTCGCCTTGTCGTCCAGCGTCGTGTGCGGCAGGCGCAGCGGGATGAGGTCGTGGATGGTGTAGATGTTCGGCATGCCGCGTGCGTATGTCGGCAACGTCGCGGTCCAGTGCATGGCGTCGGGCCGTTTGATCGCGCTCGAGACGTCGAAGTCGACGGGCGTTTCCTTGCCGTAGGCGTTGAAGCAGCGGTTGGCGATATGGAACAGGTCCTGCCCCGCCCAGAAGCCCGTCGCCTCGGGACGTCCGCCGCCTCGCGAGGGCCAGACCACCTCGCCGCTGGGGGCGATCGGCCAGACGGTCTGACCGAACCGGCTGGTCAGGGTGCGCTTGAAACGTTCAAATTTCTTCAGCTTGGGGCCGGGGCGTTCGGCGTCGACCAGGGCCGCTTCGTTCACCACATTGTCCGAAGAGCGCTTCGCGCCGGGGCCGTACAGCACCTGCCCGTCCATTCCCAGCCGGGCGATGGTCGACAGCAGGTTGCGGCCGTAGGTGGCGATGCCCGATCCCTTGGCCAGGGCGATGTTGAACCCGTCAACACAGATCGTGGCGCGTGTCTTCGCGACCGTCGAGGCGACCGCCGCGCCGGCCGCCGCAGACGCATCGCCTACGAAAACGCTAGAAAGATCAGAGCGAAGGGACCGCTCCGCGACATCAGGCGACGTATCCAAATCCAGCCTTCGGCGTGGTTTTTCCGGACCGGCGGAAGCGTCGCGCGGCTGGCTTGCGGGGTAGACCCTTGCCCGGCAGGGGTCAACCGCAAGCGGAGCGCTGTCAGGAGACGTAACCCGCCTGCATCAGTTCAGCGAGGTGGACGATCGCGACAGGCCGGTCGTCAACGACCACGAACAGGTTCGTGATCTTGTTGGCCGTCAGCAGGTCGACGACATCGCTCATCCGCAGGTCGGGCGTGACGGTGATCGGCGATTTGCTCATGATGTCGGCAGCGGTGATACGGCTGATGTCCTGGGCAAAGGCGCGGCGGATGTCGCCGTCGGTGATCATCCCGGCGAGGGTTCCGTCATCGTCCAGCACGGCGACCGCGCCCTTGCGGCCCTCGGTTATGCGGGCGACCAGGTCCGCGAAGACCGCGTCCAGCGGCACGGTCGGCGGCGGTGCATGATTGTCGCCCATCCATTCGCGCACGCTCTGCAGGCTCATGCCCAGCGATCCGCCCGGGTGATGCATGCCGAAATCGGTGGCCGAGAAGCCGCGCCTGTCCATCAGCACCATGGCCAGGGCGTCGCCGAGCGCGAGGGTCATCAGGGTCGATGTGGTGGGCGCCAGGCCGTTGGCGCAGGCCTCGGCCACACTGGGCATGACCAGCGGAACCGCCGACATGCGGGCGAGGAACGAAGACCCGCGCTGTGTCATGCCGATCACGGGAATATCGTTGCGCTGGCAGAACAGCAGGGGATCGCGCAGTTCCCGGCTCTCGCCCGAGCTCGAGATGGCCAGCAGGGTGGTGTCGCCGCGCAGCATGCCCAGGTCGCCATGGCTCATCTCGGCGGGGTGGACGAAGAAGGCGTTGGTGCCGGTGGAGGCGAGGGTGGCGGCGATCTTGCCGCCGATGTGGCCCGACTTGCCCATGCCGGTGACGACCACATAGCCCGGACGCGACAGGATCACGTCGCAGGCGCGGGCGATACTGGAATCCACCGTCCGCTCCAGCGCCTGGAGCGCCTCGATGTTCAGCCGGATCACCTCCCGCGCGCGGTCCGTCATGGCGCTGACGGCTTCGGGCGGGGAGGAGGGGGCGTCGAGGGGCATGAGCCGTCTTTCTGATGCGGCGCCCTTCCTGGCGCTAGCGCACGGCGGGCGTCTGTCGTTGTCGAGGACCGGAATTGCCCCATCCGGCCGGGTTTCACAATGGACGGGCAAGTAAGGCCGCGCGGGGGCGACGGGCCATCGTAACGCAAGTTCAGACGGAAAACGGTCAACCTTTGCCGGAACGGCGCGTTGGAAGTGCGGGGCCGTCAATCTAGCTTGGATATTCATGCCGTCAGACACCGGAATGCTCGTTGAAACCTTGCCCGCGCCCCCGGTGGCGATGGAGCGTTCGCTGGCCCTGTTCCTGGACCTGGACGGGGTGCTGGCTCCGATGGCACCGACGCCGGACGCCGTCGTGGCCGATCCGAGGCGCACCGCGGTCCTGACCCGACTGGATCAGGCGCTGGACGGCCGTCTGGCGATCGTCAGCGGGCGGACCCTGGGTGAAATCGACCGGATCTCCGGTGGCGCCTCCGCTTCCGCCGCCGGCGTGCACGGGCTGGAACGGCGGCGGCGGGACGGCGCGGTGGATCGCCCTCCGGCCTCGACCGGCGTCGCACAGGCCCTGGCCGCCTTCCGGCGCTTCGCCGCGGACCGGCCGGGCGTGCTTGTCGAGGACAAGGGGATCTCGACGGGTCTCCACTATCGCCAGTCGCCCGCCAGCGCGGACGAAGCCCTGGTCCTGGCGCGCAAACTCGCCGAGACCACCGGCCTGACGCTCCAGCCCGGCCATATGGTGCTGGAACTCCGCACTCCCGGCGCCGACAAGGGTGGAGCGGTCACGGCGTTCATGGCCGAGCCGCCGTTCGCGGGCGGCGTGCCCGTCATGCTGGGCGACGACCTGACCGACGAGGCGGGCTTCCGCGCCGCCGAGGCTCTGGGCGGGTTCGGGGTTCTGGTTGGTCCGTACCGGGCGACCGCCGCGCGCTATGGCCTGCGCGACGTTGCGGCCGTGATGGACTGGCTTGAGGCTGTCGCAGAGGAGGCGGGACAATGAGCATGGCCTCGCCCCTGCGTCCTTCGCTGGATCTCGCTCCCATCGGAAACTGCGCCCTTTCGGCGCTGATCGATCGCAACGGCCGCTTCGTCTGGGCCTGCGCGCCGCGCGTGGACGGCGATCCGGTCTTTTCGGCCCTGATGAACGGCGAGGCCCCCGAGCACGGCTTCTGGGACATCGAGATGGACGGGCTGAAGCATGTCAGCCAAGCCTATATCGACAACACCCCGGTCCTGCGCACCGTCCTGACGGCGGAGGACGGCGCGGCGGTCGAGATCATCGACTTCGCCCCCCGTCATATGAAGCATTCGCGGACCTATCGGCCGCTGGCCTTCGCGCGGATCGTTCGGCCGCTGGACGGGGCGCCGCGCATCCGCGTCCGGCTGAGACCCTCTGCCGACTGGGGCGCGCGTCGGGCGGAGCTGACGAACGGCTCCAACCATATCCGCTACCTGTGCAGCGACGTCACCCTGCGACTCACGACCGACTGTCCGGTGTCCCACGTGCTGGAAGAGCGGGTGTTCCGGCTTGAACGGTCGCTGGCCTTCTTCCTCGGTCCTGACGAAGGCTACGACCAGGAGGTCGGGCCGGGCGTTTCGGCCACCCTGGATCGCACCGTCGCCTACTGGAAGGACTGGGTCCGCACCCTGTACATCCCGCTCGACTATCAGGAGGCGGTGATCCGGGCGGCGATCACGCTTAAGCTCTGCGCCTACGAGGAGACTGGCGCCATCGTCGCGGCCATGACGACCTCGGTGCCCGAGTTCCCGGAGAGCGGACGGAACTGGGACTATCGCTACTGCTGGATCCGTGACGCCTACTATACCGTCCGTGCACTGAACCGACTGGGCGCGGTCGACATGCTGGAGAACTACCTCGTCTATCTGAGGAACCTGGTGGATTCGTCCGCCGGCGGACACGTCCAGCCCGTCTATGGCGTGGGGCTGGAGGAAGACATCGACGAGCGGATCGTGACCTCGGTCGAGGGCTATCGCGGCATGAAGCCGGTCCGCGTCGGAAACCAGGCGCGCGAGCATCTCCAACACGACGTCTACGGACAGATCGTCCTGCCGCTGGTCCAGTCCTTCTACGACCAGCGCCTGCTCCGGCCTGGATCCATCGACGACTTCCATGCCCTGGAGAAGGTCGGCGAGCGAGCCTTCGCCATGCACGATCAGGTCGATGCGGGGCTGTGGGAGTTCCGGACGATCGCCAGGGTGCACACCTATTCCTCGGTCATGTGCTGGGCAGCCTGCGACCGATTGGGCAAGGCGGCGGACCACCTGGGCCTTGATCCTCAAGCCGTCGTGTGGCGCGAGCGGGCCCAGACGATCCGGGACCGGATCGAAGCCGAGACCTTCATCCCCGAAGAGGGCCGGTTTGGCGCCTCGTTCGGCGGGACGGAGCTGGATGCATCGCTGCTTCAACTCGTCGATCTCGGGTTCCTGGCCCCGGACGATCCGCGCCAGGTCGCCACGTTCAACGCCATCGAGCGCGACCTGAAAAAGGGGCCGTACCTCTTCCGTTATGTGATCCCGGACGACTTCGGCGAGCCGGAGACGGCGTTCAACTTCTGCACCTTCTGGTTCATTGAGGCCCTGCACCAGAACGGGCGGGACGAAGAAGCCCGTGAGATCTTCGAACAGATGCTGGCGCGACGAACACACGCGGGACTGCTCAGCGAGGATATCTCGCTCGGCGACAACGAACTCTGGGGCAACTATCCGCAGACCTATTCGCTGGTAGGCATCATCAACTGCGCCATCCTGCTCAGCCGTTCATGGACGGATGTTCGCTGAATCCGGTACGGATTTCAGGCGACAAGGCGTCAACCCGGCGGTGATCACAATGTTGCGTTGCAGCTAAACGCAAGCGTTGGCGTTTGAGGCGGCATGTCTCGTCTGATCGTTGTGTCCAACCGGGTCTCGGCGCCGACCGATCCGGCCGCCGGGTCCGCCGGCGGCCTCGCCATGGCTCTGTCCGCCGCCCTTCGAAAGTATGACGGCCTGTGGTTCGGCTGGTCGGGGGAAACCGTCGATCAGTTCACCGGCGACCTGAAGTACGAGGACCGCGCCGGCGTCACTGTGGCGCTCGTTGATCTGGAAGCCCAGGACGTCGAGGAATACTACAACGGCTACGCCAACAAGACCCTGTGGCCGCTGTTCCATCACCGGGTCGATCTGACTGCCTACGAGCGATCCTATGGCGAGGGATACGAGCGGGTGAACCGGCGGTTCGCCGAGGTGCTGGCTCCGCTGATCGAGCCCGACGACGTCATCTGGATCCACGACTACCATCTGATCCCGATGGCGCGAGACCTGCGGCGACTGGGCATCACGAACCGGATCGGCTTCTTCCTGCATACGCCCTGGCCCGCGAGGCAGCTGCTGGTGACCTTGCCGCATCACAGGCGGCTGGTGGAAAGCCTGTTCGCCTATGATCTGATCGGCTTCCAGACACAGGAATGGCTCGATCTGTTCCGCGACTATGTGATCTCCGAGGCGCGGGGCGAACTGTCCGGCTACGGAGGACTCGAGGCTTTCGGGCGTCGGGTCCAGATCGGCGTCTTCCCCATCGGCATCGACGTTCAGGGCTTTATCGATGCCCGGAACTCACGCGAAGGGACCCGCACCTATGACCGTATGGCCGCCTCGTCCGCCTTCCGTTCCATGATGGTCGGCGTGGACCGGCTCGACTACTCCAAGGGACTTGAGGAGCGGATGCTCGGCTACGAGCAGTTCCTGCAGGACAATCCCGACATGCGCGGCGACGTCTTCCTGGTGCAGGTGACGCCGATCAGTCGCGACGACGTCGACACCTATCAGGACATCCGGGCGCGACTCGACGCCCTCGCCGGGCGGATCAACGGCGAGTTCGCCGACATGGACTGGCAGCCGATCCGTTATCTGAACCGCTCCTATCGCCGCGATCAGCTGGCCGGCATCTATCGTGCGGCCAAGGTCTGTCTGGTGACGCCTCTGCGTGACGGCATGAACCTCGTCGCAAAAGAATATGTCGCCGCCCAGAACCCGGACGATCCCGGCGTACTCATCCTGTCCCGGTTCGCCGGGGCGGCGGAGCAGATGGGCGAGGCCCTGCTGGTCAATCCGTTCAGCCGCGAGGAGGTGGCCGACGCGATCAAGAAGGCCCTGACCATGCCGTTGGCGGAGCGGGTGCGGAAATGGAACTCCCTGATGCAGGTCGTGCGCGACACAGATGTCGGGATCTGGCGTGACAGTTTCGTCGGGGCCTTGAACGCGGTTGAGATCGTCGTCGATGGCGACGCACTGCTTCATCAGGGCCGCGCCGACGCCGCCTGATCGGCTTCAGGCCGCCGCGCTGCAAACTGCTCCGCCGTCCCTCGCCATCGCGCGTTGATACGCCGGCCGGGCCTGAATGCGGGCCAGATAGTCGTCGATCAGCGGGCTGTCCGGCAGATGCTCCCGGCCCCAACTCATCGATGCGCCGATCATGACGTCGGCTACGGTGAACCGGTCGCCCATCAGATACGGCCCGACCCACAGCGCTTCGAGAATCCGCGCCATGGCCGCTTCGTAGCGTTCCAGAGCGAAGGGATCGCGTTCGCTCGCGCCGGTGATCTTGCCCCACATGGCCGGCTCCATCTCTCCGGCCGCCCAGCAGATCCAGGTCAGCAAGGGTCCGCGATGGGGCGAATTCTGCGGGAAGCCCAGCCCGGCGTCCGGATGCAGGCCGGTCAGATAGAGGGCCACAGCCCCCGATTCCGTGATCAGGGAGCCGTCGTGGATCAGGGCTGGGACCTTGCCGTCCGGGTGCGGGTTCTTCGGGTCGGGCGCGCCGGAACCATCCATCATGCGGCGGATGTCGCAGTATTCGATCCGGCAGTCGGCCCCCAGTTCCTCGATCAGCCAGACCAGACGCGACGAACGCGATTGCGGGGCGTGAAACAGGGTCAGCATATCGGTCTCTCCCATCCGCCTCGGCGATCTGCCTTGGCCCTGAAAGATTGACTACCGCCACCCTGCTGCCAGCATGCTGTCAGCAGTCGTACGGTAGGGGACGCTCAAGCAGCGAGCGACCGCGTCGCGAGCGATAGCGACAAGGATGTCGATGAGACGCGCAGACCGGCTGTTCCAGATTGTCCAGTTGCTTCGACGCAGCGCCCGCCCGGTGACGGCGGAGTCCATCGCGGTGGAGCTGGAGACCTCGAAACGCAGCGTCTATCGCGACATCGCGGCCCTGATGGCCCAGCGCGTGCCGATCCGGGGCGAGGCGGGCATCGGCTATGTGCTGGACTCTGGCTTCGATATGCCGCCCCTGATGCTGACCTCTGACGAGGTCGAGGCGGCGGTGCTGGGCGCCCAGTGGGTGGCGGGCAGGGGAGATCCCGCGCTCGCCCGCGCCGCCCGGGACCTGATCGCCAAGATCGCCTCTACGGTGCCCGAACGGCTTCGACCGGTGGTGCTGGAGCCTGCCTTGGGCGCGCCCAAGAGCTGGAACGTCCTGCCCGAGAGAATCGACATGGCCGCCATGCGCGGGGCCATTCACGCCGCCCGGAAGGTCGCCCTTCACTACAGGGACGAGAAAGAGGTCGAGACCCGGCGTACGATCTGGCCGTTTCAGGTGGCCTATCGCGAGACCACCCGCATCGTCGTCGCCTGGTGTGAGACTCGCGACGACTTCCGCATGTTCCGAACCGATCGGGTGCTGGTCGCCCAGGTTCTGGACGACCGCTATCCGGCGCGACCCGCCGCCCTGCGTGCAAAATGGCGCGCTTACCTGCGGGACCAGTATGGCGTCGAGGACCACTGAGCCCCGACGCCACCGAAGCCTGGCTTGGTGAATTTCAAACAGACCCGCAGCGCAGCCCGAAACGCTCGCGTTTCGAGCCACTCTAGATGTGGCGCGGCTCTCGGGCGTTCTCAGTAGATTTCGAACAGCCCGGCCGCGCCCTGGCCCCCTCCGATGCACATGGTCACGACGCCGTATTTGGCTCCGCGGCGCTTGCCCTCGATCAGGACGTGGCCGGTCATCCGGGCGCCTGACATGCCGTAGGGGTGGCCGATCGAGATGGCGCCGCCCGAGACGTTCAGCCGGTCCATCGGAATGCCGAGGGTGTCGGCGCAGTACAGAACCTGCACGGCGAAGGCCTCGTTCAGCTCCCAGATGCCGATGTCGTCCATGGTCAGGCCGTGGCGCTTGAGAAGTTTGGGCACGGCGTAGACCGGGCCGATGCCCATCTCGTCGGGCTCGCAGCCGGCCACGACCATGCCACGATAGGCGCCGAGCGGTTGCAGGCCATGACGGACCGCTTCACCGGCCTCCATGATCACCGAGGCGGATGCGCCGTCGGACAGCTGGGACGCGTTGCCGGCGGTGATGAACTCGCCCTGCTGGATCTCCTCGCCGCCGCCGAAGACCGGCTTCAGCGCCTTCAGGCCTTCCAGCGTCGTGTCGGCGCGGTTGCCCTCGTCCTTCGACAGCGTGATTTCCTTCGCGGAGGCTTGGCCCGTCGCCTTGTCGACGACTTGCATCGTCGTGGTCATCGGTACGATCTCGGCGTCGAAACGGCCGGCTTCCTGGGCGGCGGCGGTGCGCTGCTGGGATTGCAGGGCGTATTCGTCCTGGCGATCGCGGGAGATGCCATAACGGCGCGACACGACCTCGGCCGTCTCCAGCATCGACATGTAGATGTGGGGCGAGAGCTTCAGCAGCGCCTCGTCCTTCATCCGGTGCAGGTTCATCTGCTGGTTCTGGACCAGGGAGATGGATTCCAGACCGCCGCCGACGGCGACCTTCTGCTGGTCGAACACCACCTGTTTGGCGGCCGTGGCGATCCCCATCAGGCCCGAGGCGCACTGGCGGTCGATGGTCATGCCGGCCACGGTCGAAGGCAGGCCGGCGGCGAGGGCGATCTGGCGCGCGACGTTCTGGCTGGTCGATCCCTGTTGCAGGGCCGCGCCCATCACGACGTCCTCGACCTCGGCCGGGTCGATCCCGGCGCGGGCGACGGCGTGTTTTACCGCGTGGGCGCCGAGCGCCTGCGCCTGGGTGTCGTTGAAGGCGCCGCGATAGGCGCGCCCGATCGGGGTTCTGGCTGTCGAGACGATGACCGCTTCACGCATTGTTCTCTCCCTGGTGGTCGACTTTGGCGACCTTGGCGATTTTGTTGGCCGACTTGACCAGATTTCTGGTCGGTTTGACGATCCGTTTCTTGACCGGATTATTGACCGGTTTGGCGTGTCAGGAATGAGCCTTCTGGGCCTTGGACAGTTCGATCATGCCCTGGGCCGCGCCCATCTCCGGGACAATCTCGCCGGTACGGTCAGAGATGGCCTCGAACTGGGCCTCGACCTGTTCCGGGGCGTCGTCGCCGACGATCCGCACGCCCTGGGTCAGGGTGACATAGGCCCGCTCGAAGCCGCCGGCGCCGGCGCCGAGGATGCAGCGTGTCGGTGCGTCCTGGCTGACCAGATACAGAAGACCGGGGGACACCAGTTCCGGCCCCAGCGCCTCCAGTGGCAGGCGGCCGGCCAGATCCTCGGTCATCCGGGTGTGGGCCGTCGGGGCCAGGCAGTTGACCCGGATGTCGTTCTTGGCCCCCTCAATGGCCAAGGTCTGCATGAAACCGACGAGAGCCATCTTGGCCGCGCCGTAGTTGGCCTGGCCGAAGTTGCCGTACAGGCCAGACGACGAGGTGGTCATGACGATGCGGCCGTAGTTCCGATCGCGCATTCCGTCCCACACGGCCTTTGTGCAGTTCACGGCGCCCATGACGTGCACGTCCATGACGAAGCGGAAATCGTCGATCTCCATCTTGGCGAACGACTTGTCCCGCAGCACGCCCGCGTTGTTCACCAGAATGTCGACCGAGCCCCAGCGCGCCGCGGCTTCGGCCACCATCGCCTCCACGGCCTCGTAGTCGGTCACCGACGCGCCGTTAGCCATGGCCTCGCCGCCCGCCGCCTCGATCTCGGCTACAACGGCCTGGGCCGGGCTGGCGGAGGATCCGACGCCGTCGCGCGCCACGCCCAGATCGTTGACCACCACCCTGGCGCCTCGCGCCGCCAGTGCCAAGGCGTGCTCTCGCCCGAGGCCTCCGCCCGCCCCCGTCACGATCGCCACCTTGCCGTCGAATCGCATCGCCATGACTGGCCTCCCTTATCGTTGTTCACCCTGTTATCAGGATGGCGCCGCTCGCCAAGGGGGGGATATGTGTTGAAACGGCGCCACAGTCGCCGTATTGCGAACCGAAATAAGGAACTCCGGGCCAACTCTGCCGTTCGGCCCGGTGAGTGTCACGTGTAAGCGTGGCCTTTAGGCATTCAACGATATGAGGACTGACATGAAGCTGAAACTTCTCGCCAGCGTCGCAGCCGCGGGGCTTTTTGCCGCTGGTGCTGCTTCGGCTGAGCCGGACGGCTGGTACGGCGCGATCGACGCCGGTTACCACAAGATCGACGACATCAACCTGGAAGCGTCCGGCAACGGCGTGAACTGGCGCGCTGAAATGAACGACGGCTGGGCCGCGT
>NZ_JANODA010000086.1:0-66794 GCF_031412435.1 Brevundimonas sp.
CCGCGCACCACGCGCTGCCTGATCCTGTCGCCGACGCGCGAACTGGCCAGCCAGATCGCCGACAGCTTCAAGGCCTATGGCCGTCACCTCGGCTTCAAGGTCGCGGTCGTCTTCGGCGGCGTGAAGTACGGCCCGCAGGAACGCGCCATCCAGGCCGGCCTCGACGTCCTGGTCGCCACCCCCGGCCGTCTGCTCGACCACATGCAGCAGAAGACCCTGGACCTGTCCTCGACCGAGATCTTCGTCCTCGACGAGGCCGACCAGATGCTGGACCTCGGCTTCGTCAAGCCGATCCGCCAGATCGTCAGCCGCATCCCGGCCAAGCGCCAGAACCTGTTCTTCTCCGCCACCATGCCGACCGAAATCGGCAAGCTGGCCGGCGAGCTCCTGAAGGAGCCCGTCAAGGTCCAGGTCACGCCGCAGTCGACCACGGTCGAGCGCATCAACCAGACGGTCATCCACGTCGAACAGGGCCGCAAGCGCGCCCTGCTGACCGAGATGTTCGCCGACGACAACTTCACCCGCTGCCTGGTCTTCACCAAGACCAAGCACGGCGCCGACAAGGTCGCGGCCTATCTGGAAGCCGGCGGTGTCCAGGCCGGCGCGATCCACGGCAACAAGTCCCAGCCCCAGCGTGAACGCACCCTGGCCGCCTTCAAGGCCGGCAAGCTGCGTGTGCTGGTCGCCACCGACATCGCCGCGCGCGGCATCGATGTGGACGGCGTCTCGCACGTCGTGAACTTCGAACTGCCCTTCGTGCCGGAAGCCTATGTCCACCGCATCGGCCGGACGGCCCGCGCCGGAGCCGACGGCTCGGCCATCAGCTTCGTCGCCGGCGACGAGATGAAGCTGCTCAAGGACATCGAGAAGGTCACCCGCCAGAAGATCCCGGCGACCGACCGTCGGAACGACAAGTCGCTGGGCCTGCTGGACCAGTCGATCATGGCCGCCGGCGTCGGCACCAAGGCGACGATGCCCGACCGTGAGGACCGTCCGCGCGGCGAGCGCAGCGGCCCGCGCAATCCGCGTCGCGACGGTGTGAAGAAGGAGCACGGCGGCCAGCCGCACCGTGTGCGCGGCAAGGGCGCCCCGCGTGGCGGCCAGGGCGACCGCACGCATCACGCCGACCGGGGCGACCGGCCGCTGGCCTCGACCCAGCCGTTCGACCCGCTGGCGGCCGACCGCGCCCGTTCGGCCGCGATCGCCAACCGCCCCACCTCCAGCAACCAGGGGGCCGAGGCCAAGCCCGACGGCGAAATCCGCCGTCGCCCGCGCGGCCGTCGCCCGTCCAACGGCGGCAAGGGCTATGCCGCCAAGGGCTGAGGCTCTGAACTGAATTGATGACGGCGGGCCTTGCGAGAGGCCCGCCGTTTTCACGTCTGGAGCGCGGTCACGACACCGGCTGCGGCCAGCACCTCGGCGAGGGCCGCGACCGCCGCCTCGACCCTGGCCGCATCCCGGCCACGCACCACCAGGTTCGTGCCGATCTCGCCGTCCGACCCGGCGCCGAAGGGGTAGCTGCCGAACGACAGGTCGCGCTCTGCCTTCGCCGCCTCGGCCAGGGGCGCCGCGATCGCGCCTTCGCCGACGCCGATGACCCTCAATGTCCGGGAATGCACCACCACCCCCGTGCGCAACCTCGGCGCCACGTCTTCGAGCATCGCAGTCATGATCCTGGGCACCCCCGCCATGACGAAGACGTTGCCTATCTGAAATCCCGGCGCGTCCGTCACGGGGTTGGCGATCAGGAGGCCGCCGTCGGGAATCCGCGCCATCCGACGCCGTGCCTCATTCAACTCATCGCCGTAGCGCCGCTCGAGGATCACCAGAGCGTCCGCCCGCTCGGCGATCCCGACGCCGAACGCCTCCGCCACGCAGTCGGCCGTGATGTCGTCATGCGTCGGGCCGATCCCGCCGGTGGTGAAGACATAGTCGTGTCCCGCCCTCAGCGCGTTCAGCGCCTCGATGATCTGGCCCGGTCGATCGCCGACTGTCCGCGCTTCCATCAGGTCGACGCCCAGCGCGCCGAGGAAGCGCGCGATGGTGTTCAGATTGGTGTCGGCCGTCCGCCCGGACAGGATTTCATCGCCGATGATGAGTACGGCGGCGGTCGGTGAGGCCTGGGTCATGCGCCACACCTACGCCGCCCCGGCCCGGCCACAAGGGCCTGACTGTCGCGGCCCCTGAAAAGCCTTGAGGAACCGTGCTACACTGCCCATCTGACCCCCGATGGCGCTGCCCAGCGCGACCTTGAGACCGCCGAATGTACGAAACGCCTGAGCTGGACGCCGAGACCTGGACGCGGACCAGCGCCATCCGCCTTTATCAGCCCGAGGATTTCGAGGGCATGCGGGTCGCCGGCCGTCTGGTCGCCGAGGCGCTCGACATGATCACCCCCTTCGTCGTGCCCGGCGTGACGACCCAGGAGATCGACGACCGTATCCGCCAGTTCACCCTGGATCGCGGCGGCCTGCCGGCCTGCCTCGGCTACAAGGGCTATATGAAAACGGTCTGCACCTCGATCAATCACGTGGTGTGCCACGGCATCCCGGGCGACCGGGTGCTGAAGGACGGCGACATCGTCAACATCGACCACACCGTCATCGTCGACGGCTGGCACGGTGATTCCAGCCGCATGTACGCCGTGGGCAATGTGGCGCCGCGCGTGAAGAAGCTGGTCGATGTCACCTATGAATCCCTGGCCCTCGGCCTGGAGCAGGTGAAGCCCGGCAATACCTTCGGCGACATCGGCTTCGTCATCCAGCGCCACGTCGAGGCGGCCCGGATGAGTGTCGTGCGCGACTTCTGCGGCCACGGCATCGGCCGTCTGTTCCACGACAGCCCCAACGTCCTGCACTATGGCAGGAAGGGCGAGGGCGCGGTCCTGAAGCCGGGCATGTTCTTCACGATCGAGCCGATGGTGAACCTGGGCAAGCCGCACGTGAAGGTTCTGTCCGACGGCTGGACCGCCGTGACCCGCGACAAGTCCCTGTCGGCCCAGTGCGAGCACACGGTCGGGGTGACCGCGGACGGGGTCGAGATCTTCACCGCCAGCCCGGCCGGCCTGTTCAACCCGAACTAGAAACCCCGCCCGACACCCGCTAGCCTGACCTCGTGTCTGCAGGGGGCGGCGTGGCCGATCAGGACGATCAACCGACGACGGCCGCCGCCAGGGTCGCCCCGCACCATGCGGGCCACCGTGAACGGCTGCGTGAGCGTGCGCGTACCGCCGGCCTTCATCACCTGCCCGACTACGAATTGCTGGAGCTGTTCCTGTTCCGCAGCCAGCCGCAGGGCGACGTGAAGCCGATCGCCAAGGCCCTGCTGTCGCGGTTCGGATCGTTCGCCGCCGTTCTCGCCGCCTCCGTCGAGGACCTGATGACCGTCCGCACCGAGGACACCCGGGGCCGCATCAAGGGCGTCGGCATGGAGACGGCGCTCGACCTCGCCGCACTGCATGAGGTCGCGCGCCGCGTGGCCCTGGAGCCGGCCGTCAAACGCCCCGTCATCTCGTCCTGGACCGCCCTGCTCGCCTACGTCCGTGTCGCCCTGCAGCATGAGCCGCGCGAACAGTTCCGCGTCCTCTATCTCGACAGGAAGAACCAGTTGATCCTCGACGAAATCCAGAACCGCGGCACGGTCGATCACGCCCCGGTCTATCCGCGCGAGGTGGTCCGCCGGGGGCTTGAGGTCAGCGCCGCCGCCATGATCCTGGTCCACAACCATCCGTCGGGCGACCCGACGCCCAGCCGCGCCGACATCGACATGACCAGGCAGATCGTCCAGGCCGCGAAATCACTGAGCCTCGAAGTCCACGATCACCTGATCGTCGGCCGCGAGGGCGTGACCAGCTTCAAGCAACAGGGGTTGATGTAACTGCTGGGCAGGTCTTGGCGCGGCCGCTGCGTTTGAGGCTAGGATGATACGATGACCGTACTGACCACCGCTCGCCTGACCCTGACTCCCGCCTCGCCTGACGACTATGACGATCTCGTCGCCCTGTGGCGGGACGAGGCCTTCACCCGGTTCATCGCGCCGGGCGGTCGCAACGCCGAAGAGGTCTGGATGAGGCTGTTGCGCGACGTGGGCCAGTGGTCAGTGCGTGGCTATGGCAACTGGACGGTCAGGCTTGCCGACACCGGAGACCATGTCGGCAGCGTGGGCGCGCTTGATTTCAAACGCGTGCTGGACCCCCCGTTCGATGCGCCGGAGATGGGCTGGGGCATCGCGCCGCGTTTTCATGGGCAGGGGTTGGCTCAGGAGGCCCTGGATGCCGCTCTGCGCTGGTGCGACGCGGTCTTGAAGGCTCCCAAGACGGTCTGCATGATCGACCCGACCAACACGCCCTCGCTCGTGCTGGCGGCGCGGACGGGGTTTCGGGAGTACGCGCGCACGACCTACAAGACCGCGCCCGTGATCCTGTTCGAACGCCCCGGCGCGACGAGCACCTGAACCCGCCGGGCGGATCCGAAGATCCGTAGCCTCACATTAAGGTTTACGGGCCATTGTCGTCGCCATGCCGATGCCCGTCGAAACCCTGCATGCCTATCTGATCGAGGCGTTTCCCGACGCCGAGATCGCGATCGACGACCTTGCGGGCGACGGCGATCACTACAAGGCGCGCATCATCTCGACCGCCTTCGCCGGCCTGCCGCGCGTGAAGCAGCACCAGCTCGTCTATGCCGCGCTCAAGGGCCACATGGGCGGCGCACTGCACGCCCTCGCGCTCGAAACCTCCGCCCCTTCCACGACAGGCTGATCCGCCATGCGCTATCGCCCCTTCGGCGTCTCCGGCGCCGCCATCTCGACCCTGACGCTCAATCTCGGCGTCGATGCCCTTTCGCGGGGCGTGAACGCCGCCAACGAACTGATCTTTTCGGCGCTGGAGGCGGGCATCAACTCCTACCGGCTGGAGACGGCCGATCCGGTGCTCGCCGAGGTGGTCGGCCAGGCCCTGAGCAACGTGGATCGCAAGCTTCTGAACGTCAGCCTTGAACTGGGCGCCGGCGACGGCCGCCGGGGTTCGGCGCGCGACTTCTCGGCCGAGGGCATGACCGGCGCCATCGACCGCTGCCTGCATGTCTCCGGTCTCGGCTGGATCGACGTCGCCCTGCTGGAAGAGCCCGGCGAGGACGAACTGCCTCAAAGCTCGCTGAACGCCCTGAAGGCCCTGCGCGCCACCGAACGGGTCCGCTATCTCGGCGTCTCGGGCTCCGGCGACGTGATGGACACCTACGTCTCGACCGGGGCCTTCGACGTTCTCGGCACGCCGTTCCACGTCAACGTCGACTGGAAGATCCGCTCACGGGTCCGCGCCGCGCGCGAACAGGACATGGCCATCCTGGCCTATGACTATTTCCCGGCCGAACTCGACACCGAGAAGAAGGCCGCGACGGTCCATCAGCCGAAGAAGGGGCTGTTCGGTTTCGGCGGCCCGAAGACCAAGGACAACCCGCTGGCGCACGCCGGCACCTTCGCCTTCCTGCATCGCACGCCGCACTGGACCGCCGAGGCCATCTGCCTGGCCCACGCCATGACCGACCCCGCCATCTCCAGCGTGCTGGTCTCCGCGCGCGACGCCGAACGTCTCAACGCCCTCGCCAGCGTGCCGGAGCGCGACATGCCTCCGGGCCTCGCCGCCCAGATCGAGATGGCCAGAGTCGCGGCATAGGTTGCGGTCCGGACACGCAGGCTTGAGGGTCGCGTCCCTTGACCGGCGTCCCCGCCGTCCCTAGCTGACGCCTGCAACGAAAGGCGTCTCCCCCGTGTCCGACCAAGCTCTCGATACCGCCGCCGATCCGGTTCACGCCTTCATCGCCCAGACCGTGGCCCAGCATGACGTCGTCCTGTTCATGAAGGGCACGCCCGACAGCCCGCGCTGCGGCTTTTCCTCGCTGGCCGTCCAGATCCTCGACCATGTCGGCGCGCCCTTCGTCGGCGTCGACGTGCTGCAGGACGACGGCCTGCGCGACGGGATCAAGAGCTTCACCGACTGGCCGACCATCCCGCAGCTTTATGTGAAGGGCGAGTTCGTCGGCGGTTCGGACATCGTGCGCGAGATGTTCCAGGCCGGCGAGCTGACCGCCCTGATGGTCGAAAAAGGCGTGCCGCTCGGGCAAGAATAGTCGGGGGCCTGAACCTTGGCCCGCAAGACTCTGACCCCGCGCGAGGACCGCGAGACCTTTGAGGTCCAGCTGGAGATCCGACCCGAGCACATCGACGACAACGGCCACGTCAACAACGTCGTCTATGTCGGCTGGCTGCAGGAGGCTGGCACCGCCCACTGGAATGCGCGCTTCGACGAAGCGACGCGGGCCAGATGGTCCTGGGTCGCCCTGCGTCACGAGATAGACTACCTGCGCCCCCTGATGCCGGACGATACCGCTGTGGCCCGCACCTGGGTCGGGGATCCGCAGGGGCCGCGCTTCGCCCGCTACGTCCGCATCGAGGACGGCCAGGGCCGGCTGTGCGCCCAGGGTGTCTCCGAATGGTGCCTCGTCGATGCCGTCACCATGCGCCCGACACGCATTCCGGCGGACATGCTGCCGACCTTTGAGCGCCGCTGACGAGCTCTCAATATTCGTTGCAAGCTTCACCTTGGCGGACACGATTCCACTTTAAGTCCGGTGCTTTTTATTCGCACGCAACGTTTCGCTTATGGTAGAGTTATTTAATAACGTGGGGCGGTTTCAGAAAATCGGTCCCCCAGAATCTCCCAAAAGCTCGGCCGGGTATGACTTTCGCGTCGCGAGTCTCCGGATCACCTGAAGGGTCAGCCATGGCTGCCCACCCGCCTCTGCATCCTGACGGTCCTATGAGCCTCGCGCTCGCCGTCGTCGGATCCTCGACCGCGCCGCTGCTGCTTCTGGACCAGTCCCTGAAGGTGATCGCGGCCAGCGCCTCGTTCTGCCGCGGTTTCGACGTCGATCCCGATCGGGTCGTCGGCCGTTTCCTGGGCGAGATCGGCACCGGCGAATGGAACAAGCCTCAACTTCGCGTGCTGCTGGAAGCGACCGCCGCAGGCGACGCCGCGATTGATGCCTATGAGATGGATATGAAGGGTCCGCGCCAGGGTGTGCGCTGCCTGGTCATCAACGCCCAGCGCCTCGCCTATGCGGACGGCGCCCCCGTCCGCCTTCTGCTGACCGTCGAGGATGTCACCGCCGCCCGCGAGGACGAAAAGCAGAAGGACGACCTGCTGCGCGAGAAGGCGATCCTGCTGCAGGAGCTACAGCACCGCGTGGCGAACAGCCTTCAGATCATCGCCAGTGTCATCCTTCAGAGCGCCAAGAAGACGAACTCCGACGAGACCCGCGTTCATCTGAAGGACGCTCACAGCCGCGTCATGTCAGTCGCCGCCCTGCAACAGCAACTGGCCACATCACGCCTCGGCGAAGTCGAACTGGCCCCTTACTTCACCCAGCTGTGCAAGAGCATCGCCGCCTCGATGATCCATGATCCCGCGCGCCTGTCGCTGAGGGTCGAGGCCGATGACAGTTCAACCAGTGCAGATGTTTCCGTCAGCCTGGGTCTGATCGTCACCGAACTGGTGATCAACGCCCTGAAGCACGCCTTCCCCGGCGGCCGCTCCGGCTCGATCGTGGTGGGGTACAGCAGCCACGGGCCCAACTGGACCCTGACGGTCCGCGACGACGGCGTGGGCATGCCCAAGGACGCGGCGAGCGCGACGCCGGGCCTGGGCACCAGCATCGTCGAGGCCCTGGCCAAGCAGCTTCATGCCCGCATCCAGGTCGAAAGCCCGGGCCACGGCGTCGTCATCTCGGTGATCCACAGCCAGCTCGTGGCCGTCGAGAACCCCTCGCTGGCCGAGAGTGGGACCGCCTAGAGCATGATCGTTTCTGGTGGACCCGCTTCGCGGGTCCGACATGAAGCGTGAGTCATGCTCTAGCCTAAACCCGGAGCCTGATTCACGGCATCAGCGGAATCGAGAAGCGATTCCACCTCAGCCGATCAGGCTCTAGGTCGTCGGGATGGTGGACGGCAGCTGGTAGGGGTTGTTGACCGACACCCGCGAACCCGGCGTCAGGCCCAGTTCCTCGAACGACCAGATGACCTCGACGCCGTCGGCGATCGGGGTCTCGCAGTCATCCTGCTCGATCCGGCGCAGGGTGATGGTCGAGCCTGCGCCCACGTGATCCACGACAGGCCGCAGGTCATCCTTGTCGGTGCAGCCGTTGGAGCTGACCCAAAAGACCGCCAGGTCGCGCGTGATCGCCGCGGCGTGGATCGGCTCCACCTGGCCCGGCATGGCGACCGTGCGCATGGGGGCTTGCCTGAACAGGGCGCAACTGCTCAGCGCCAGCATCACCGCCAGGCCGCCCGTCACGATGACGATCGTTCTCTTCATGCCCTTGGTCCCGGATCCGTCCGGACAGTATCGCTCAGATCGCGATTCCACGCACGTTCAAATATCAGGAGTCGGATCTGCGGGGGCAGCTGCCCTCGACATCCCGACCCAGGCTGGCCTGAAGCTTTGGCCGATTGCGGGCCGCCGACGTCGACAGGACCAGGAACAAGGCCTGATCGTTCAGGGTCAGACAGTGCAACTCCTGTCGGAACGATCCGATGGAATCGAGCGAATAGGCTCCTGTATCGGCGGCAGTGGTGCGAACCGCACCCAGGTCGTCCAGAGCGCTCAACACCGCCTCGCGGAGTTGCGCCGGCTCGCCGGCGGTCGAGGTCACGGTGCAGGCGCCGTTGGCCTCTTCCTTCAGGTGGACCTGAACCGAGACCGTGTAGCGCCCGTCCTCATCGACACCTCGGCGGGAGGCCGCGGTCTGGAAGAACTCGGTTGCCGGCCTGCCCGTCATCACGGCTGGCACGCACCCTGAGACCACCGCATAGGCGGCCGCGGCGCGAGGCGAAAAATGGATGCCCGGCGACGGTCTTGTCATCGAATAGGTCTGCGCCTGCGCCTTCATGACCTGAGCCAGAGGATCCGACGTCGCCTCCTGGCCAAGCGCGAGGGGGATCAGGAGCGAGAGCAGGAACATGGACGCACCGGACTCTGTGAGACCGCTCCAGTCTTACAGTGTCCGGCGCGAACGAAAAAGGCCCCGGATTTCTCCGGGGCCTTCAAAGCCTTCTGGCTCAAGCAGCGCGAACGCGCGGTAGCCCAAAAAGAATGCGCGGAAGGCGAAGCCTTACGAGCTGTAGTATTCCACGACCAGGTTCGGCTCCATCTTCACCGCGAACGGCACGTCGGCCAGTTCGGGGAAGCGGACGAAGCGGACCGAGAAGCCACGGTCGCCCAGTTCCAGATAGTCGGGGATGTCGCGCTCGCCGGACTGCTGGGCTTCGAGCACCAGCGCCATGTTGCGGGACTTTTCCTTGACCTCGACGACGTCGCCGACGCGCAGGCGGTAGGAGGCGATGTTCACCTTCTTGCCGTTGACGGTGACGTGGCCGTGGTTGACGAACTGACGGGCGGCCCAGGGGGTCGGCACGAACTTGGCGCGATAGACCGTGGCGTCCAGACGGGCTTCCAGCAGACCGATCAGGATTTCCGAGGTGTTGCCCTTGCGGCGAGCGGCCTCGTCATAGGTCTTGCGGAACTGCTTTTCGGTCAGGTTGGCGTAGTAGCCCTTGAGCTTCTGCTTGGCCTTCAGTTGCAGGCCGAAGTCGGAGACCTTGGACTTGCGGCGCTGGCCGTGCTGGCCGGGACCGTAGGAACGCTTGTTGACCGGCGACTTGGCGCGGCCCCACAGGTTCTCACCCATGGCCCGATCGATTTTATACTTGGCGCTATGGCGCTTCGACATTCTGTTCTCTTTTAAATGATGCGGCCCGGCCCCTCCGCGAATGGAGGGACGATCTCAACGGCGGTCCACGCATCGTCCGTAGTGAATTCGCGCGCCGGACCGGGGTCAGGCGCGTGAAGGGGCGGCTTATGCGTTCCCCGCCCTATGGAGTCAAGGCTGGGCGGGCGTTTCCTGGACCCAGACGAAGCCGTCTTCCTGGCGTCGGAACGTGCCGAGGCCGGGGAAGGGGAAGTGGACGCCGTAGGTGCGCAGGCTCTGCGTCGCACCACGCCCCAGGATGGCCAGCCGCGTCGCGATGGCCGCGTCGGAATCGAAGTCCCACTGGTTCACATATTCCGGCCGCTCGACCGAGATGACCGAGCTGTGGAGGGCGTCGCCCAGATACAGCAGCCGGTCCTGACCGGAGACGATCTCGTAGCCCGTGTGGCCCGGCGTGTGGCCCTGCAGGGAGACGGCGGTGATCGAGGGGGTCAGTTCGGCCCCGGGCTCGAAGGTCTCGACCTTTGGCGTAATGACCGGGATCAGGGCGGTCAGTTCGGCGTCGGCCTGCAACGCCGTCCATTCGGCGGCGCTCATCCGGATCGTGGCGTTCGGGTAGGTCAGGGCGCCGTTCGACACCAGGCCGCCGACGTGATCGCCGTGGCCGTGCGAGATCAGGATGTCCGTGATCTGGCCCGGCTGGACCCCGGCGGCGGCCAGAGACGTCGGCAGACGGTTGGCGGTCCCCATCTGGCCGCCCGCGCCCGTGTCGATCAGCACGACCTTGTCGTCGCCCCGGATCAGCAGCGGCTGGATCGACAGATGGATCTTCGCATCGCCCGTGGGACGCAGCGCCTCGGCGACCCCGGCGTTGTCCGCCCAGGGGCTCTGGCCCGTGACGTTGTCGAGCGCCAGGTCGCCGTCCTTCAGCGCGACGGCCTGGAGCTCGCCGATGGTGAAGGGGTAGACGTCCGTGCTGGCGGTCGGCTGGACGGCCGGGGCGGCGGGCCCTTCGGCCTTCTCCGCAGGCTTTTGACATCCGGCGACGATAAGGCCCGACAGGATCAGGGCGGCGGCGAGCTTGAACTGGGTGGTCATGGCATCCCTTGGGGAGAACGAATGGCCCCGCTCAGATAGGTCGATGCGGACAGGACGCCAGACGGCGAACCGTGAAGCTCGTTCACGATCCGCCGCCTGTTGCAGATCGGCCTCGATCAGGCCGTGGCGGCCGCGAACAGTGCGTTGGCCTTGTTCCAGTTCACCACGGTCCAGAAGGCCTCGAGGTAGTCGGGACGGCGGTTCTGGTACTTCAGGTAATAGGCGTGTTCCCAGACGTCGGCGCCGAGGACGACGGCGCCCTTCTGTTCGGCGACGTCCATCAGGGGGTTGTCCTGGTTCGGGGTGGACGTGACCTTCAGCTTGCCGTCCTGGACGATCAGCCAGGCCCAGCCAGAGCCGAACTGGCCGGCGCCGGCGGCGTTGAAGTCTTCCTTGAACTTGTCGAGGCCACCGAGGTCGCGGTCGATCGCGGCGGCCAGTTCAGCCGAAGGCTCGCCGCCCTGACCGGCAGGGGCCAGAAGTTCCCAGAACAGGGCGTGGTTCCAGTGCCCGCCGCCGTTGTTGCGGACGGCCTTGGGCGCGGTCGAGATCGAGGCGAACAGCGCTTCCAGCGACTTGCCCTGCAGGCCCGCATCGGCGTCGACGGCCTTGTTCAGGTTATCGACATAGGCCTGATGATGCTTGTCGTGGTGGAAGGTCATCGTCTCCTTGTCGATGGCGGGCTCCAGCGCGTCATAGGGGTAGGGCAGCGGCGGCAGGGTGAAGGCCATGAGGAGATGTTCCTTGTGTTCGATGAATCCGTAACGTGCATGTAGGCGCCCTGTGTCCGCAGCCAATGGCTTCAGGCGCCAAAAACCGGGCAGCCGTGTACGGAGCCGGAAACTAAAAATGGAACATCGGTATTCATGGGCCGTTGTTCTTCCGAACGGGAAATATCCCGGGAAGGAAATCTCATCTTTCATTCTATCTCGAAAGAGAACGAAGAACGAAACCTCGCCCCGATGTCCACTAGAGGCGTCAAATTCATCACGCGCGCTGCGGCCTGCCTTGAAATTTTCGACAGGAAGCCCCGCGATCCGGCAGCAGATACTGAAATTCAGTCCGCGACAGATGCGGGCCTGCCGACGCAGCCTGCGGAACGGCTGGCCCTTCGCCTTTATCCGAACCGCCGCTTCACCACGACCGTCGGCGCGCTGGCGATCGCCTAGAGGGTGTCGGCGGGCAGATTGGCCTTCAGGCAATCGCGCACCGCCCGCTTCAGGCTTCCCGGGGCGTTGAGGAAGTCGACGCCGTCGGCCTCCAGCACCACCTTCACCGTCGCGTCGAGGCCGGACGGCAGGGCGGCGATCACCTTCTTCTGACCCTTGTCGTGCAGGCAGTGCCCCAGTTCGTTGCACAGGGCGGCGAACAGGTCGTCGTAGGTCGCGTCGGTCATCGCTTCAGTCTTTCCGCATGGAAGGCGACATGGTCGGCGATGAAGCTGGCCATGAAGAAGTAGGAGTGGTCGTAGCCGGGCTGCATGCGCAGGGAGATCCCCTGGCTCGCCGTTTCACCGGCCGCGACCAGCAGCTCGGGCTTCAGCTGCTCGGCCAGGAATGAGTCCGCGTCACCCTGATCGATCAGGATGTCATCGAAATGGCCGCGGGCGGCGCCGGCCTCGATCAGCAGGGCCGCGTCGTGCTGCGCCCATTCGGCACGGTCGTCGCCGAGGTAGGCGGTGAAGGCCTTCTCGCCCCAGGCGCAGCGCGTCGGCGAGGCGATCGGCGCGAAGGCCGAGACCGAACGGAACAGCTCCGGGTGACGCAACGCCAGGGTCAGCGCCCCGTGCCCGCCCATCGAGTGGCCGCTGATCGAGCGGGCCTTCGTCGTTGGGAACTGCGCGTCGATCAGGCCGATCAGTTCCTCGGTGACATAGGTCTCCATGCGGAAATGAGGGGCCCACGGCGCCTGCGTCGCATCGACGTAGAAGCCCGCGCCCTGACCCAGGTCATAGGCCGGATCGTCCGCCACCGCCTCGCCCTTCAGATCGGGGCCGCGCGGCGAGGTGTCGGGCGCGACGATGATCACCCCATGCTCCGCCGCCGCCCCATAGGCCCCGGCCTTGGTGGTGAAATTGTCCTCGGTGCAGGTCAGGCCGGACAGCCAGATCAGCACCGGGAACGGACCCTCGCCACCCGGAACGAAGACCGACAGCGTCATCGGCGTGCCGGTCGAGACGCTGTCGTGCCGCAGATACTTCAGCGTCCCGCCGTGGACGGCATGGGCCTTCAGAATCTGCATCAGCCCGGACGATGCATGGCGCAGATCTTGTTGCCGTCCGGGTCGCGCAGATAGGCGAGGTTCAGGCGACCGAAGGCGCCGTTGCGCTCGCCGGGCGGGTCCTCGATCGAACGGCCGCCGGCAGCGACGCCGGCGTCGTGGAAGGCCTGCACCATCGCCTCGTCTTTGGCATGGAAGCCGATGGTGCCGCCGTTGGCGTGGCAGGCGGGTTCGCCGTCGATCGGCTTGCCGATGGCGAAGGCCCCCCGATCCGTGCGCCACCAGAACCGGCCCTTGGGATCCGGTCCGGTCGACGCCGGAATGCCGAGCGCGCCCAGGGCCGCGTCATAGAATTTGCGCGACGCCTCGATGTCGTTGGCTCCCACGGTCAGGTGCGTGAACATGTTTTTCCTCCCTCAGGTATGGATAGTTTTTTTAAACAACTATCTCGACGGCGCAAGCTCTAGAACACCACCACCGAACGGATGCTCTCGCCCGAATGCATCAGGTCGAAGGCCTCGTTGATCCGTTCGAGCGGCAGGGTGTGGGTGATCATCGGGTCGATCTCGATCTTGCCGTCCATGTACCACTCGACGATCTGGGGCGTGTCGGTCCGGCCGCGCGCGCCGCCGAAGGCCGAGCCGCGCCAGACGCGGCCGGTGACCAGCTGGAACGGGCGGGTCGAGATCTCCTTGCCGGCCTCGGCCACCCCGATGACGATGCTCTCGCCCCAGCCGCGGTGGCAGGCCTCCAGCGCCTGGCGCATGACCACGGTGTTGCCAGTGCAGTCGAAGGTGTAGTCGGCCCCGCCGCCGGTCAGCTCGACCAGATGGGCGACGACGTCGGAGACGTTTTTCGGGTTCACGAAATGGGTCATGCCGAAGCGGCGGCCCCACTCCTCCTTCGTGTCATTGATGTCCACGCCGATGATCATGTCGGCGCCGACCATCTTCAGCCCCTGGATGACGTTCAGCCCGATGCCGCCCAGGCCGAAGACCACGGCGTTGGCGCCCGGCTCGACCTTGGCCGTGTTGACCACGGCGCCGACGCCGGTCGTCACGCCGCAGCCGACGTAGCAGGCCTTGTCGAACGGGGCGTCCTTGCGGATCTTCGCCACCGCGATCTCGGGCAGCACCGTGTAATTCGAGAAGGTCGAGCAGCCCATATAGTGGGCGATGGCCTGGCCTTTGTAGGAAAAGCGCGAGGTGCCGTCGGGCATGACACCCTTGCCCTGGGTCGAGCGGATGGCGGTGCAGAGGTTGGTCTTGCGGCTCAGGCACGACTTACACTGGCGGCATTCCGGCGTGTACAGAGGGATCACGTGATCGCCGACGGCGACCGAGGTCACACCCGGCCCGACCTCGACCACGACGCCCGCGCCTTCGTGGCCCAGAATGCTCGGGAAGATGCCCTCCGAGTCCAGACCGTCCAGCGTATAGGCGTCGGTGTGACAGATGCCGGTCGCCTTGATCTCGATCAGGACCTCTCCGGCGCGCGGGCCCTCCAGATCGACCTCGACAATCTCGAGCGGGCGTTTGGCCTCAAAGGCGACGGCGGCGCGGGTTTTCATGTCTGATCCTTGGTTTTCTGTTCGCGGGCCAACCGCTCCAGCACCCGTCCTCTACCCTTGGACAGGGCCGTGATCACGCCGCGAAACGTCGCGACCTCCTGGGCGGTGAAGGCGGAACGGCCCAGCATGACGCGCAGGTTCTGGCTCATGGAGCGGAACTTCTCCGGCGGATGGAAGAAGCCGGCGGCGTCCAGCTCCTTCTCCAGATGTTCGTACATGCCGAGCTGGAGCTCGCCCGGGGCCGGGGGTTCGGCGTCGCGGAAGTTCGGCGGCGGGGCGTCGAGCACCAGGGTGCGCCACTCATAGGCGTTGATCGCTACGGCCTGGGCCAGGTTCAGGCTCTGGTGGCGCGGGTCGATGGGGATGGTGGTGATGCCCTGGCACAGGGCGATGTCGGAGGTTTCGAGCCCGGCCCGCTCGCTGCCGAACAGCAGGCCGACGCCCAGACCGGAGGCGGCGTCATCGTACAGGACGCGGGAGGCCTCGCGCGGTGTCCGCACCGGCTGGCGGGTCTCGCGCGGGCGGGCGGTGGTGGCGAAGACGGTGGTCAGGTCGGCCACGGCGGCGGCCACGCTGTTGAACACCTGGACCCCGTCCAGGACCCAGTCGGCCCCGGAGGCGAGGGGCCAGGCCCGGTCCTGGGGCCAGCCGTCGCGCGGGCTGACCAGACGCAAACGGTCCAGCCCGAAGTTCGCCATCACGCGCGCCACCGCGCCGATGTTCTCGGCCATCTGCGACCGATCGAGAATAACGACGGGTGGGACAGGTTCAGCCAAGCGGGATCAATCCTCGCCGATCATGGCCAGCCAGGGGTCGGCCGTGCCCGCCTCGACCTCGGCGACCTTGACGGCCGGCCAGCCGATCGACTGCGTGCCCGCGTCGCGCCAGGCGAGGGTGATCAGGTCGCGCAGTTCGGCCGCGCCCGCCGCCAGCCGCGCCGTCGCGAACGCGGCGCCGGGCGTCAGGACGGCCGCTTCAGCGTCGGCGGCGAAGGCGCCGGCCTTCTCCAGCCGGTAGAAGGGAATGACTTCGGCCAGGGTGCTGTTCAGATAGGTCGCCATGCGGGCCCGCAGATCGAACCCGTCGAGGTTCGGCGCCGGCATGGCCGCCTCGACCGCGTCCAGCCGCGTGTTGCGACGGATGAACGCGCCCTCAAACGCCCCGTGGGTGCTGCGGGCGTTGGTGAAGCCTTCCGGGTTCGGATAGTCGCCCCAGCCGTTGTAGTGGATCGACATGTGGTGCGGCTGGGAGCCGTCGCCGACGAAATGCGACAGATAGCCGATGTCGCGCAGGATCAGGGCCTCGCGGCGCAGACGGTCCTCGCGGTACCAGGCCCGCTTGCCCGGATCTGGTTCGCGGGCCTCGGCCGCGTTCAGCACCCGCCAGGTTGCGAAGTCGCGGGCCAGCTGCTGGTACCCGTCCATGATGGCGTAGGGCAGGTAGCCGGCGTCGTTGACCTCAATGCCCGCAGCGAGGAGCTGCGCGTCGTATTCGCTCTTCAGCGTCGGCAGTTCGGACAGGGTGGGGCCTGAGGCGTTCATGACATGGCCGTTGTCGTCCAGGTCGACGAAATGGGCCGTGTCGCGCTCGCGGTCGTGCGGCTGGCCGGCGCCCTTGGTGCGGTCGGGCTCGCGCGACAGTTCGCCGACCTCGGCCACGGCGCCCGGGCTGCGCAGGAAGGCCGGCAGTTCTTCGGACAGGCCGCGCATGGCGGCGACGCCGATGGTGCGGTGGCCGGTGGATCCCCAGGCGTCGACCCGGGTTGCGGTGGCCAGGCCGCCGGCCCCGACGATCAGGGCTGCGACGGCGGCGAGCGCCAGGCGTTTGGGGGAAGGGCGCTTCATGGCGGAGCTCCGGCTGAGGTTCGCACCGCCTAGATCGGGGCGGGCGCGGCGTCCAGCGACAACTGCCCCAGATCCGGCTTGACCGTTTCAGGGTCGGACCCCTACGCCTGCGGTCCTGTTCTCCCGGAGCCCGCCATGAAGCGCCTGTCCCTCGCCGCCGTCTCCCTGATCGCCCTGCTCGCCGCGTCCGCGCCCGCTCTGGCTCAAACCGCGCAGCAGGCGCCGGTCATCGAGCAGAACTCGGTCGCCGCCCACATCGGCTTCCTCGCCGGGGAGGAACTGCAGGGCCGGGGCAGCGCCACGCGCGACGAAGCCATCGCCGCCGCCTATGTCACCGCCCAGTTCCGCCTCGCCGGCCTGACGCCCGTTCCCGGGATGACCGGCTACGTCCAGCGCGCCCCGGTGGTGAAGACCACGCCGTCCGGCGCCGCGACCGTGTCCCTCGGCGGGACCACCCTGACCCAGGGCGCCGATTTCGCCATCCTGACGGGCGGGCTCAACGCGGCCTCGGGCGTCGTGACGGTGGCGTCCGATCCGGCCGCCCTGCCGTCCGGCAGCGAGACCTTGATGATCGCGCCCGCCGAGGGACCCGGCGTGCGCGCCCTGTTCGGCGCCGCCATGCGCAGCGGCGCGAAACTGATCCTGTTGCGCCGGACGGAGGCCCTGGCGGCGGCGACCGGCGACAACGGCTCGCGCGACCCGGTCATCCGTCTGGCCGACGCCACGCCGCGCGTCGGACCGGTGGTCCTGGTCGTCGCGCCCGAGGCTTACGACCGGCTCGCGGCCGCTGGCGGAACCGCAGCCTACGATCCGGGCCAGTCCAACGTGGAGCAGGGCTTCACCTCCAACGCCATCGGCTGGCTGCAGGGGACCGATCCCTCCGCCGGCGTCCTGATGATCTCGGCCCACCTCGACCATATCGGCGTCCGTTCGGACGGGGTGGTCATGTACGGCGCCAATGACGACGCCTCGGGCACGGTGGCGGTGATCGAACTGGCCAAGGCCCTGGCCGCCTCGGGCCCCCATGAACGCAGCATCATGTTCGTCGCCTATGGGTCGGAGGAGGCCGGCCTGCTCGGCTCGCGCTATTTCGTCGCCCATCCGCCGATCCCCCTGACCGACATCGCCGCCAACCTCGAGATCGAGATGATCGGCGACCAGGATCCGCAGCTTCCGGCCGGTGTGATGATGATGACCGGCTTCGAGCGTTCGAACTTCGGCGCGGCGCTGAAGGACCGCGGCGCCCTGATCGGTCCCGACCCCTATCCGGAACAGAATTTCTTCCAGCGTTCGGACAACTACGCCCTCGCGCTCCAGGGCATCGTCGCCCACACCATCTCCGGCTGGGCCACCATCCCGACCTATCACACGGCCGAGGACACGATCGAGAACCTCGACATCCCCTTCATGACCAACGCCATCCAGTCCCTGGTCCAGCCCTTGAAGGCCATGGCCGACGGCGACTTCACGCCGGAGTGGGCCGAGGGCGGCCGACCTGCCGCGAACTAGGCCGCCAGGCCGCTCAGATCAGGCTGACCGCCTGGTTCACCGCCAGGGCCACCAGCACGGTGTTGAACACGAAGGCTGTGACGCTGTGGATCGTCGAGAGCCGCCGGATGCCGCGATCGGCGATCTGCACGTCGGCGGTCTGGGAGGCCACGCCGATGATCAGGGAAAAGTGCAGGAAGTCCCAGTAGTCGGGCTGATCGTCGCCGGGGAACAGCAGGCCGCCGCGATCGCCCCCGGCTTCGGGCGCATAGAAGCGATGGGCGTAGTGCAGGCCGAACAGGACGTGGACGAACAGCCATGAGGCCGCGACCGTGCCGAGGGTCAGCAGGGCCTCGACGCCCTTGCCGATCGCGGTGGATCCCGAGGCGGCTTCCGAGATCACGACTGCCACGCTGGCGGCCGCAGCCAGGAGGCTCAGCGGCAGGACGGCGACACCGGCCTCGTCAAGTTCGGCCGCCCGGGCGCGGATGGCGTCGACCGACCGGGTCCGGGCCAGCTTCAGGAAGGTCAGCATCAGGAACAGGGCCACGCCCGCGTCCCAGCCCGCCGCCAGCCGAACGGTCCAGCGCCATTCGGCCGGGGCGGCCAGGGCGATGATCACCGCCGCGGCCAGTCCGGCCAGAAGCACGCCGTGCAACCTCACCAGCCGGAACGGCGGGCGGGCTGCGGGCGGGGCGGGCGGCTGGGCCATCAGGTTCCGGGCTGGATATAGGGGATGGCGGCGAACAGGCGGCGTTCGGCGCCGCGCGGATCGTCCTCCATCCGGGTCGGCGCGTCCATGATCATCGTCTGGCGCCGCGTGAGATCATAGGGCGTCCAGGTCGGCAGGCCGGCGTGGTTCGGATCGCCGTCGCGGGCCAGTGCGACGAAGGCCCGGGAGAGGCGGTCGGCCATGGGCTGGGCTTCAGGGCCCTGGGCGCGGCTGCCGGTCGCCATGACGGTGTCGAGGGCCAGGGGGATGTCGTCGGTATGCATGGCCCCGCGTCGGCCGCCGTCGATCGGGGAGGTCCAGTCGAGCTGATAGACCCAGGCCGGTGACCCTGACGCCGCACGCGCCTCCGCCTCGATCACCGCGCCGCGCCAGCTGCGGGCCGCCGTGGTGGCGGCGAAGAAGACGTCGGACGGCGTGTAGTCCGGATACATCCGGCGATAGGCTTCGATGACGGGTTCGGGCGCGACATCGATGCGGAACTCGCGGTTGGTCATCTTCCCGGGCAGGTCGTCCCAGGTCAGGGCGAAATTGGCCGGGTCGTTTCCGAGGAAGGCGCGGGTCTCGTCGTGGGTGTTGCCGATGATCATCGGGATGTGCGCCGACTGCGACGGGGCGTCGGGATAGAAGGGGTGGCGCATCAGGCTGCGGTTATCCAGCACCGGCCCCCAGTAGAGGCCGCCGAAGCCGAGCACGGGGTCGGTGGCTTCGGAGGCCTTCAGCAGGGCCTCGACCGGCAGGGTCGCGGCCTCGGCGGCGCGGTCTTTCGGCAGGCCGAGGGCATCGAGCCAGGCCTCGGCCCGGCGGGTCGCGTTCCAGGCGCCGGAGGCGGTGACCTGCTGGCCGCTCATCGTGGCGGCCCGGTGGAACAGGCCGGCGGCGGACGGCGTCGCCATCATCGTCGCGATCTTGGCCCCGCCGCCCGACTGGCCGAAGACCATGACGCGGGAGGGATCGCCGCCGAAGGCCGCGATATTGTCGCGCACCCATTCGAGGGCGAGGTGCAGGTCGAGCTGGCCGGCATTGCCGCTGTCGAGGAAGGGCGCGCCGGCGATGCGGGCCAGATAGGCGTAGCCGAACAGGTTGAGGCGGTGGTTCAGGGTCACCACGACCACGTCGTTGCGCCTCGCCAGCCGGGCCCCGTCATAGAGCGGGCTGGAGCCCGAGCCGTTCGAATAGGCGCCGCCGTGGATATAGACCATGACCGGACGCCGCTCGCGATCGAGGCCGGGCGACCAGACGTTCAGGAACAGGCAGTCCTCGGACTGACTGGCTTCGCCCCCCCCCTGCGGGCTGGCGTGACCATAGGCGAAGGCTTCGGCGGGGGCGGTCCATGAGGTGGGGCGGACGGGCGGCTGGAAGCGGCGGGGTCCGGTGTCGGCGCCGTAGCGCAGCCCCCTGAACACGGCGACGCCGGCGTCGGTCTGGCCGCGCACCGGGCCGTTGGTGGTGGCGACGACGGGATGGGTCTCGGCCCGAACCGGGAGGGCGAGCGTCGGCAGGATCAGACCGGCGGCGAGAAGGGAACGACGGTTCATCCCCCTTCACCGTGCACCCCGGCGAAGGCCGGGGTCCAGATCACGGATGTCGAAGGTTCGGATCGGGCGTCGGTCTTGCTGATCATCTGACGGTGTCTTCCATCTGGACCCCGGCCTTCGCCGGGGTGCACGGATGAGAGAGTAGGGTGCGCAAGGGTGGGCTGTCACCGGTGTCATCCGCATCGGCCCTTGCAGCCCCGCTGGCGGTCGGCTCTAGTGCGATCACGCATTGTTACAGGCCGCCTCCCCAGCCGGTCTGCGCAGGAGATCCGCATGACCCATCACGACCGCGCCGGCCTGTCCGTGGCCGCCGAACTGGCGAGCTTCATCGAGGACGAGGTCCTGCCCGGCCTCGGCATTGGGGCGGACGGGTTCTGGACCGGGGTCGCCGGGGTGTTCGCCCGCTTCACGCCGGAGAACCGCAAGCTGCTGAAGCGGCGCGACGATCTGCAGGCGCGGATCGACGGGTGGTATCGCGACCGCAAGAGCCAGCCGCACGATCCGGCCGGGACCGAACGCTTCCTGCGCGACATCGGCTATCTGGTCGATGAGCCCGCGCCCTTCTCGGTGACGACGGAAAAGGTGGACGACGAACTGGCGCGGCTGGCCGGGCCGCAGCTGGTGGTGCCGATCCTGAATGCCCGCTTCCTGCTGAACGCAGCCAATGCGCGCTGGGGCAGTCTGTACGACGCCCTCTACGGTACCGACGCGCTCGGTGACCTGCCGACGGGCGGCCCCTATGACGCCGCGCGTGGAGCCCGGGTGGTGTCGCGGGCCAGGGCTTTCCTCGACGAGGCGGTCCCGCTGGAAACCGGATCGCATTCACAGGTGACCGGCTGGTCGGTCGAGGCCGGGAAGCTGGTTCCCGGGCTGCAGAATCCGGCGCAGTTCGTCGGCTATCTGGGCGAGCCCTCGGCGCCGACCTCGATCCTGCTGGTCAACAACGGCCTGCATATCGAACTGGTCATAGACCGCTCGAGCGCCATCGGCGCCGGCGATCCGGCGGGCCTGTCGGACGTGGTGCTGGAGAGCGCCCTGTCGACCATCTGCGACCTCGAGGATTCGGTCGCGGCGGTGGATGCGGAGGACAAGGTCGCGGCCTACCGCAACTGGCTGGGCCTGATGAAGGGCGACCTCTCGGCCAGCTTCCAGAAGGGCGGCCAGACCCTGCACCGGACGCTGGAGCCCGACCGGACCTTCACCGCGCCCAATACTCCAGAGGGGGGCGGCGGGGTTGTGACCCTGAAGGGACGGTCCCTGCTGTTCGTGCGGAACGTCGGCCATCTGATGACCAATCCGGCGATCCACCTGCCGGACGGGACCGAGGCGCCCGAGGGGATCCTCGACGCCATCGTGACGTCCCTGATCGCGATGTACGACCTGAAGGGTCTCGGAGGGTTCACGAACTCGGGCGCGGGGTCGGTCTATATCGTCAAGCCGAAGATGCACGGCCCGGACGAGGCGGCCTTCACCAACAAATTGTTCGATGCGGTCGAGGACCTGCTGGGTCTGGCGCGCCACACGATCAAGGTCGGGGTGATGGACGAGGAACGGCGCACCTCGGCCAATCTGGCGGCCTGTATCCATGCCGTGAAGGACCGGATCGTCTTCATCAACACCGGCTTCCTCGACCGCACCGGCGACGAGATCCATACGGCGATGCAGGCCGGACCCGTGGTGCGAAAGGCCGATATCAAATCCTCGAAATGGATCGCCGCCTATGAGGCGCGCAACGTCGCCATCGGGCTGGCTTGCGGCCTGTCGGGGCGGGCCCAGATCGGCAAGGGGATGTGGGCGGCCCCCGATCGGATGGCCGACATGCTGGAGCAGAAAATCGGCCATCCGCGTACCGGGGCGAATACGGCCTGGACGCCCAGCCCGACGGCCGCGACCCTGCATGCGCTCCACTATCATGCGGTCGATGTCTTCGCGGTCCAGAAGGATGTGGCGCAGCGCCCGACGCCGGGTCCGGAGGATCTGCTGACCCCGCCACTCGCGAACGGCGCCAATTGGTCGGAGCAGGAGGTTCGGGACGAGCTGGACAACAACGCCCAGGGCATCCTCGGCTATGTCGTGCGCTGGATCGACCAGGGCGTGGGATGTTCCAAGGTGCCCGACATCCACGACGTTGGCCTGATGGAGGACCGGGCGACCCTGCGGATCAGTTCGCAGCATATCGCCAACTGGCTGCTGCACGGAGTGTGCACTGCGGCGCAGGTCGACGCGGCCTTCCTGCGCATGGCGGCCAAGGTGGACGGCCAGAATGCGGGCGACCGCCTGTACCGGCCGATGGCGCCCGATCCCGACGGGTCGCTGGCATATCAGGCGGCGCGGGCCCTGGTGTTCGAGGGGGTGGACCAGCCGAGCGGCTACACCGAGCCTCTGCTCCATGCGTTCCGGCTGAGGGTTAAGGCGGACTGATCGCCTTGCCGCCGCCGTGATCCCGGCGGAAGCTGATCGCCTGAAGAGGGACGCATGAACCGTGACCGAACCATCATCTCCGCCATTGCCGGGGCGATCCTGATGACCGGATGCGCCGCGCCGCCGGCGTCGTCGGAGCCTCAGGAGCGGGCGCTCGCGGTCGATCAGGTTGCTGGCTACTGGGCTCTGCGCGGGCCTGGCGGGGCGCGATGCAGCGTATCGTTGGCCAACCTGGTGATCGACGGCGTCCGTCCGGTTCTGGCGGAGAACTGCGGCATCCCTGACGCTGCAAAGGCGAAAAGCTGGCGCGCCACGGCGGGCGGGTTCGAGATGCTGGCGGCTGACGGCGCCGTCCTGATGGCCTTCCGTCGCACCGGCGAGGATGCGTTCGAGGCGACCTCCGGCGGCTTCACACTGACCCGCGCGCCGCTTTCCTGACACGATCGTAACTTGCAGCCCTGCAAGGGCCGTGACAAGGTCACTTGACTGTCAGGGGGCTGCTCATGCTTACGATCAAGAATCTCGTCCACGTTTATGGCAATGGGACGCGGGCGCTGGATGATGTGTCCCTGAGCGTGCCGAACGGCATGTTCGGCCTGCTGGGCCCCAACGGCGCGGGCAAGTCGACGCTTATGCGGTCGATTGCGACTCTGCAGACCCCGACCTCGGGCTCGATCGACTTTGACGGCATCGACGTGATCAAGGATCCGGAGAAGCTGCGTCGGACCCTCGGCTATCTGCCCCAGGATTTCGGCGTCTATCCACGCGTCTCGGCCTACGACATGCTCGATCACATGGCCGTGCTGAAGGGCATCGCCTCGGGCAAGGACCGCAAACAGACGGTCGAGACCCTGCTGCAGCAGACCAATCTGTGGTCGGTGCGGAACAAGGCCATCGCCGGCTTCTCGGGCGGCATGCGCCAGCGGTTCGGCATCGCCCAGGCCCTGATCGGCAATCCGAAACTGATCATCGTCGACGAGCCCACGGCCGGCCTGGACCCCGAGGAGCGCAACCGCTTCCTGAACCTCCTGGCCGAGATCGCGGACAATGTGGTCATCATCCTGTCGACCCACATCGTCGAGGACGTGGCCGACCTGTGCCCGCGCATGGCCGTTCTGGCCGGCGGCAAGATCCAGCTGGAGGGCGCCCCCGCCCATCTGATGGAACAACTGAACGGCCGGGTCTGGAAGAAGACCATCGACAAGGAGGCGCTGGACGATCACCGGGCCAAACACGAGGTCATCTCGACCCGCCTGTTCGCCGGCAAGACCGTGATCCACGTCCTGTCGGATCGTCGTCCGGGCGAGGGTTTCGAGCCCGTGCCGGGCGGTCTGGAAGATGTCTATTTCTCGACCCTGTCGGCCTCGCGCAAAGTCGCGGCGTAAGACCATGTTCGGGAAAATCGCCGCCTTCGAATTCCGGTACCAGCTGCGCCAGCCGGCCTTCTGGGTCATCGCCATTGTCTTTGGCCTGCTCGCCTTCGGGTCGGTCGCCGCCTCGGACAACATCTCCATCGGCTCGGGCGGCAACGTCCACAAGAACGCGCCCTATGCCCTGGCCAGCATCAACGCGATCATGTCGATGTTCTTCATGCTGGCGACCACGGCGATCGTCGCCAACGTCGTCGTGCGTGACGTCCAGACGGGTTTCGGGCCGATGGTCCAGTCCACCCGCATGACAAAGTTCGACTACCTCTACGGTCGGTTCACGGGCGCCTTCCTGGCGACGGCGCTGTGCTTCGCGGTCATCTCTCTGGGCGTCATCGCGGGCACGATCGCGCCCTGGGTCGACAAGGAGACGATCGGGGCCTTCAGGCCGTGGGACTATCTCTACAACTACCTCGTGCTGGGCCTGCCGGGCGTCTTCCTGACCTCGGCCCTGTTCTTCGGCCTGGCGACCGTAACCCGGTCGATGATGGCGACCTATGTCGGCGTGGTCGCGGTCTTCATCCTGTATCTGGCCGCCTCAGGCGTGTTGGGAAACAGGCCGGAGTTCGAAACCGCCATGGCCTGGGGCGAGCCCTTCGGCGCCGCCGCCTTCGGCCTGGCCACCAAATACTGGACCGCCGCGGAGCGGAACACGCTGAACGTGCCGCTGGAAGGGATCTTCCTGTGGAACCGGCTGCTGTGGCTGGGCATCAGCGCCGCCATTCTCGCGGCCGCCTATGCCCTGTATCGGCCGGCCATCCGGGGGGCCAAGGAAGGCAAGACCGACAAGCTGCGCAAGATGGCCGAGGCCGCCGCGCCCGTCGTGACGCCGAACCGGCCGCTGCCCGCGCCTACCGAAGGCTTCGCCGCCGGCTGGACGCGACTGGCCTCGCGCACCGCGTTCGAGATGTCGCTGGTGTTCAAGAGCCCGGCCTATGTCGTCCTGATCCTGCTGGGCTTCGCCTTCGCGGTCACGACCCTGTTGTTCATCGGCGAGATCTACGGCGCGCCCGTACTGCTGGTGACGCGCGTGGTCATCGACGGCCTGCCGTTCGGTCTGATCGCGATGATCGTGGCCATCTACTATTCCGGCGAGCTGGTCTGGCGGGATCGCGAGCGCAAGGTCCACGAGATCATCGACGCCTCGTCCACGCCCGACTGGACCTTCCTTCTGCCCAAGACCCTGGCCCTGATCCTGGTGCTGGCCTCGATCTCGATCGCGGGCGTCGTGGCCGGCGTCGCGGTGCAGACCTTCAGGGGCTACACCGACTTCGAGTTCGACAAATACCTGATGTGGTACGTCGTGCCGCAGACGATCAACTTCGCCATCCTGGCCGTGCTGGCGATCTTCATTCAATCGCTGTCGCCCAACAAGTTCGTCGGCTGGGCGATCATGGTCGTCTATATGATCTCCACGATCGTGGCCCGGAACATCGGCTTCGACCACGTCCTGTACCGCTATGGCGGCGGCATCGGCGGGCCTCTGTCGGACATCAATGGACAGGGTGATTTCGTCGGCTTCTCGGCCTGGACCGACGCCTACTGGACGATGGCGGCGATCATTCTGCTGACCCTCGGCTACGCCCTGTGGCGGCGGGGAACCGAGACGCGACTGATGCCCCGTCTGAAGCGTCTGCCGCACCGGCTGAAGGGCCCGGCGGGCGCGATCGGTGGTCTCGCTCTGGTCGCCTTCATCGGCCTGGGCGCCTTCATCTACGTCAACACCAACGTCTGGAACGAGTATCGGAGCCAGGGCGATCAGGAGAAGCTGCAGGCCCAGTACGAGAAGACCCTGCTGCGCTTCGAGACCACGCCCCAGCCCACGTTGGTGGACGTGAAGCTGAACCTCGACCTGCATCCCCGCACGCCACGTCTCGAGACGACCGGAACCTATGTGATCGAGAACCGCACCGGGGCGCCGCTGTCGGAAATGCACATGCGCTGGAACGACGAGCTGCAGATGAAGACACTGACCGTCCAGGGCGCGCGGATGGTCCGGGAATGGCCCGAGTTCGACTATCGCATCTATCGCTTCGACACGCCGATGGCGCCGGGCGAGCGACGCACCGTCAGCTTCGACACGGTGCTGGAACAGCGCGGCTTCAAGAACAGCGGCAACACCACACGGATCGTCGACAACGGGACTTTCGTCAGCAACGCCGAGTTCGCACCGGAGATCGGTATGGACCGCTCCGGGGTGCTCCAGGACCGCTCGAAGCGCCGCAAGCACGGTCTGCCGGCCGAGCTGCGTCCGGCCAAGCTGGAAGACATGACGGCGACGGGCCGGAACTATATCGGCGCCGACTGGGTCACCGCGGACGTCACTGTCACAACCGACGCGGATCAGACGCCGCTCGCTCCAGGCCAGGTTCGCAGCGACACGACGGCGAACGGCCGCCGCACCATGCGCTTCGTGACCGAGAGCCCGGTGCTTTATTTCCTGTCGGTGCAATCGGCCCGCTACGAGATCGCGCGGCAGATGCACAACGGTGTGGAGATGGTCGTCTTCCATGACGCGCAGCATGGCCGGAACGTGCCCCGGATGATGACGGCGCTGGAGAACTCGCTGGACTATTTCCAGGCCAACTTCTCCCCGTACCAGTTCCGTCAGGCGCGGATCAGCGAGTTCCCCTACGGCTCCTATGCCCAGTCTATGCCGAACACCTTCGCCTGGTCCGAGAACCTCGGCTTCATCGCCGACCTCAGCGACGACACCAAGATCGACTACGTCACCTACATCGGGGCGCACGAGTTCGCGCACCAGTGGTGGGCGCATCAGGTGGTCGGGGCGAACATGCAGGGCATGACCCTGCTGTCCGAAACCCTGGCCCAGTATTCGGCCCTGATGGTGATGCGGGAGATGTATGGGCCGGACAAGATCCGGCGGTTCCTGAAGTTCGAGCTCGACACCTATCTGCGCTCGCGCGGAACGGAGCTGATCGAGGAACTGCCGCTGAACCGGGTCGAGAACCAGCCGTACATCCACTATCGCAAGGGCGCGGTGGTCATGTACTTGCTGGCCGACCAGATCGGCGAGGCGAATGTGAACCGGGCGCTGGCCCAGTTCCTTCAGGCGCATGCCTTCAAGTCCGCGCCCTATCCGCGCTCGACGGACCTGATCGACCTGTTCCGGGCCAACGCTCCGGCCGACAAACAGGCCCTGATCACCGACCTGTTCGAGAAGATCACCCTTTATGACGTCAAGACCACGGCGGCGACGGCGACCCAGCGCAGCGACGGCCGCTGGGATGTCACGCTCACGGTCGAGGCGCGCAAACTCTACGCCGACGGCAAGGGCGTGGAGACCGCCGCGCCGCTGAACGAGACGTTCGACATCGGCCTGTTCTCGGCCGAGCCGGGCAAGGGCGAGTTCGACGCCGGCAACGTGCTGCTGTTCGAGCGGCGGCCGCTGCGGTCGGGCGTGCAGACGTTCCGGTTCACGACGGCGACGAAGCCGACGTTCGCGGGGGCGGATCCGTACAACAAGTGGATCGACCGGAATTCCGACGACAACGTGCGGAAGGTGGACTGACTGTTTTCCTTCTCCTCCCTGTTCGCCACTTGGCGAATGGGGAGGTGGCGCGGCGCTGCTTCAGCGCCGTGACGGAGGGGGCGACCCGGCGCGTGACGTGAGGGCTGGTCGGTGCTCGCTCGGTGAGACCCGGTCGCCCCCTCCGTCAGCTCGCGAAGGGCTCGCTGCCACCTCCCCATCGCTGCGCGACAGGGAGGAGACGCGGCGTTGTCAGTGAATGCTCTCGCCGTGTTCGGAGTAGTCGAGGCCCTCGACCTCGCCGTCCTTGGTGGCGCGCAGGCCGGTGGTGAACTTGCAGACCATCAGGACCACGAATGTCCCCACCGCGCTCCAGGCGATGACGGCGGCGAGGCCGACGATCTGTTTCACCACGTCGGCGCCCTCGGCCACGCCGTTGATGGCGGTGGTGGCGAAGACGCCCGTCAGTATGGCGCCGACGATGCCGCCGACTCCGTGGATGCCGAAAGCGTCAAGACTGTCGTCATACTTCAGGGCATGCTTCAGCCAGACCGCCCCCGCGTAGCAGGCGGGGCCGCCGATGAGGCCGATCAGGAAGGCGCCCTTGGGGTCGACGAAGCCTGCCGCGGGGGTGATGGCGACCAGACCGCCGACGATGCCGGAGAGCAGGCCCAGAAGTGTGGGACGCTTCTTGTCGATCCACTCAATGACCATCCAGCCCAGCGCGGCGGCGGCGGGCGCGATGATGGTGTTGAGGGCGGCGACGGCGGCGATGCCGTCGGCGGCCCAGGCGCTGCCCGCGTTGAAGCCCAGCCAGCCGACGAACAGCAGGCCCGTGCCGGTGGCGGTGTAGGCGAGGTTGGCGGGCGCCATATTGTCCCGCCCGAAGCCGTAGCGCGGGCCCAGCACGAGGGCGCAGACCAGGCCCGCGACGCCTGCGTTGACGTGGACCACGGCGCCGCCCGCGAAGTCGAGCACGCCCCATGAGCCGAGGTAGCCGCCGCCCCAGACCTGATGGCAGATCGGGGCGTAGACGATCAGATGCCACAGGCCGAAGAACAGCAGGCTGGCCGAAAACTTCATCCGCTCGGCGAAGGCGCCGGCGATCAGGGCCGGGGTGATGATGGCGAACGTCAGCTGGTAGGCGATCCAGAGATATTCAGGCAGGGCGGGCGCGAGGCTGTGAGCCGTGTTGATCCCCACGCCGTCGAGGAAGACCGCCTGAAGCCCGCCGATGAAGCCGTTGGTCGCCGGACCCGAGGTGCCGAACGACAGGCTGTAGCCGGCGATGAACCACAGGATCGTCACCACCATCAGGGACGCCGTGGAGGCGGCGATGGTGGCGATGATGTTCTTCTTGCGAACCATGCCGCCGTAGAAGAGCGCGAGCCCCGGCAGGGTCATCATCAGCACGAAGGCCGTCGACACGAGGATCCACGCCGTCGCCGCGCCGTCGATGACGAGCGGCGCCTGGTGGGCCAAGAGCGTGGGCGTGGCGAGCGTCATCGGCGGGGAGGCCTCTGTAAAGTCAGGGAACCCGGATCATGCGGGGACCGCTTCGCCGGCGTCAATCTTGCGCTCCATCTCGGCGACCGGCAGCGGGACTATGCGGACGAACCGCTTCAGGCTGTCCGACCAGGTCGAGAGGAGACGCCGCGCCAGCGGCGAACCAGTCGCCGTCAGATGCGCCTCGATCAGGGTCTTCAGCCGCGCGCCGGCCGCCTCGGTGACGGGGCAGAAGCCGGCGAGGTCGCCGTTGAGCGCCAGACCCGTGCGGCCGGCTTCGTCGAGTACGAACAGCTCGCCGCCCGACATGCCGGCGGCCAGGTTCCAGCCGACCGGACCGAGGATCGCGACCCGCCCGCCGGTCATGTATTCGCAGGCATGGGCCCCGGCCCCCTCGACCACGGCCTCGGCGCCGGAGTTGCGGACCGCGAACCGCTCGCCGGCCGAACCGGCCACGAACAGCCGGCCCGAGGTGGCGCCGTACAGGGTCGTGTTGCCGATGGCGGGCTGGTGCTCACGCCACTCGATCGGCTTGACCACGATATCGGCGCCGGACAGGCCCTTGCCGACATAGTCGTTGCCCTCGCCCGTCAGCTCCAGCTTCAGGCCCTTTGCCGCAAAGGCGCCGAAGGACTGGCCGGCCGAACCCTGCAGCTTGAGCGTCAGGACGCCGGTCGGACCGGTCGGACCCCAGCGGCGAACGATGGCGGAGGACACGCCCGCGCCGATGGTGCGCATGACGTTGGAGATCGGATAGGTCAGCTCCGAGGTCTGACCGCGATCGAGGAAGGCCCAGGCGTCGTTGAGGACGCGGGCGTCCAGCGTCGGCGGAACCTCGGCCCGACCCTTCTCGGCCCACAGCTTCTTCTCGGCCGCCTCGACGCGGACCAGCAGGGGGTTGAGGTCGAGGTCATCGAGGTGCGAGCCGCCGCGTCGCACCTGACGCAGCAGGTCGGTGCGGCCGACGATCTCGTCGAGCGTCCGGGCGCCCAGCATGGCCAGGTATTCCCGGACTTCTTCCGCGATGAAGCTGAACAGGTTCACGACCTTGTCGGCCGTTCCGGTGAACTTCTCGCGCAGGCGCGGGTCCTGCGAGCAGACGCCGACGGGGCAGGTGTTCGAATGGCACTGGCGCACCATCAGACAGCCCATGGCGATCAGGCTCGCCGTGCCGATGTTGAACTCCTCGGCGCCCAGGATGGCGGCGATGACGATGTCGCGGCCGGTGCGCATGCCGCCGTCCGCACGGACCACGACATGGCTGCGCAGATTGTTGAGGCTGAGCACCTGATGGGTTTCGGCCAGGCCGATCTCCCACGGCAGGCCGGCGTGCTTGATCGAGGACTGGGGCGAGGCCCCGGTGCCGCCGTTGTGGCCGGCGATCAGGATACAGTCGGCCTTGGCCTTGGCGACGCCCGAGGCGATGGCCCCGATGCCGGAGGCGCTGACCAGTTTCACCGTCACGCGGCAGTCTGGATTGATCGACTTCAGATCGTAGATGAGCTGGGCCAGATCCTCGATCGAATAGATGTCGTGGTGCGGCGGCGGCGAGATCAGGGTCGTGCCGGGCGTCGAGTGACGCATCCGGGCAATGAACTCGGTGACCTTGAAACCGGGCAGCTGTCCACCCTCGCCGGGCTTGGCGCCCTGGGCGATCTTGATCTCGATCTCGCGGCACTGGTTCAGATATTCGGCGGTGACGCCGAACCGGCCCGACGCGATCTGCTTGACCGCCGAGTTCATGTTGTCGCCGTCCGGACGGGTGGCGTAGCGGTCCGGATCCTCGCCGCCCTCGCCCGAGACCGAGCGGGCGCCGATGCGGTTCATGGCGACGTTCAGGACGCCGTGGGCCTCGGGCGACAGGGCGCCCAGGGACATGCCGGGGGTCAGGAAGCGCTTGCGGATATCCGAAACGGATTCGACCTCGGACACCGGGACCGGCTTCAGGCCTTCGCGCCAGTCGAGCAGGTCACGGGGCGCGTTGTCGGGCTGGGTCGCGACGGCTTCGGAATACTGCTTGAAGCGTTTGTAGTCGCCGCGATTGCAGGCGTCCTGCAGCAGGTGGATGGTCCTGGCGTCGTGGGCGTGGCTTTCCTGTCCCGCGCGGATGCGGAAGAAGCCGCCGACGGCCGGGGAGGGAGTCGCCTCGGTCCAGGCCTGGGCATGGCGTTGCAGCGCCGCCCGCTCAAGACCCGCCAGGCCGATGCCGGAGATACGCGACGGGGCGCCCGGGAAGAACTCGGCCGTGACGGCGCGTGACAGGCCCAGAACCTCGAACTCGCAGCCGCCGCGATAGGCGGAGATGATGCTGATGCCCTTGCGAGCCAGGGTCTTCATCAGGCCGGCCTCGAGCGCGGCCTTGTAGTTCAGGCAGGCGTCGCGGAGGCTGAGGCCCGGCCAGGCGCCGCGATCGAGACGTTCCTGGAACATCTCCTGGGCCAGCCACGGGTTGATGGCCGTGGCGCCGACGCCGACGAGGACGGCGAACCCGTGAGGGTCCAGCACCTCGGACGAGCGGACGACGATGGAGACGAAGCTGCGCAGACCCTTGTCGGTCAGGCGGCCGTGGGCGCCGGCCGTGGCCAGGATCATGGGGACGGACAGGCGGATCTCCGACGCGCGTTCGTCGGTCAGAACGACGAGGCTGGAGCCACCCCGAACCGCCGCCTCGACCTCGTCGCGGATGCGATCCAGCGCGCTGCGCAGGCCCGCGCCCGGGCGGGCGCCGGCCTCCGGTAGCGGATAGGAACAGTCGATGATCACGGTCGAGCCGGCGCCGACGACATCAAGCATCCGCTCGTACATGCCGGTCGTCAGGACGGGGCTGTCGAGGACGAAGACGTTCGTCTGCGCTTCCTCCTCGGCGAGGATGTTGCCGAGGTTCTTGAACCGGGTCTTGAGGCTCATGGCCCCCGCTTCGCGCAGGGGGTCGATCGGCGGGTTGGTGACCTGGGAGAAGTTCTGACGGAAATAGTGGGCCAGCGGACGGGGCAGGGCGGACAGGACTGCGGGCGGGGTGTCGTCGCCCATCGATCCGACCGCCTCCTTGCCGTCCTTGATCATCGGATCGAGCAGCAGGTCCAGGTCTTCCCGCGAATAGCCGGCGGCGATCTGGCGACGGGTCAGGGCTTCGCCGGTGGCGGCGCGGGGCTCGGGTCCTGGGCCGATGATCGGCTCCAGATCGACCATGTTCTCCAGCCACTCCGTATAGGGGTGGTCGGCCGCGAGGGCGTCGATGGTCTCGATCTCGTCGAGCAGGACGCCGTTCTGGAGATCGGCGACGATCATGCGGCCGGGACCGATCGGCAGGCGACGTTTGATGCGGCTTTCCGGCAGGCCCGCGAGGCCGGCTTCAGACCCTGCCAGGAGCAGACCGTCGTGGGTCTCCATGGCGCGCAAGGGGCGGAGACCGTTGCGATCCTTGCCGCAGACGACCCAGCGGCCGTCGGTGGCGCAGATGGCGGCGGGGCCGTCCCACGGCTCCATCACGGCGTTGCAGTAGGCGTACAGCGCGCGATGCTCGGCCTTCATCAGGCCCTCGTCGCGGGCCCAGGCTTCGGGGATCAGCAGGGCCTTGGCCATGGGCGCGGGACGGCCGGCGCGGACCAGGACCTCGAACACATTGTCCAGTGCGGCGGAATCGGACCCACCCGGCTGGACGACGGGCTTCACGTCGCCGTCGTGGTCTCCGAAGGCCTGGGCCGTCATGCGGATCTCGTGCGACCGCATCCAGTTCAGATTGCCCTTCAGCGTGTTGATCTCGCCGTTATGCGCCAGCATCCGGAAGGGCTGGGCCAGGCGCCACTCGGGGAAGGTGTTGGTCGAATAGCGCTGGTGGAAGATGGCGTAGGCGGCCTGGAAGGTCGGATCCAGCAGGTCGGGGTAGAGCTGGTCCAGCAGTTCGGCGCGGACCATGCCCTTGTAGATCAGCGACCGGGCCGACAGTGAGCAGATGTAGAAACCGGGCACGCTCTCCGCCGCGACCGCGCTCTCGATGCGGCGGCGGACCAGGTAGAGTTCGCGCTCCAGCGCCTCGCCGTCGTCGGCCAGATCGGCGGGGACGGCCAGCATGATCTGTTCGATCTCGGGGCGGGTCGCATCGGCCTTGGAGCCGACGACGCTGAGGTCGATCGGCGTCTGGCGCCAGCCGTAGATGGTGAACCCGGCGCGCAGGACTTCGGTTTCGACGATGGCGCGAGCGCGGTCCTGGGCGCCCAGGTCGGTGCGCGGCAGGAAGATCTGGCCGATGGCGATAGGGCCGGGCTTCAGCGTCTGGCCGATGACCCTGACCTGTTCGGCGAAGAAGGCCTGGGGCGCCTCGACCATCAGGCCAGCACCGTCACCCGACAGACCGTCGGGATCGACCGCGCCCCGGTGGGCGACGTTCTTCAGCGACTTGATGGCGAGCTCGACCACCTCGCGGCGGGGCTTGCCGTCGATCGCGGCGACGAGGCCGACGCCGCAGGCGTCCTTCTCCGACGACGGCTCATAGGCATGGGCGTCGATCAGGCGCTGGCGGTCTTGCTGGTATTTGGTCAGCCAGGTCATGCGGCGGCTTCTTCAGTCTGGGTACGCAGGTAACGGTCGATCTCGGCGGCGGCGTCCTGGCCGTCGCGGACGGCCCAGACGACGAGGGAGGCGCCGCGGACGGCGTCGCCGGCGGCGTAGACGCCGGGCAGGGAGGTGGCGAAGCCCGAGCGGGCCGTGGCCACGGTGTTCCATTGGGTCAGCGACAGCTCATCGTGATGGGCGGCGAACTTCTCCGGCTCAAAGCCGAGAGCCTCGATGACCATGTCGGCGGGCAGGTCGAAGTCGCCGCCGGGGACGGCGACGATATCGCGGCGCTTGCCGAACTCGGGCTCTGACAGGGTCATGCGCGCGGCGCGGACGGCCGAGGTCGAGCCGCCCTTCGACATCAGGGCCTTGGGCGCGCCGAGCCACTCGAAGACGACGCCTTCTTCCTCGGCGTTGGAGACCTCGCGGGCCGAGCCGGGCATGTTCTCGCGGTCGCGACGGTAGAGGCAGGTGACGCTGGCCGCCCCCTGGCGGATGGCGGTGCGGACGCAGTCCATGGCCGTATCGCCGCCGCCGATGACGACGACCTTGCGGCCCCTGGCGTGATGCCAGGTGTCGTTGTCCGCCTCCCCAAGGTCGCGACGGTTCTGGTGGATCAGGAACTCCAGTGCAGGGATGGTCGAGCCGGGGCCGACGCCGGGCGCCTGGAGCGCCCGGGCCTGATAGACGCCCATGGCCAGCAGGACGGCGTCATGCTTCTCGCGCAGTTCGGCGAGCGTGATGTCTGTACCGACGTCGCAGTTGGCGATGAAGGTCACGCCGCCGTCGATCAGGCGATCGACACGACGCTGGACGACGCGCTTCTCCAGCTTGAAGCCGGGGATGCCGTAGGTCAGCAGGCCGCCCGGACGGTCGTGGCGGTCGTAGACGGTGACCTGATAGCCCTGTTCGCGGAGGCGGTCGGCGGCGGCCATGCCGGCGGGACCCGCGCCGACGATGCCCACGGACTGGCCGCGCTCATGCAGGGGGCGGATGGGTTCGACCCAGCCGTTGTCGAAGGCGGTGTCGCCGATGAAGGCCTCGACCGAGCCGATGGTCACGGCTTCCCAGCCGGACTGGTTCAGGGTGCAGGAGCCCTCGCACAGGCGGTCCTGCGGACAGATGCGACCGCAGATCTCGGGCATGGTCGAGGTGGCCGAGGCGATGCGCCAGGCCTCGCGCATCTCGTCCTCGGCCGACAGGCCCAGCCAGTCGGGGATGTTGTTCTGGAGCGGGCAGGCGGTCTGGCAGAAGGGCACGCCGCAGTCGGTGCAGCGCCCGGCCTGTATTTCGACGTTCTCCGCGGTCGGTTTGACGATGATCTCGCCGAAATCCTGCACGCGCACGGACGCCTCCGCCTTGGGCAGGCGACGCGGTTGAACGACGAACCCTTGCGGTCCGGATGGGCCTTTCTGTTGCATGGCAACATATAAAGCGTCGCCGGGCCGTCAGCGCAAATGATTTCCCCGATCCGGGGCCAAATCATATGTCATGCGCATGAAATGACCTCGATCTGAGAACCGTTCGCGGTTTTGTTCGCCTCAGCCCTGATCCCAGCCGCCGGCCAGGGCCTTGAACAGGGCGATCTGATAGGTGGTGACCAGCGCATCCGACTGGGCCAGGGTCGCTTCGGCGGCCGCTTCCGTGCGCTGGGCGTCCAGCACGGTCAGGAAGCTGTCGGCGCCGGCGTCGAAACGCAGGCGGGCCAGTCGGGCGGCGTTGGCGGCCTGGTCCCGCGCCTCGGTCAGGGCCGCGCGGCGGTCCAGTTCGTTGGCGTAGTTGGTCAGGGCCGTCTCGGTCTCCTGCAGCGCCAGAAGCACGGTCTGGTCGAAGGTCGCCAGGGCCGCGTCGGTGCGGGCGTCGGCGGCCTCGATCCGGGCGCGGGCGGCCAGGATGTTCGGGAAGCTCCAGCTGATCAGCGGGCCGAACGAGAACCGGTAGGACGTGTCGTCGCTGAGGTCGCCGGCCTCCAGCGCCGTCGATCCGATCGATCCGCCCAGAGATATGGTCGGGAAGAGGGCGGCGGTGGCGACGTTGACCCGAGCGGCGGCGCCGGCGAGGGCGCGCTCCGCCTGACGGATGTCGGGACGGCGGGCCAGCAGGGCCGCGCCATCGCCAACCGGGATCGGCTGGGAGAGCTGCGGCGGACGCTGGCACGACCGGGCGGCTTGCGAGGCCTCGGCCGGGGTGACGCCGGTCAGGGTCGCGAGGCGATAGAGGGCGCCGTCGCGCTGGGCTCGCAGGCTCGGCAGTTGCGCCCGGGTGGAGGCCAGCAGGGACCGGGCGCGGGCGGTATCGAGACCCGTGCCGGCGCCGCCTTCCAGCAGGCGCTGGGTCAGGTCGGCGGTGTTCTGCTGCAGGCCGATGGTCCGTTCGGCGACCGCGATCTGGGCGTTTGCGGAACAGGCGTCGGCATAGGCTCGGGCTGTCTCGGCGGCGACCGTGACGCGGATCACATCGAGCGCCGCGGCCTGGGCGTCTGCATCGGCGTTAGCGGCGCGGATGGTGGAGGCGACCCGACCGAACAGGTCGATCTCGTAGGAGGCGTCGAGACCGACGGAATAGGCATCGACCTCCGGTGCTTCCTGACCTGCGGGCAGGCCGGGGGTGGTCGCGGCCGAGGCTCGGCTGCGGGTCGCGGAGGCCGAGGCGCCGGTCGTCGGGAAGAGGCCCGAACGGGCTTCCGACAGGCTGGCCCGGACGGCGCGGAGATTGGCGACGGCGGCTTCCAGTTCGTTGTTCTGGGCGAAGGCCTGTTCGATCAGGCTGTCCAGCGTGGGGTCGGCGTAGAGCCGCCACCAGTCGCTGCGGGCCTCGGCCGACGTGGTGGCGCCGGCGGCGGTCCCGAGCGGCGAACTCACGAAGGCGCCCGACGCGAGGGGGGGGAGAGGGGCGTCGGGCGCCTTCGGCCCGACCGCGCAGGCCGCCAACAGGGCGGAGGCGGCGCACGCGGTCAGGAGGGGGGGGAGGCGGAAAGTCATGCGGCGTCTCCCGTGCGCGGGGCGGTGAGCGCCGGCGTGGGGTGAATGGCGTCGTCCGAAGGGGCGCCGGTCGTCGGGGTCACGCTGGGCGCGGCCGGCCGCTGCGGGATCTTCGAGGCCAGGCCCCGGCAGATCACATAGAAGACCGGCGTGAACAGCAGACCGAAGACGGTCACCCCGATCATACCGAAGAAGACAGCGGCCCCGAGGGACCGGCGCATCTCGGCGCCGGCGCCCTCGGCCAGCACCAGGGGCAGGACCCCCAGGATGAAGGCGAAGGACGTCATCAGGATCGGGCGCAGGCGGGTCCGGGCGGCCGTGACGGCGGCGTCCCAGCGGTCCAGACCGTGCTCGTCCTCGTTCTGCTTGGCGAACTCGACGATCAGGATGGCGTTCTTGGCCGCCAGGGCGATCAGCACCACCAATCCGACCTGGACCAGGATGTTGTTGTCCAGCCCCAGGGCGTTGACCCCCAGCATGGCCGCCAGCAGACACATCGGCACGATCAGGATGACCGCCAGCGGAAGGGTGAAGGCCTCGTACTGGGCGGCGAGCACCAGGAAGACCAGCAGCACCGCGACCACGAAGATGATCGTCGCGCCGCCGGAGGCCTGTTTCTCCTGGAAGGCCAGTCCGGTCCATTCGTAGGAGAAGCCCGGCGGCAGGGTGGTCGCCGCCATATTCTCCATGATTCCGATCGCCGTCCCTGACGAGACGCCCGGCGCGCCCTGGCCCTGCAACTCGGCTGCCGGGAACAGGTTGTAGCGCACGATCCGGGACGGACCCGAGCTCTCGCGGAAGGTGGCGACCGAACCCAGGGGCACCATGGCGCCCGAGGCCGAACGGACCTTCAGATTGGCGATGTCGGCCATGTCGTCGCGATAGGCCGGCTCCGCCTGCGCCGTCACCCGGAAGGTGCGACCCAGCATGTTGAAGTCGTTGACGTAGGACGAACCCAGGTAGATCCCCATCGTGTTGAACACGTCGGAAGGCTGGACCCCCATCATCAGGGCGCGATCACGGTCGACGTCGGCTTCGACGCGCGGCGAGGCGGTGTTGTAGGTCGAGAAGACCTGCTGCACCTCGGTCGGCGCCTGGGCTGCGGCCCCCATCATGGCGAAGGTCGCGCCTTCCAGCGCGCCGTAGCCGGCCCCGGTCCTGTCCTGGATCATCATCGCAAAACCGTTGCCGGTGCCCAGGCCCTGGATGGACGGCGGGGCGATGACGAAGATGTTGGCGTTCTGGATGCCCTGGGCCGCGCCGGTGATGGCGCCGGCCAGGGCCGTCGCGGTCGTCTCGCGCGTCTCCCGATCATGGAAGTCGTTCAGGCGCACGAAGATGGTCGCGGCGTTTGAGCCGAACGAGAAGCTCGTCCCGTCGAGACCCGAGAAGGCCACGGTGCCGTCGACACCCTCGGTGTTCTCGATGATCTCGCGGGCGCTGGTCATCACCGCATTGGTGCGTTCCAGCGACGAGCCGGCGGGCAGCTGGATCACGCCGATCAGGAAGCCTTGATCCTGGTCCGGGATGAATCCCGACGGGGTGTCGATCAGACGCCAGGCGGTCAGGCCGAGCAGGCCGGCATAGACGACCAGAACCACGGCGACCGTGCGCACCAGGCGGGCGGTCAGGCGGCCATACTTCTGCGACAGCCAGTCGAAGCCATCGTTGAACTTCCGACCGGCCCAGCCGCCATAGTAGCGGGCCTTGCCGAGGATGGTCGTCGGACGTGCGGCGTGCTCGTCGTGCTCGTCGTGTGGCTTCAGCAGCAGGGCGGCCATGGCGGGCGACAGCGTCAGGGAGACAAACAGCGAAACCACCGAGGCGGCCGCGATCGTCACGGCGAACTGACGATAGAAGATGCCCGGGATGCCCGGCACGAACATGGTCGGAATGAACACGGCGACCAGAACCAGACCGATGGCGATCAGGGCGCCCGAGACCTCCTGCATGGACTTGTAGGCGGCGTCCTTGGGCGACAGGCCTTCGCGGATGTAGCGTTCCACGTTCTCGACCACGACGATGGCGTCATCGACCACGATCCCGACCGCGAGCACCAGGGCCAGCAGGGACAGGGAGTTGATCGAATAGCCGAGCGCCAGCTGCACTGCGAAAGTGGCGACCAGGGCGATCGGGATGGCGACGATCGGAATGATGGCGGCGCGCCAGGACTGCAGGAAGATCAGCACTACGAGCACGACCAGGATGATCGCCTCGATCAGGGTATGCTGCACCGACTCGACCGAGGCGGCGACGAACTCCGTCGGGTTGTAGGGGATGCCGATTTCGAGACCCTGGGGCGCGTCTGCTTTTATGAGCTCGAGCTCCGCCATCACGCGTTCGGCGGTGCCGAGGGCGTTGGCGCCCGGCTGCTGAACGATAGCGATGCCGACGCCGCGTTGACCGTCGAAATAGCCCTGGATACCGTAGTCCTGTGCGCCCAGTTCGACACGGGCGACGTCGCGGACGCGGGTGACCCGTCCCTCGGCATCGGTCTTGATGACGATCTCGGCGAACTCGTCCGGGTTGGACAGACGACCCTGAACCTGGATCGGCTGCTGGAAGGCGGAGGCGTTGGTGGCGAACGGAGGCTGGCCGATCGAGCCGGCGGCGGCCTGGATGTTCTGACCGCGCAGGGCGACGACGATGTCGGTCGCGTTCAGACCGCGTGCGGCGGCCTTGGCCGGATCGATCCAGATGCGCATCGAATAGTTGCCGCCGCCGAAGATGGTGACGTTGCCCACGCCCTCGATCCGCAGCAGCCGGTCGCGCAGGGTCGAATTGGCGTAGTTGCCGACATAGTCGTTGTTCAGGACGTTCCCGGGCGAGGTCAGGCCCAGGATCATCAGGAAGCCAGACTCCTGCTTGTTCACGATCACGCCGACCTGGCGCACGGCCTCGGGCAGGCGGGGTTCAGCGAGGGCGACGCGGTTCTGGACCAGCACCTGGGCGCTATCCAGATCGGTGCCGGGCTGGAAGGTCACGGTGATCGCCACCGCACCATCGGAGGTCGAGGACGAGGACAGATAGAGCATCCCCTCGACGCCGTTCACCTCCTGCTCGATGGGGGCGGCGACGGTCTCGGCCAGGGTCTCGGCCGAGGCGCCGGCGTAAGCGGTGTTGATGGTGATCGTGGGTGGCGCGATCTCCGGATACTGCGCGAGCGGCAGCAGCGGGTAGGCGAAGATCCCGACCAGGGTGATGAACACCGACAGGACGGCCGCGAAGATCGGTCTGTCGATGAAGAAGCGTGAAATGTTCATGCGCCCGGCCTCAGTCGCCGACGGTGACGGATTGCGTCAGGGCGCCGGCGGAGGTGCCGGTCGCGGCTGGCGGGGCGTAGGTGGTCGGGACGGATTCCGGGCGTGGCTGGCGCGCGATTCGGCCGTTGGTGGGGGCCACCTTCATGCCCGGCATGGCGCGCTGCAGACCATCGATAATGATCCGGTCGGTCGGACGGAGGCCCGAGCGGACGACGCGCAGACCGTCGACGAGCGGTCCGAGTTGAACCGGGGTCGGGGTGACCGTGCCGTCGGCGTTGACGACCGAGACCACCCGTCGGGCCTGGTCCGTGCCAATGGCCGAATCCGGAACCAGCAGGGCGTCATAGGCGCCGGCGCCGGCGACGCGGGCCTGGGCGAACATGCCCGGCTTCAGGAAGCCGTCGCCGTTGGGGATGACCGCGCGCAGCCGGATGGTGCCTGAGCTGGCGTCGACGGCGTTGTCGGTGAAGTCGAGCGTGCCCGAGCGGACGAAGTCGCTCTCGTCCTGCAGGCGGATGCGGACCGGCGCCGAACGGCCCGCGCGCGCATCGCGCTGATACTTGAGCAACAGGGCTTCGGAGCCTTCGAACACGAAATAGATCGGTGAAGAAGAGACGATGGTGGTCAGAACGTCGGCGGCGGACGAGCCGCCTGCGATGACATTGCCCGGATCGACCCGCCGATCCGAGACGCGGCCCGAGGCCGGGGCGGTGACGCGGGTGAACTCGAGTTCCAGCTGCCGGGCGCGGACGGCGGCCTGCGCGGAGGCGACCGACGCCTCGGCGGTCTGGACCGCGCCCGTGTTGGTGTCGACCTCGGCCTGGCTGACGGCCTGGCTGGCCAGCAAGCCTTCGGAACGGTTCAGGTTGGTGCGGGCGAGCGTCAGTTGCGCCTGGGCCTGATTGAGGGCGGCACGGGCCGAGGCCAACTGGGCCTGGGCAGGTCGCTGATCGAGCGTGAACAGCAGCTGGCCGCGCTGCACATAGTCGCCGTCGCGGAAGTGGACGGACTGGATGAAGCCGCCGACGCGGGCCCGGACGTCTACGGAGGAGGTGGCCTCGAATCGACCGGTGAAATCGTCCCAGTCGACGACGCGTTCAGCGAGCGGAACCGCCACGGTGACCGGCGCGGCGGGCGGCGGGCCCTGGGCCTCCGAACGTTGCGAACAGCCGTAAAGCGCGCCCGTCACGAGGACGGACACGGCAATGATCTTCAGCCTGCGCATGCGCGCAATCTCCCTGGTGGGCAAATTCCCTGTCGGGCGCGACCAGCATCACGGGGGAGGAGGTCCCGGTCATCGCCTGATGACTTACTTGTGTCCATCGGCCGCTCTTGTCAACAGCCGATGACATGGCCATACCTTTCCTACGGTTATTGGAGATCACATTGAGTTTCGCCGTTTGCCATCGACCCCGGAACGCCGCTGCCACCCGCAGTGCGATTCTCGACGCGGCCAGCAAACGGTTCGCGGCCGAGAGCTATGACCAGGTGGGGATGCGAGACATCGCCAAGGATGTGGGTGTCGATCCCGCCCTGATCTCCCGCTATTTCGGCTCCAAGGAAGAACTGTTCCGGGCCGTGCTGGACGACTGCGACGGGAAGGACCTGATGGAAGGCGACCGCTCGACCTTCGGCGAGCGGATGGCCGACGACCTGGTCTATGGCCCGGCCAAGGATGATGATCTGGCTTGGCTGCTGATCATGCTGAAGTCGGCCGGCTCGCCCAAGGCGGCGGAGATCGTCCAGCAACTGTCGACCGAGTGCTTCTATCAGCCGTTCACCGAATGGCTGGGCGGGAAGGACGCGCCGATCCGGGCGCGGATACTGGCCGGCATCCTCATGGGCGTGGCCGTAGGGCGCGATCTGTCCGGGGGCATGAAACTGTCGGCCGAGGAGTGCGAACGGATGAAGGCGCGCCTCGCCCCCATGCTGCAGGAACTCGTCGACGGCTGAACCTCATTCCCCGACATCGCCGGACTTTGGTCCGGCGATGCTTGCGCGTCCCCCGACAGCCTCTAAGGTTCATCTCTGCTTTCAGGTTTGGTTCGAGAGTCTCGCATGCGGGTAATGTTTCTTGTCGCGGCGCTGGCCGTCGCCTTCACCGGGGCGGCCCAGGCCCAGGTGAGCCAGGGTCCGGTCCAGCAGACCGTCGGGACCTTTGAGGACAAGTTTCGCCAGTTCGAGGGCGAGGACTGGCCGACCCCGACCGACTATCGCAACGCCTCGGGGGCCCCCGGCCACCGCTACTGGCAGCAGAAGGTCGATTACGACATCGACGTCGCCCTGGACGAGCGGGAGCGGTCGCTGACAGGCGTCGAGACCATAACCTATACCAATAACTCGCCGGACGGACTTCAGTATCTCTGGCTGCTGCTGGACCAGCAGAACTATCGCCGTGCTTCGCTGGCCGAGCGTAGCCGCACTGTCGGGGGCGACACGACCCTGTCCGTCAATGAGGTGGTTCGGGTCCAGCGATTCCAGCAGTGGGAAGGGGGCTTCAACGACCTGAAGGTCACCGGGCAGGACGGTCAGGATCTGCCGTTCTCGATCACCGATTCCATGTTGCGAATCGAACTGCCGCAGACCCTCGGGACAGGACAGAGCTTCACCTTCACCCTCGCCTTCACCCTTCCGCTGCCCGAGACCAATGTCGTGGGCGGCCGCAGCGGCTACGAGTGTTTCACCAAGGCCTGGGAGGACGGCAACTGCATCTTCCTCGCCGCCCAGTGGTTCCCCCGCCTCGCGGTCTACTCGGACTACGAGGGCTGGCATAACGCGCAGTTCCTCGGCTCCGGGGAGTTCACGCTGGAGTTCGGCGACTACAACGTCTCCATCACCGCCCCCGCCGACCACCAGGTCTCGGCAACCGGCGCCCTGCAGAATCCCGAAATCCTGACGGCCGCCCAGCGCGAACGGCTGGCTGAGGCGCGGACCGCCGATGAGCCCGTCTATATCGTGACGCCGGCCGAAGCCGCGGCCGCCGAAGCCAGTCCGGCCCGCTCCGGCACCCGCACCTGGACCTTCGCCGCCGAGAACGTGCGCGACTTCGCCTTCGCCTCGAGCCGCAAATTCATCTGGGACGCCATGGGCGTTGAGCAGGACAGCGCCGAGCATCCGGTGGTGATGGCCATGTCCTTCTATCCCAAGGAGGCGCGCCCGTTGTGGGATGCCTGGTCGACCAAGGCCGTGGCCCACACCCTGGACGTCTACAACCAGTTCTCGATCACCTATCCCTATCCCACGGCCCAGTCGGTCAACGGCCCGGTCGGGGGGATGGAATATCCCATGATCACCTTCAACGGCCCGCGCCCGCTGCGGGGTGATGACGGCAGTCTGACCTATTCGGAGCGGACCAAGGCCGGTCTGATCGGGGTCATCATCCATGAGGTGGGGCACACCTATTTCCCGATGATCATCAACTCCGATGAGCGCCAGTGGACCTGGATGGACGAGGGGCTGAACAGTTTCCTGCAGTATCAGGCCGAAAAGCTGTGGGCCGCCGACTTCCCGGCCCGCGGAGAGCCGCGTCAGATCGTCGAATACATGATCTCGGAAAACCAGGTGCCGGTCATGACCCAGTCGGACAGCATCCTGCAGTTCGGCAACAACGCCTATGCCAAGCCGGCGACCGCCCTGAACATCCTGCGCGAGACCATCATGGGCCGCGAGCTGTTCGACCGGGCCTTCCGCGAATACGCCCAGCGCTGGGCCTTCAGGCGGCCCACCCCCTATGACTTCTTCCGTACCATGGAGGAGTCTTCCGGCATGGACCTGGACTGGTTCTGGCGCGGCTGGTTCTACTCGACCGATCACGTCGATATCGCGCTGGACAACGTCATCGCCGTATCACTGGAATCAACCGACCCCGAGGACCGCGCCCGTGCCGCCCGCGCCCGGTTCGATGCAGAGCCGGAATCGCGCACCGTGGTCAACAACCGCGGCATCGAAACCGTGACCGAGCGCGATCCCTCGGTCCGCGACTATTACGACGAGACCGACGCCTTCACCGTCACGGCCAGCCAGCGGCGCGACGCCGCCAGCGCGCGCACAGCCGCCGAGGCGGATGCGAACCGCCGTCAGGCCCTGACGTTTGACGACAACGTCTATCGTTTCACCTTCTCCAACCGGGGCGGTCTGGTGATGCCGGTGATCCTGAAGCTGAACTGGTCGGACGGTTCGGACGAGATCGTCCGTATCCCGGCCGAGGTCTGGCGCCGCAACAGCCGGAGCGTGACCTGGCAACATGTGTCTTCAAAGACCCTGGTCTCGGCCGAGGTGGATCCCCTGTGGGAGACTGCCGACGCCAACCGGGCCAACAACGGCTTCCCACAGTCGATCCAGCCCAGCCAGGTCCCGCTGCAGCCGCAGGGGCCGCAGGGGGCCAACCGGATGCGTGACGACGACCGCCGGGTGACGCCCGACAGCTTGCGCCCACAGCCGGCGGCGCGATGAGGGGCCGCACCTTTCTGGCCGGCCTCGTCGCCGGCCTGGTTCTGGCCACGCCGGTCCTGGCCCATCGCGGCCATTCCGGGCTTACCGTGATCGAGGTCGATCCCAGGACCGGAGTCGTCACCGTGTCCCACCGCTTCGCCGCCCATGACGTCGAGCCCGCGCTGGTGACGGTCGCTCCTGACGCCCAGCCGACTCTGGACGATCCGGACGCGGTGGCCGCGCTGGAAGAGCATCTGGACCGCCGGTTCCGGCTGGAGCTGGACGGCGCCCGCATCGATCTAGACCATGCCGAGACCGATCTGGCCGCAGACGATATCCGGGTCGACTACGTCGGCAGCGGGCCGTCCGGCGCCGCAGTGCGCACCGTCCGGGTCGATCTCGACTTCTTCCCCGGCGTCCACGACGATCAGGAACAGCAGGTCAACATCCGCGTGGCGGGCGTGACCCGGACTGTGGTGTTTCGACCCGGCAGCGCGGCCCAGACAGTGACTTTCGGCCGCTGAGCGGTCCCGGAGGGTGGAAATACCCCTCCGGGCGCCTTAGGCCGCCAAAATTGGAAGTTTTTTCCAGAACGCCTTGTGCAGCGCCGAGATTTCTGGTCCTATGCACAGGTAATCAGGAGCCGGCCGTGAGTCACCCGAACCGTCATGCCTCGAACCGCCACCCGGCCCGCGCCGTCGCTGCGCCGAGGCCTGTGATCACGCCTGCCGCCCTGACCACCCTTATTGTCAGCGTACTCCTTGGCCTGCTCTCCGGAGCGGCGTGGATGCAACTGACCTGAACCCAAGCAAAATCAGGATCGAACGCAGCCACCCGCTCCCGAAAGGAAGCGGGTTTTTTGTTGCGCCGATCCGGGACCTCTCTCGGAACGCCTTAAGACAATGACGCAAGATTTCACCCCGGAAGACACGTCGCCTTCGCCTCAGCGAAGAAGCGCCGTCGTGACCGCTGGAGCCAACCGCGCCGCGGCCCGCAGCTATCTGCGGGCCGCCGGCATGGACGACGCCGACTTCGAAAAGCCGATGATCGCGGTGGTCAACACCTGGTCGTCCGTGACGCCGTGCAACATGCACCTGGATCGTCTGGCGAAAGACGTTCGTGCCGGCATCATCGCGGCCGGCGGCTTCCCGATTGACTTCAACACCATCGTCGTCACCGACGGCATCTCGATGGGCACGCCGGGCATGAAGGCCTCGCTGATCTCCCGCGAGGTTGTCGCCGACTCGATCGAGCTGGCCGTTCAGGGGCATCAGCTGGACGGCGTCGTCTGCATCGTCGGTTGCGACAAGACCATCCCGGCCGCCGCCATGGCGCTGGCCCGGATGGATATCCCGGGTCTGGTCTACTACGGCGGGACGATCATGCCGGGCGTCATCGGCGGCAAGGAGATCTCCATCCAGGACGTGTTCGAGGCCATCGGCGCGCACGGCGCCGGGACCATCGACGACGATCAGCTGAAGAGGGTTGAGAGCGCGGCCTGCCCCGGCGCCGGCGCCTGCGGCGGCCAGTTCACGGCCAACACCATGGCCATGGCCCTGTCGGTCATGGGGTTGTCGCCGATGGGAGCGAACGACGTGCCCGCCGTCGATCCTATGAAGGGCGCCCAGGGACATCGCTGCGGCGAGCTGATCGTCGAGCGCGTCTTCGCCGGCGACACGGCCCGCAAGTACATTACCCGCGCCTCGCTGAAGAACGCGGCGGCGGCGGTTTCGGCCTCGGGCGGATCGACCAACGCCGTCCTGCATCTGACCGCCATCGCCATTGAGGCGGGCATCGAGTTCGGGGTCGAGGACTGCAACACCGCCTGTGAGGAAACGCCGGTCATCTGCGACCTGAAGCCGGGCGGACGGTTCCTGGCCTCGCACCTGTACGCCTCGGGCGGCACCCGACTGGTGACCCAGCGTCTGGCCGAGGCCGGCAAGCTGGTCAACGCGCCGACCGTCTCGGGCCGCAGCCTGTTCGCCGAGGCCGCCGAGGCAGAGGAGACGCCGGGCCAGCAGGTCGTCTCGACGGTTGCTGAGCCGTTCAGCCCGCGCGGCTCCTATGCCGTGATCTATGGCGACATCGCGCCGGACGGCGCCGTCATCAAGCTGACCGGCCACAAGGTCGACCGGTTCGAAGGCCCGGCCTGCGTGTTCGACTCGGAAGAAGACGCCTTCCACGCTGTCCAGGACGGTTCGGTCGGCGAGGGCGACGTCATCGTCATCCGCTACGAGGGTCCGCAGGGCGGCCCGGGCATGCGCGAGATGCTGCAGGTCACCGCCGCCCTGAAGGGCAGGGGCATCCACAACGTGGCCCTGATCACTGACGGCCGGTTCTCGGGCGCCAGCTACGGCTTCGTCGCCGGGCATGTCTCTCCTGAAGCGGCGGCGGGCGGCCCGATCGGCCTGATCCGCGACGGCGACAGAATCACCATCGACGTCACCGCGCGTCGCATCGACGTCGCCGCTGACCTGGCCTCGCGTCGCGCGGCTCACACCGCCCCGCCGCTGAATGCCGCGACCGGTGTCTTCGCCAAATACCGCGCTTCGGTGGCCTCGGCCGCCCAGGGCGCCGTCACCATTCCCAACCCGCCGCCGGCCCAAGTCCGTGCGGAAACTCGCCAAACCGAGGAAGCCTGAGCCATGGAAATCTACACCAACGACGACATCCGTCCCGGCGTCATCGCCGGCCAGCGCATCGCCGTCATCGGCTATGGCTCGCAGGGCCGCGCCCATGCGCAGAACCTGAAGGACTCGGGCCACGACGTGGTCGTCGGCGTCCGTCACGGCGGCAAGGGCTGGAAGAACGCCCAGGCCGACGGTGTGCCGACCGCCGAGCCCTCGGAGGCCGTCAAAGGGGCGGACATCATCGCCATCCTGACGCCCGACATGGCCCAGGCGCAGATCTACAAGGACATCATCGAGCCCAACGCCAAGAAGGGTTCGGCCATCCTGTTCGCCCACGGATTCTCGATCCTGTACGGCCGGGTCCAGCCGCGCGCCGACATGGACGTGATCCTGGTGGCGCCCAAGGGGCCGGGCGATCTGGTCCGTCGTGAGTATGCGCGCGGCCGGGGCGTCCCCGCCCTGTTCGCCGTCGAGCAGGACAAGTCGGGCAAGGCCCGCGACCGGGCCATGGGCTATGCCAAGGGCATCGGCGGCGCGACCGGCGGCCTGCTGGAAACCTCCTTCAAGGAAGAGACCGAGACCGACCTGTTCGGCGAACAGGCCGTCCTGTGCGGCGGCGCCAAGGAACTGGTCATGGGCGGGTTCACCACCCTGGTCGAGGCCGGCTACCAGCCCGAGATCGCCTACTTTGAATGCATGCACGAGCTGAAGCTGATCGTGGACCTGTTCTACGAGGGCGGCATCACCAAGATGAACGAGTTCATCTCGGAGACGGCCAAATGGGGTTCGGTCGTCTCAGGCCCGCGCGTGATCAACGCCGAGACCCGCGCGCGCATGAAGGAGATCCTGACCGAGATCCAGGACGGCACCTTCGCCCGCGAATGGATCGCCGAGAACGAAGCCGGCAAGGGCGCCTATGACGCCCTGGTCAAGGCCGACAGCGAGCACCTGATCGAGTCGGTCGGCAAGGGTCTGCGCGAGCGGATGGCCTGGCTGCACGCCCCCAAGACCGCCGAAGCCGCATAGTCGAACCGCAAAAAAGTTAGCGTCAGAACCGCAATGTCAGCCGTCGCCACCGCCATCAGCGCCAAAGCCGCAACCGCTCCCCGGAGCGGGGCGCAGCTGCTCGTCCAGACCCTGGACCGGTTGGGTGTCGAGGTGGTGTTCGGCTACCCGGGCGGGGCGATCATGCCGGTCTATGACGCCCTGACCGGCGCCGGCGTGAAGCACATCCTGGTTCGCCACGAGCAGGGCGCGGCCTTCGCGGCCGACGCCTATGCCCGGGCGACGGGCAAGGTCGGGGTCTGTATGGCCACCTCGGGTCCGGGGGCGACCAACCTGATCACCGGCATCGCCAATGCGATGATGGATTCGGTGCCGATGGTCTGCATCACCGGAAACGTCGCCACCCACCTGATGGGGACCGACGCCTTCCAGGAGATCGACATCCTGGGCGTCACCCTGCCGCTGGTGAAACACTCCTGGGTCGTCCGTGATCCGGCCGACGTCCCCGCCGTCATCGAGGAGGCGTTCCACGTCGCCCGCTCGGGCCGGCCTGGTCCGGTCCTGGTCGACCTGCCCAAGGATGTTCAGGTCGGCACGACCTCGGACGATTTCGGCTTCCACTACCCGAACGAGGTCACGCCGCTGGACCACGCCGCGATCGCCGAGGCGGAGACCCTGATCCGCGCCGCCGAACGCCCGCTGATCTACATCGGCGGCGGGGTGAAGATCGCGGGCGCCGTCGAGGCCCTGCGCGACTTCGCCGAGCGCACGGGCATCCCCTCGGTCTCCACCCTGAACGCCCTGGGGTCGATCCGCACGGATGCGCCGGGCTTCCTGGGCATGCTGGGCATGCACGGCACCCGCGCCGCCAACGAAGCGGTTCAGGAGTCAGATCTGCTGATCGTCTTCGGCGCCCGGTTCGACGACCGTGCGACCGGCAAGCTGAACGAGTTCGCCCCCCATGCGAAAGTCGTCCATTTCGACATCGACCCGGCCGAGATCAACAAGCTGCGGAACGCTCACGTCCCCGTCGTCGGCGACCTGAAGGCCGGCATCGAGGCGCTGACGGCCCGGATGGCGGGCACGTCCCTGACGATCGATCCGTGGATCATCCGTTCGACCTCGAACGCAAAACGCACCGCCTTCCGCTATGACGCGCCGGGCGAGGGGGTCTATGCCCCGGCCCTGCTGAACGAGCTGTCGAAGACCGCCGGAGACACCTTCGTCGCCGCCTGCGACGTCGGCCAGCACCAGATGTGGGTGGCCCAGCACTGCGAGTTCGCGCGTCCCGAGAGTCACCTGACCTCGGGCGGACTGGGCGCGATGGGCTACGGCCTGCCCGCCGGTCTGGGGGCCAAGCTGGCCAAACCCGAGGCCCATGTCGTCACCATCTCGGGCGACGGCAGCTTCATGATGAACATCCAGGAGCTGGCGACCCTGCGCCGCTACGGCGTCGCCCTGAAGATCGTTCTGCTCGACAACTCCAGCCTGGGCCTTGTGCGCCAGTGGCAGGAGCTGTTCTTCGCCGAGAACTATTCCGAGGTCGACCTGTCGGACAATCCCGACTTCGTCGCCGTGGCCCAGGCTTTCGGCATCGAAGCCTTCATGATCGACCGCCGGGATCAGGTCACGGACGGCATCGCCCGCCTGCTGGCAGCGCCCGGTCCGTGCCTGATGCACGTCCTGATCGACCCCAAAGAGAACGTCTGGCCTCTGGTGCCGCCGGGCAAGAACAACGCCGAAATGATGCACGACACGCGCTTTGAAGGAGACATGTGATGACCGACACCATCCAGATCCAGATCGATCGGGCCGACGGCTCGCTTCAGCGTCTCATCGGTCTCGTGGAGCGTCGCGGCTTCCATATCGACGGCATGAGCCTGTCGGACGAGGGCGCGATGCGCCGCGTCCAGCTGCAGGTCCGCGGGCGTGACGATGGGCGCTGCACCGAGAACCTGGGCCGCCAGATCGACAAGCTGATCGGCGCGACTCGCGTCGGATACGCGCCGTCGACCTTCGCCTGTCAGAGCGTCGCCGCAGCATGACCGGCTCCATCATCGATCGAGTAAGCACCGACCCGAACCGGGTCATCGTCTTCGACACCACAATGCGCGACGGTGAACAGGCGCCGGGCTTCTCCATGTCGCCCGACGACAAGGTCCGCATGGGTCGCAGCCTGAAGGCCCTGGGCGTCGACGTCATGGAAGCCGGCTTCGCCGCCGCCTCGCCGGGCGACGAGGACTGCATCCGGGCGGTCGTCGGCGAGCTGGCCGAGGACGACAGCGGTCCGGTTTTCTGCTCCCTGTCGCGGTCGAACGAGAACGACATCGACGCCTCGTATCGCGCCCTGCGCGGGACGAAGCGTCGTCGCTGCCACGTCTTCATAGGCACCAGCCCGATCCACCGCGCAGCCAAGCTGAAGATGACGCCGGATCAGGTGCTGGCCCAGGCGGTGCGCTCGGTTGAATACGCCCGCACCCATTTCCACGACGTGGAGTTTTCGGCCGAGGACGCGATCCGCACAGAGCCCCAGTTCCTGGCCGAGGTGCTCGAGGCTGCGGCGGGCGCCGGGGCCTCGACCCTGAATGTGCCCGACACGGTCGGCTATGCGACGCCGGACGAGATCGCCAGTCTGTACCGGTTCCTGATCGCCAGGATCCGCCCGAGCTTCCCGAATGTGATCTTCTCCACCCACTGCCATAACGACCTGGGCCTGGCCGTCGCCAACAGCCTGTCGGCGGTCGAGGCGGGGGTGCGGCAGGTCGAGTCGACCATCAACGGCATCGGCGAACGCGCCGGCAACGCGGCGCTGGAAGAGGTTGTCATGGCCCTGCGGGTCCGGGCCGAACGCTATGGCGTCACCACCGGCATCGACACGACGAAGTTGCTGGAGACCAGCCGCATGCTGAGCGAGGTCACCCACTCGCCGATCGTGCGCAACAAGGCCATCGTCGGCATCAACGCCTTCGCCCACGAGGCCGGCATCCACCAGCACGGCATGTACGCCGACGCCCGCACCTATGAGATCATGCGTCCCGAGGACGTCGGCTTCTCGGGCAGCTTCTTCGTCCTGGGCAAGCATTCGGGCCGGACGGCAGTTCAGAAGCGGGCCGAGGTCCTGGGCTACCCGCTGGTCGGCGAGCACCTGAACGAGGCCTTCGCCGCCTTCAAGACGCGGGCCGACGAGATCGGCGAGATCGACGACGCAGAGCTGATCGCCATCTGCACGGCGACGCAAAGGGACGCGCATGTCGCCGCCTGACACCCGCGTGCCACGGACCCTGTTCGACAAGGTCTGGGATGCCCACGTCGTAACGCCGGAGACGGCCGAGACCCCGGGCGTTCTCTATATCGACCTGCATCTGGTCCACGAGGTCACCAGCCCCCAGGCCTTCACCGAGATCGAGGCGAGGGGGCTGAAGGTCCGACGCCCCGACAAGACATTCGCGACCCTCGACCATTCGACCCCGACCCTGCCGGCCGGGCTGAACGGCCTGAAGCCCTATGTCACCGCCGAGGCCGAGGCCCAGGTGCATCGGCTGGAGGCCAACTGCGAGCGGCATGGAATTGACCTGGCCGGGTGGGACTCTGCGGATCGCGGCGTGGTCCATGTCATGGGTCCGGAACTGGGCCTGACCCAGCCGGGCATGACCGTCGTCTGCGGCGACAGCCATACGGCGACCCACGGCGCCTTTGGAGCCCTCGCCTTCGGAATTGGCACGTCGGAGGTCGCTCACGTCCTGGCGACCCAGTGCCTGCTGCAGCGCAAGTCGAAAGCCATGCGGGTGACCGTCACCGGCGCCCTGACGCCGGGCGTGTCGGGCAAGGACGTGGCCCTGTCCGTCATCGCCGAACTGGGCTTCGGCGGCGGCACCGGATTTGTCATCGAATACGCGGGCGAGGCCGTGCGGTCGCTCGACATGGAAGGGCGGATGACCCTCTGCAACATGTCGATCGAGGCCGGAGCGCGGGCGGGGATGATCGCGCCGGACGCCGTGGCCATCGACTGGTTGCGCGGCCGTAAGCACGTGCCGCAGGGCGAGGCCTATGAGGCGAAGGCCGCCGAGTGGCTGACGCTGGCGACGGATCCGGGCGCTGTCTTCGACGCCGAGATCGTGATCGACGGCGGCGCCATCCGCCCGATGGCGACCTGGGGCACGACGCCGGACGCCGGTTCGCCGATCGGGTCACGCGTGCCGGAGCCGAAGTCGGACAGCGACCGGAAGGCCCTGGCCTATATGGGTTTTGAGGCTGGGGAGACGACGACGACCCAGGCCGTTGACGTGGTCTTCATCGGCTCCTGCACCAACGGGCGCCTGCCCGACCTGCGCGCCGCCGCCGATGTGCTGCGCGGGCGCAGGGTCAAGGCTGGCGTTCGCATGCTGGTCGTGCCGGGGTCAGAGGCGGTGCGTCGCGACGCGGAAGCCGAAGGCCTGCACCACGTCTTCACCGAGGCCGGGGCGGAGTGGCGGATCCCGGGCTGTTCGATGTGTATCGCCATGAACGGGGACTTCGTCGCGCCGGGCCAGCTGGCCGTCTCGACCTCGAACCGCAATTTCGAGGGCCGGCAAGGCAAGGGCGCCCGCACCATCCTGGCCAGCCCGGCGACGGCGGCGGCCTCGGCCATCGCCGGAGTCCTCACCGATCCGCGCGTCTATCTGTCGGAGGCGGCCTCCCTCAAGCAGTCGAGCGCCGCGCGCGAGACGGTAGGGGGCTACAATGCCTGAGCCCCTGAAGGTTCTGACATCGCGGACCCTGGTTCTGACCCAGGCCAATATCGACACCGACCAGATCATTCCGGCACGCTTCCTGACCACGACCGAGACGACCGGTTTGGGTCAGAAGGCCTTCTACGACTGGCGCTATGAGGCCGACGGCTCGGCGCGGCCGGAGGCCGTGCTGAACCGGATCGATCCGGCCGAGCATCGCATCCTCGTGGCCGGCGACAATTTCGGCTGCGGATCCTCGCGCGAACACGCGCCCTGGGCGCTGTACGACTACGGCTTCCGGGCCGTGATCTCGACCTCGATCGCCGACATCTTCACCTCCAACGCCCTGAAGAACGGCTTCCTGCCCGTCGTGGTCGATCAGGCGACGTGGGAGGATCTGGTCGCCAATCCGGAGCAGGTCGTGACCATCGACCTGGAGGCCGGCGAAGTCCGTCGCGGCAACCATGCGCCGGTCGCCTTTGCCGTCGAGCCGTTTGCGCGCCAGTGTCTGCTCGATGGCGTCGACACCCTGGGCTGGCTCCAGAAACACATGCCTGACATCGAAGCCTACGAACGTACCCAGTCTGAACAAGCCCTGGCCCCGGAGCCCGCGTGATGCCGAACACCCAGACCTACAACATCGTCCTGTTGCCCGGTGACGGCGTGGGACCGGAGGTCATCTCGGCGGCGAAGGATGTGCTGCGCGTCATCGCCGACTTCTATGGCCACAAGTTCGAATTCGCCGAGCATTTGATCGGCGGGGCCGGCATCGACGCGACCGGCGACCCCCTGCCGCCCGAGACGACGGCCGCCTGTCTGGCGGCCGACGGCGTGCTGCTGGGTGCGGTGGGCGGGCCAAAGTGGGACGGCGGCAAACGTCGTCCGGAAGAGGGGCTGCTGGGCATCCGCAAGGCGATGGGCCTGTTCGCCAACCTGCGTCCGCTGCAGGTCTCACCGGTTCTGGCGCACCGCTCGCCGCTGAAGAAGGAGATCGTCGAGGGCGTTGACTTGATCGTCTTCCGCGAGCTGACCGGCGGGGTCTATTTCGGCGAGAAAACCCGCACCGACACCATGGCGTCGGACCTGTGCATCTATACGGTGCCCGAGATCGAGCGCGTCGCCCGCGCCGCCTTCAAGACCGCCCTGCAGAGACGCGGAAAGGTGACCTCGGTCGACAAGGCCAACGTCATGGAGACCTCAAGGCTGTGGCGCGAGGTCGTGACCCGCATCCACGCCGAAGAATTCCCGCAGGTCCAGCTGGAGCACGCACTGGTCGACTCCATGGCCATGCACCTGATCCGCAAGCCGCGCGAGTACGACGTCATCCTGACCGAGAACATGTTCGGCGACATTCTGTCGGACGAGATCTCCGTACTGGGCGGATCGATCGGCCTGCTGCCGTCGGCGTCGCTCGGCGAATCGGGACCGGGCCTGTTCGAGCCGATCCACGGCTCGGCCCCCGACATCGCGGGACAGGACCTGGCCAACCCGGTGGGGACCATCCTGTCGGCCGCGATGATGCTGCGTCACAGTCTGAACCTCGATGACGAGGCCTCATCGATCGAGGCGGCGGTGGCCGCTGTACTCGCCGCCGGCGCCACAACCGCCGATCTGGGTGGGGAGTTGGGGACACGCGCGGCGGCGGAAGCGATCATCGACGCCATCCGAGCCATCCACTGGGCGGCCGCGCACCGGGTCCAGATGCACTGGGGTTAACCTTTTCGTCACACCTGCAACGCGTGAAACGATTGTGCGCCGCAGCTATAGTGAAGGTTATTTCTTGCCCATAGTTGGTGTGTAACCCACGACACGGACACGAAAATTGCGCCGGATACGGCTCAACCCCTTGCGTCTCTCGCCTTTGCGGTAAACAGTTCGCAACTGCGAGATCACACAGGGGGATGCATCCATGTCGCAGTTCTTTAATCGGCTACCGGGCATTCTTGCCCTCTGTCTTCTGACCATCGGACTCTTCTACGCGGGCGGAGCGTTCGCCCAGGAGGCCGCCACACCGGCGCCGATCACCGAGGCCGCTGCTCCGGCGACGCCGGTCGCGGACGCCGCCGCCGCAGTCGAAACCGCCGCTGCCGAGGTGGTCGAAGCGGTCGAGGAGGCCGCTCCCGCCGCGCCGCTCCTGGCGCACCAGGCGCCGCTCGAGATCAACGAGGCGTCCACTTCCTGGATCCTGACCTCCACGGCCCTCGTGCTGTTGATGACCATGCCGGGCCTGGCGCTGTTTTACGGCGGCATGGTGCGCAAGAAAAACGTCATCGCCACCATCACCCAGTCGGTCGGCGTCGCCGCCGTCTCCACACTGTGCTGGTTCGCCATCGGCTACAGCCTCGCCTTCGGCGTGGGCCAGCCGATGTTCGGTTTTGACGGCGACTCTGTGCAGTCGGTGATCGGGTCGACCCAGGCCGCCTTCCTGAACGGCGTCACCATGACCACGGCCCACAGCCTGGCTCCGGGCCTGCCCGAGTATCTGTGGATCGCCTATCAACTGACCTTCGCCATCATCACGCCCGCCCTGGTCACCGGCGCTTTCGCCGAGCGTCTGAAGTACTCGGGCCTGCTGCTGTTCACGGTGCTCTGGTCGATCTTCGTCTACGCGCCTGTCGCCCACTGGGTCTGGGGCGGCGGCTTCCTGGGTTCGGCCGGCGTGCTGGACTTCGCCGGCGGCGCGGTGGTTCACGTCAACTCCGGCGTGGCCGGACTGGTCTGCGCATTGTTCCTTGGGCCGCGTAAGGGCTACGGCGTCGATGCCATGAACGCCCACAACCCCGTCCTGACCATGATCGGCGCCTCGCTCCTGCTGGTCGGCTGGATCGGCTTCAACGCCGGTTCGGCCTGGGCGGCGGACGGCATCGCTGCGGTGGCCCTGCTGAACACGATCGTCGCCGCCTTCGCCGCCGCCCTGACGTGGAAAATCGTCGAGGTGATCGAGAAGCGTAAGCCTTCGCTGATCGGTATTCTGTCCGGCCTGGTCGCCGGCCTGGTCGCGATCACTCCGGCCGCAGGCTTCGTGGATCCCAAGGGCGCGGTCATCATCGGCCTGATCGCCGGTCCGGTCTGCTACGCCTCCTCGGTGTGGCTCAAGAAGCTGCTCCGCTACGACGACTCGCTGGACGCCTTCGGCATCCATGGCGCGGGCGGCGTGCTGGGCGCCCTTCTGACCGGCGTGTTCGCGACCACGGCGGTCAACGGCCTTTCGGACGGCGCCAACATCCCGACCCAGGCCCTGGGCCTGGCCTGGACGATCGCCTGGAGCGCCGTGGTGACCTTCGTCATCCTGGTGATCTGCAAGTTCACCACGGGCCTGCGCGTCACCGATGCCCAGGAAGCCGAAGGCCTCGACACTACCCTCCACGGCGAAGCCCTGGAACACTGAGCAAGACGACGCCGGGCGCGACTCTCCTTGCGCCCGGCGGTAACTCGACGATCAATCAAAAACATACGGGGATAAAAGAATGAGACTGCAAGTTTCCTGCGCCGCGCTCGTCGCCGCGCTCGCCACCTTCGCCGCCGGCTCCGCTTCCGCCCAGGACGTGGACATCGCCTTCAACGCGGCCGTCACCAGCGACTATGTCTTCCGCGGGTACAGCCAGACCGACGAAGATCCCGCTCTGCAAGCCGGCGTCGATCTGACCTCCGGCAGCTGGTACGCGGGCGCCTGGGCCTCGAACGTCGATTTCGGCGACGACACCGACGCCGAGATCGACGTGTACGGCGGTTTCCGCACAGAGGCCGGCGGCTTTGCCCTCGACTTCGGCGTCGTCGGCTACGGCTACGTGAACGAACCCTCGTCGGCCGACTACGGCTACGTCGAACTGAAAGCGGCCGCGTCGCGCGCGATCGGTCCCGTCACTGCGGGTGTCGTCCTCTATTATTCGCCCGACTTCTTCGGCGCGGATGGAGAAGCCTTCTACACCGAGGCGAATGCCGCCTTCTCGCCGGCTCCGGGCTGGACGGTGTCGGGCGCTGTCGGCAAGCAGGTGCTGGACATCAACGCGGACTACACGACGTGGAACGCGGGCGTGGCCTGGGCTTTCACCGACAACCTCGTCGCGGATGTCCGCTACCACGACACCGACGTCGACGGCCCCCTGTCCGACGATCGCATCGTGGGCACGTTGAAGGTGCTGTTCTAGGGCCTTGAGGTCCGTCCGCAGGTCGGAGAAGGCGCGCCCCCGGGGCGCGCCTTTTTCATTTCGCGATGTCGATCAACCGCGCGTCAGGATCACGCCCGCCATCGGGGACAGCAGCGCCTGAAGGTCGCCCCGATTGACCCCGTCCAGCACCCGCCAGCCGGCGGGGATCGACCAGGCGACAGGCGTGTGCCCGAGGTTGAAGGCGCACAGGATGACATCGTCGTCGGTCTCGCGCCTGAACAGGAGGAGGTCATTGCCCGTCTCCAGCACGGTCATCGACCCGAGCCTCAAGGCCGGGTGGGCGCGTCTCAGGGCGATCAGCCGACGAGCCAGGTGCAGGGTGGAAGCCGGGTCGGCCTCCTGGACTTCGACCGCCAATGCCGTGTGCCTCGGATCGACCGGCAGCCAGGGCTCGACGGTCGAGAAACCGGCGAAGGGCGCGTCCGCCGTCCACGGCATCGGCGTACGGGCCCCGTCGCGGCCGAGGGTTTCTGGCCAGTTGGCGATGGCTTCGGGATCGACCAGCCGCTCGAAAGGCACCTCCGCCTGGGGCAGGCCCAATTCCTCGCCCTGATAGACGAAGACGTTGCCGCGCAGGCAGATCAACAGCAGCAGGGCCATCTCGGCGAAGGCCTTGGGGTCCCGCCCTTCGGCCCAGCGTGACATGGCGCGTGGCGCATCATGGTTCGAGAAGGCCCAGGACGGCCAGCCCTCGCCCGGCGCACCCGGCCACTGCGCCGGACCCTGTCGGACCAGATCGGGCGTCAGCCGGTCGGCATAGAGGTAGAGGAAGCCATAGGCCGACTGCAGCCGGTCGGAACCTTCGGTATAGGCCTTCATCTCTTCGTCGGACCGATCGCCCACGACCTCGGCCACCATGAACCGGTCGCCGTCGTAGCTGTCGATCAGGGCCCGCAGCCGGGTCAGGAAGTCGAGGATCTCCGGCTGGGACTGGTTATGGATGTGCTGCTGGAAATCGAACGGCCGGGTCCGCTTGCCGGGCGTGTGGACCGGCGGATTGTCGGTCAGGGCCGGGTCATGCATCGAGAAGTTGAGGGCGTCGCAGCGGAAGCCGTCCACGCCGCGATCCAGCCAGAAGCGCGCCGCATCCAGGAGGGCGTCCTGAACCTCCGGCTTGCTCGTGTTCAGCTGCGGCTGCGAATTCAGGAAGTTGTGCATGTAGTACTGGCCGCGGCGCGCATCCCAGGTCCAGGCGGGGCCGCCGAACACCGACTGCCAGTTCGAAGGCGGTGAGCCCTCCGGCTTCGCGTCGGCCCAGACGTACCAGTCGGCCTTGGGATTGGTCCGGTCCCTGCGGCTCTCCTGGAACCAGGCGTGTTCGTCGGAGGTGTGGGCGTAGACCTGGTCGATGATGATCTTCAGGCCCAGCGCATGCGCCCGCGCGATCAGCCGGTCGAAGTCCTCGATCGTGCCAAAGATCGGATCGACCCCCACATAGTCCGCGACGTCGTAGCCGAAGTCCTTCATCGGCGATGTGAAGAAGGGCGACAGCCAGATCGCATCCACCCCCAGCGAGGCGATGTGGTCCAGATGCGCCGTGATCCCGGGAAGGTCGCCCACGCCGTCACCGTTCGTGTCGGCATAGGAGCGCGGATAGACCTGATAGATGACCGCCCCGCGCCACCATTCGCGGGCGGAGGGAACGGGAGCCTGAAGATCTGAGGCGGCGTCGCGAGCGTTCATGGGTGGGACCAGAACACCGCCGTGACCGCTCGTCCACCGGCCACTTTTGGTTACGCCGCGAAAGATCGGGCTGGACGGCGCGGCCGATCCGCGTGAGGCATGGGATGTAAGCGGTTACGGGCGGGCAACGTCCGACAGGAAACGAGGCCAGGATGACCGAGACCACCACCACACCCGCCAAAGGCACGAACCTCGCCTTCGCCTATGTGACGACCCTGTTCTTCGCCTGGGGGTTTGTGACCTCCCTGATCGGTCCGCTGATCGCGGCGGTGCGGCGGGTGTTCGAACTGAGCTACGCCGAGGCGACCCTGACCACGTTCGCCTGGTTCATCGCCTACGGCATCGCCTCGATCCCGGCGGCAGCCATCCTCAGCCGGCTGGGCTACAGCCGCGCCATCATCGTGGCTCTGGTGACCATGGTGGCCGGTTGCCTGATCGTGCCGATCGCTACCATCGTCGACTGGTATCCGGGCGTGCTGATCGCATTGTTCGTCATCGCTTCGGGCGTGACCTTGCTGCAGGTCGGAGCCAACCCACTGGTCGCCGCCCTGGGGCCGCAGAAAAGCTCGCACGCGCGGCTGAACTTCTCTCAGTTCTTCAACTCCCTGGGCACCACGCTCGGCCCACTGCTGGCCGCACCGATCCTGCTGACCGGAGGCGTGTTCGCCGCCGACGCCATCATCACCGACCCGGCGACACGGGCTGAATCCCTGCGCAGCATCGACTTCGCCTTCCTTGCGGTCGGCGCCTTCTTCGCTGTCGTGGCCATCTTCATCTTTACGGCGCGCAAGACCATCAACAACGCCGCGCCGGTCCCGACCGCAGCCGACCGCGTCTCGCCGCTGGTCGCGCTGAAGTCGCGCTGGGCCGTGTTCGGCGCCCTGGCGATCTTCTTCTACGTCGGCTCCGAGGTGACCATCGGCGACCTGCTGACCAACTTCCTGCACAGCCCCGAGATTCTCAACGTCCCGCTGGCGGCTGCAGGCAGCATGGTCAGCTACTACTGGGGGGGCGCCATGGTCGGACGTCTGGTGGGCGGCCTTCTTCTGCTGACCAAGATCAAGGCCAGCGTCATCCTGACGGTGAACACGGTGATCGCGGCGGTCCTCTGCCTTGTCGTCACCCAGACCTCGGGAACCACGGCGGCCTATGCGGCGATCGCGATCGGCTTCTTCAACTCGATCATGTTCCCCACCATCTTCACCCTGACTCTGGAGCGTTCGAGCGCGCCGGTGCCGGCTACGTCAGGCCTGCTGGTGTTCGGCATCATCGGCGGGGCGGTGCTGCCGCTGATCGGCGGACTGATCGGCGACCATTCGCCGACCCTGAACCCCGTCTTCTATGTGCCGCTGATCGGCTACCTGATCCTGGTCGGGTTCGCCGTCCTGTCGGCACGCGCCAAGACCCACGGCATCGCCGGCCCGGTTTCCGGCGGGCACTAGAGCGAAGCGGGGGCCCTGGAGCCTGATCCGTTGCGGAGGAATCGCTACGCGATTCCGCCGATGCGGATCATGCTCTAGCCCCCGTAGCCCCGTCCGCCGCCGCCGAAGCCGCCGCGCGAGACGACGGTGGTGCGGCTTTGCACCCGCGACGGAGCCTGGCGCGCAACGTCGGTCCCGTAGTCGCGACCGTTGGCGACCTGACGACCCGTTCGATAATCGCGGCTGAGATATCCGCCGCCGTAGCCGTTCTGGTAGTTGCCGTTACGGTCACGATACAGGCCGCCGCCGCCGCGATAGCCGCCGCCGTTCAGCATCTGACCGATGACGAAGCCGGTCAGCAGCGGAGTGAAGAACGATCCGCCCGAGCCGTTCGGCCGGCACTGGTCCGGCCCCCACTGGCCTTCGCATTCCGACTGGGTCGCATAGCGGGGCGCGGTCGTCTCGGCCTGTGAGCGGGCGTTGGCCTCGGCCGCGTCGCACTCGGTGTCCGATATGTCGTTGGCGGCCTTGCACTCGTCCAGCGAGGTGTAGGCCAGGGCCGGTTCGGGTTCCGGGACCGCGACCTGGGGCGCGCCACAGGCGGCGAGCGAGAAGGAGGCTGTCGCCATCAGGCTGGTGACCTGCAGCGTCCGCGACCGCTTCAGGCGGCGCATGGTCGTGGTCTCGGCGGGGGAGGGGGTGTCGCTCATCTTGCCCTCAGGTCGTCATGCAGGCGGCGTTCAGCAAGCCGACGCAGATGGAAATTGACGCCAGATAGATGGAGGCCGCGATCTCGCCTGCCTCGATCCGCGTCGCCAGGTTCTTGAAGGCCAGGCGGCTGATCACCACGAAGACACCGATCTGGATCACCCCGGCCAGGGTCGCCCAGGCCGCAAATTCCATCAGGCTGACGGTGTGGGACAGGGCCGATGCGAGCGGCAGGACATAGCCGATCAAGGCGCCGCCGAGCGCGATCGCCGCCGCCGGATTGCCGTCCCGGATCAGGGTCCGCTCGTGATAGGGCGTGACCCACTGGTAGATCAGCTTGAACACCACGGTGAAGACCCCCGCCGCGGCGAAGGCGATGACGAAGGCTGTGGCCCCCGTCTGGAATGCGAACCAGTCCATCGTGTCTCTATTCCTTCGTTGCGGAGCGGCTCATGCCGTGAACTCGCCGACTTCCAGGGGGATGCCGACCATGATCTCGTGGCTGATGTCGGCGGATTTTCCGGGCGCCTTCTCGGGCTCCATCTCCAGCGCCAGCATCAGTTCGCGTCCGCCCGACAGGTCCCGCGCATACAGCATGCAGGTCTGGAAGATCCGGCCATAGGGGACCGTCGCCGTGCGGTCGTCCCAGATCGATTCCCACAGGGTCACGGGCGGCTGGCGCGCATCGCTCTCGGCGAACCAGTAGCGGGGATAGGACGGGAGTTCTTCGGGCGTCCCGTCGAACACCGGCTCGCTCAACCGATCGGTCCAGATGCGGCGTTCTCGCGGACCGGGCGGATAGGCGCTGGTCCAGGGGATGAACAGGGAAAAGTCATAGGCCTCGGCGCCTGTAGCATCGTCGCTCATGGCCTGAAGCATCACATGGTCGTCGGTGTAGAAGCGATGCACATGCTGGCCGCTGTCGAGTGCGATCGTGCCTTGAGCCGTTACCTCCAGCGCATCGCGATCCAGGTTGAAGACCGTCTCGGGCTGCAGCCGTCGCCAGGCCAGCGGGTCCAGAGACACGGTCCGGCCCAAGGTGATGTTGCGCACGACCGCCAGTCGATTGACGGGTTCCGCAGCAGGCTGTCCACCGAAGAGACGCTTGAACATGGTCCGGTCTTTACGCCGCATCGCTCGCGGCCACGAACGAAATTCGCACCCCGCTTGTCGCAGGTCAAGTGTTCATGTTACGCGTTACATGCAACATGATGGACGCCGTCGACATTCCCCCGCCCGTGCCGGGCCCAAACGCAGGGACCGACCGCATTCGCGCCTGGCGCAAGGCTCGTCGTGACGCCGGCATGATCAAGCTGGAGTTCTGGGTGCCCCAGGGCTGCCGTTACGATGTCCGGGCCGCCGTTCACGCCATCATCACCGACTCGACCCGGGGGCCTGCGCTTGCGCCCCGCCACCCACGCCCCACCTCACTACCATCAACCGGAGCCGATCCTCACATGGACGCCGTCATCGAAACCGCCTGGACCGTTCCCGCCGCAAAGGCTGCGCTGGAAGACTCGTCGCTGGTTCGCGAGGGGGAAATGACCCTGCGCGTGCTCGAGGGGGCCGACCCCGTGCTGCTGGCGACCATGCACGAGTACGGCGACCTGCCGATCTATCTGTCGGTCGGCGGCGCGCAGATCGTCTGTTCGGTCCTCTTGTGGCCCGTGTCGGAACAGGCGGACACTGCCCGCTTCAACGAGTTCCTGCTCAAGGCCCAGCGCGTCGTGCCCCTGTCGAACTTCGCCATCACCACGGTGGGGGATCAGGACGTCTATGAACTGATGGGCGAGCTGTCGTCGAAGACGACGCTTCAGACTATCCTGATCGAGCTGCGGACCCTGGCCGAGAACGCCATCGACGCGACGTCCCTGCGCGACAACTTCGCCGCCTGAACCGGAGACCAGACCCATGTCCATGCTCGCCAAACTCTCCGCCCTGTTCCGCGGCACCGCCCATGACGCTGCGCAAGGCGTCGTCGACCAGAACGCCCTGAAGATCCTCGATCAGGAAATCCGCGACGCCGATACCGCGCAAGGCAAGGCCCGTGACGACCTCGCCGGTCTCGTCGCCCGCCGCCGCATGGCCGAGAACGAAATGACCTCGTTCCGGGACCAGATCGGAAAGTATGAAAGTTCGACCCGCGCCGCTCTCGGCCAGGGCAAGACGGACCTCGCCCGTGAGGTCGCCGGCCGGATCGCCGAGCTGGAGTCGCAGATCAGCGAACGGGAGCCGGTCATCGAGAACATGAAGGCGGCGGAAGCCCGCCTGCGTACCGCCATCGCCTCTACCGACCAGAAGATCGAGACCCTGCGTCGCGAGATCGACATCGTGAAGGTCAACGAGTCTGTGCAACGCGCCCAGACCTCGGTCGCCCTGCAATCGGCCGGCGCCCATTCGCGCATCGGCTCGGCCGCTGACAGCCTGCAACGTATCAAGCAGCGTCAGGCGGTGCAGGAAGAACGCCTGCGTGTCGGTCAGGAATTCGAGGACAAGCGCAGCGGCGCCGACCTCGACGCCAAGCTCAAGGAGGCCGGGATTCTGCCCGGCCATTCATCGGCTGACGACGTGCTGGCCCGCCTGACCCAGCAGGATGTGACGGTGGTCACGCCGCGCATTGGCCAGGCCACGCCGGATAAAGACCCGGCCTGATCGAAGTCTCCTCCCCGTTCGCCGCTGGCGAATGGGGAGGTGGATCCGTAGCGAAGCGAAGGAGACGGAGGGGGCGACACCGAACTCATCGCGCGAGCTAGCCCTCACTCCAGCCGTCACCTCGCCCCCTCCGTCACGACGCGAAGCCGCGTCGCGCCACCTCCCCATTCGCCAAGCAGCGAACGGGGAGGAGACAGGAAGCACCATGCAACGCCTCATTCTCCCCGACCGTCCCGACTGGCAGGCCAAGGCCGACAGCCTCGGCTTCACCTGGCACCACACGTCGGGCGATCCCTACTGGTCCGACGATGTCGCCTATGCCCTGACCCTTCAGGAGGTGGAGGAGGGGATCGAGGCGCCGACCGCCGAACTGCACCAGATGTGCCTGGACCTCGTCGACGAGGCGGTGAAGTCCGAACGGCTGATGACCCAGCTCGACATCCCGGAAAAGCTTCGGGACTACGTCGCCGACAGCTGGAAGCGGGGCGATCCCTCTCTCTACGGCCGCTTCGACTTCGCCTATGACGGCCAGGGTCCGGCGAAGCTCTACGAGTACAATGCCGACACCCCGACCTCGATCTACGAAAGCGCGGTATTTCAGTGGCTGTGGCTGGAAGATCGGATCGCCGACGGTTCGATCCCGGCTGGCGCCGACCAGTTCAACAGCCTGCACGAGAAGCTAGTCGCCCGCTTCCGTGAAATCTTCCCGATGGGCGGGTTCGTGCATTTCTCGTCCGACCCGGACTTCGTCGAGGATCGCCAGACCGTCCGCTTCCTTGAGGATATCGCCAGACAGGCCGGGCTCGACCCGAAGTTCGTTGCCATCGGCGACATCGGGCTGAACGCCGACGGGCGGTTCGTGGACGAGCAGAACTGGCTGATCCAGGCCATGTTCAAACTCTATCCGTGGGAACAGATGCTGCGCGACGACTACGCCGAGCCGCTGCCCCATGCCGACATCACGGTGCTGGAACCGGCGTGGAAATCGATCCTGTCCAACAAGGGCATCCTGCCGCTCTTGTGGGAACGTCATGCCGGCCACCCCAACCTGCTGGAAAGCTGGTTCGAGGACGACCCCAGGGCCTCGGCCCTGTCATCGGCCCACGTGCGAAAGCCGCTTTTCTCTCGCGAGGGCGACAATATCTCGATCGTGGAGCCGGGCGGGACGGAAGAGGGCAAGGACGGCGGCTACGACGGCCGCGCCATTCTCCAGGCCGTGCATGCGCCTCCGGTCTTCGACGGCCACTACGCCATCGTCGGCTCCTGGGTCGCCGGCGAGGAGCCGGCCGGCATGTCGGTGCGCGAGGACGAGGGACGGATTACGCGCAACGTCTCGCGCTTCGTGCCCCACTTCATCCGCGACTGAGCCCGGGCCGCTTGAACGCGGGGGAACGAGGGGGCATGTGAATCCGATGCTCTCCCGTCTGTTTCCCAATCGGCCCGCCCGGCCGGCGTCGCGCACGCCGCCCGGCTGCGTGATCTGGGCGGTGGGCGATATCCACGGCCGTTCGGATCTGGCCGACCGCCTGATCCAGGCCATCCGCGCCGACCTCCACGCCGCAGAGGCCTCGCGCAAGGTCGTGGTCTTTCTCGGTGACTATGTGGATCGCGGGCTGGATTCCCGAGGCGTGCTGAACCAGCTGGTCAACCTGGCCGCTGACCCGGCGCTGGAAGTTCACCTGGTCAGGGGCAACCATGAGGAGCGGATGGAGGCCTTCCTGCACGATCCGCAGGTCGGTCCATCGTGGTGCGACTACGGCGGCCGCGACACCCTGGTATCCTACGGCGTCAATCCTCCGCCGATGCGCAGCGACCCCCTGGCCTGGGCCGACGCCTCCCGCGCGCTTGCCGAAGCCCTGCCGGAATCCCATCGCGACCTGCTGGCCCGCCTGGAAAACTGGGTGTCCATCGGCGACTATTTCTTCGCCCACGCCGGCGCCCGCCCCGGCGTCGCCCTGGCGGTACAGTCGCCCGAAGATCTGATGTGGATCCGCCAGCCCTTCCTGGATCACGCCGGCCGGTTCGAGCAGGTCGTCGTCCATGGCCACACCCCGATTGAGGCCGTACATTCCGACGCTCGCCGGATCGGCGTCGATACCGGCGCCTATGCGACCAATGTGCTGTCTGCAGTCCGGCTCGAAAGCGAGACACGGGTCCTGCTTCAGGCGACGGGCCGCGCCGGCCGCGTGGCGATCACCACTTCGGCCCTGGCGAGCTAAAGCCTGATCCGGAAAAATGTGAGCGGTTTCCGGTCGGATGAGGCTCCAGCATGAGCCTGGACCTAGATCCACGGCATCAGCGGTATCGCGAAGCGATTCCTCCTCAGCCGATCAAGGTCTAGGCCGCGCGGCCAATCCGTTTCGCGCGAAACGCGGTCCAGAGATCCGACACGATCAGGTGGCTCAGGCTCCACGGCTCGATCAGATAGCGGCGCGCCAGCCGCTTCGGATCGTGGACCAGACGGAACAGCCATTCGAGGCCCATCCGGCCCATCCAGCGCGGCGCGGCCTTCTGCTCTCCGGCCTCGTAGTCGAAGGCGGCGCCGACCGAGAAGATGGCGCAGTTGGGCAGGGCGTCCAGATTGTCGAGGATCCAAAGTTCCTGTCGCGGCATGCCCATGCCGACGAACAGGATGTGCGGATCGAAGGCCTTCACCTCGTTCACGACGACGGTGTTGTCCCGCGAGCCCGGAGTGGCGATGAAGAAGCCGTCGCGCACCCGGATGTCCGCGCCGGGGTATTCGGAAGCCAGCCGCCCGCGCGCCCGTTCGACGACCTTCGGCGCGCCGCCGATATACATGACCCGCCAGCCCTTTCGGTCCACCAGGCTCCAGAAATGGTCGCGCCAGTCCAGATAGGTGCAGCGGTGAAAGGCCTTGCCGTGCAGGCCCAGCAGCTTGGCGAAATGGATCAGGGGGGTGGAGTCGACCTCGACCAGATCGGCCCGTTCATAGAACCGCTGAAGCCGCGGTTCCTTCTGCAACAGGGCGAGGCTGTTCAGATTGTGATTGGCGATGAGCACCTTGCGGCGCGCCTCGACCCAGGTCTCCACGTGGTGCAGAACCTCTTCGGGCCGGACCAGATCGACGGTCTGACCCAGCAGGCGAACGCGCTCGCGCTCACGCCTGGCCTTGCGAAAAGGTGCGCGCACCTGCTGTCGACGCTCGGTTCCGGCTGCTTTGGGCAGAATGAAGGGCGAGGTATCGGTCATGGCCCGATCCTGCGCAGACGAGGCTCAAGATCGGGTAAGAGGACACGCTTAACGGGATGTGGATCGAGACGGTCGCGACCATGACATTTTGCACTGCACCATTTGCTGGGTTAGAGCTGGCAACCTGTCGCCGGGGGAGATTTCGATGCGCGTGACGATGATTGGCACCGGCTATGTCGGTCTGGTGTCCGGCGCCTGTTTCGCCGACTTCGGCCACACGGTCGTCTGCGTCGACAAGGATCCCTCCAAGATCGAGCGGCTGAACCGGGGCGAAATCCCGATCTT
>NZ_JANODA010000087.1:0-88776 GCF_031412435.1 Brevundimonas sp.
CGTCGCGGGTCCTGATCCAGGAATAGAGCATCGAGCCGCCGATCAGGCCGAGGGTCGCGATCAGGGACCACTGCGGCTCGAGATAGGGCACCAGCGCCTCGCCTGTCATGTCCTTCCACGCCTTGTAGAGGCCGAAGTTCCAGATGATCTTGACCCCGATCAGCACCAGCACCATCGACAGGCCGTACTTCAGATACTTGAAGCGAGCGACGGCCTCGGCGAGCATGAAGTACATCGACCGCAGACCCAGTATCGCGAAGATGTTGGAGGTGTAGACGATGAAGGGGTCTTTCGTGACCGCGAAGATCGCCGGCACGGAATCGACCGCGAAGATGACGTCGACCACCTCGACCATGATCAGGGCCAGGAACAGCGGGGTCGCGAACAGGACGAGCCGACCCGAGCCCTTGGGATCTGGCTTTTTGACGAAGAAGTTGTGGTTGTCGATGGTGTCGGTGATCCGCATCCGTTTCCTGAGGAATTTCAGGACGGGGTTCTGGTTGAGATCCATCTCGTGGTCGCCGCCGAAGATCATCTTCCAGCCCGTGAAGATCAGGAAGGCGGCGAAGATAAACAGCACCCAGGTGAACTCGTTCACGATCGCAGCACCGAGCGATATGAAGATCGCCCGGAATACGATGGCCCCCATGATCCCCCAGAAAAGGACGCGGTGCTGATATTGACGTGGTACTGCGAAGAAAGTGAAGATCATCCCGATGACGAAGATGTTGTCGAACGCGAGCGCCGTTTCGAGCAGATAACCCGTGAAATACTGAAGAACGGCCTGTTGGTTGAGATTATCCGGGCTCATGTAATAGCGCGGATCGGGCTCATATACGAAATAGACGTAGGCCCCGAACGCGATGGCGATGGAGGCGAAGGACGCCCACATGGCCGCCGACCTCTTGGCCGAGACGACCCCGTCCTTGTTGTTCACGACCCCGAGGTCGATCCACAGCAGAAAGCCGATGAATGACAGAAAGGCGATCCAGAGCCAGATCGGCTGTCCGACATAGGTCGCAGCAAAAAACGGAAGGGATTCAAACATCCCGCACCCCCGAATAATGGAAAATGGCGTTGCGTTGCGCCGTCCATGCGGGGATCCGACATCGCAGCCGACGCCTCGGCTGCCAGAGGGGCCCGGACCCGTGGAGGGTGCGCTAATGACGGCAGAGTCGATCCGCGTCAACAGATGGTGTAGCGTTTACCGAGATCGGGGAAGGTCTTGCGCCTCTAATCCCGAGGCTGTGGCTGTTATGGAAGGCCATCCTTTGTATGTTGTGGAGGCCGGTCTGTTGAATCTGGCCTGCCAATCAATACACGGTTATCATAATACTTTGTCATTCACTGGATAAGCAATTCTTATTGGCGTGCTCGGCTTCGAACGAGCAGCGTGTCTGTGCGGCCCGGGCCCCTCTGACGATCGACGGCGATCGTGATGTCGGACCGCATCGGGTGCGCTCGATGACGGGGTCCGGCTGCCATTCCCCCATCGCAACGACGGCTTCGGCGTCGGGCGCTCCCCTTCAGAGAAGGAGAGGCTCCATGTCTATCGTGTTGGCGCACCGGCTACGGGGATTGCACGCCCTGCTGGAAATGGCGCTGAAGGACGAGCGCGCGCAACCGCGCCCCGACGACCGCACCGTTGCAGGCATCAAGAAGAAGAAGCTCGCCATCAAGGACCGGCTCGCCAGCGCGCAAGCCCGCCAGATGCCGTCCGCGTTGCCCTAGCGACGAGGAGGGCCGGCGGCTTTCCGCGGCCGCCGGCCCCAATTGCTTGCCAACATCAACACGCGTCGCCGCCCCTCCGGCGACCAGACATGAGGTTCTCGATGCCCAAATCGGCCCGTATGCTCCGCAAACAAACCCCGATCGATTTCGGAGACGTTCTGACCCCAGGCGACGTCTTCCAGATGGACGCCATGGTCGCCGCCTGCGCCATGGTGGCCCAGGCCGACGGCTGGGTCACGCCCGACGAGCGCAAACGCATGATTGATCGGATGCGGAACTCCCCGACCCTTGCCTTCCTGGGCGTGGACGATGTGCTGGTTCTGTTTGATGCGCTGAACCTTCGCTTCGAGCGGGATCTCGACGATGGCGAGGCGACGGCGGAAGTCGCGGTCGCGCGCCTTCGAGGACAGACCGGCGCCTCGCGGCTCCTGATCGAGACCGCCTGTTCGGTCGCCGAGGCCGACGGCGGCTTTGACGCCGAGGAGCGGGCGGTGATCTTTCGGCTTTGCACGCTCCTCGAGGTCGATCCTGCGTCCTTCCACCTGATGCCAAGGGAAGGAGGGCCAGGATGAGGGTCGGCGCATCATCGGATCCCGCTGCATACGCCTGGGCGGTTCAGCTCTCCCAGATAACCGTCCGGGTGGCGGCGCATCAAAGCACGCCCACCGATCGTCCCGTTGATCCGCCGCGGGCTATTAGGGATGACGCCGGGATCCGCCGACCCAGTCGGCATACCTTCGACATTCGTGTCTGAGCGGCCGCGCCATGACGGTCCTGACCGACGACCCGCTGATTGCGGGCTATCACCGTTTCCGCAGGGTCGTCTGGCCCGCCCAGGCGCAGCGCTATGCCCAACTCGCGCGACGACGTCAGCAGCCGGCCACGGCCGTCATCGCCTGTTCCGACGCCCGGATTGATCCTCAGACCATCTTCGACGCCGAGCCGGGCGACCTGTTCGTCATCCGCAATGTCGCCGGCCTCGTTCCACCCTATGCCCCTGACGGCGGGTGTCATGGGACGAGCGCGGCGCTGGAGTATGTGGTCAAGATCCTGAAAGTCCGCCGCATCGTCGTGCTGGGCCATGCCGGTTGCGACGGCATTCATGCCATGATCCATGGGCCGCTTCGCAACGCCCAGGACTTCCTCGGCCCCTGGATGGACATCGCTGAACCGGTGCTGTGGCCGATGCCGGAGCAGGGGTCCGGGGAGGCCTTGGAAACAGCCGTTGAGGACGCAGTCCTCAGTCTCTCGATCAGCAATCTGCGGACCTTCCCCTGGATACGAGATGGCGAGAAGGCGGGTCATCTTGCGCTATCGGCTTGGCGGTTCGACATCGCTACCGGCGAGCTCCGGACGACGTAGCAGCAGGCATTGGCGGCCGTTATCGCGGGCATCAACGAAACTCATTGGTGTTCCGGGCCGGGGCGCCTCAGCGTCCGTATGCGGCCCGGGCCCCTCTGACGATCATGGTGATCGTGATGTCGGACCGCATCGAGTGCGCTCGATGCCGGGGTCCCGTACATCACATCCCCAATCCCGGCGCAGAGCCCACCTTTGCAAAGAGGAGAGGCGCGATGACGACACGTTCGACACGCCGGATCAGGCGGTTCAGCACGATCGTGGCCCTGGTCATGATGTCAGCCTTTTCAAAGCTGGCCAGGACGGTGCGACTGGCCCGGTCTGGGCGGAGCCGACGTTGATCCTGGCGGCGGCATGCTTCCCCTTCTGACCGACTTTTCGGAAACAGGAGACCTTTCTCGATGAGCGCGTTCAACACGACTCTGCACGATCGTCCTTCGGTCGCAGGAGCCGGTCAGCCGACTCGCGGCGCTGTTTCGCGAATTGGCGCTTAGGCGCAGATGAAGCGTGGTCAGCGGCGACTGCCTTTTGGTCCAGCCCCAGGGCCGCAAACGTCCCTCATGCACTCCCGCAGCCAGCGATGTGCGGGGTCGGCATTTAACCTCGGATGCCACAGCATCGACACCGTGAACTCAGTCGTGGGCATGGGCAGCGAGAACGTCGTCATGCCCTTCCGCAGATTGACTGTATGAAGGTCGGGAACGGTCGCAACCAGATCAGAGGCGCGGGCGACGGCGAGCGCCCCTGAGAATCCGCTGACGATGCTCGCCACATGGCGGCGCGTTGCGCCGCCGAGGTAGGGCAGGTCAAGCGCATCACTCTCAACGCCGGTTCGCGACACCACCACATGCTCGGCCTCGGCGTACCAGTTCCGGGTGATCTTCCTGGTGTCGATGGGATGGCCGGCGCGGACCACTCCGACCAACCGGTCCCGGAACAGGGCCTGGGTCCGCACTTCCGGGCCAAGTGTCGCCTCGACAACCCCGGTCTCCAGATCGACGACGCCGTCGCGCAAAGGCGCGCTTTCCTTGTTAAGCTTCTGGATGAAGTTGAGGCGCGCGCCAGGGGCCTCGCTGCGAACCCTCGAGATAAGTTCGGCCCCGAAATTCTCGACGAAGCCATCGCTCGCTCGGATCGTGAAGGTCCGCAACAGGGTGCTGAGATCAATCGCTTCGACGGGCCGAAGGATGGCCTCGATCTCTTAAACCAGCTTGCGGACGGGCTCCCGCAAGGCGGTGGCGCGCGGGGTGGGCACGAGTCCTCTGCCGGCCCTGACCAGAAGAGGATCGCCCATCTCTTCGCGGACGCGGGTGAGCGCTCGGCTCATCGCAGATGGACTTAACCGCAACCTCTTGGCCGCGCCGACGACGCTGCCTTCGGTGAGGACGGCATCAAGGGTGATCAGCAGGTTGAAGTCGGGCAGGGCCACCCGACAAGCCTGGCAGAACGTGTGCTTTTGGCATAGCGTTATATGCAGCATTGAAGTGCATACGCTGCGCATTACGCGCCTGTCGATGAATGGCTAGGCTTTCTCAATCGAGAGGATCAGCCGCCATGCAAGACAGTTCGCTTCATCGTTTCATCTCTTCCGTCCGCGCCGGATGGGGGCCCTTGAGCACTAGCCTCGTCGAGGATTGCCAAGCCCAGCTTGCGCAGCTCCTGGAGGCCGACCCGGCAGAGCCGTGGCTTGCGGCCCTTCGGCAGAACAAGCCGGTCAACGAGGAACTCTACCGGGACCCCGACCACGGGTTTGTCCTCCTCGCCCACACCGAAAACGAGGGGCTCTACCGCCCGCCGCATGACCACGGTCGAGGGTGGGTGATCTACGCCATGCAGCACGGCGAGATCGAGATGGGCACGTATGGCCGTGTGGAGGACGCGGACGGCATCCGTCTCGTCAAGCGTAACACGACGCTGGTTCGCCTCGGTCAGGTCCAGGTTTACCTGCCGGGCGACATCCACGACACACGATGCGTAAGCAAATCCGCCCTGCTCTTCCGCTTCACCGACCGAGACCTGCGCGTCGAAGACCGACAAGAGCACCGCGTCACCCGCTACCAAGCGCGCAACGGGGTCTGGACGTTGGCCGGACAATGACCACGGCTGGCTCGCTCCCAAGGACCGACACCCAGCGCTCGGGGTTGCCGCAGCCTGCTCGGCGCTTCGCGATCACGGCGGTCCTGGCGGCCATGAGCCTCGTCGTCCTCGATGCGGGGATGGTCAACGTCGCCATGCCGTCGATCGCCGATGCGCTGGTGGCGAAGCCAAGCGAGGTCGTGCTCGTCGTGACCGCCTATCAGGCGGCCCTCGTCATGGCGCTGCTGCCTTGCGCCGCGCTCGGCGAACGCTTCGGCAACCGCCGGGTCTTCCAGGTCGGCGTCTGCCTGTTCCTGCTCGGATCATTGCTTTGCGCGGCGTCCAGCTCACTACCTTGGCTAGTCGCAGCGCGCTTTCTACAGGGCCTGGGCGGCGCGGCCGTCATGGCGCTTGGGATCGCGCTCCTCCGGTTTACCGTGGCGCACGACAGACTGGGAACCGCCGTCGGTTGGAATGCGCTCACGGTCGCCCTGTGCTCCGCTGGCGCTCCCACGCTCGGCGCGCTCGTCATTGCTCACGCTGACTGGCAGTGGCTCTTCCTGCTCAGCGTCCCGACGAGCCTGGTCGCTCTCTTCGCCAGCCGTTTTCTTCCCACTACGGCGCCGGGCGCGAAGGCCTTGGACCTTCTGAGCATGGCGCTCAACGCTGCCGGATTTGGTCTCCTCGTTCTCGCAGTCGAGGCGGTGCATCACATGCCCTTCTCGGCTCTCGGCCTCGGAGCCGGCGCTGTCATTGCCTTCGTCCTTTTACTGCGCCGCGAGGGCAACAAGTCCGCACCATTGTTCCCCCTCGACCTCTTGCGCGAGCGGTCGTTCGGCCTGTCCGTCGTGGCGTCCGTCTGCTGCTTCGCAGGCCAGACCGCCGCCCTGATCGCGCTCCCCTTCTATCTCCAGCATGGGCTCGGTCTCAGCCCGCTGACGGTGGCGTTCTACCTCTCGCCCTGGCCGATTGCGGTCGCCGTAACGGCGGGTATCGCGGGCCGCCTGTCCGACCGCATTCCGACGGCCCAGCTCTGCGCCTTCGGAGCCGGGCTGCTCGCTTCGGGTCTGGCGGCGATGGCGGCGTGGCCTCTCTCAGAAACGGCGCTTCCGTTGCTTGGCCTGTCCGCCCTGTGCGGTGTCGGCTTCGGGCTTTTTCAAGTCCCCAACAATCGCAACATGTTTTTCAACGCGCCCCCGCATCGGAGCGGTGCGGCCGGAGGCATGCAGGGAACGGCGCGTCTGACGGGGCAACTATCCGGGGCCCTTCTCATGACCGCCCTGTTCGTTATCACGCCGCTCCTGGCCGCTCCGCGTTGGGGACTGGCGCTCGGAGCCGGGTTCGCTCTCGCCTCTGGAGTGGTGAGCCTCGTCAGAACCTCCAGCAAAGATGGCGCTGTCCATGCTGCGCTCTAACACCCTTCGACTTGCGCGCCCCTCGGTCTCGCAAGTCTTCCTGAACGACCGAAACGGCCTCCGGAATGGATGGTGGCTCGCCATCTTTCTCGGGGTGCTTGCGGCGCTGCTGTTCGGGACGATCCTTGTCTCAGCCCAGACCGGCCATGAGATCTCCGTCTGGGAACAGGCCGGACTGATCGCGGTCGCGACCGCCGTTGTTCAGCTCCTTCGGCGCAAGCCGATCGCCGAAGTCACGGGAGCGCTTAACGGTCGGGCTCTTCGGGACGTCGCTGTGGGTTTGTGCGCGGGCTTCGTCCTGATGGCGGTTCCGGCCTGCCTGCTTTGGCTTTCCGACATCGTGCGTCTGGATCTCGCATCGGCTGATCTGAGGTCATGCCTGACGGCCACAGGTATGATGCTCGGTGTGGCGGTTGCAGAGGAACTGCTGTTCAGAGGCGTCCTGTTCCAGCGCTTGGTTGCCGGCGCTGGCGTATGGGTCGCGCAACTGGTCGTCGGCGCCTTCTTCGTCCTGACGCACCTGCAGAACCCCGGCATGAATGGCACGACCCAGCTTTGGGCTGGGCTGAACATCTTCATTGCTTCGCTGGTGTTCGGGCAGGCCTATCTACGCACAGGCGGGCTAGCGCTTCCGATCGCGATCCACTTCATGGCCAACGTCACGCAGGGAATTCTGTTCGGCTTTGGCGTGACCGGTTACGCTGAGCCTAGTGTTCTGCGGCCGACCTTCAACCTCCAGGCCGACTGGCTCACCGGCGGCGACTTCGGCATCGAAGCCAGCTTGCTCGGACTGATCGCCATCACGGTCCTACTGGTGGGCCTTTATATCTGGAATCCGAAGGGGGAGGGGACGCGATGACTGGCGACCAACCGGAAGGAGCCGGTAAATAACCGGCGGCGCCGTTTGGCGGAATGTTGCTTTAGCAACGTCGGCTCTCGCCGTCACAACGCATACGCCTGCAGCCCGGCCGACCAGAGGGCAGCGCGTCGCTTCAGTTCACCATCTCGCTCGAGCCGCGAAAGGTCGGGCGAAAGATGGTCGAGACCTTCGAACCTGAAGTTCTCCTCGCCGTGCGTATTCCAGGCGCTTTGGAGGTCCGGGCGCGGGTAGCCGCTGTGTCGCAGGGCAAACCACAATCCGTTTCGGTGGTTCTCTATGTGGGAGCTGCGCCCCACCCACACCTCGCCGGTGGCAGTGCAGACGACCGCAAAGACGCCAGCGACGGTCTTTCGGTCCTTGTACGCCGCGAGCAATGCTCTTCGGCTCTGGTGGTGGGGCATGGATATCTCCTTTATGCCCGGGTATAATAGCCCAGTATTTTATCCGGGTAAATAGAAGTCCGAGCCAGGGGTTCCAAACACGAACGACGTCGCGAGTTGGCGAGAAACGCTACTACGCTGTCATTTCGGCAGGCCCCAAGCGCTCCTATTCAGCAGTCCACGACGGCGCTCAGACCGAGCAAGACGTCATCGCGAGATTGCACAATGAAATATCTTCTGCTGGGTGTGGCGGCTGCTATCGGAGCCGTTGTCGTTCTACCGTCCGAAGCGGCCGCGACCGAGGCTCCGCCAAGCGTGTCCGGTCTCTCGCCTGATCCGGCGGCATTGACGCTGCCGCTGCCGAAGGCGGGGCGCACCCGACCCTTGGTTGTCGTGGTGGCGGAAAACGCCGGCGCAGAGACGACCGACTTCGTCGTCCCGTACGGGGTTCTCAAGGACTCCGGTGTGGCCGATGTCCGGTCGCTATCGACGGGCGAGGGCCCGGTCCGGTTGCTTCGCGGTGTCCTTATTCGCGCCGATCAGACAATCAGCGCTTTCGACGAGGCTGAGCCCGCGGGGGCGGACATCGTGATCGTGCCCGCTCAGATGTCGCCAAACGATCCGGTGCTCGTTGCCTGGCTTCAGTCGCAAGCCGGTCGCGGCGCTGTAATCGTTTCGGTTTGCGAGGGCGCCCGCGCCGTCGCCCGGGCTGGCCTCTTCGAGGGGCGCCGCGCAACCAGTCACTGGAGTGCGCTGGCCTCACTCGAGCGCGCCTACCCCCAAACCGAATGGGTTCGCGACAGCCGCTATGTCCAGGATGGGCCGGTCATCTCGACGACAGGCGTGACCGCCTCGATTCCTGTCTCTCTCGCTCTGGTCGAAGCGATCGGGGGCCGAGACGTCGCCATGGCGACGGCCGCCCGATTGGGCATCACCCGCTGGGGTGTCGATCACCGGACGGCGGACTTCAGCCTGAGCCGAATGGATTTCATGCGGGCCGTACTCCGCGTGTTGGCGGTCTGGAACCACGAGGAGATCGAACTTCCGGTCACAGACGGGATCGACGAAGTCGATATGGCCTTGCAGAGCGATGTCTGGGGCCGCAGCGCCCAGGCGCGTGTGGTGACGACCAGTGTCACCCGCGCGCCGATTGTCTCTGAACACGGGCTCGTCGTCCTGCCGGAGGGTTCGCCGCGACCGGATCGCTTTGTGATCCCGAGCGTGCCGGGCTCCACGGTGGCTCGCCTGGACGGCGCGATCGATGGCTTGGGCCGGCGCTATGGTCCCCTGGCTCGGCGTTTGGCTGTATCCGGGCTGGAGTACGACCCTCCGGCGGCTCGCTGACATGGGAGCACCTGTTCTCAAACGTTCACCGAGGCGAGTGGCGATCCTGATTTTCGACGACGTGGAAGTGCTGGATTTCGCCGGGCCGTTCGAAGTGTTCGGAGTGACAAGGACTGCATCGGGCGCGCCTGCCTATGAGGTCTTCGTCGTGTCGCTCGACGGCGATCCCATATGCGCCAGGAACGGCCTCTGCATCACGCCCCACGCCGGTGTCGACGCCCTGGTCGCTGACGTGCTGGTGGTGCCGGGCGGCTATGGCGCACGGGTCCTGCTTTCGGACGCGCGCGTCGCTGCTTTCCTCCGCGACGCTCAAGGTTTTGTCGAGGTCACGCTTTCCGTGTGCACCGGCGCACTCCTGCTGTCGGCCGCCGGTCTGCTTCGCGATCTCGCCGCCACCACACACAGCGACGCGCTCGATGAGCTGCGGGCGTTGGACGCGAGCGTGGAAATCTTTCCCCGGGCGCGGGTCGTCGACAACGGTCGGATCGTAACTTCGGCCGGGATCAGCGCCGGGATCGACGCGTCCCTCTATCTGGTGGCCCGCCTCTCGGGCGCTGCAGTGGCGGCCGAAACCGCGCGGTACATGCACTACGACTGGCGCCATCGCTGCGTGGACGGCGAAGCCATCGTGAAGCCGGGCCGCGACTCTGACTAGGCGCTCGCTGCGACCCTTGGCCCGACCCTCTCCCTAACGAGCTCCTCGTGGAGCGCCACCAAAAAACGGCCGCCAGCCGGCCGGGAGCCACACCATGTTTTCGACGCCTCCAGCCGTTCGCCTTCGCCGGCGTTTCCCCTCAACGTTTGTCCTGGCCAGTGCGCTGGGATGTCTAACTCTGGCCTCTAGCGCGGCGGCGCTCCCCCAAGATTTGCCGCAGCAGCGACCGACGGCGCAGGCGCGTTTTAATGTCCGCGTGTCGAGTGATGTGATGCCGGTCCCCATGGGGCGCATCCATGCCTGGCGGGTGCACATCACAGACGCGTCTGGCTCGCCGCTGACGCAAGCCATCGTCCAGGTCACCGGCGGCATGCCTGAACATCATCATGGCCTCCCGACCCAACCCCGTGTGACGGAATCCGCCACTCCCGGCGACTACGTCATCAATGGCGTTCGCTTCTCCATGACCGGAAAGTGGGTGCTCAATCTCGACATCCGTGCTCGCGAGGGCCGCTCCGACACGGTGACCTTCAGCTTCGTCCTATGAGCCGGATCGGCATCGCCCTCGCGGCCGCCCTTTTATTGGGCGCCGCCTCCAGCCTTTATCCTTGGTCGGCCGGTGACCTGGCAGTGCTGCAAGGCCTTTCGATCAACGGTCTGGGGGCGCCGCCGCCTGATCCCTCAAACCGCTTCGCAGACGACCCCGCTGCGGCAAGCCTGGGGGAGGCGCTCTTCTTCGATCGTCGGCTGAGTGCGAACGGCCGTGTCGCCTGCTCCACCTGCCATGAGCCTCGCCAAGGTTTCACGGACCGGCGACGGGTCGGTCGAGGTCTTTCCAACGGCGCGCGGCGGACAATGCCCATCGCGCCGGCCGTTTACTCGACATGGCAGTTCTGGGACGGACGAGCGGACAGTCTGTGGGCGCAAGCTCTGGGCCCAATCGAAAACCCGGCGGAGCATGGCTTCACCCGAACCGAGGCGGTCCGCCTTTTGGCCACTCGCTACCGCGATCAGTACGCGGCGACATTCGGCCCCCTCCCGGATATGTCCGATCCAGAACGCTTCCCGGCCCGCGCCAGCCCGCTCGGCGACGCGGCGGCACGGGCGGCGTGGGATCGCATGACACCGGCCGACCAAGCCAGGATCGATGTCGCATTCGCCCGGTTCGGCAAGGCGTTGGCGGCCTATGAGCGAACGCTGCGCCTGCGGCCGACCCGTTTCGACGCGTATGTCGCGGCGCTTTCAGGAGACGCGTCGGAACGCGTTGTGTTCTCCGCCGAAGAGGTTGCGGGCCTCCAGATTTTCATCGGCCAGGGGCGGTGCGTACAATGCCACAACGGCCCCTTGCTCACCAATGAGGGCTTCGCCAACACTGGTGTCCCCTCGCCGAGGGGACAGGCGCCGGATCTGGGAAGAACGACAGGAATTCGCACCGCCTTGGCCGATCCCTTCAACTGCAGAGGCTTCTTCAGTGACGCGGAGAACGGGCAATGCGAGGAACTGGACTACGCTCTCGTGGACAGTCCCGAGCAGCGCCGGGCCTTCAAGGCGCCTTCGCTTAGAGGCGTGGCTCAGCGGGCGCCCTATATGCACTCAGGCCAGTTCGCCACGCTGGACGCCGTGATCGACCACTATAACCGGGCCCCCCCGTCGCGCGACGGGACATCCGGTATCGAACCGCTCCATCTCTCCCGCCTCCAGCGCCGCCAACTCGTGGCGTTCTTGCGGACCCTCAACGATCCCCCTGATGACCCCCGGCCCTCTGGAGGGACACCGGGGAGATCTGCGGCGGATCGGCCTTGAGGTTTACACTGCCCAAGCGTCCCACCTGAGTCGCAGGAGATAGCCGATGCCTGACCTCCCGACTCGCAAGATTGCGCTCGTCGGCTACCCCGGCGTTCAGTCCCTCGACCTGATCGGGCCCTGGGAGGTGTTTGCGATGGCGAACCGTTTTTCGGGCCGAGCCCGATATGAACTCATCCTTGTCAGCGCATCCTCCGGACCGATTGAGACCAACTCCGGCCTGGCGCTGGGAGAGGCCAGATCGTGTGCGGATCTGCCGGATGATCTGGATACCATCCTGGTGGCAGGAGGTTCGCCGGCCGGCCTCGAAACGGCTTGCGAAAGCAGCCTTCCGGCCTGGCTGAGAAGCCGGCTGCCCCTGACCCGCCGAATGGGCAGTGTCTGTTCGGGCGCCTTTGTGCTTGCCGCCGCCGGCTTGCTCGAGGGTCGTCGCGCGACGACCCATTGGGAGGTGTGTGAACAGCTGCGTACGGCCTACCCGACGACGACCGTGGAAGCCGACGCGATCTTTGTCGCAGACCCTCCGATCTACACGTCAGCCGGCGTCACAGCCGGCATAGATCTCTGCCTGTCCTTCGTTGAGGCCGATTGCGGTCCAGAGCTCGCTCTGGCTGTGGCGCGCAATCTGGTGCTGTTCATGAGGAGACCGGGCGGACAGACCCAGTACAGCGCCGGTCTGAAAGTCCAGTCCGCCGCGACCCCCAGAATGCGCACGCTCATCACGGAAGTCGCCGCCGATCCGGTGGGGGATCTGAGCTTGACTGCTCTCGCCGAGCGCGCGGGGATGACGGAGCGGACTTTCTCACGCCTCTTTGTCAAAGACACGGGCCTCACGCCGGCCGCCTATGTGGAGACCGCGAGGGTTGATCGCGCCAAGGCGCTTCTGGAAACGTCCGACTGGCCGCTGGCGCGGATAGCGGATCGAGCCGGGTTCGGAGGCGTTCACGCGCTCCACCGTGCTTTTCTCAGGCGAGTGAAAGCGACACCAGGCGACTACCGCGAACGGTTTGGCCGCCGCCAAGATTCAGGCGCTCCTCAGGCGGCGATCACGCCAAGCGCCCGGGTTTCCACGTGAGCCTAGATGCTCTGGAGGCTCCTTGTATGCGGATCGGCAGCGTCTTGCTCATCAGCCTGTCGGCCGCCGGCTATTCTGCCGGTTCGTCAACGTGTATGTGAGCGAGCAGCTAAGCTTGAGCCAGTGCGCCCCAGCGACGTCTCTGATCCGATCCACGCTTCTGGCATTCCAGAGCGCCACCGACGCCGCCCCGAGCGGAGCCACGATGCTCTGCAGCCCAGGAGATACGTTGATGCGACGAAACGTTGCCGCCTACCTCGACGAAAGCCGATCACTCAAGCTGGCCCAATGGACAGCGCGAGGGGAGCGGGCTGACACAATGTGCGACGATGATCTCGTTGAGGCCGCGCGTTTTGGATTGGTTGTGACCGGCGTATTGTCGCAAGATCAAGCGCGAAGCGCCTATCTGGTTGTCGAAGAGGCGGTTGACTTACCGACCGAGGACTGACGCCACGGACCCGACTGCCGCAGGCCGGACGATTGCAGCGCTCGCTGCTGTCAGGTTAGGGCCACAATCGGTGGCTGCCGTTGATCTGGCCCTGGTCAGGCGGGCAAAGCCGGCGCTCTCGCGTTTCGCCGCCACGGAATCTGCTGAATTTTCCGATGGGGAAGGGACCCATGCCGCCCAGGAAATGCCGAGTGAAGTGAGCCTGACAGCACCTGTCGACAGCCCGATCCGCGGAAGGGGTAAAAGACGGTGCGCGTGAGATTCGTCGGCGGCGTGCGCTTCAACGACCACCGCTACGAAGGTCTCGTTCCCTTGGCCCGCATCGGGCGACGACCGTTTAGATCGTGCGGTCCGCTGGCTTTCGACGATCCTGGACCACCTCCTTCGAACTGTCGAAATAGCGGAACGGGTTGGTGGAGTGGGCCATGGGCGGAGGCAGCGGCGCCTGGCCCGCTACGCAAATGAGTTTGGGCTGACAGAGCCGTCTATCGCGACGCCCACTGCCACGAAGGCCAGGACCGCAAGCGTGACCAAGATGACGGGCCGCCAGCGATGAAGGCCGTGGAGGACCTGCGCAATCAACCTGCGCGCCGGTCGTCAGCCCTGCCCGTAGGCGCCCTTCGGCTCTTCGGCCGCCGGGTCCTTCATGGGCTGCTGATGTTTCGGCTTATGAACGGACGAGCCGGAGCCAGAGCCGGGTCCACCGGCCGCGGGGTCAAGAGGGCGCCGGCGCGGCCCTGAAGACGGCTCGCCGACAATCTCCTGGCCGATGCCTCTGTTGGCGTCGCCAAGGTCTCCCTGAGCGCTGTTCGTATCGCGAGGTTCAGTCATGGTCAGGCGTCCAGGCTGGGTTGCGCAAGAGTGGTGCCCGAGTGCCGGCGAAGGATGACGCGAAATGCTATCCCCAAGATCAGGCTCAGGAGGGCCGGCACTCCGCCTGTACCAACACAGCCCCACCCAGAAGGTGAGTTCCATCAACGATGACCGCCTATAGGGGCTTTGCCGTCAGACATCAGACGCCTCCTGCACGTCTGCGGATGGAAACAGTTCCGCCGTTACGACCGGCCTCTTGGGCGAGTTCCTTGTTGGTCGCGAAAGCCCTCTTCTCGCTCGGGACTGACAGGCCGCCTTTGCGGGCTATTTCCATCCGACGCGTGTTTCGCGCCACGTACGCGCCCCGTGAGCCTAGGGGCAGGGGGTAGCCCCATCATGCCGGCGCTCGCTTACCATCCTCACCATAACGTAAGCCGGGGGCAAACCATCCGCTATGTTCCTGGCCCTCGAACGCCTCCTGTGATCGGCAACCGCAGGCCATAGCGCGCATCCGGTCGGGATCCCGGACAGCTATTTGACCGCGCATCACCCTGCTGATTCCGAGTTTCTTGAGCTTTTCCGTCGCCGCGCAGATCGAAGTCCGCTGAACGCCCAAGAGTTGGGCTAGTTCTTGCTGGGTTATCGGGAGGCTCGTTAGGTTGCCGTTGTCGGTCAGCACCGACAGGAGGTTGGCGAGCCGGGCGATGAGGGCATGGCCCAGATTGCAGGCCACTCCGCGCGCCAGGGCCCGCTGTCGGGCGGCGGATGTCTCGGCAAGCCAACGCAGCTGGCGGTCGTCGCCATCGTCGCTGAGCAAAGCCGGCGCCGATACTTTCAACAGCCTGCCAGGCGTTAGCCATCGACCTTCCAACGGCAACCGAACGCCCGCGAGTGCCTCCAGGCCGATGACTTCACCCGGCCCGGCCAAGCCGGCGAGATGCTGCTTATTCGGAGCGAACAGGCCGATCGTGCCGGTCAAGACCAGAGTGACAGTGGCTCCCCCGGCCACCGTGTCCCCTTGATTCACCGATCGAGACAGAATGCCCAGATCCGAGATCACTCGGACTATCTCGTCGAAAATGGACGAGTTCGACGCCAGGGTGGGGCGCTCGGGATCTCGGGTCTGCATACTGCGGGCTCCGCTCCAGCTCAGCGACAGGCGCCGCTTTCGAAATGCAGGTATGGCATTGGAGGTTCCCGGCGGGTATCGCGCGAGGTGCTGTCAGAAGAACGATAAATGCTCTCCGGTATTTGTGACGTAAGCTACTGACGGTGATCATATTTCGTGACGTGGATTTCGTTCAAGCTCTACCGGTTCCCGGCGGACGTGATCCGCCGTGCCGTCGGGCTCTAATTCCGCTTCAGCCTCAGTTTTCGTGACGTTGAGGAACTCCTGGCGCAACGCGGGATCGACGTCAGCTATGAGACGATCCGGAGCCGGTCGATCAAGTTCGGCCCCGAGATCGCGAAGCGGCTGAAGCGCCAACGGCCTGTGCCTTCGGCCCGCTGGCATCCGGATGAAATGGTCTGCGGGATCGGCGGAAAGCGGATGTATCTTTGGCGGGCTGTCGATGACGAAGGCGAGGTCCTCAACCTCGTGGTCCAGCGCCGGCGGGACACGGAGGCCGCGTTGAGGCTGCTAAGGCGTCTCCTTCAAAACCAGCCGGTCGAGCCGCAGACGATCACGACCGACGGCCTCGCGTCATCTGGCGCAGCGCTCGAAGTCCCGGATCCCGGGCATTTGCACCGAGCCGGCCGGCTTCGGGAGAACAATCGGGCAGAGAACTCACACCTTCCGACCCGACGACGAGACCGGCAGCAGCAGCGGTTCAAATCCCAAGCCCAGCCCAGAGAGTCCTCACCATCCACGCGGCGATCTGGAATACTTCGAAAAGTCAGCGCCATCTGATCAGCAGACCCACTTCGCTTTCCGCCGAAGCGGCGCTTGGGCGACCCCCGTTGCCCGATTTCAGGCAGGGTAGGGTAGGCTTCCACTTGAGGCGGTTAACCTGTCAGCGCCCCCCGCGTATTTTGGAACGCGGGCCGCAGTCCCAGTCTGGCCGGCCGCGCGTGCCCGGTCATGGCGAACCGGTGAGGGCCACGAGAGCTGCGGCGAGCTCGAACTGCTTGAATGGCTTGACCAGGCGCGGGAGCTCCGGATCGATGCCTGCCTCTTCGGAATATCCCGAGACCAACAACACCGGTCCCATCCCCTCTCTTGCTGCCACTTGGCGAGCAAACTCCGTCCCGCTCATCCCGGGCATGAGATGGTCGGAAAGGATGATGGAGGGTCGAAGGCCGGCGTCGAGCCGCTCCAGCGCTTCCTCCGCCGACCCCGCTTCCACCACCTCGTAGCCGAGTTCGAAGAGCATGTTGGCCGTGCTGTCGCGCACCGCCTGTTCGTCGTCGATCAGAAGGGCGATGCCTGTCAGGCTATGTTTCACCATCGGATCAGTCCGCTCCACACGACCTTCGGCGTGACTGGCGATCGGCAGGTGGAAGGTTGCCGTCGTTCCCCGGCCCAACTCGCTTTCGACAGAGAGACGGCCCCCCAATTGGGCGGCGAGACCGTGAGCCATGGACAGACCAAGCCCCGTGCCCTGGCCGACGCCTTTGGTCGAGAAGAACGGCTCGATGGCCCGCGCAAGCGTGGCGGCGTCCATTCCGGTGCCCGTGTCCTGGATGGAAAGGCGCACAAATGGATCAGAGACGCCTGCTTCGTCGGTGACGTCAGACATGCAGCGGATCGTTATTGTGCCCCCGTCGCTCATCGCGTCGCGAGCGTTCACGGAGATGTTCAGGATCGCCATTTCGAGCTGGTGAGGATCGGCATTCACCATGGGCAGGTCGGCAGGCACGTCGACCGACAGGTGGATGCGCGGACCGCATGTGCTCTCCACAAGGTCGACCATGCCCTCCACCAGGGTCTTCAAATCCACCGCAACCGGCTGAAGCGGTTGGCGGCGGGCGAACGACAGAAGCCGTTGGACGAGGACCTTGGCGCGCTCGGCGGAGTGCAAGGCCCCTTCGATCAATCGCCGCTCACGATCGTTGCCCAGTTCGCGCCTGTGCAACATGTCGAGGCTGCCCAGGATAGGCGTCAGGAGATTGTTGAAGTCGTGGGCCACACCACCCGTAAGTTGGCCCATGCTTTCGAGCTTCTGACTCTGCTTCAAGGCCTCCTGCATTTGCTCGCGCGCGGCGATGGCCTCCAGCACACGGATTTCGAGGGTTTCGTTGAGCGCTTTCAGGTCCGACTGGCTCGCCTCAAGAGCGGATTCGGCGTTCTTGCGAGCGGTGATGTCGATCGACGATCCGATCACGCCCACGATCTCACCCGCCTCGTTTCGAAGAGGCGCCTTGGTTGAAAGCCAGACAATCGGGGCGCCATCGGGGCCCGTTACGACCTCTTCGACCTGCGTGGGGCTCCCGTCGGCCATAATCTTTTGGTCGTTCGCCATCACGGCGCGCGCCTGATCCTCGTCCTCGAGAAACTCGAGGTCGGTCTTGCCGAGATAAAAGGACGGAGCCTTGCCGATCAGCTCGGTTGTGCCGTGGTTGGCGACGAGCATGCGGCCGTCCCGGTCTTTGGCATAAACCACGCCGGGCACCGCCGCTGTGAAGCCTTCGAGAAGCACCAGTGCGCGGTCGCGCTCGGCCTCGACCGCGCGCCTCTCATCGATGTCGATAAGAACCCCGGGGAAGCGCATCGGCGAGCCGTCCGCCGCGAGTTCGACCTGGCCACTGGCCTCAAGCCACCGGTAGCCCACACCATGGCGAACGCGATACTGGGACCGATACGCGCCGCCGCGTTCGAAGGCCTCCGCGATGGTGTCGCTCAGCACGGGCATATCGTCCGGGTGGACCACCTTCGTCACCTCGTTGAAACTGATCCCGTTACGCGAGGTCTCTGGATCGAGGCCGAAAACGCCTGCAAAACGTTCATCGCCCGTGATCCGGTCGGTGGGTATATCCCAGACCCAGGTGCCGACGATCGCGCCGGCATCGAGCGCGAGTTGAACGCGTTCCGACGCCTCCTGCAGCCTGCGCTCGGCATTGAACCGCTCTGTGACGTCCCGATACAGCACGGCAAGACCGTGGATCGTGGGGTATGCCCGCACCTCCAGCCACAGGTCGTGCGTCTCGGAGTGATGTTGGTAGACGAGCTCCACCGGAACCTGGTCCCGCAACGCTCTCTCGTATGCGGCCAGCGTCGGCGCATCGCGCGCCTCAGGCCAGGCTTCCAGCAGATGCAATCCCACGATCTCCTCGGGCCGACGTCCGTCCATCCTGGCCGCTTCAGCATTGATCTGGCGTATCCGGAACTGCGGATCGAGAATGAGGAACCCTTCCGCCATGTTCTCGATCGCGGTTGCCGCCTCGGCCAGACGGACCTCGTAACGGCGGCGCTCGGTCAGATCGGCGAAAGACACTGCGAACCCATCGCCGACCTTGGCGGCCGTCAGCCGCAGGAAGACATCGACCCCTTCATGGGCGTAGCTGAGCTCGGTCACCCAGGGTTTGTCATCGTCGACGACCCGAACATAGGCGTCGAACAGCCCCTCTTCCCGGTTGCCCGGCATCTCCTCCAGCAGGCGACGTCCGATGAACCAGGCGCGCGGCTTTCCCACGATCGCCTCAGCGGCGGCGTTGGCGTAGGCCCAGCGGAAATCGACGATCGTGTCTGTCTCGTCGCGCACACTTTCGAGCACCATGAAGCCGTCGATCGACGTCTCCTGAACCGCGCGAAACCGCGCCTCGGCCTCTTTGAGCTTCTGCCCGGAAACCACTTGTTCGGTGGTTTCAACACACGCACAGAAAAAGCCCCCGACAACCCCCCGCTCGTCGCGAACCGGCGTGTAGGAAAAGGCGAAGTGGGCGTCTTCCTCATAACCTCTGCGGGTCATGGTCAGCGCGATGTCGTCCATGGCGACCGGCGAGCCGGCGTAGGCCTCGTCGACGATAGGCTGGAGACCGGCCCGTACCTCTCCCCAAACCTCCAGGAAATCGCGGCCCATGGCCGAAGGATGTTTGTTCGCCAGGATCGCGGCATAGGCGTCGTTGTAGATCAGGGTGCGCTGGGCCCCCCACACGACGAACATGGCCTGCGTCGAGCCGAGCATCACGTCGACGAGCGTCTGCACCGGCAACGGCCAGCCATCCCGCGCACCCAACGGCGTCGTTTCCCAGAGATGAGAAGCGATCAACGCTCGTGCGGGCCGGTCAGACGATATGTTTTCCAGCAAGCTGTCGTCCTCGGCGGTTCTGGCAGGTCGATGGCAGCTGTCGGTCAGATGACGATTTTGCCCTATCGCTTCTTATACCATCTACCCCGATCCCTGCCACAGATCCGGAACGTCCACATCTGGGCCGTGACCGCCAGCGGCTTTCTGTTCGCGCTGCGCCGGCGGCTTCGACCTCCTGGAGGCGAGCGGGCCCACGGCCATGCCGATCCGGTTACCGTCATGGTGGTCCTGTCAGCCCAAACCCTTCCGCACGGCCTTCCGTGCCTGTCTGCGTGAGAGCTGGGCATCATAGGCGGCTCTGAGAAAGAGCGGCCCGGAGCGGGAAGGCATTTGGACGCTTCGGAAATCCACATCGTTTAGATCGACATGACCCTCCGATGGGCGTCCGGGTTTCAAAGCGGTCCGAGGGAAAGCGACAACTGGACTTGGCGCGTGCAGCCTGGCTCAAGGCCACGAAAACCCATGCCTCCTGCTCCGGCCCAACGTGATGGCGCGGCTCCAATCACAGGCTCGAGGCAGACCAGCGGAGCGCCCGGCGGGCGGTACAGCACCCACCGGTCTGTCGAGGCGGTGAGTCGCCTTGCCGTGTGGCGATCCTCCAGCACAAGCCTCGTTCCAGAGGTGGTCAGGCTGTGGCGGGCTTGATCTACCGCCATGCGATCCGGCACCGGTAACCGAATTTTCGAGGGCTGCCCGGCCGCATCCATATCGTAACCATGACCACCGCCTCCGGCCAGCACCGCCCCCGGTGCGGCGGGGAGATACGGATGAAATCCCACGGCTGCCGGCATGGGAGTCACGTCAGTGTTGACGACCCTCAGAAGCTGGCCAAGCTTGCCTTGCACCAAGTCGATCTTGAGCGTGGCCTCGAAGGACCAAGGCCAGCCGCGTAGCCCTTTGGGGTGCGAATACGACAGCTCCAGGCTGCTGGTCGACTGAACATCCGTCCGCCACGGCGCTTTCCATCCGAACCCGTGAGCGACCCCGCCATCGGCAAGGTTAGGGGCAAGGGTCACACGCCGCCCATTCCATTCGAAGGTACGGTCCGGAATTCGGCCCCAGAACGGCACCATTGGAAAACAGCCCATGGACTGAGGCAAACCCTCTGGATCGTGCCCCCGGCGCAACACCTCGACGCCATCGGGGTTATCGAAGCCGAGTATGGCCGCGCCGTTCGCCGGCGCCACCGCCGCCGTCCAGCCTCTGCAGGATAATGTGAAGACCTGCATCATCAACGCCGGGCGTTCGATGCTCCGCCGTCAACGCCAAAGACGGCACCGGTGATCCAAGCACTGCGACCGGACACGAGAAATAGCACCAGTTCTGCAACGTCGTCCGGCGTCCCGAGGCGCCCTAGGGGGTGGCGGGCGATGTTGGCTTGCCTCGCGGCTGCGGGATCGGCTTTCAGATCGAACGATTGCTGCAGCATCGGGGTGTCGATCGAGGCGGGTGCTACCGCGTTGACCCGGACGCCCGCTGGGGCGAGTTCCATCGACAGCGTCCTGCACAGGGTCTCCAGCCCGCCCTTCGAGGCGGCGTAGGCGGACAGGCCCGCAGCGCCGAACGCCGCGTTTATCGAGGTGATGAAAACGATGGCGCCACGGGCTGCGATGAGATCGGCGGCCAATCCTTGCGTGAGCCGGACGGCTCCGCCAACGTTGACGTCATAGACCCGGACAAAGGCTTCCGGCGATGAGTCGAGCGTGGTTGCGTGCTCCGTAGCCGCCGCGGCATGAACAAGAGCCGAAACGGGTCCAAGTGTGCGTTTCACCCGCTCCAGCGAGGCCTCCACCGACCTCGTGTCCGCCAGATCGACCAGCACGTCCAGGTCCGCGTTCTCCGAAGGCTGGCGGTCCAGCGAGGCGACCAGATAGCCCTCGCGCTGGAGCGACCGGCAAATCGCCCGACCGATGCCGCCGGCGCCGCCGCTGACGACAGCGACCTTTGAACCGGTGACGGTCATGCGGCCTGAACCTGATGTCGGCGGGCTTCGGTCCAGAGGCGACGCAGGCCGCGGGCTGCCAGATCATCGGCATCAGCGATGCTGACGGCGACCTGGAGGTGCATCAAGGCCGCTCTGTAGAGGGCGGCGACCGACGGGGTTCCGGCCACAGTGACCAGCACGTCGCCAAGCGCTTGACGCAGTTTCGGCAGGGCATCGCCAAGGTCGGCCCCGATTAGCAGCCCCCACGCCGCGTCTCCCGCCTCCGCCGCAGTCAGATCTCCGGCCACGACTGCGCTGCGCAATACGAACGCGGCCCGGGGAAGGCCGTGGCCGGCGAGGCCTCGCTCGAGGCCCCCGAAAAACGCCGGCCCAACTCGTCCGTCGGGCGTCCAGCCCCGTCCGACAATACTGTGCTGGGCCAGCAACTGGCGGAGTTCGACGGTCATCGCGGTATGGAAGCTCTGTATGACACCCGCATCGCAGACGATCCATTTGCCGTGGCGCCCTGGCACACTGAGGAGAACGCCGGGGCCTGACTGGCGATCGATGAGGCCGAGCGCGGCGGCCTCCTCTCCACGCAGGACGTCCGGATCACCAAACAGGGATAAGCACCTCAACCCACGGCTGACCCCGAGGTCGACGCCCGCGAAGCTCTGGAAGACCAGATCGGTACCAAGCTGTTCCGGCGTCGCGGGACAAATTGTGCGGAGCCAGGGCGCGTCACCCTCAAAAATTGCGGCGCCCATCCCGCAGAGCACACCCGTACGAACGGGAACGGGGCCACGATCAAGAACGCTTTTGAGCCTGACCTCGGCAGTTGGTCGATCCCGGGGATCGAGAGCAAACGTCTCGCCGATCGTTGCAAGACGGTGGCCGTCCGGGGCGATCCAGTGGGCCCGAAGAGCAGCGAGACCCCACTCGAGGCCAAGGATGATTTCGTCAGACATGTGCGACAGCGTCTCCACGACGCGGGATGACGGCTGTTGCGGCCAGGGCCAGTCCCAAGGGGTAAAGGCAGGCCATGACCAAGAAGAGGATATGGTAATCCGCCACCGAGACGAGGCGACCGACAAGTCCCGTCGACAGCATGCCGCCCAGCCCGCTGCCGGCCGCAATCAGACCGAACGCCGTCGCAACACGCGGCTGGGGCTGTTGATCCACGACCAGCGATGTCAGGTTGACTTGCCAGACCAGATGGCAGAACGCGACGACTCCCGCGAGCCCCAGAGTGATGCCGATGGCTGGGCTTAGCGAAATGAAGGCGCCGAGGGGCGCTATCAGCGCCGCTCCGGCCATGACAGCCATGCGAGCCCGGTCTGGAGCCCAGCCGCGCTTGATCAGGCGTCCAGACGCAAAGCCCCCTGTCAGACTGCCCGCGTCGGCAGCCAGATAGACGATCCACGCCAGTTGAGCGATGAGCAACAGGCCCATGCCGCGATCGTCCGACAGGTATTTTGGAAACCAGAAAAGGTAGAAATACCAGACTGGATCGGTCAGGAACCGCGCGCCCACAAGGGCCCAAACGCGCCGGTCCGAAACGACCAGTTTCCAGACTTGAAGTTCTGACGGCGCGGCTTCGGAGGCTTCGGGTGGAGCCGGTGGAGACCGTCGATAAATTGCGAGCCACGCCGCAAGCCACACGAAGCCCAGGGCCCCCGTAACCACAAACGCTGCACGCCAGCCGTGCGCGAGCGCCAGCCATCCGATCAGCGGGGGCGAGATCGTGGCGCCGACCATTGCGCCGGCTGTATAAACTCCAACGCCTATAGCCCTCTCCTTGGGTGCGAACCATTCCGAGACAGCCTTGGGGGCCGCCGTATAGTTGCCGGCCTCGCCCAGACCGAGGGCAAACCTCGCGGCCCAGAGCTGGGACATATTGGTCACGAAGCCGGTCGCCATGTTGGCGATGGACCACCAGCCTACAAACAGCGCCAGACTGATCTTTGAACCCAACCGGTCGGTCAGCCGGCCGACGACGAGATAGGCCAGGGTGTAGGCGATCAGAAAACCTTGGACGACGCCGGCATAGTCCATATCCGACATCTTCAGATCGGCCTGGACCGTCGTCGCAAGCAGCGACAAGGTCTGCCGATCGACGTAGTTGAGCACCGTCGAGAAAAACAGGAGACCGAGGATCCACCAGCGCAGCCGGTCGCCTCCGTGCGCCTTGTCCGATGACTGCGTCTCGGTTTCCATGACCCTGCGACCTCCCCGTCAAAAATGTACCGGCATCAGCAACGTCCGGCGCAAGCCAACTCGGGTCTTCCGCCCGATTTCCGTCTTAATAGTGCATGGCAACTTGACACGGCGGCAACAGAACGCAAGGAAGCATTGCTACATTAGCAGCGTTTTTGCGCTGAAGAACTGAGGTCGAGGATGTCTGGCGTCTTGCGCGGTGTATTTCCGGTTTTGCCGACCATCTTTGACGGAGCGGGCGAGGTCGATACGCGCTCGACGTTGGACGTGCTGGAGTTCACGCTGGATGCCGGGGTGGATGGCGTGGTGTTTCCCGGTCTGGCCAGCGAGTACGATCATCTGACGCTCGACGAACGATTGAGCCTGATCAAGGCCATTGGATCAGTCGCTCGCGGACGGACGACATTCATCGTCGGGGCGGGCTCGATATCGACCGACGAGACCGTGTCGCTCGCCAGAGCGGGCATCGCTGCCGGGGCATCGGCCGCCATGGTGATGACCCCCCACCGACTGGATGGTGACTTGCAGGGCCTGGTCGACTTTTACACCGCACTGGCCGAGGCCGCCCCCCTCGATATCCTGCTCCAGAATGCCCCGCGGCCGATGGGGCTCGGACTCGATGTCGAGGCCCTCGTCGACATCCTCCGCAAAGCGCCAGCGGTGACCCACCTCAAGGAAGAAACCGTTCCCTGTGGCCCGCGCATCAGTCAGCTTCTGACGTTGGCGCCCGGTTTGGCGGGGGTTTTCGGCGGGGCTGGCGGCCGCCACATCATTGACGAACTGACGCGGGGCGCGGTTGGCACCATGCCGGCTTCCGAACTTGCTGACACCCACGTCGCTCTCGTGGCGGCCTTCCATGCGGGCGACATATCCGCCGCTCGGGGCTACTACGAAAGGATGATGCCCATCCTGATGATGCAATCCGTTTACCGGTGGAGATTGACCAAGGCTGTCCTCGCGATGCGCGGTGTCATCTGCAGCGAGTTCACCCGGGCCCCGGGGCCTTCACTTGACCTACATGACCGTGAGGAAATGAAGGCGTGGCTGGCCCGGCTGGGTCATGTCGTTCGCGAGCCTCAAGCGACAGCAGCGGTCGGATGAGCCTGCGAAAGGGGATCGCCAGGCTGGAGCCATTTCTGGTCCGCCGAGCGCGTGACACCCCCTACCTCGGCCCGTTGGGTCCGGGCGATCGGGTCGATCCTCGAGGGTACATCGTCAGGGGTGCGAACAGGACGATCTACCCGGTCGAGGACCGGTCTGTCGTATTGCGCGTAACGACCCATGACGGAGCCGTCGGCTGGGGGGAGACCTATGGTCTGATCGCGCCCCGGGTGATTGCAGAATTGATCCGTGAAGTCATCGCACCCGGCGTGATCGACCGGGACCCCCATGATGTCGAGGTGCTCTGGGAGGACCTCTACGATCTCATGCGGGTACGGGGCTATATCGGCGGCTATTATCTCGATGCTATCGCCGCACTGGATATCGCGCTCTGGGACCTGCGCGGACGAATGACGGGCCTGCCTCTGCACAAACTTCTGGGCGGCGCGAGGCGCGACCGGGTGCCTGCCTATGCCTCGGGCCTGCCGCGCGCGACGCTGGCGGAACGCGTCAGCCTGGCGCGAGACCTGGTCGCTGGCGGATGCCGGGCCATCAAGTTCGCCGGGGTCGTCAGTCATGACGGGATCGAGGCCGAGGCGCGGGCCTTGCGCGAGGCCCTCGGGCCCGACGTCGGACTGATGGTTGATCTCCACTGGATGTTCGACCGCGGGCAGGCTTCCGCCCTGCTCCAGCGCCTCGAGCCGATTGGCCTTATCTTCGCGGAGGCTCCCTGCAAGACCGAGGACATCGAAGGCTGGGCCTGGACTGCACGCCAGACGCGAACCCCCATCGCCGGTGGCGAGGAGTGGCGCACGGTTCATGATGCGAAGCCACGATTGCAGGCGGGAGCCGTCAGCGTCGTACAGCCAGAGATGGGGCATACGGGCGTGACCCAATTCATGCGAATCTCGAGGTTGGCCGAGAGTTTTCACACCCCGGTCATCCCTCACGCCACGATCGGCGCCGGAGTCTTCCTGAGCGCCAGCCTGCAGGCCTCTGCGGCGCTTCAGGGGGTGGAGATGCATGAGTACCAGCATTCGATTGTAGACGCTGTGGCCGATCTCTGGACCGGTGCGCCGCAGTGCGTCCTTGGAGAGTTTATCGTCAATCAGGGTCCCGGGTTGGGTCTCGAACCCACGGATCGCCTGATCGCGGCGTTGGAGCCCCTCTAGACACCGCGCGGTCATTGGCCGACCTAGGCGTCATGCGCAGTCGTCCGAACGCCCAACCGAACCAGAGCCTGATCGACGGGATCATCACGCTCCAGGCGCTTGCCACCTCTCCTGAGCCAATCGGGTGCCGTGAGCTGGCCCGAAGGCTGGGATTCGAGCCCACACGAGTCAATCGATTGCTCAAGACGCTGGCCTACCTCGGGATCGCGCGCCAGACAGCGAACCGGAAATACACAGGCGGACCCGGAATGCATGTTCTGGCCGCCCAAGCCCTGTTTGCTTCAGGCCTCGTGCGCCGTGCCGTGCCCGCGCTGGAGGAGTTGCGGCGCTTCGGCCATACCGTGGCCATGGGCGTGCTGTGGCGCGACAGCGTAAGCTATCTGTATCATGCCCCTCCCGGAGTTCAAACTTCGGACGCACTGGGGCGTATCGGTCTCTATCCGGCTTCCACGGGCGGGATCGGCATGGCGCTGCTGGCCCAGTTGGACGATGCCCACGTTCGCGAGACCTACGAGGGACATGAGATTCCCCACTTCGCGAGCGTCGAAATGTTGCTCTCAGAGATACATTTGACCCGGGAGCGCGGGTTCGCGCGGGTTCGTGTCAGGGAGGACACGGACCAGCATACGGTCGCGGTCCCCGTGGGAACGCCAACCCATAGCGCGATTGGTGTTTACGGCTGGATACCCGAAGCGGCGGTGCCGGAAATCGTCGAAGCCCTTCGTCATGCCGCCGCCAGGATCGAGGCGTTCGACTCGCCCTGACGCCGCTTGCACAGCTTGACTTGTCGCTATTGTTGCAACAATCTTCCGCTCCAAGCCGTGGGCTGCGGGTGAAACGCTCGCTGACCGAAACGGCGCAAGGGAGGATGAGATGAGGGGAACTCTGTTCGCAGGGGTGTGCGGGGCCGCGCTTGCACTGGTCGTCGCGGATGCCGCGTTGGCTCAGGATGCGGCTGCTCCGGCACAGGACGCGCAAGAGGCTGCGCAGGTCGATGAGATCATCGTCACCGGCATCCGGCAGAGTCTGCAGGCGGCACGCGACATCAAGCGTTCGAGTGACCAGTTCGTAGACGCGATCGTCGCCGACGATATCGGCAAGCTTCCCGATACCAACGTCGCAGAGTCCCTCGCCCGCGTGTCTGGCGTTCAGGTCGAGCGCGGCATCGGCGAGGGTACCGATATCTCGGTTCGGGGATTGCGTGAAAACGTCATCCTCTACAACGGCCGTCAGATTGTGGATGCAACCGGGCGCGGCGGCAACGGACTGGACCAACTGGGGGGTTCAACCTACGGCTTGTTGGGTCTTGTTCCCTCCGAGCTGATCGCCCGGCTGGAAGTGACCAAACTGGCCGGAGCCGACCAGATTGCCGGGGCCCTCGGCGGCATCGTCGACATTCGGACACGGCTGCCGCTGGCTTCCGGAGGCACGCAGGTCGCCCTGAGTGCTGGGGTCAGCTACGACCAGCTTGCGGAGGGCACAGGTTACGAGCTGTTCGGCCTGATCTCGGACACTTTCGCCGAAGACACGCTCGGCCTGCTCCTGACCGCGTCCTACTCTGATCGGGCCATTTCGCAGCAGGGGCTGGATACCTTCTCGGGCTATGCTCGCTACACCGACACGACGGTCACCCCGTCACGCATCCGTTTCGGTAACGCCGATGTGCGGGCGCAGGAGATCGAGGAACAGCGCCAGAAGCTGGGCTTCAGCGCGGTGGCCCAATGGCGGCCGCGCGACGGCGTGGAATTCACGGTCGACACCTTCTATACGAAACTAGAGTCCGATCGTGACCGGTACTGGCTTTCCTTCACGCCGACCGGTGGGCTGACGAACGCGACCTATTCCAGCAACGACATCCTGCTCTCAGGTCGCGCGGCCGGCGCTGTGCTCTCGAACACCGAGTTCGCCGATGTCAGCTCGGAAGTCTGGTCCTCGGCCGTGCGCGGAAGCTTCGATATAAGCGATTCACTGTCAGGCTCGGCAGAGATTTCTTACGGGATTTCGCAATCCGAGTTCCGCCAGCTGTATTTCCGCCTGCAGCCGATCGCCACGATCACACCAACGATCAACTTCGACTTCACGGATGGCGATTATGGTAGCTTCACCATCGGTGGCATCGATCTGACGGATCCGGCCCAACTGCGGTTTACGATCCTGTTTGACCAGCTTTTCCGGGCTGAAACAGAAACCCTGGCGGCGCGCACGGACTGGACCCTGGATGTCGACAACGGCTTTCTCTCGTCACTGCAGGCTGGACTGAGAATCAATCGCCTCGATTCAACCCAGAATCCATTGCGTGCGGACATCAGGCCCGTCGGCGGCATCGTGGCCAGCCAACTGAGTTCGTTTGTGAACGCGCGAAACAATGCAGATTTTATGGATGGCGAGTTCGCCGGTCTGCCTCGTCGCTTCCTGGTTGCGTCGGAAGGGACGCTAACAGGCTGCGGAGCGTTCACCAGCTTCGCCTCTGTTTCGCAGAACAGCCAGTGCCTGAACCCTGCGACGACCGTGAACTCGATCGCCGGCAACTTCAGCATTGAGGAACAGTTCACCGATGGCTACGGCAAGGTGAATTTCGATGGCGCGTTGGGATCTGCGCCACTCTCTGGAAACCTCGGGCTGCGCTATGTTCGTCGAGAGCTGACCTCAATCGGCAACGTTCTCAGCGGTACGGGCGCGGCGACTGCCGCACGCTTCGAACGGACGGACGAGGAGTTCCTCCCGTCAGCAGTGGCCAAGCTGGAACTGGGCGAAAACTGGTTGCTGAGAGCTGGCGCCGCCCGCGTTGTCGCCTTCCCCAACACAGAGGATCTGAACAACGGCGTCACGCTTGCCAACAACGCTGTTTTTGTCGCCGGGGTTCAGACGACGCCGGGAACGGGCTCCGGCGGCTCGCCTGACCTTGACCCGTTCGCAGCGACCCAGGCTGACCTGTCGCTCGAGTGGTATTTCGCGCCCGAAGCCATGATGTCGGCAGGCCTGTTCTACAAGGATGTCTCCAGCTTCATCGTCCAGCGACAGAGTGCCGAGAGCTATGCCGGGACCAACTATCTGATCAACCGAAAGGTCAATGGCGACGGAGCCACCATCCAGGGCCTCGAATTGCTCGGCCAGCTTCCGCTGTCGACCATCCTCCCGGCGCTCGACGGCTTCGGGGTCGTTGCGACCTACTCGTTCATCGACTCCGAGACGCCGATCGCCGACATCACTGGCCGGACGCTCACGTTCCCGGGACTTTCGAAGAACAACATCAACCTGGTCGGCTACTATGAACAGGGGCCGGTCAGTTTCCGCCTCGCCTACAACTGGCGCGACGAATATCTGGTCGCTTTGTCCGTGGCGAACACAGGCGTGTTCAACGACACCTACAAGGATCTTTCGGCGACCTTCCGCTACGATTTCACAGATGCAGTCTCCCTGACCGTGGAAGGCAATAATCTGATGAACAGCCAGCAGCGGACCTTCGACGCCGTGCCTGAGGCGCTGCGGACCAATGTGATCTACGGGCGGATCTTCAAGGCCACCCTGAGCGCCAGGTTCTGAGGTCCTTGGCGCCGATGTCTCACCGCAGCGCTTTCCCGGCCCTTCGGATACTCGCCCGGGCATCTTGCCCGGGCGTTTTCTTTTGTGGGAGCCGCGAACCCAACCGGCCTCGGGCCCGACCGTGATCGCCGTCGACTGGGGCAGCACCCACCTCCGGGGTTGGCGTCTCGACGCGCAGGGCGCTGTGGCGGATGAGCGTGACGCCCTCGTGGCCCAGTTGCCGGGCGTCGGCTTCGAGGCGAGGTTGTCCGGCCTGATAGAGGGCTGGCCCACCGACGCACCGATCCTTGCCTGCGGCATGATCGGTGCGCGCCACGGCTGGGTTGAAGCCCCTTACGTCGACCTGCCGTCAGGTCTGGGCCGCTTGGTCGCCGGCCTCGTCCGCGCGCCCTCGCGCCGCAGTGTGACGGTCGTTCCGGGTCTAGCCAAACGGGGCGCGGCGGGACGGCTCATCGACGTGATGCGCGGCGAGGAGACCCTTGCAATCGGCGCTGACATACTCCCGGGCGAGGTCGCCCTGTGTCCCGGAACCCATTCCAAATGGATCCTGGCCGGGCCCTCCGGCCTGGAGGATTTCGCCACCTTCATGACCGGCGAAGCCTTTGGTCTTCTGGCCCGGCACTCGGTGTTGTCCCAGTCCCTCGGCGAGGCCCGCGCGCAACCCGGAGCCGCGTTCCGTTCAGGCGTCAGCGACGCCCTGGCTACGCCGGCCCTAATCCAGCAGCTGTTCTCGATCCGCGTCGCACACCTCGACGGGATGCAGCCTGCCGACGCTGCCTCGCGGCTATCCGGCCTGCTGATCGGCGCCGAGATCAGTGCGGCGAGAGCCGCGTTCGGCGAACGACCGCTCGTACTGGTTGCGGACGGCCCGATGGCCGCACTTTATTCCGCAGCCCTGTCCGAGGCAGGGCTGAACCTGTCCCGCTGCGTCCCCGCCTCGGTCGCAGCCGTCCGCGGCCTGTCCCGGATCTGGAGCCACCGATGACCATAGACCCGTACGATTTGCCGCCGCTGATCGCCATCCTGCGAGGGATCACGGCTCCCGAGATCGACGGCATTGCCGACGCCCTGTTCGAGGCTGGGTTTCGCGCGGCAGAGGTTCCGTTGAACTCGCCTGATCCGCTGGCCAGTATAGCAAGGCTTGCCGATCGCATGGCGGGACGGATGCTCGTCGGTGTCGGCACCGTCCTTACACCCCAGGCCGTAACGTCCGCCCATGATGCGGGCGCGCGCCTGATCATCTCCCCCAACTGCGACGCCGCCGTGATTGCACGCGCGCGCGATCTCGGAGCCGTATCGCTTCCGGGTATAATGACGCCGACGGAGGCCTTCCAGGCGCTGTCGGCCGGAGCCTCGGGGTTGAAGCTCTATCCGGCCGATGTCGTGGGTGTATCCGGGTTCAAGGCTCTGAGCGCTGTCTTGCCTGCCTTCACGCCCGTCTATGCTGTCGGCGGAATCGATGTGTCCCGGCTTGCCGGGTGGCGATCGGCAGGAGCCGCAGGTGTGGGAATAGGGGCCACGCTCTATCGCCCAGGCGATAGCCCTTCGGTCGTTTCGGCCCGCGCGCAGGCGTTGGTCGCCGCCTGGACTGCAGCCGTCGAATGATTACAGGCCCGGTGGAGGTCGTTAAGGTTGACAATGCCCTTGGCGAAAGCATCGTTTGGGATTCGAGATGCAACAGTTTCTGGTGGACGGATACCCGCCAGGCCGTCGTCCTGCGCCTTGACTGGTCAACCCGCGAGGTTACGCGCTACCCGACCGGTCGCCCGGTCTATTCACTCGCCCTGACCAAAGATCCGGAATGGCTGCTCGTCGCGGCCGCGCGCGAAATCGGATTGTTCCGGCCCCTGGAGGGCCACCATGTGTTCGTGGCGGCCCCTGACATGGCCTCGGGCCTCAGGTTGAACGATGGGAAGGTGGATCCGTGGGGGCGGTTCGTCGTCGGGGAGTTGTCGACTGCGGCCGACGGACCTCCTGCAAGCGTCTTCCGGCTGGAGGCCTCCGGGGCGCTCACGCGTCTTGCTTCAGGTCTTTCAGCGGTCAATGGTTTGGCTTTCGATGTTGGGACAAGCACCGCCTACGTCTCTGACAGCCGGTTGGGATCGATCTGGCGGACTCCTTACCCACGGACGGCGCAGGTCTTCCAACTCGAGAGTCCGTTTCAGACTGCCGGGAGCCTAAGCCGGCCCGACGGCGCGTGTGTCGACAGCGCCGGCGTCCTCTGGTCCAGCCAGTACGGAGACGGAACGCTCCGGGCCTTTGGGCGGGACGGTTCCTCGCTGAAGGCCGTCTCTCTTGCAACGCAGCATGCGACCTGCTGCGCCTTCGGTGGCCCTGATCTCAACTGGCTCGCAGTAACAACGGCTTCAGGCGGCCAGCAGGCGGATGCACATCTCCATCTGTTGAAAACCGATCGCTGCGGCCACGGACCAGCCTTATGGGCCGGAATGGGCGTCTAAAATAATGACGGCTCGCAGCTTGCTGCCGGCAGTCCAACGATAGTGCTGTCAGTCCGGGAAGTGGCGGTTACGTTTCGCGAAATGCCGCAAACCCGGTTCATCCGACGGGCCGCAGGATCGCTGACCTGGTGATCGGTGTTTTACTGGGGCGGGTCAGGATCGCGCCATGTTCACGCGCAACAGGAAGCTTATGTAGACCGTCCGCGTCGCCGGGCCCAACCCAGGTCTCGCCACGCTGATGCTCGAACAGTTCAGAGGCCCCCAAGGCCATTTTGACTTTCAATGGCGTGGAACAGGGTCGTATCGGCGCCAGGCGCGTTTGTTGCTGACCTCCAAAGAAAGAATGCACCGATGGCCGCTGTCCCCTCTCATCCGAACGAAGACGGAACCTGGACGCGGCTCGAGGGCGTCGACGGCGTGGCCCTTTGGCAGCGCGAACGCACCACCTTCGCGCCCATCACCATGTACTACGTGATTGCACCACCCCGGCAGACCGAGATCCTCTATGATCCGGTCAAGGCGCGCGACCGGTATGAGGGTCTCACCACCGCTCGATAGCTTCGACGCTGACATTGAAAAGCCCGCCGCGAGACACGCGGCGGGCTTTTCCTTGCTCGGTTCGACGGCTTGGCAGCCCCTAGAGGGTGGCCGCCACGGCGCCGTTTTCGAGCCCTTTCGAAACGGCAGGAACGACACGGGCCATCTTGCGATAGGTCGCCAGCGCCTGACCCACGACCTGGTCCATATTGTAGTAACGGTAGGTCGCCAGTCGCCCGGCGAACACAACGTCGGTGCGACCAGCCGCCAGGGCCTCGTACTGCTTGAACAGCGCCTGGTTCTCCGGCCTGGGGATCGGGTAGTAGGGGTCGCCCTCGGCCGTCGGGTACTCGAAAGTGACGCTGGTCTTCGGATGAACCTGACCGGTCAGGTGTTTGTATTCGGTGACCCGGGTATAGAGCGTCGCCTCGTCCGGGGAGTTGACCGTCGCCACCGACTGGAACTGCTCCTGGTCCAGGGTCTCGTGCTGGAAGCGCAGCGAGCGGTAGGGCAGGGGCCCGTGGCAGTGGTCGAAGAACTCGTCGATCGGACCGGTGTAGATCAGCTGGTCGAAGGTGATCTCGTCGACGATGTCACGATAGTCGACGCCGGTCTCGACGCGGATGTTCTCGTGATCAAGCATCCGCGCGAACATCCTGGTGTAGCCCTCCAGCGGCATGGCCTGGAAGGTGTCGGTGAAATAGCGGTCGTCGGTGTTGGTCCGCGTCGGCACGCGCGAGGTGACCGACTTGTCGAGCTCGGACGGGTCGAGTCCCCACTGCTTGCGGGTATAGCCTTGGAAGAAGGTTTCGTAGAGCTCGCGGCCCACGGCCGAGACGACGACGTCCTCGCTGGTCCGCACTTTTTCGACAGGCTCGGCGCGGGCGGCCAGGAACTCAGCGGCGGCCTCATCGGTCTGTAAATCCAGATCGTACAACTGGTTGAGCGTCGTGCGGTTGATCGGCATCGGCACCAGCTTGTCGCCGACCTCGGCCAGCACCCGGTGTTCATAGGGCCGCCAGCGGGTGAACCGAGACAGATAGGCGAACACGTCGGCCGAGTTCGTATGGAAGATGTGCGGTCCATATTCATGGATCAGCACGCCGGCGTCGTCCAGTCGGTCGTAGGCGTTCCCGCCGATGTGAGGACGGCGATCGACGACCAGCACCGAGAGGCCGGCATCCGATGCCAGCCGTTCGGCCAGAACGGCGCCGGCGAACCCGGCTCCGACCACCAGGGCGTCATAGTGGGTCATCCGGGCGCCACGCGGCCTTCGCGACGGCACGGCGGTCTTACGGGCGTTCGCGGCGCGATCCACCAGAGTGTTCATGCGGATCTGGGTCCGATCCCACGACAGGTCGGCGAGCGCAGCATCTGCGTCCGCCAGCCAAGAGCCGGTCGGATCGGCAGCGAGGCATAGGGCGGCGTCGCAGGCTTCGACGAAGGCCTCGGCATCGGCCGCGATGGCGACCGCTTCCAGCGCGCCGTAATGGCGCACGACGTCCCGGATCGGGGTGGAGACCACCGGGCGGCCACCGGCGAGATATTCCGGGGTCTTGGTCGGGCTGATGAACTGGGTCGAATCGTTAATTGCGAACGGCATCAGGGCGACGTGCCAGCGACCGAGCTCGGCGGGCAGTTGATCGTAGGACCGTGCGCCCAGATACTCGATATTGGCCCGGCGGGGCAGCTCGTCCTCCGAGATCTTCACCACGGGACCGACCATGACGATCGTCCAGTCCGGCCTCGCGTCGGCGACGGCGGCGATCATTTCGAGGTCCATCCGCTCGTCGATTACGCCGTAGAAGCCGAGCGTCGGCGTGGTGTCTGTCGCAATCGCGCGAGCCTTTGCGAAGTGCGCCCGGTCTACACTCGACGGGAAGGGGTGGATGTTGGCGTGCAGATGCCCCTTGGCCTCGTAGAGGCTGTAACCACCGGTGAAGACCACGTCGGCCGTGGCGATCAGCTCCTGTTCCAGTGGGCGCAGTTCGGGCGGCGCGAAGCGGAAGTTGGCCAACTCGTCCATGCAGTCATAGATGACCGCCGCCGCCTGCAGATGCCGCGAGAGCGGCAGCATCATCGGCGTATAGTACCAGAGCACCGGGTGAACCACGGACTGTTCGGCCAGCAGGCCGTCCAGCAGCGACTTCAGCGTCGGGGCCTTTTCGCCCTCGGGGAGGCCGAGCGGCAGACGCGGAGTCGCGATGATCACGCCGCTCATCGGACAGACGCGCGTCTGGATCCACGCCACGTCGCCGTCGTCGGGCAGGGGTTCCTCGAAATAGATGACGGTACGCGACTGGGCGAAACGCGTCATCAGATGCTGCGGTCGCTGGAAGACGAAGTCCCAACGCAGGTGAGAGAAACAGACCACAGGGTCGCGAGCGCCCGCACGGGCCAGCTCTACAACGGTGGAATCGGGCAGGGACTTATGTTCAGCAATGATCGTCGTCACGGGCGTTCCTTCCGGTCCGGTCCACCGAACAGGCCGTGGCCTGAATGGGTTCCAGTGCTTTGAAATTGAATGGAGTTTCGAGTTTAAGATGTCGGCTTTCCGACATTGTCTAGGCCGCCATGGGCGCGGTCGCGGCGTTGTCGCATTCCGGGTGGAAACAGCGTCTGTCGTCCCTCGACCACCAGCCAATGCCGCAGTCCGAGGCCTGGTCGGCGCCACGCCTGCTCCCCGACTCCCTGAGCCAGGCGGCGAACGCACCCGCAACCGGACGGCCTGAGGACACATCGAAGGCTCCGGGCTCGTAGCGTCCGCGCCGGTTCGTCAACAGGCTGTCCCAATCGACGGCGCCGAGGAGCGCCCAGGCCGTCACCGCCTCGATCGGCACCCCTTCGTCAGTCAGGTCGCACGCTGCGCGCCAGCACTCGTCGAACCAACGAATCTGTTCCTCGGGCTCGGACGCCAGGTGGCATTCCGTGACGGCGAGGGGCAGGCCGTATCGTGCCCACAGGGTCGACAGGTATTCACGCCACCCGCCCGGTCGAGGCTCCATCGCCCGCACGGCCTCGACATCGGCGTAGGCGAGCTCGGTGTTCGCGCCGTGCGTATGCGCCGGATAGCGATCCAGCCTGTGATCGAGGAAGCGATCGCTGGTGACGTAGTGGTTCACGCCGACCACGTCGGGAGGGCAGGGGGCGTCCGCGATGACCCGCAGTCGGTCCTCGAAGCCGAACTCGACCAGTCGGTCGAACAACGGATGCTCCCGCGTGACGCGCCCGCACAGCAGGTCCCAGGTCATCAGTCGCCGGTCGTTCTCGAACCGCGCCTGCGATGCGCAAGGGGTCGTCCCGTGCGTGGCCCCGAAATCTTCGGTCTGAATCAGGCGGGCGTCCGGCACGATCAACCGGATCGCGCGCATCGACAGGCGGGTCGCGTCGATCTGGTTCAGCAGGGCCAGCCAGAAATCCCGCTCGTCGCGTTGGTGCGGATACCAGTGACCGTAGAGGGCGCTGAACCGCGCGGTGGTCAGCGGCTCGTTGACCGGGGTCCAGTCCCGCACCCACGAATAGCGTTCGGCGGTCCGACGGGCGTGCTCGGCGAGACCTTCGGCGAAGCCCGGGTCCAGCAGATCGGTCCAGGCCGGACCGGATCCGTGATGCAGCAGACCCACGATCGGGCGTATGTCTAGCGTTCGCAGCCGGATCAGCCGCAGGTCGGGCCATGTCCAGTCCCACTGCCCTTGCGCGGTCTCCGTACGCTCCCACAACACCGGATAGCGGACGGCCGCCACGCCCAGGCCCGCGAACCGGTCAATGTCGTAAATCCGGTCCTGGTGGCCTGTCAGACGGGTCTGGTCGCTCCAGACGTCCCCGATGCGATTCACGGTGCACTCGTGCCCGCCCCAGAGCGCCGGCCGGGCCGGGGTCATGCCGCCGCCGGCAGCGGGGTCGAGGCGTCGAACCGCCGGCTCCGCCTCCACGCCACGGCCGTATCCACGATCGCCTGGAAGTCGGCAAACTCCGGCGCCCAGTTCAGCCGCTTCATCGCTCGCGCCGGATCGGCCACCAGAATCGGCGGGTCGCCGGCGCGTCGGGGCCCGACCGCATAGGCGGGAGGCCGACCGCAGGCCCGGCCCACCGCCTCGATGACGTCCAGGACCGACGTCCCGCGTCCGCGCCCGAGGTTCATCGCCTCGAAGCCGCGACTGATGGTGTCCAGACCCAGCGCCAGAACATGGGCGCGCGCCAGATCCGCCACGTGGATGTAGTCCCGAACGCAGGACCCGTCTGTCGTCGGGAAATCCTGTCCGAACACCGTCAATGGCCGCGAGCCGGTCAAGGCCGCCTCGATGGCGAGCGGGATCAGATGGGTCTCGGGATCATGCGCCTCACCCAGTTCGCCCTCGGGGTCGGCGCCCGATGCGTTGAAATACCGGAGCGCCACCGCCTCCAGCCCGAAGGCCACACAGCTGGCGGCGATCATCTTCTCGCCCGCCAGCTTGCTGTCGCCATACGGGTTGATCGGGTTCAGGACATCGGTCTCCGACAGGGCGGACAGACCTGCGGGCGTGCCATAGACCGCCGCCGTGGACGAGAAGATCAACCGCCCGACATCGGCGCTGCGCATGGCGGAAAGCACGGCGGCGACGCCGTTGACGTTGTGGTCCCAGTATAGGTCAGGCCGGTGCATCGACCGCCCGACCTCGATCAGCCCGGCGAAGTGGATGACGCCCGACACGGCGTGGCTGCTCATGGCGCCGGCCAGACGATCCCGGTCGCGTACGTCGCCTTGGATCAGGGGGCCCCACCGCACGGCCTCGGCGTGGCCGTTGCTGAGGTCGTCGTAGACGACCGGCTCAATGCCGGCCCGGGCCAGGGCCTTGCAGGTGTGGGACCCGATATAGCCGGCCCCGCCCGTGACCAGAACTCTGCCGCGCGTCATCAGGGCTGCTCCGCTCGCATCAACCCACGTACCGGTCGTATTCTTCGGCGTAACGAAGGGTCAGCCGGTCCTGGTCGTCGCCCTTTTCGTGCAGCTCGAGGAACCAGCCGGACTCTTCCTCATACATGTGGGTCAGGACCGCGCTTTCGATATGCTCCCACTTGTCGAGCCAGGCCTCCTGCAACGGCGGAATGCGCTCCAGTTCGGCCATCTGGTTCTTGGCCACGGTCTGTTCGAGATAGGCCTGCGCCGCGTGCGCCTTCTCGTCAGCCGCGCCAAGGGCGGGATAGAGGACGACTTCCTCAGCGAGGGAGTGGCCGTTCAGGACGAGCGCCAGCGTCTTCATCGCAGCCGTCCGATTGGCCGCCCCTTTGGCCAGCTTGCCGGCCGTGAAGGCCTCGCGAATCTGGTCATGGTGGTCGAGGACCAGGCTTAGCCAGTCGCCCGGCGTCGCTGCGGCGCGTGCGTCCGTTGTCGCCTCTGCGCGCTTGTTCTCATTGGGCTGGGGCGTGACGGCGGCGGCGATCTTGTCGATGATGGACATGCGGTGTTTTCCGAAAGAGCTGAGGCCGGATGAAGCCGGCGCGGCGCAGATCGTTCCTCTGTGCTCCACCCGACGTTGTGCGCGGCAGCCTGGGCGCAAACCCTTGTGATGCCTGCGCGACACTGGAACGTCCGTCGCTGCGAAGCCTTCGTCTGGAAGCCGGGGGCCAGCCTCGATCGCCGAGGACTTCGTCATGCCGTTTATCCCCCTTCTTCGAGCCCTTCTGTCTCTCGCGGGCCTCGTTCTCATCGCTTCGGTGGCCTGGCTGCTGTGGACCTGGTGGTCCGGCGAGCTTGTCGTTTACGACCCCGGCCTGACCATAAGGGTGCGCGAGGACTGGCGGCTCTGGACGGCGCTGGCGCTCGTGGCGTTCAGCGCGCTCGGTCGTGTCCCCATGTTGTTGCTCATCGCCAAGCCAGACACGGACCCCACGCGGGCCATGCGTGCGCGGGGCGAAATGGTGGCCAGCCCGACGGGCGCCGAACTCTATGTGGAAGTCGACGGCGCGGCGGAGGGCCCGGTCGTGATCGCCAACCATGGCTGGGGCCTGGACAGCACGATCTGGCGCTACCTGAAGCGCGATCTGGCCGAGGCGCGCACACTGGCCCCGAACCAGCTCATCACCTGGGACCTGGCCGGCGTGGGTCGGTCCAAGGCTCCGGAGGATGGCCGCATCACGCTGGAAAACTTCGCCGCCGATCTGGAGACGCTGATCGTCAGGGTCGCACCGCGACCGGTCATCCTGATCGGCCACAGCATCGGCGGGATGACAATCCAGACCCTGGTTCGGGACGCGCCCGCCCTGGTCCGCGATCGGGTCGCCGGCATTGTGCTGGTGAACACGACCTACACCAACCCGCTGAAGACGATGATTCTGAGCGGTTTGGCTCAGGCGCTGCGCAAACCGGTGCTCGAGCCGATGTTCAGGCTGACGATCCTGCTCAAGCCTTTGGCTTGGCTCAGCGCCTGGCAGAGCTATTTCAACGGCATGTCACATCTGGCCAACCGTCTCCAGTTCGCGGGTTCCGTGACCTACAGCCAGCTGGACCACACGACCCTGCTGGGAACGCGCAACTCGCCGGCCGTGCTCGCCAAGGGCAATCTGGCGATGTTCGACTGGGACGCCACGGGCGCGATGGCCGGGTTCACGGGCCCGGTGCTGGTGATCGGGGGAGAGCAGGATCTGGTCACCAGGCTGGAGGCTGGCGAGGCGATCCGGGCGCAGTCTTCGACAGGCGAGCTGCAACGGGTCTCGAACGCCAACCACATGGGATTCCTGGAGCGTTCGCATCACTACAATGCCCTGATCGGCGCCTTCATCGTCGCAAACGGCGGCGTGGTCCGACCGCCGATACCCGCCAGCCTGGCCCAATGAGCGGGTCGGAGCTGGAGCGTATTATCTACTGTAGCCAGGCTCGCGTGCCGACCTCGTCTCTCCTGGTCATCGCCGACATCCCCGCGGTCTCTCAGCGCAACAACGTGGGCGATGGTCTGAGCGGCGCCCTGGCGACCGCCTCGGAAAGGTGCAGCGTATCGAAAACGACTGCGAACAGCTTCATCGCTTCCCAGTCGCTCATGGCGCCGAAGTCCCTCAAGGACGGGAGCGGGTTCAGCGCACGCACCGTGTCGCATCACGGCGTCCCGTCAGCCGGCGCCTCTTCACGAACCCGCTCGGCGATCGCCGCGATGGTCTGAAGCGCGACCTGATCGGTCATCCGTCGAGGCGCCACCGGCAGGGCGTGAACGATCGCATCCGCTGGACGCGCTTTCGGCTGATCTCGGCGGCGAACATCGGCCCAAAGCGGTTCCACCAGAGCCGCACTGTCTCGTGGCGGATGTCGATGCCGCGCTCGGCCAGCAGGTCCTCTACGTTCCGGAGGGACAGCGGATAGGTCACGTACATCATCACCACCGTCCGGGGACGAGGGGGCGGCCTGAGGGTCGGGCCGGGCGCGGGGAGGCGGCTAGTTTCCGCCCTCCCGGCCTCCTCCCGCCCGCAGGAGGTCGCCGACCCCTCGGCCATTCAGGCGGCACGCGGCGATGACCCGGTCGTAGACGATGATCCGGCCGCTGCGGCCACGCACCGCGACGCAGTTGAGGGTCCGGCTGAGCGCGAGCGTCGACAGCCGGTCGCGAGCGGCCCGGCCCAGCGGACCGTGCAGCTCCGGCGCGTCGAAGTCCGAGAGCCGGACCTCGATCCAGGTCGACGGGTCATTGCCGGGACCCACGCAGAGACTGTCCCCGTCGCCGATGTAGCGGACCACCCCGGAGAAGGTCTGCCCCGCGCGATCGGGCAGCCGGCCTTCGCACGGATCGGCCTTCGCGACCGCCGGGCACAGCAGAAGGGCGGCGGGGATCAGAAGCCATTTCATGGTCCCAGCCTGCCGTCGCCGGAGGGTGGAGACAACCCCGCCGGAGGGGAAAGGAAGGCCGGCGGCTGACGCTCCGTGGTGGAGCGGAAAAGGAGACCGCCATGACACCGGCCAACGACCCGGCCCCCGACCCTCTTCGCCGCAAGGCGGCACGTACCGCCCCCTCGATGCCGATGCTCGCGTACGAGTCCCTGGACGACCAGACGCTGCTCGCCCTCGTGCTCAGCCGGTCCGGCGCCGATCCCGACCGGCTGGCGGGCGGGCTCCTCGCGCGCTTCGGCAGCCTGGGCGCGGTGGCGGCGGCGGACCTGTCGGAACTGACGCGGTCGAGCGACGCCGGGCCCGCCGGTCTTGGCGACCTGAAGGTCCTGCGCGAACTGGCCGTACGGCTCGCCCGGGAGGAGGCTTGCCGACGGCCGGCCATCGCGTCCTGGACCGCTCTCCTGGCCTATGCGCGGACGGCCATGGCGCATCTTCCGAGAGAGCAGTTCCGGGTTCTCTACCTCGATCATCGCAACAACCTGCTGCGCGACGAATGGGTCGCCGACGGCACCGTGGATCATGCCCCGGTCTATCCCCGGGAAGTGGTGCGTCGCGCGCTGGAACTCTCGGCCTCGGCGATGATCCTCGTGCACAACCACCCGTCCGGTGACCCGGCGCCGTCGCGCGCCGACATCGAGATGACCCGCAAGGTGGTGGAGGCCGCCCGGGCTCTCGGCCTTCAGGTGCATGATCACCTCGTGATCGGGCGCGACGGCACGGCCAGCTTCAAGACCCTCGGCCTGATCTGAGGCGGACATGACCCTTCACGCCATCGTGGCCGCCCTGGGCGGCGACCTCTACGCCGCAGGCTCGCGCGCCAGTATCCCGGCCCCGGGCCACAGCGCCGCCGACCGGTCCGTCTCCCTCTGGCTGACGGACGGCCGCGTCGTGATCCATGGCTTCGGCGGCGCGGACTGGCGCGCCGCCCGGGATGACCTGCGGGCCCGGGGCTTCCTGGACGCCGCCGGCCGGCTCACGGGGGGCGGGCGCGGCCTGCCATCGTCACCCCGGCCCGACCGCCGTCTGCGAGTCGCGACGGCCCTGCGTCTGTGGAGCGGGACCACCGCACCGGCCGCCTGCGGACCGGCCGGCGTCTACGTTCGGCGCCGGGCGGTGGTGGGCGGCGCGGGCGTCTCCAACCTTCGCCTTCACCCCGCGGCTCCGACTGCTGTCTACCGTGGCGGGGGACGCACGCGACCGGCGCTGGTCGCCCGGATCAGCGACGCGGACGATCGCCTGACGGCGGTCGAGCTGACGTATCTCGATCCGAACGGTCTGCCCGCCACGGGCCTGCGGCTGGGTCGAAAGACCGTGGGCCAGGTCCCGCCGGGCGCGGCCGTCCGGCTGTCGCCCGCGGCCAGAGAGATGCTCGTGGGCGAAGGGGTCGTCACCACATTGTCGGCCATGGACCGGTTCCATCTGCCGGGCTGGGCCCTGATGGCCGCCAACAACCTGGCGGCCTGGACGCCGCCCGCCGGGGTGCGCCGGGTGCTGATCGCCGCGGACCGGGGCGCGGCCGGCGAAGCGGCGGCGGCGAAGCTGCGCCGCCGCCTGGTGCGCCAGGGCCTGGATGTCCGCGTGACGTGGCCCGAACCGCCCTTCGGCGACTGGAACGAGGTCGCGGTCGCGGCAGCCTCGCAAAGGGGGGAGGGAGGGCGCCGGGGTGCGCCGGAGCGGCGGGGATGGCCTCGTCGCCCGGCCGGAGAGATCTCATGACCGACCTCGTTCCCGTCCTTACCCCGGCGCCGGGCGCGCCCGCCGTCATTTTCACTCCTGTCGAGCGCGTCGTCCGCCTCGGCGATCTCGGCATCGCCCGCGAGAACCTGCGCTGGGCCGAACCCCCGGACGACGATATCCCGACACTGGCCGCCACCCTGAAGGCCGCCGGTCAGCTGCAGCCCGTCACCGTCCGGCCGGGGCGCGGCCGGAAGGAACAGCCTTGGATGGCGCTGGACGGTCGCCGCCGTCGGCTGGCTCTCGCGATCCTTCTCGAGGCCGGCGACATCGACGAGGACTATCCCGTCCGGGCCTATGTCGAGACGGACCCGGCCCGCCAGGCCGCGGCGGTCCTGCTGACCAACACCGCCGTGCCGGTCCACGTCGCCGACGTCATCGCCGCGATCAGCCGCATGCTCAAGTCGAAGCTGACGATCTCCGCCATGGCGCGGGCGCTGGGCTATGCCGAGCTCGACATCCGGCGCCTGGCCGCCCTGTCCGACCTGCCGCAGGATGCGCTCCATGCGCTCCGGATCGGCCGCATGTCCCTGAAACAGGCCCGGTTGCTCGCGCGTCTGCCTGACAAGGCCGAGCGCGCGCAGCTGGCCGAGGCGGCGCTCGAGGGCCGCGGCTTCCAGGACTGGCGTATCCTCGAGCGGCTGGACGACGCCCGGGTCACCCCGCGGGACCGCCGGTGCGCCCTCGTCAGTCCCCGGGCCTACGCCGAAGCCGGCGGCCGGACGGAAGCCGACCTGTTCGGCGAACTCGTCCCGGTCCTGCTCGACCCCGACATCCTGACCGACCTCTGGCTGCAACGTGCGCGCGGAATCGCGGGCGTGCTGGAGGCGGAGGGGGTGGCCGTCCATGTGACCGCCGGACCGGAGCCCGAACTCCCCGACGATCTCGAAGCGCTCGGCTACGTCTACGGGGGCTCCCTTCCGGCCGAGGTCCTGTCCCGCTACCGCGCCCAGAGCGAGATGGTCCGCGAACGGGCGGAGGCCGCCCGTGTGGCTCTGGAGGACAGGGATCACCCCGATGTCGCCGATCTGGCGATCGTCGACATGATCCATGCCAGGATCGCCGCCGACCAGACCGGGTGCGGTGGGCGGTTGGTGACGACGCTCGTGCTCTGGCCCGCGGCCGACACCGGTGTGGACGTCCGGTGCTACACGCCCGAGACGCCCGAAGCCGCGGTCGAGGATGACGACGCTGGGGAAGGGCCCCCCGTCGGTCCCTTTGCTCCCCCCGCCTATGCGCCGCCCGTGGCCGAGATGCCCGAGCCGGACACCGAGGGCGTAAACCACGCCCTGCATGCCGTGCGGACCGATGTGGCGACGCGGGGCCTGATCCGCGCCTTGGCCGATGATCCGGGCGCGGCCCTGACCGCCCTGGTCGCCCGGCTGTTCACCATCCTTGTCCGGCGCGCCCACGCGGCCCGCTCCGAGTCCGCCCTGGCGATCACGGCCACCGGGTTCGACCCGACGAACGGCCGGGTCATCGAGACCCTCGACGGCGACGTTCGCCGGCGGCTCGACGACCGCCGCGCAGCCTGGGAGACCTCGGGCGAGACCGTCATCGCCTGGGTCCATGGCCTGCCTCATGGCGAGAAGATGGGGCTGCTGGCGGAACTCGTCGCCCTCAGCCTCGACGTCCGTGAGGCGCGCAAGGACCTGATCCGGCGCAGCGCTCGGGCCGAGGCGGCGGAGCTCGCTGCCCTGTGTCAGGCGGACATCGCCCTGCACTGGACGCCCGACGCACCCTTCCTGCAGCCCCATTCCAAGGGGCTGCTGACCGGGATGCTCGAGGCCATGGGGTCGGCGGACGCGCGGGCGACGACGCTCCGCAAGACCGAGCTGGTCGACTGGGTCGCGGAGCAGGCCGCGCAGCGGGGCTGGGCTCCGGCCGCCCTGTCGTGGGCGGCCCCGATGGATGGGAACGATCCCGCACCTGATCCCGCCGTCGGGTCCGAAAGCCCGCAGGACGGTGACGCGCCCCCTGAGGCTGAGGGCGCCCTGCCGGAAGGTCGGAGCGACGACGATGGTGCGGGCGCCTTCGGAATCACGCCTCAGGGCCTGGCCGTGATCGGCTGCGCCGCCGCCTGATCGAAGGCCTTGCCGGGCGCCGCCCCGGCCTCCCGCCGGGGGGTGCTCTGCGCCAGGGAGCCGGCGGCCGGCGGGAGCTGCAAAGGGGGAGGAAGGACGGGGCACGGCAGGCCTGGAGGACCGAGAGGGAGGCGCCCTCCGCTCCAGGCGCCGGAGCCCTCGCCATGACCTCGCAACCCAGCCTGTCCCTGTTCTCCGATCGCGTATCGGCGGATGCCCCCGCCAACCTCCTTGCGGCGGCGCGCACGCTCGCGATCCACCTGGCGCGGTCCCGGCCGCTCGATCGCCGTCTGGTCGCCGGGATCATGACCACCGCCTTCGGCGCGTCGGACGCCGAGGGCGGCTGGGCCTGGCGTGAGGCCTATGACGCCATCGAGGCGGCGACGGTGCTTCAGATCCGCCGCCTCACGCCCCAGGTCGCGCGGCTGGAGGATGCGCCGGCCGGAATCGTCGCCCTTCTCGCCGGGGTCTCCGCGCTCGGCCTGACCCACAGCCGCCGCAGCGAGGAACAGGTCGCGCTCGACCAGTTCTCGACCCCGCCCGAGCTCGCCGCCCTCACGGTCCTTGCGGCCCAGGTCCGGCCGGGCGATCTCGTCCTTGAACCCTCTGCGGGCACCGGTCTGCTGGCCGCCGTCGCCGAGGCCTGTGGGGCGCGCCTCACCCTGAACGAGATCGCGCCGGCGCGCGCCGCGCTCCTCGACGGCCTGTTCCCCGGCGCCGTGCGCCGGCGCCACGACGGCCGCCACCTGCGCGATCTTCTGGACGGGGCCGGCGCGTTCGACGCGGTCGTCTGCAACCCGCCCTTCTCGCACCTCCACACCCATCTGGTCGCGGCCCTCGGGTGCCTGGCCGACGGCGGGCGCATGGCGGCCATCGTGCCCCTCACCGTCCTGGCCGACACCGGCCTCAGGCGCGCGCTCGCGGGGCACGGCGCCATGGTGGCCGCCGTCGCCTTCCCCGCACGCGCCTTTACGAGGCACGGCACCTCCGTCGAGACAGGTCTGCTGGTCATGGATCGCGGCGGGACGTGTGGCGGGGACGGACGGTTGCACCAGCCGGGGGACCTGGAGGCGACGGCCCGCATCCTTGCGGGCCTGCCGCCGCGGAGAACTGCGCGTCCGCGGCCGCGGCTGGCGATGGACGCCGGGGCCGTCCTGGCGCCCCGCGATCGTGGCCTCGCCCTGCCTGCAGGCCGGCTCGGTTTCCTCGCCGGAGCGACGCCCCTGGCCTATGAGGTGGCGCCCTGGGCGGGGGAAGGTCGCGACGTCGGACTCTATCAGGCCCACGCCCTGGCGCGGATCGTCCTGCCCGATCCCCGGCCGCATCCGTCGCCCCTGGTCGAGTCCGGCCCGATGGCCTCGGTCGCGCCGCCGGCCCCGACCTACCGGCCGGTCCTGCCCCCCGTCCTGCGCGGTGAGGGGCGGATCTCGGACGCGCAGGTCGAGACCGTGATCTATGCGGGCGAGGCCCATGCGGCCTTCCTGCCGGGCCGGTTCCGGCGGGGCGAGGCCGCCCATGAGGTGACGCTCGCACGCGACGACCAGGACGATACCGTGCAGTTCCGGCGCGGCTTCTTCCTCGGGGACGGGACCGGCTGCGGCAAGGGCCGCCAGATCGCGGCCGTGGTCGCCGACAACATGGCCCAGGGCCGCGTCCGCGCGCTCTGGCTGTCCCGCAACGACGCCCTGCTGGAGGATGCGCGCCGCGACTGGGCCGCGATCGGGGGCGGCGCCCACGACATCGTCCCTCTCTCCAGCTGGAAACAGGGTGATGGCGTTCGTCTGGATCGCGGCGTCCTGTTCACGACCTATGCGACCCTGCGCCAGCCGGCGCGCGGCGCCCGGCCGTCGCGCCTGGACCAGATCGTCGCCTGGCTGGGGGAGGACTTCGACGGCGTCATCGCCTTCGACGAAGCCCATGCCATGGCCAATGCGGCCGGGGGCGGAAAGGGCGCGCGGGGGACGAAGAAGGCCTCGCTCCAGGGCATGGCCGGGCTGGCGCTGCAGAACAGGCTGCCCAACGCCCGGGTCCTCTATGTCTCGGCGACCGGGGCGACCACGGCCGAGAACCTGGCCTATGCGGCCCGTCTGGGCCTGTGGGGCGGTCCGGACGCGCCGTTCATGAGCCGTGCCGATTTCCTGGACGCCATGGACCGGGGCGGGGTGGCGGCCATGGAACTGGTGGCGCGCGAGCTCAAGGCGCTGGGCCTCTACGTCGCGCGGTCGCTGTCGTTCGAGGGCGTCGAGTACACGCCGCTCGTCCACCCGCTCACGGCCGACGACGTCGGCATCTGGGACGCCTGGGCCGACGCCTTCCAGCTCATCCACGCCAACCTCGCCGAGGCGCTGAAGGCGACGGGCCTGAGCGACGAGGCGGGCAAGGCCCGGAGTGGCCAGGCCGCCTCGGCCGTCCACTCCGCCTTCGAGGGCGCCAAGCTGCGCTTCTTCGGCCATCTGCTGGCGGGCCTCAAGGCGCCGAGCCTGGTCGCCTCCATCCGGGAGGACCTCTCGTGCGGGCGATCCGCCGTGGTTCAGATCGTCTCGACCAACGAGGCGGTGATGGAGCGCCGGCTGTCCTCCATTCCCCCGGAGGAATGGAACAACCTCTCCATCGACCTGACGCCGCGCGAATATGTCCTCGACTATCTGCGCGAGGCCTTCCCGGTGCATCGGATGGAGGCGATCGAAGACGGGGACGGGAACGTCGTCCTGGTCCCGGTCATGGACGACGGCCGCCCTGTCGTAAGCCAGGATGCGCTGGGGCTGCGCGAGGCGCTCATCGAGCGGATGGCCTGCCTGCCCGCCGTCCCCGGGGTGCTGGACGCCCTGCTGGAGGCGTTTGGCACGGACGCCGTCGCCGAGATCACGGGCCGGTCGCGTCGGGTCGTGGCGAGGGACGGCCGCCGGGTGGTCGAGCGACGCGGCGCCTCGGCCGCGCGCGCCGAGACCGACGCCTTCATGGGCGGACGCAAGCGTATCCTCGTCTTCTCCGACGCCGGGGGGACCGGTCGCAGCTACCATGCCGACCTTTCGGCCGGGAACCAGCAGCGGCGTGTCCACTACCTCGTCGAGCCCGGCTGGCGGGCGGACGCGGCCATCCAGGGCCTCGGCCGCAGCCACCGCACGCACCAGGCCTCGGCCCCCCTGTTCCGGCCGGTCACCACCGACATCCAGGGCGAGAAGCGGTTTACCTCGACGATCGCGCGACGTCTGGATTCTCTGGGTGCGCTGACGCGCGGAGAGCGCCGGACGGCGGGGGCGGGCCTGTTCCGGGCCGAGGACAACCTCGAAAGCCCCTGGGCGCGCCGCGCCCTGCTGGTCTTCTACGGCGCCCTGACCTTCGGGGAGCTTGCGTCGATGACGCTGGAGACCTTCACGGCCAGGACGAGCCTGAAGCTGCTCGACGACGACGGCGGGCTGAAGCCGCCGGACGACCTGCCGCCGATCCATACCTTCCTGAACCGGCTGCTGGCGCTGCGCATCGCCGACCAGAACGCCCTGTTCGCCGATTTCGACCGCATCCTGTCGGGCATACTCGAGCGGGCGGCCGCCTCGGGCGATCTGGATCGGGGACTGGAGGACATCGAGGCCGAAGAACTCGACGTCACGGGTGAGGAAGTGATCCGGACTGATGTCTCGACGGGCGCCGAGACGGCTCTGATCACCTTCTCGCTGAAGGTCCGTCGCGAGCTGCTCGCCTCCGACGACGCCCTGATGTGTGCCGAAGACGTCGCCCATGAGCTGGTCATCAACCAGAAGTCGGGCCGTGCCGCGATCGCCGAGCTGGGCCTGACCACCTCGACCGATGAGAACCGTCTGATCACGGCTGTGCGGCTGGTGCGACCCGATGATCGCCAGACGCTGCCCGAGAAGGCGTTCGACGAATCCGCCTGGAAGCCCGCCGAGGTCGGTCAGTGGCGGCGCGTCTGGGACGAAGAGGTCGCCGGGACCGACCCCTGGAGGACACGTGAACTGACCCTGGCCACGGGTCTTCTGCTGCCGATCTGGGGCCGGCTGCCCGCACGCGGGTGCTCGGTGCGGCGCGTCCGCGCGCCGGATGGCCGCCGGTGGCTGGGCCGGGTGCTCGACGGCGTGCAGGCGCGCAGCCTGAAGGCCGCGCTGGGACTGACCGGGGTGGGAGAGGCCTGGGCCGACGGCGCCCGGACGGCCACGACACTGCTGGACCGCACTGTCCAGCTGTCGTTGGAAGGCGGGCTCTGGCTCAGGCGGGCGCGCGTGATGGATCGCTGGCGCATCGAGGTGGTCGGTGGCCGCACCGATCGCGATGCGCTCGTGGCGCTCGGCTGCTTCGTCGAGATCATCGCCTTCACGCCCCGGGTCTTCGTACCGGTGGACCGGCCGGAGGTGGTGGAGGCGGTGCTGGGTCGCCATCCCGTCCAGAGCGTCCTCGAGGGCGCGGCGGCCTGACGGCGGCCTGACGGCGGCCGGGCGGGACGAAGGCCCCGTCCGGCGAGGCGAAGACCGGAGGGAGGGCGGCTCCGGGTGAAGCGGGATGAGGGAGATCGGCTCCCCCGGCGGCTTCGGATCACAAGGAGACTGACATGCAGACCATGGTGTTCACGGGCCGGTTGGCGGCCGACCCCCAGATCAGCGACGACTTCGGCAAGGCCGTCTTCCGGTTGCTCGAGAAGCGGGGCGTCGATGCGTCCGGCAAGGACCGGCTCGTCGGCGTCAACTGCGTCAGCTGGTCGAGGGGGCTCAACGAGAAGGTCATCGCGCGCGGGCTCGCCCAGGGCTGCGAGGCCGTCGTCACCGGCGCCTTCATCGACACGGCCTACGCGACCAAGGACGGCCAGGAACGCACCGCCAAGGAACTGGTGGTGAACCGGCTGACCGTCCTCGACTGGGCCGAAGATCGCGACCCCGAGACGGCGTCCGACCGCGCCGCCGCCTGACCTTTTCCCATCCTCATCTTCAGGAGACTGACCATGCAATCCCTCGTCATCGAAGGCTATCTGGCCGCCGATCCCTCCATCCTCTCGGCCCAGGGCTCGGGCCGGAAGCGCGCAAGCTTCCGCGTGCTGGAGACCACCCGCTACCGCAAGGCCGACGGCACGCCGGGCGAGCGCACCACCGGCTTCAACTGCGTCTGCTTCGGCGAGGCGACGACCGAGAACTACATCGCGCCGTTCGCCAGGAAGGGCAGCCGTGTCGTCCTCCAGGGCCATGTCGAGAACGACACCTGGACCGGCAAGGACGGGGTCGAACACTACGACCTGCGCCTGATCGTCAGCGACATCCGGCTGAAGAACCGGCGGGCCGCGGACCCGCAGGCTGATCCCGGCGACCGCCAGGTCCAGGAGCCGGCCGGCGGCTACGACCTCAACGACGACATTCCGTTCTGACAGCTTGCCGCGTGAAAGACGGCCCGGGTTCCTTCGACCCGGGCCGTTTGTCTGCGGCGCCGGCGTCACCGGCGGCGGCCGGAAGGCGGGAGGAAGGGCGGAGGGGGGCGGGCCGATCGGGCCTGCCGGCTTCGGAGTTCCGCCATGACCACATACGCCTGGACCGACGCTCGGATCGGTCGCCTCAAGACGCTCTGGCTCGAGGGCCGGACCGCCGCGCAGATCGCCGGCGAGCTGCAGAACGGCATCAGCCGCAGTGCGGTCCTGGGAAAGGTGCACCGGCTCGGCCTGTCGGCCGGTCGGCCGGGTCGGCCGGCTGTCTCCCAGGCCGCAGCGCCCCGGCCGCGCATCGGCAGGGCCATGGCGGGACCGGCCGATCGGGGGGCGGCCGGCCCCGCATCGGTCCCGGCCGAACAGGCGCCCGACCTGCCGACCGGCGGGCTGACGATCCTGACGGTGAGGCGCGGGCAGTGCCGGTGGCCCTACGGTGATCCTGCCCAGGCGGGCTTCTCGTTGTGCGGCCGGCCGGTGGCTCGGGGCGCCTTCTGCATCGGCCACGCGGCGGTGGGCTATCGGACGCCGCCGGGCGGCGCCTCGTCGCTGCTCAACCTTGCCGGACTGGGTTGAGGACAGACTTCGTTTTTTCAACATAAGCGATGATGATCGACGGCGGCCTCGCGGGGGCCGCCGTCTTGCTATGCCGTCCGGGTCGTCCACCGGACGGGACGGCGGCGCGCCGCCGTCGGGAGACGCCGGGCCCGGGTCGTCGTCCGCATCGGCGCAAGCGATGCGCCGAGGTGTGTCGTCGTCGCGACGGGCGACGACGACTTGCCCCCACACAACGCCCTCCGATCTTGTCATATCACCCCGGAAGTCAACGGCTGCGCCGTTCCCCTCCGCGGGTCGCAAGCGGCGACCCGCTCCGGTGACTACCGGGGACCCCGATATGGCCAAGACCGGGGTCGTTGCGCATGGGGCGCACGGCATTCTCAAAGGAATGTTCCAATGACCTTCTACAGCCCTCCCTTCACCGCCTCCGCTTCCCAGAAGTCCGACTCCGCCTTCGACGACCTGTCGGCGTCGCTCGGCGATCACCGTCCGCACCCGACGGAGGAGGCTCTGGTCCAGCTCGGGCGCGCTCTCATGACCGAACTGGTGGACGTGATCACGGACACCGCGCTCGAGGACTATCAGACGATCATCGGGGAGGCCCTGATCGGCGCCTTCCACTCGGCGGCCGGGCGGATCGAACGCGACGCGGATCGGGCCCGAGATACGATGCGATCGCTCGACCGCGACTTCGACGGATCCGAGGCGGCGGACACCGAACTCCAGGAAGCCACGGCCAACGCCCGGGCCGGCGATGCGGCGACGCAGGCCTGCGAACTGATCCGGGACGCGGCTTCCGAAACCTGGACGGTCGCGACCGGGGAGGTCTGGACGGCCTGGCGCGGTAGCCGGCGCGGCACGCATCTGACGGCGGCGCAACTGGAGGCGAAACAGGCGATCCGGGCGATCCGGCAACGGCGGTCCAGAGAGGCCGATCCGGGTAGTCCGGTGGTCGCCTTCCGGGGCGCGCCGACGGCTGACAGCGCCGAGGATGCGGGGCGGATCTTCGACGCTCTCAACTGGGCGAAGCAGGAATGGCCGGACATGGCCCTGGCCACGACCGGGGCGAAGGGCTCCGAGAAACTGGCGATCAAATGGGCCCAGCAGAAGGGGGTGAAGCTGATCCTCGCCAGAGCGGATTTCGACACCCACGGCAAGGCGGCTCCCTTCCGGGCGAACGACGACCTGATCGCGCTCGAGCCGGAGGTCTGCCTCACTCTGGTCCAGTCGGTGGACCGGGGGAGGGCGGACGGACGGCCATTCGGACCGGCGCTCAATCTCGGACAGAAGGCGACGGAGTCCGGGCTGCGGCACGTCTCCATCAAGGCGCGCGCGGCCTGATCCGACACCGCTGGAATTATCGACCCGCTCGGCTTCGGCCGGGCGGGTTTTTGTCTGTCATCCGGGGACGTCCAGCGTCCGGCAGCCGCGTAGCCACGTCTTGGAACGGCTCAGCGGGAGCTGTCGATCGGGTTTGATCGGATAGGGTCGGTGATGACAGCGATGTGGAAAAATCCGTCAGAAGGGGTGGAGGGCAAGATAAAAGGAGGTGTCTGGCGGTTGCTGTTTCCCGTATCTTGTCCGTGGCTTGGCGGCCTGATCTGCGGTGTCGAACGACTTGCGGCAAGTCGATCACCGGAGCGCGTCGCGGGGCGGGATCGGACACGGCCTCATGCTGCTTCGCGACGCGATCGAGACCCGGCTGTCGGCGGCCTCCGACGCCCGGGCGACAGGACCGGACGTGAGCCTGCCCCTGCGCCTCAAGACCGAGCGGATGAACGTCAGGACGGGGATGCTTCGACGTCTGGCCAGTTCCCGGCTCTTCGCCCTGGGCGACCGTTCTGGCGTCCTCAAGGCGGCGCAGACCCGTTCCGGTCGCGCCTTCCGGCTGGACGTCCGTCAGCGGGTGATCGTCAAGGCCCTGGTCTGCCGCCATCTCGGCAAGGGGGCGGGCCGGGCCGCCGGTCTCGCCAAACATGCGATCTACCTCGGTCGCTCCGGCGCAGGGGTCGAGGGCGAACGGCCGGCGTTCTTCGATCAGTCGCAAGAGGGGTTTCGACCCGAAGCGAGGACGAGGGACTGGAGCGACGACCGGCACCATTTCCGGTTCATCCTCTCGCCGGAACACGGCGACCGGCTGGATCTCGGATCCTGGGTCCGGGAGGTCCTGGACCGGGTTTCGGCGGACCTCGGCGAGCCGGGTCTCGACTGGTTCGCGACCTGCCACTACGACACCGATCAGCCGCACGCCCATGTCCTGGTGCGGGGGCGGCGAGGGGACGGACGGGATCTGGTCATTCCGCGCGACTACATGGGCTACGGATTTCGCGGCCGGGCCCAGGAGGTCGCCCAGGAGCGGCTCGGCGATCTGTCCCGGGTCGAGGCCGAGCGGCGCATCTGGAAGGAGACCGGGGCCGACCGGTTCACCCGTTTCGACAGGCGGCTGCTCGCGGCGGCGGACGCCTCGGGCATGGTGGATGACGGCGTCGGCGCAAGCGACGCCTGGGCGGCGTTGACGCGGGGGCGGCTGCGTCACCTGGAGGCGCTGGGACTGGCGGTGCGGTCGGGGCGACGATACCGGCTCGACGATGAGATGGAGACGAGGCTGCGCACACTGCAGGTTCGGCGCGACGTGATCCGCACCCTGAACCAGCGCCGACTTGAAGGGGCCCGGGACATCCGTCCGCTGAGCGCCGAAACCGTCCGGGGCGTCGTGGTCAGGACCGGCTTTCACGACGAGGCCGGCGCCTCGCCCTGGGTGGTGGTGCGGGACAAGGGCGGCATGGAGCACTACGGACGCCTGCGGACGGGTGCAGCCCTGCCGGTCACGGGGCGGACGGTCGGGCTGTCCCTGTCGAAGACCGGGCTGGTTGAAATCCTCGGCCCGCGGGGGCTCGACCAGGGTCGTTAAATTTGGTCCGCGCGCCCGTTCGATCGCGACCTGTCTCCACCCCGGTTGTCTGGAGGCCTGCATTCGGGGGCAGGGGGCGGGCGGCCCCGCGCGTACAGCGGCATCGGGGCGCCGCCAGACCGATGACACAGGGTCTCCGGTCGGCAGGTCCAGGGCGCCCACCGACATCTGATCCGCCGGTCGAGGCTCCGGACGTTCCGGGGTGCGGCGCACGACGCCTGGAACGGGGCCACGCTCGCTTGAAGTCATGACGGCCGGCTTCGGGTCTGGGTGGCGGGACAGCCTCTCGCGGACGCCCGGCACGCCTGCGCCGCTTCCGTCGTCGGGATCAGGTCGGTCTTGGCCGAACCGGCGACGATGCCGTAAGGATCGACGATGCCCATGAGCCACGACCGTCAAAATCCATTCTGGCCCGCGCCGCCCAAGGCCCAACGCAAGACCGCGTGGCGCTGGATCGCAGCCTCCCTGGCGTGTGTGGTGATCGTCGGGTTTCTCAGCCGGTTCCTCTAGACCTGCACAAGGCGTCTGCCGAGCGCCTCAGGCAAGGCCGGCGCGACAGGCCCTCGATCGCTGCGGTGGCCGCGGGAAGGGGGGGCTGGCGGCGTTGTCTGGTCTGGTCCGCAGCCCAGACCCACAGATCGTGCTCAGGCGACCGGACGTTTCAGGCCGCCTGTCAGAACTTCATCGGCATGCGCCGATTGCCCCAACGGATGATGGCGCGGACGAACAAGCCTATCCCGATCACCCCCAGTCCGATCACAGCGGCGAAAACCTGGTCGGCAACTGCTGGCATTGTGTCTCCCCCCGGGACGATCGCTTCACGTGTGTCCAACGCCTGCAACCGTAAGGCCAGAGTCGGGTCGTCGGTTCGTGACAACCCTCAGGGCGGCGGCAATAGGTCGTTGATTTATCGATATTTGCAGGCGAGAGGCCGTCGTTGTAAAGGGGCCGCCGCTGAACCGGATCCGCGTCGCCCTGAACAGAGCGTGCCCGCAAGACCGTCAGTGTTTCGCGGCCGGGCGATGCTCAACGGCTCTTCGAGCCATGAGCCAGGGCCGAGGTCGTGATTGCGATGCGGCCGGCGCGCCCCGTCGCCTGCAGCAGGATGCGCGTCTCGCGCTCGAGGCGGACCGCCGAAAGGACATTGGTCGCATAGGCGCCGGTGTCGACGCCGATGCGGCGGGCATCGGAATATACCGTCTCAGTCGGGGTGTGGCCGTGGACGACCACCTGTTCGAATAGGCCGGTGTGATTCAGAAAGGGTTGGCGGATCCACATCAGGTCGTCTGGCGACTGGGCCTCGAGCGCCACGCCGGGCCGGGCGCCGGCGTGGGCGAAGAAATAGTCGCCGATCGAGACCGAGGTCTCCAGACCGGCCAGCAAGGCGAGGTGCGGGGCCGGCAGGGCTTGGCCCAGCGCGCGAGACGCCTCCGCCCAGGCCTGCGCATCGCCGCGCATCGGCGGCGGATCGACGCCGTAGGAGACCAGGGCTTCGCGCCCGCCGTAGTCGCACCAGGACGGGCCGATCTGCGGATCGTCGAGGAAGGCCTCCATCCGGTCTTCATGGTTGCCGCGCAGGAGATGGACCTCCAGCGCCGGATCGGCGGCCAGGTTGACCAGTTGGTCCAGCACCCCTCGGGAATCGAGCCCGCGATCGACATAGTCGCCGAGGAAGACCACCACCCTGCGCGAGGCTACCGCCGCATGGAGGTCGGTGCGGATGGCCTGGATCAGCCGGTCGGCCAGATCCGAGCGTCCGTGGATGTCGCCCACCGCCCAGACGACACAGTCGGGCGGGGTGCGCGACGCCGGCCTGGCGGATCGTTTGGCAAACAGGCGCAACAGCATGGGGAGGGGCGGGATCCTGTCTTGTGGCGACGAGAGAGTGGAAACGGCAGGCGCCAAATAGTCAGCGCGCCCGGACAGCCGCTGGGGTCTCGGGCTGGATGAGCGAGGCGGGGACGGGTGCGGTCCGCGAGCGACGGTCCCTCGCCCGGATGCTGGCGAAATCGATGTCGGGTGAGGTTCGCAGATGATGTCTGAGCCGCTCGACGATGCCGGGGACGAGCGCGGCCAGGATCCCGACGCCGTCCGCCATCAGGTCCGTCAGGGAGACGCCGCGTCCGGTAAGGCCCTGGGCCAGCTCGATGAGGACGCCGAAGGCCAGGGCGGCCAGCGCCAGGTCGGTTCTGCGCCACCGGGGGGCGATGGCGAACAGCCCAAGCGTCACGCCGAAGAAGGCGAGGGCGTGAGCCTCCTTGTCCGTGACGTGGAAGACGTCGACCAGATAGGTGAACGGCCCGAGGAACAGGATGGTGAGACAGACCGCCGAGCAAAGGGCGCAGATGCGCAGAAGGGCGACAAGGCGGTTTGGGGTCATGAGCGGCTCCAGCGAGAGGAAAACCGCTTAGCCGCCGATCTCCGAAAACGACGTGTAGGGAGATGGTTTGCAAAAGGTCGACACTGCGGGGAACCTGCGCCGCCCCGCCGCAGGTTCGGGTGTGGCGGGTTCGCCCGTGCCGACCGGCTCCGTGTTAACACTAGCAATCTGGTGCTCAGGGAACGGTGGACGCAGAAGTTAATGAAGGTATACAACTTGTCTTGCTCCCGGGGGCTGAGACATGTCGGGCTATTTTGTAAGCGGAGCGGCCCCCAACACGCCGGGCCTCGACATCGGCATGTTTGTGGGCGGTCAGGGCTGACACTGAGGCGCAGGTCTTGATCGCGATCCGCTCAAGCGGCGACTTCCCGCCCTGCGGAGGGAATTCTCTATCGGGGGCGTCCTCTCGGCCGAGCAGGCCGCCCCCCTCGGTCTGATGCGGCCCGGCCAGACCAGGCCGATATAGAGCGACCATCGACGGATTTGAGAGACTGGCGGGGCGCTTAATTTGGGTGGAAGAAGCTAACTGGAGTGGCCAGTTCCCGTCCAAGCAGACCGATCTTTCCCGGAGAGTCGAGCTGGGTGCGGATCACGAATTGTTCGAACTGGAAACCCGACGCGGAACTTGAGGAACAGGCCAATGCCGACCCCTGATCCCCCCCGATCACCGGCGTGGAAGGTTCTCGCCTGGACGATCGCCATTGTTTTCAGCGTCGCGGTCTGGTGGAGCCTGTTGTCGCCATGGCTCGGCTGAACGGTCAACATCAACCGGCGACGACGAGGGCCGCGCACAACGCCCGATCCGGCGCGTCCGTCAGCCGACGGATTGACCGATACGATCCGCCGCAGGGAGGACCGTGCCTGTCACCGGGACGGGGCTGTCCGCAATTCCCCGCAACAGAAACCTTCGGCTGTCCTCCGCGATCGCGGGGTGCCGCAGTCCCCGAGAAACCCGGGCTAGAACAGCCGCTCGCGGATGCGGATGGTGTCGCCGGGCGCCACGCGGGTCGAGGTCGTCAGAGGGAATTCCTCTTCGGCGTCCCCGTCCGCCCGCTTGATGTAGACGCGGCGGTTGTCGGCGCGATAGGTGAAGCCACCCGCCGTAGCGACGGCGTTCAGCACCGTCAGACTATTGGTGTAAGGGTATTCCCCTGGCGTGTTGACCTCCCCTAGAATGTAGAACGGACGGTAGTTCAGGACCTCGGCGCTGACCCGCGGATTGGTGATGAAACCGTCCTGTAGCGCGGTGGCCACCTCCTGCTGGAACTGGCCGATCGTCAGGCCGCTGGCCTGGGTCTCGCCGATCAGGGGCAGGGAAATCCTGCCGTTGCCGCCCACCAGAAACTCGCCGGTCAGGGCGGCCTCGCCGAAGACGGTCACCCGCACCTTGTCAGCGACCCCCAGCCGGTACTCCTCGATGACCCGTGTATCGGCAGCAGCCTCGGCGCTCGTCCCGGATGCCATGACGCCCTGGGCGCAGGAGGCGACCAGAGATGCGAACATCAAGCCCAGCAGTGCGATGAGGAGGGTGCGCAGCATCTTCGTCTCCAGGATGTTTCAACCATGGCCATACCGCAGCGCAAAGGGATCAGCTAGCGCCTCCGGATCCGATACGGCTTCAGCGAGTCGGTTCAGATCATTTCGCACTTGTGAATCGGTTAAGAAATGGCGAATCCGGAACCGGCGGCAGAACGGTGTTCCAGAATGCCGCGAGCAAGACGTTCCCTCGGAGCGTGCACCATTCGAACGCTACCGGGGGGTGGGCATGTCCGGGATCGTCGGGATCCAACCGGGTGTGTGAGAGGCTGATCGAAAGCCTCAAACGACTGGAGTACCGCGACTACTATTCCGCCTGCGTGTTGGCGCTCGTGGAGGCCGTATCGAACGGCGTCACGCCAGGGCAAGATCCGCGAGCTCGAGGCCGTGGTCGCAGCCGAACCCCCCATCTTCCCACCTCGGCATCGGCCACACACGCTTGGCCACACAGGGCGCGCCGACGACCGCCAACGCCCACCCGCTTCGCGCCGCCAAGGTTGGCCTGGCGCACAACGGCATCACCGAGACTTTCGCCGCGCTCAAGGCCGAACCTCCGAAAGCAACACCGACACCGAGGCAATCGCTCATCTCCTCGACCAGGCCTTGACCACGGAGCCGGATCCAGTCACGGCGCTGGGCCAGGTTCTGGATCGCCTCACAGGAGCTTATGCGCTGGCCGTCCTCATCGAGGCCGAGACTGATCTGATGCTGGGTGGGCGACAGGGCAGTCCCCTGGTCGTCGGCTGGGGCGAGGGGGAGTGTATCTCGGGTCGGACGCCCTCGCCGTCGGTCCGTTCGCCCAGACGATCTCCTGCTTGGAGGAGGGCGACATCGTTCGTCTGAGCCGGGCCGGAGCCCAAATTCAAGACCGTACCGGAAACCGGGTCGACAGGCCGGCGGTTGACGTGTCTGCCTTTCTCGCGCCCCTGATCTGCTCGATCCCGGTCCTGTTGCGGGCCTGCTGCACGGCGCTCGAGAAGGGCACGGACGTGGACCAGCCCCGGAACCTCGCCAAGTGGGTCAGCGTCGAATAGGCGATTGGGTCAGGCACCCGGTCACCAGCCGGACGGCGCGGCGATCCTTTGACGCCGGCGTGCGGGTTCCGCCGGGCTGACGAGCGGATCCGCCATGATGGGCACATCCCGCTGGATCACGGGCGCCGGGGGAACAGGCGGCGGCGGTACGGCGGGCTGGTCTGCGGTGTCCAGCCCGGCTGCGAGGTCAGCCCCGGCGGACTGGAAGGTCCCGACCGCCAACCGGGGCGACACCCGTGAGGCGTCGGTCTCCGGCAGAGTAGGCGCCAGTTCGGCCAGTTCGAGGATCTCCGCCGGCAGGGCGGCCTTGATGGTCGTCAGGGCGGCCATCTTCGGAACGATGGGCTCGATGCCAGAATAGACGCCGGTGAAGGCCGAGGGCAGGCCCCAGGCCCCGTTCCAGCGGTAGAAGATATGGGTCCCGATCTTGGCCAGTTTGGTCAGGCGGGGGGCCCAGTAAGGGGCGACCCAGTCGGTGTGATAGTGGGTCGCCGTCCCGACGGAGGCCGCCACGGCGCCGTTCAGAGCCGCCGTTGCGACCGATCGCGCCCGGTTCCAGCCGGCGGGCGAGGGGACGCGCGCCATGGCGCCGTCGCAAGTGAAGCTGAACTGACAGCCGGTCACGCGATCGGAGCCTTGGAAGACCACGCCGCAGACCGTGCGGGGATAGGCAGGATGGCGGGCGCGGTTCAGCACGACCTGGGCCACCGCAGCCTGCCCCTGAGGGGTCTCGGAGGCGGCTTCATAATAGATGGCCGCGGTCAGGCAATCCAGCGCCCGTCCATAGGCCTCGATGTCCGCCGTGGGGGCGATGAGCGGCGCCGCGGGTCGAATGGGATCGGTCGAGAAGGGCAGTCCCGCGTTCCAGAGTCGGGCTTGATCATAGCTGAAGTCCTGGATCGCATCGGGCGCAAGGGTGAATTCGGTTAGGTCCGCCACCGGCCCCTGGACGCCCTGGCCGGCCGTCAGGACCGTCGAGGCGGTCGGGTCTGCGCCCTTCTGCATCCGCGGCACGATCAACAGGGCGATCACCGCTGCCAGGGCCAAGGCGGCCAACAAACCAACGACCGTCCAGCCTCCGACCTCCGTCGACGCCCAGGCGCGTACGGCCCCGGCAATCCGTTGGGCGAACGGCTGCGGCGCGTCGCTGTCGACGGTGAAGTCCGGTCCGGACATGGACGCCTCTTAACGCTTCAACTGATCGGCCCGGCCCGTAGCACATCGTTCCGCCATCCCCGAATCGAGGACAACCCCGGCGCTAATATTCACCGTGCCGGGCGCCTCGGACCCTCAGGAAGAGACGTTTCGCCATCGAGGGATCGCCGATGACCGGCAAGCCTAGTCGCCAGATCGCTCCCCGCACAAAACAAGCAATCAAGGTGAATCTCGATTAACTTTAACATAGATCAACCATATTGGTAGGTATTGAAGTAACGTAGAATGTAAGCGTGATATTATAATGCGATCTGCTCAATAGCCTCATCAATCGGGGCGCAAAATGCGATCGCAATATTCTTCCGTTGTGTTGGCTCTGGCCTGTGTCGCCGGACTGGCGACCGGAGCCAAGGCGCAGGACCTTTCCGGGTTCATGGCGGAGGGCGCGCCGACCGCGCCGCCGGCCGGCTTCCTCGTGCTTTGCGAAACCTCGCCGCAGGACTGTGTGGCTGATCGCGGTGACGCCGCCGCGCTTTCGGCCGTGCGCGCCTGGGCCAGCCGGACCCGCTGGCAGCGGACCTTCGCCGATGCGGGCATTTCGATCGGCGACCCGGCCGGCAGGTCGGACCTAACGCCCAACACCCTCTCCGCCTCGACCAACGCCGACGTCGGCGCGGCCATCCGCGAGGCCCGGGCCGCAGAGAAGGCGGCGGCGCGCAAGGCCGCAGCCCGGCGTCCCGCCAAGCCAGGGCCTGGCAAGCCAACGCCCGCCAAACCGGCCGTCGGCGCGCTGCAACCACCCCCCGCCGTTTCCGCCCCATCCGGGACTGCCGTTACGTCCCCGCCGCCTGTCCGCATCCGCGACCTTGAGGCGGTCAACCGTCGCATCAACTGGGCCATCCGACGCTCATCCGACGAGGCCACGTTCGGCGCAGCCGATGTCTGGGCCGCGCCGACCGGCCCACGCCCCCGAGGCGATTGCGAGGACTATGCCTTGGCCAAGCGGCGCGCCCTGATCGAAACCGGCGTCGATCCCGACCTGCTGTCGCTGGCCATCGTTCGCACCCGCGGCGGCGAGATCCATGCGGTCCTGCTGGTGAGGGCCGGGGACGGCGAATATGTCCTGGACAACCTCAGTCCCTGGGTTGTTCGCTGGGACAGCGCGCCATACGACTGGCTGGAGCGGCAGACGCCGGGAGCGCCGCTCGTCTGGACGCGGCTTGAAGGGGGCGACCCCCGCCGATCACGCGCCTGAAGCTAGGCCGTCCCACGGCAGGTCGCCGCGATTGGCCTCGACGTCCCAAGCCGTTGCGGCCCGGCGGATCGGCGATGTAGTCTCGCGCCGGGCTGCGGGTGAGTTTGGATGTCACGACAGAGGATCAAGCCGTCGACGGTCGCCGTCGTCCTGGCGGCTGCAGGTTTTGCGGCCACGACGCTGACAGCGGCGGCGCTCGCCCTGCCGCACACGGACTTCGCCGCTGCGACGGGCCTGGCACCCGTGTTCGAACGGCGGGCCGACGCGCTGGCGCAAAGTGCGGCGACCGACGAGACGGCGCGCGCCCGGGCGATTCTCGAGACCCGCCGATCACTGGCCCAGGCACCCGCCAATCCCACGGCCTGGCTGCGTCTGGCCTACCTCGACAGTGTCTCGCCGGGCGGCCTCAGCGGAGCAGGGGATCGCGCCCTCGCCGCTTCCTACGCCGTGGCCCCCTATGGCCCTGACGTCACCGACTGGCGGCTCGCCTTTGCCTTCAACCACTGGTCCGTCTTGAGCGATGAGAGCCGAAAGGCTGCGCTGGATGAGTTCGTGGTGACCAGCGCGTTTAAGAGCCACCGCGATCTCGAGGCGCGGGTCTCGGATCCTTCCGGCAGGCTCGCCCTGGCGCTCACCCTGGACACGATCGCCCGGGAAAAAGCCCCGCAACCGCAAGCGTGACGCCTCTGCGACGTCGCATTTCGGCAACGCTTCTCGCAACCTGCCGCTCAGGGCGAGAAAAAGGACTCGCCCAAAACCAGCGATATATGTTTAAGGTTGTCGGCAAATTAAGGGGTTGGAAATGGGCAAGCGAGTTCTGAAGGCATCGGCGCTGATCGTTTCGGCGCTGGTCGCGGCCTCGGCCGGGATCGCCGTGGGAGCGACGCAGGTGACCGGCGTCTCCGTCGATGGCGCCGGCTCCAATGTAACGGTCGAAGCCCTGGCCTCGGCGATCGTGACCGCGTCCGAAGCCGCAGCGACCGAGGCGGCAGCCTCGGTGGATCAGACAGAGGTCGCCAACGAGGCTGCGGCCGAGGCGGCCGCCCTGGGTCTGACGGGCGAGGCGGCCGCCGCCTTCGTGCAGAATGCCGTCACGACTGCGGTGAACGTCGCTGTCACCGAAGCGGTTCAGACTGCGATCGCCGCGACGATCAGCGCGTCGGGAGCCAACGCCTCCGTAGCGAACGCTGCACTGGCGAGTGCGTCGGTGACCCTGGCCAACTCGCCGGTCATCGCAGCGGCTGCGCCCGGTGCGGCGTCCGCCGTTATGGCCGCCGTGACCGCTGTGGCGGGGGCGGTTCAGACTGCTGCAAACAACTCCAACGCGCCGGCGTCCACCACGTCGACGACGACGGACGCGCCGCCGCCGGTCGTCACGGTTGTCGTCTACCGCGGCTAGTAAGCTTCGTCTTTAGAGCGTGACGGCACCCGTAGCTAGCGTCACTTGTTGTGGGCGCGCCTTCCGGCAACCCGTCGAAATCTAACCTTGGGGGCAGTATGTCCAGTCTTCTGAAAAACCTTGCGCTGTCCATCTCGGCTGGATCTCTTGCTCTGGTCGCGGGGGCGACGTCAGCGCAGGTCGTCACGGGCCCCGATGCGTCGGTCGATAACTTCAGCCGCAACCGCAACACCTCGGTGCAACAGCGGCCTCGTCGGGATTATGAGGCGCCGGGCGTTCGCGCTGGCGGTTTCCTTGTTTATCCTCGCCTTGAGCTGTCGGCCGAGCGGATCGACAACATCTATGCGACCGCAACGAACGAGGTGGACGACACCGTCTTCCACGTGCGGCCCGAACTGGCGATCGAATCAGACTGGAATCAGAACTTCCTGTCCGCCTACGCCCGGGGATCGCTTAACCGGTATTCGGACAACGAGAGCGAGAACACCGACGAATACGGAATCGGGACGTCGGGACGTATCGATGTCAATCGCCAGTCGAACATCGGCTTCGGCGCGGATTTCGCCGGCGGATTTGAACCGCGCACGGCGCCGAGCGCGCCACGGAATGCGGTGGAGCCGACTGCCTTGAACACGGCACAGGCTTATGTCAGCGGCTCGCGGGCTGCAGGCTATCTCAAGCTATCGGGCCGGGCGGACTGGCGGTCGTTTGACTACGAAGACGGTCGAACCGGAGCAGGCGCCGTCATCGATCAGGATGGGCGCGATCGCGACATCATGAGCGTGTCTGGTCGCGTGGATGTCGCCGTCAGCCCGGACACCGCGTTCTTCTTCCAGGCTACCGCGAATGATCGGCAGTATGACGTCGGTTCCTCCGTGATCGTCCCTAACCGGAACTCCCAAGGGACCGAATATCTCTTCGGTGCCAACTTCGAAATCAGCGCCTTAGTGCGGGGCGAAATTGCGGCAGGCTATATCGAACAGAGCTTCGATCAGGCGGCTTTTGATGATGTCTCGGGCTTTGGCGCACGCGCCCAGCTGGAATGGTTCCCGAGCGAGCTGACCACCATCAACGTCGCGGCCGGCCGCACGGTGGAAGACACACCCGTCGTCGGAGCCGGTGCCTACGTCGCCAACAGCGCGAGCTTTTCGGTCGATCACGAACTTCTGCGGAACGTCATCCTCAACGCCCGTCTGTTCTGGAGCCGGGACGACTATGAGGGCGTTGATCGGGAGGATACCAGGGTCGGAGCAAACATCGGTGGCACCTACCTCATCAATCGAAATCTGGGCATCAACGCCAGCTTCTCGACGCTGGACACCCAGTCGGACGGTGCCGCCCGCGACCTGGACTTCACCGTCAACAAGCTCGCCATCGCACTCGTCGCCCAGTTCTGACCCAGGAAGCGGAAGCTCCACTTCCACAGTGAAACGCGTCTGATGAACCAAGCTTTTGATCCCCATGGCTATCGCAATCAGCCGATGGAGGACGACACACGCGGCAGCCCGTCCGGCGGATGGGCTGGAAGCTACTTCGCCGGGGCTGTGGATCTGCACGCATTGCTGGCGACGTTCCGGAGGCGGCTAAAGCTCTTCCTGGCGCTGGCCTTGCTGGTCTTCGTGGCCGTTCTGGTCTTCACCCTGCAGGCGACACCGCTCTATACTGCGACCGCAAGCGTCATGATCGACACCCGCACCTCACAGGTCGTCGACTCGCAGGCCGTACTGTCGGGCCTGTCCGCCGACGCCGGCGTGGTCGATACGGAAGTTGAAATCCTTAAATCGCGGCAACTGGCTGAACGTGTCGTCGAGGCCCTCAATCTGGAAGAGGACCCGGAATTCAACTCCGCGTTCGGAAGCCCGGGTCTAATCGAGCAGGTCTCCAACGGGATCGGATCTCTGTTTGGGGCATCGGCTCCGGACAGGGCGAGGCGTCAACTGACGGAACTGGAAGCGCAGAGGCAGCGAGAGCGCGTGGTCGATACGGTGCGCAATCGCCTCACGATCCGACGTGTGGGCCTCACCTACGTCATGGGGGTCAGCTTTACCTCGCCGAGCCAGCAGAAGGCGGCGCGCATCGCCAATGCGTTCGCGCAAAACTATCTGCTGGAACAGCTGGAAGCCAAGTTCGAGGCCACCCGCCAAGCCAACGCTTGGCTCAACACTCGGTTGAACGATCTTCGCGGTGAGGTCATCCAAGGCGAGGCGGCGGTCGAACAGTATCGCAACGCCAACAACCTGCTCAGCGCATCCGGGGCGACCCTGACGGAACAGGAAATCTCCACCTACAACACCCAGCTGGCGACGGTGCGGGCGCAACAGGCCGAGGACGAGGCGCGGCTCGCGACGGCGCGTGCGCAGATGTCGCGCGGCTCGACCGGGGATGACGTGGGCGAGGCACTGGGTTCTGCGGTCGTACAGCAACTCCGTACCCGCCGGGCCGAGGTCAGCGGCCGGGTCGCGGATCTCTCCAGCCGCTACGGTCCCCGCCACCCGGACATGTTGCGCGCCGAGCGCGAGCTCGCCGATATCGACGGGCAGATCCAGGCCGAGATTGGCCGCATCGTCTCCAATCTTGAGGCGCGGGTGCAGGTGGCCCGCCAGCGCACGGCGTCGATGCAGGGGAGCCTCTCCGGAGCCCGGGGGACCCTCGCCGCCAACAACAACGCAGGGGTCCGCCTCAACGAACTGCAACGCAACGCGGAAGCGTCACGCACCCTCTACCAGGGTCTGCTCGACCGTTTCAAACAGACCACCAGCCAGGAAGGCCTGGAGGAATCCGACGCCCGCATCGTGTCGCGCGCCATTGTTCCTGGGAGCCCGAGCTCGCCGAATGTGCCGCTCAACCTGATGCTGGGCCTGGTGCTGGCCGGTGGAGCGGGCCTCGCCGGCGTCGTCCTAGCCGAGATGCTCGACGTCGGCATCGCGACTGGTGATGAGGTCGAGGCCAAGCTGTCCTACCCGCACGTGGGATCCATTCCATTGGTCTCCTCCATCGCTAGCGGAGCGGACGGCCGCATGCCGCCGGCGGAATTCCTTCTGCAGAAGCCCCTGTCAGCATTCGCCGAAGCGGTCCGCGCCCTGCGCACCTCCATCCTCTTCTCGCGGGTCGGTCAGAACGTTTCGGTCATCGCGGTCACCTCAACGCTTCCGGGGGAGGGCAAGACGACCACGGCGGTCTGTCTGGCCCGCTCGGCGGCCCAGGCCGGCCAGCGGGCGGTGATCGTTGACTGCGATCTGCGTCGCCGCGCAGTCAATCGTCTGTTCGGCATCGAACCGGAAAGGGGACTGCTTGACGTGCTGAACGGCGTCTCAACATTGGAGGCAACGCTTCACCTCGACGAGGCCTCGGGCGCCTACGTTCTGCCCCTGACCCACACCAGCTTCACGCCCAAGGATGTGTTCAACTCCCAGGCTATGGATACCTTGCTCGCGACACTGCGGTCTAACTTTGACCTGATCATCCTCGATACGGCGCCTGTCCTTGCCGTTGCCGACACGCGGATCCTGGCTTCCAAGGCGGACGCCGTCGTCTTCCTGACGCGGTGGAGATCGACGCCTCGTAAGGCGATCAGCAACGCGCTTCGTTTGCTCGAAGGCGCCGGGGCTCATATCGTCGGCGTCGCCCTGGTGCAGGTCGATATGAAATCCCAGTCGCGATATGGCTATGGTGACGCGGGGTACTACTATGGTGCCTACAAGCAGTATTACACGGCCTGATGCTGGCGGAGCCCCCGCGATCGGGAAGGGGAGGTTCCCGTCGGGGAGGCGACCAAGTCCCTGCTGGCCTGCCAGCGAGGATCGGAACTTGGGTGGGAGCCGCCCTGGTGCCGGCCGTCATCTTTGCTGCGCACGTCTTCTACGGCGCCGCAGTGAATGCCCCGGCGCTGATTCTGTTCGCCTGCCTCTTCGCTATTCTTATCGGAACCCTAATCTCGCCAGGAGCTCGGCGTGACCTTGATCGGCTGTCTCCCTTCGGGACTCTGTTCGGGCTGTTTACCGCGGTCGTTTTGGTCGCAGTGTTTTCGTTGACGCCTTGGGTTCCCGGGGGATCGCAGCCGATCTGGGAGTGGTCCGCAGGGATGCCGTCTTCGACGATCAACCGCTCTGCGACCGCTGTTGAGATACTCAAGTTGCTGGGCCTGACGGTCCCCTTTCTGATCGGGTGCGTCTACGGTGCCCGAACGGGTTCGGCGCGTCGGCTATACGCAGTCGTGCTCTGCACTGGAGCGGTCTATGCGCTCTTCAATCTCGTCGTCTTCTTGGGTCAGGGCGGCGTGAACACTTCCGGGTCCAGGCTGAGCGGAGGTTTCGACAGCGCCAATGTGGCCGGCACGGTCTTCGGCATTCTGATTGTCATGTCCATCGCCTGGCTCTTTGGCTCTTGGAGCCGTCTAGAACGTCAGAGCGTTGCGGATCGGCTGACGGCGACGGCGCCCCTGGTCGCGCTTGTTCTGCTCTTCTTAGCCTGCTTGCTTCTGACTGCATCCCGCGGCGCCTTGGGGGCGACCTGTCTGGCTCTGGCGCTGTTCTCAGGTTGGGTGTCCTTGGACAGCAGGCGTGTGCGATGGCCGATGATCGCTATGGGAGCAGGGATCATTGTGGTCGCGACTGTCGTCTATACTCAGGGGAACACCTTGTTCGTGGATCGTTTCGAACAGTTTGCAGAAGATTCGTCACGAGGCGATCTTCTGGGTCCTCATTGGCGGGCGTTCTTGCACGCGCCTCTGTTCGGCTACGGACTCGGGACCTATCCCGAAGTGAACAATCAGATCATGACATCGCAGAATGTGGAGGCCCTCTCTGAGACTGTTGTCCTGCACAATGTCTACGTCCAGTGGTTGGAGGAGGCGGGCATCGTCGGCGCGGCTCCGATGTTTCTTGTCCTCGTCGTCATACTTGGCGCGACGACTTGGCGCGCCGTCAGTAGGGAACGGAACCGGACCTTAGTTGTGGGCCTTCTCGCGGCTTCGTTGCTTGTTCTAGCTCATTCCTCTGTTGAGGTCTCTCTCAACACGCCTTCGTTCTGCGCGCTCTGGAGTCTACTTCTGGGGCTAGGCTTTGCGATGTCTCAAGCGACTATGCGGAGCGCCTAAGCGACGTCGGTCTATCGGATGTGCGGTCTCTCGCGGCACCCGGCGTCTATTGCACGGCGCATGGCTTTGCCTCAACCCCGGACAGAGTAAGGATGGCACAGGAAAGACAGTCTAGATTCCCGTGGTCTTAGCCATCTGCAGGCGCTCGGATGGCCCCGGTTTTCATCGGCGAATACCCTTTTCACATTATACCTCGGACGCGGAGCTATCCATGTAAATCCGTCCCAGCCGAAGAAATCTCACCACAGAACTCTAGCGCGGCGTTTTTCAATTGTCGGGGATTAAATCGCCACCAGACGTTTGTGGTGGCCTTGGCCAAATAGGCGATTAAGCAGTGGATCAGAGGTCTCCGGCATGATCGAGGCAAGCGAGTCGTTGAGGGAGGGTCAGACTGACCTTCCTTCGAATACGCGTGTGGGCAAACTGCCGTGCGGGCGGCCTCGTTGAGAGGGCCTATGCTCTTGCAAACGGGAGCGTATGTCGGCCCCGCCTAGAGGACCGCTCTAGCCAGAGAGATCCAAAACACTAGGCAGGCGATTGTCACGCACGTCACGACGATCGCCAAGGCCAACGTCCGCAGGGGCCGGATCCGCGACGGCCGAGGCAAAACTATTGAGTCCGTCAAATCTTGTTGGAGCTGCAATGCCGGCGACACAACCGGCTGTTCAAGACCGGTGATCAGAGTTGCATGTTGCGTAAGGTTAGCAGTGTTCCGTAACCGAAACTCGAGCGACTTAGCGTGCCTTGTGCCGGTCATTCTCGCCTCCTCGACGCCGAAGCAGCCTGAGCCTTATGGGTTAAGGTGCGGTTTATTGCCGGACGCCGCGCTCCCAAAGTTAAACGAGCGTCAGTACAGTGGATGCAGGTTTGAGTTGGTGTTAGGATATATTTTGGGGAAGGGGTGCACAATCGGCTGGCGATCCATGTGGGGCATGGTGAACCCGAGTCCGGTGCTTAGTCATCATGCTGATGGGAGTAGACGCGAGGGCGGACGGCACAACCGTGTCAGCTCGCCCGCTAGGCGCTCGCGCCAACCTTGTCGCCACTGTGGTGGCCGGCATCGTCATCTGTTGCTGGACGCTGGTCAGCGCCGGCCTAATCCAGGGCTTGGGGGTCTGGCTGTCGTCGCCGGAGTACGGACTGCATCTCACGCTCAACGTGGCGTGCATGGTGGTCTGCGCCAGCTACGCCGCGCGGCGCCACGGTGGCCTCGACGAGAAGCTCGCACAGGCCCTGATGGCCGTCTTCGTCGTCTTCGGGGTCTATGCCCTGGCGCTGCTCATCGGGCGGCTGTTCTTCTCGCGGTCCATGCTACTGTCGTTCCTCGCAGGCGGCATCCTGATCAGCGGGCTGGTCGTTGTCCTGCTTCACCGCCTCGCCGTCAGACGTGTCGCGATCGTCGCCCCGCTGGTCGGCGACATCCGCAACCCGGACGCCTTGGGCCAGTTGGTCCACGACCCGCAGGTCGACCTGCGCGACTTCGACATCATTCTAGTCTCGCTGTCCGAGCACGTCAGCGCCGAATGGTGCAAGGCCCTGTCCCGCGCCATGCTGGCGGGCTGCAAGGTCCGGCACATCGGCGAATACATCGAGGAACTGAAGGGCACGGTCTCGGTCGACTATTTCGAGATTGACCACCTCCCGCCCAACGGCATCGCCTCCTACAGGGCGCTGAAGCGGGCCATGGACATCGGGCTGGTCATCTTCTTCCTGCCTGTCGCCCTGCCCGTGCTCTGCGTCTCGTGCCTGCTGATCCTGCTGACGATGGGCCAACCGGTCCTTTACCGCCAGATCCGCATCGGCTTGGGCGGCGAGCCTTTCACCATCTTGAAGCTGCGGACCATGCGGCCCGAGCAGCCCGGCGAACGCGCCACGGCCGCCGTCGTCGGAGACCTGCGGATCACCCGACTGGGTCGCGTCCTGCGCCGGTTCCGCATCGACGAACTGCCTCAGCTCTGGAACGTCCTCAGAGGGGACATGAGCCTGATCGGGCCCCGTCCCGAGGCCGTCCCACTGCACGAACAGTACATCGGCCAGGTCCCCAACTACGTCTACCGCTACCTCGTCCGCCCGGGCATCACGGGCTGGGCACAGGTCTCGGCCCCGCCCTCGGTGAACACCGACGAGGCGCGCTATAAGCTGACGTTCGACCTCTTCTACGTGAAGAAGCTGAGCCTCTACCTGGACCTGCTGATCGTCGCTCGGACCTTCTGGACGATCGCGGCGGGCGGCGGGGCCCGGTGAACGCGGGTCTGTCCCGGCCGGCGCGGGGGACCGCGTCCTGATGGCTGAAATCATCGCGAAGGCTGCGTCGCGGGATGCCCCCACGGCGCTGTTCGTCGGCGCGGACGTCAAATACATGTTCGACTTCCGGGGCGCGCTGATGCAGGCGTTCCGCGAACGGGGCTATCGCGTTGTCGTCTTCGCGACGCCCGTCCCCGGCTTCGACCCCCAAGCTCCCGGACGGGTGGGCGCGGAATTCATCCCGTGGCGGCTCCGCAAGGCGGCGCTCAATCCTTTCCGCGATATGCATGCGCTCTGGGCCCTGTGGCGGGTCCTGCGCGAGCATCGCCCCCGCGTCATCTTCGCCCATACGATCAAGCCCGTTATCTATGCTATGCTGTCGGCGCGCCTGGCCGGAGTTCCTCGCCGCGCCGCCATGATCCCGGGACTCGGCTACGCCTTCACCCAGGGACGGGGCGTCAAACGCGCGATCCTCGGCCGCCTGGCCCGAATGGGCTACGCGGCGGCGTTCCGCGCCTCCGACGTCGTCCTTCTCCAGAACCCGGACGACCGGGACGAACTGGTGGACGGCCGGATGCTGTCCCCGGGCACGGCCGTGGCGGTGGTCAGCGGCTCGGGGATCGACATGGACAGGTTCGCGCTCGCACCCCTGCCCGAGGGGCCAACCGTCTTCCTGATGGTCGCCCGCCTGATCCGCGACAAGGGCGTGCTGGATTTCGTCGCGGCGGCGCGGCGGGTCCGCGCGCGTGACCCCCGGACTCGGTTCGTGCTGGTCGGCGCACCCGACGCCAATCCCGAGGCGGTCCCCCTGGCCGACATCGAGGCCTGGCGGGCGGAGGGGATCGTCGAACTCCGGGGGCAGGTCGCCGACCCCCGCGCCGAGTTCGTCGCCTGCCACGTCTTCGTTCTGCCGTCCTACTACCGCGAGGGGGTGCCCCGCACCAATCTGGAGGCCCTGTCGACCGGTCGCGCGGTGATCACAACCGATGCGCCGGGCTGCCGTGAGACGGTGGTGGACGGCGTCAACGGTCTTCTGGTCCCGCCCCGCGACCCGCAAGCCCTGGCAGACGCGATGCTGGCTCTGTCTGGCGATCGCGAGCGGGTGCGTGACATGGGCTTGGCCGGGAGACGCATCTGCGCCGACCGGTTCGAGATGGCAGCTGTCACCCGCATCACTTTCGACCATATCGTCGGAAGGGACTCGCGGCCCCTCTGAGTCTGACTACGCGGGCTCAGGTACCCCAGCGTTCGCGCCATGCGTTTAACATTAACACCGGCCACAGGCTTCGCCCATAGTCTGCATGACCCGTCCGGTGCTGCCGCCACTGCCGGGCGACAACTGCCGGATCGAATGCCGACTGCCCCTCAAGTCTCTCGGGGGCCAGAAGATGCTCAGCCCAGTCAATCAGGGGTCCGCCAATCCAATCGCCAATCGGCGGCGTAAAGCCCGCCTTGGGCCGGTCAAACAGCGTCAGCGGCACATGGCACCCCAAGAGACGCCGCAGCGGCCGCTTGCCCTCTCCCTCCGCCAGCTTCATCGTCGTGGGCATCCGCCAAGCCAAGGCGATGACGTCGGGATCGAGATAGGGACAGCGAGCCTCCAGCGAGTTGTGCATGGCTGCGCGATCGACCTTGGTCAGCACGTCGTCGGGCAGATAGCCCTCGAAATCGCGCAGCATCATCCATGCCGGGAAGTCACCTTGCGTATTCCCGTCCGCTGGCGAGTTCCGCCCGGGCCAAATCCGGAGGGCGGCGTCGTAAAGTTCGGCCGGGTTGTCGGCGACGGCAAGCATCGCTGCGAGGTCCTCAAGGCGGCGGGCCACGGTCCCCGACACGCCCGCGCTCTCCGCCATTCGCTCCACGATCCGCCGAGGCGCGTGGCGTGCCCCGGCCGCCGCCGCGGCGCGCAGCAGTTTCGGCCAGTGCCCGACTTGCCGGTTGATTTGGGGGAGGAGGCGATACCGATTATAACCCGCGAACAATTCGTCTCCGCCGTCGCCCGAGAGCGAGACGGTGACATGGCGGCGCGCGAAGCCGGCGATCAGCGCGGTCGGAATTTGCGAGGCGTCTGCGAACGGCTCGTCATACATATCCGCCAGGGTCGGCACGACCGCGCGGGCGTCGGCGGCCGAGACGCGCAGGGCGTGATGGTCGGTTCGGAGGTGCCGCGCCACGGCAGCGGCGTGGCCGCTCTCGTCGAAAACCGCACCTTCGAAGGCGACCGTGAAGGTCTGGACCTGGCGCGGCGAATGCGCTTGCATCAGAGCGACGACCAGCGAGGAATCGATGCCGCCTGACAGAAAGGCCCCCAGAGGCACATCGGAGATCATCTGCCGCTCGACGGCGCGACCAAGGACCTGCTTGAGTGCGGCATCGGCCGCGTCAGGGTCTGAGATCGGATCGGCCTGACCGCTCGCCGCGACTCTACGCACCGACCACCAGCGCCGCGGTTTTGGCCAGCACCGCCCTTCCTCAGGTGCCCAAGACAGCCAGCAGCCGGGCGGCAGCTTTCGCGCGTCGCGATAGATAGATAGCGATCCCGGCACATAGCCATAGCAACCGAAGGCGTTCTCGGCCTCGGGATCGCGCGCGGGGTCGAACGCCTCCACAGCGCGCAGAGCCTTCAGCTCCGACGCGAAAATCATGGTCTTGCCGGCCCAGCCGTAGTAGAGTGGCTTCTCCCCGGCGCGGTCTCGCGCGAGCATCAGACGGCGCTCTAGCCGGTCCCAGATCCCCAGGGCGAACATCCCCGCCGCCGCCTCGAGGGCCGAGATTAGTCCGTGGCGGCCGATCCACTCGAGCAGCACCTCGGTGTCGGAGTGGCCACGCCAAGCCAAGGTCGGCCCCTCCGCGTCGAGCCGGGCGCGTAGGATCTCCGCGTTGTAGATCTCACCGTTGAACACCATGGCGAAGCGGCCGTCGGCCGAGACCATAGGCTGATCGCCCGCCGGGCTGAGGTCGATGATCGAGAGTCGGGCGTGGCCCAGGGTGGCCCCCTCGCTGCTCCAGACGTCCCGGCGGTCCGGCCCACGCTGGCGCAGCGCTTCCACCATGGCCCGCACGTCCGCCTCGGGCGGGGTGATCAAGGCGACCGCCCCCGCTATGCCGCACATGGCCGCGCTTCCGTACCAGAGATCGGGCGCAGCAACGCCTCCCAGCGATCGACCGCGTCGTCGCGGGCGACCAGGGCGGCGGCGCGCAAGTGGCCGGCCTCGCCCATTCGCCGGCGCAGCGCCTCGTCCTGCATCAGCTGCGCCATGCCGTTGGCGAGAGCGACGATGCGATCCGCACCGGGCCTCACCAACAGCCCGGTCTCTCCGTCGATGATCAATTCGTTGGTGCCCGGGCAATCGGCGAAGCCCACGACCGGCAACCGCTGTGCCATGGCCTCCATGGTGACCAGGCCGAAGGACTCGTAGGACGAGGACAACACGAAGGCGTCCGCCTCGGCATAGGCTCCCAGGACGTCCCGCGTAATACCGGGCAGGACGATCCGGTCGCCCAAGCCGGTCTCGGACACCAGCGCCTCAAGCTCGCGTCGCAGGTGCCCCTCGCCCAAGATACGCAGCCGCCAGTCTGGAAAGCGTGGCGCGATCCGCGCGAATGCGCGGATCAATGTCGCCTGGTCCTTCTGCGGATCGAGCCGACCGATGCTGAGCAAAAGCCGTCCCGAGCGACGTGGAGGCACCGGTGCTTCGATCATGATCGGGTTGGGCATGACAACCATGCGCCGTCGAACGTCGGCGGTGTAATCGGCGCGGACCGCTTCGCTGGTCACGGTCACGGAGCGCGAGAGCCGGGCCGCGATCCTGAACAGCGCATAGTCGGCCGGTCGGGCGGCGTAGTGGGCGCGCGCAGCGTGCTCGCTGGCCACTACGGGAATGCCCGACCGGGCGAGTGCCAGTGCCAAGGGAACGAACATAGGATGGCCGAAGCCGACTGCGACGTCCGGGCCCCGGGCGCGGACGGCACCGCGAAGATCGCCGATCCTGGCGACCAACTCCGCGGGCTGCGTCGGGCGGCCGCTGTCGCCGACTCCTCGATTGATCAGTGTCACGGCGGGATCGAATTCATAGAAGGGCCGCGCGCCAGGGGCGTCCCAAGTCATCACGCCGACCTCGTGGCCGCGCCGCGCTAGTGCGCCCGTCAGGTGGGCCAACACCCGCTCCGCCCCACCGGAGGAGTTCTCAAGCCGCTTGATCGCAAACAGGATTTTCATCGTCGCGCCGCCTGCTCGAACAAGGCCTCCCATTGGTCGAAGACCGCCTCTGGGGCATAGGAGGCTATAGCCTTGCGCGCTGCCGCGCCCATGACCACGCGTCGATCGGGGTCGACCATAAGTACGGACAGCGCCTCGGCCAGCGCCGCAGCCCCGGCGTCTCGCGCCAGAAGCCCGGTCCGACCCTCCTCGATCAGACTGTTCACGCCCGCGCACCCCGCCAAGCCTACCGCAGGCAGGCCAAACGCCATGGCTTCGGCCAATGCGTTCGGAAAGCCCTCCCAGCGCGAGGGCAGGCAAAAAAGGTGAGCGGCGCGGTAGTGGCGGCCGACGTCGGTCTGGGCCCCGGCCAGGCGGATGCGCCCCAAGGCACCCGAGGCCGCGAGCGAGGCAACCACGTCGCGGTCCTCGCCGTCGCCCACCAGTTCAAGATCCCAGTCCGGAAAGCGCGCGGCGACGCTGGCGAAGGCGTTGATCAGGAGCGCCTGGTTCTTCTGGTAGCTGAGCCGCGCCACACAAAGAAGCGTCTTGCGCGACCCGTCACGGCCCGCCGGCGCGGCCGCCCCTTCGGCGGGCGGCACAGGGTTGGGAATGCAGACTATCCGGCCACGGACATGCTCGGGGTAGTGGTCGCGATAGCTGTCGAACTGGACCGTGACGAACCGTGCCTGGCGGAAGCTGGCGAATTGGAATTCGCGCCCGTGCCCGTCTTTCAAGTGCTCGAAGCGCTGCGGCGCGTTCCTCTCGGCGGCGATGACCGGCGTGCGTGTGCCAAGCGCTGCCGCAGCGAGCGCCACGAACGCCCCCTGCTGGAAGCCAATGCCGACGTCCGGGCGAAAGCGTCGGACCACGGCCCGCATCGCCCACAGGCGTTCTAGCATCTCGCTTGGCCGGGCTTTCCGCCCGGGATCGCCGACGTCGATCCGGGTCCAGCGGACGGCCGGATCGAGCGGATAAAAGGTCGTCGCGTTCCCGGGATCCAGCGACATCACCTCGACCTGATGACCGCGCGCCACCATGGCGTTCATCAGAGAAATCGACATGCGTTCGACGCCGCCCGCGATCCCGTCGTACTTGCGGCTGTTAAATAGAATCCTCACGTCGCGACCACGCCGGGGCCATAGCGCATAGCGCGCTCGTGGGCGATGCGTGCGGGCCCGGACTGCCGCAGTCGCCGCGCGGTCAGCGCGGGACGCGCGGCAAACAGCAGGGCGGCCCGCCCTAGCGCCTCGACTCGCCGCCGCGCGAACCAGGCGGCGCGGAACCGGAACCAGTCCTGCGTGTAGCGATAGAGGCCGCGCTGGGTAAGCCAAGCGCGGTTCTTTTCGATCAGCCGGAGCTCGGCCGCCAAGTTGCGCGACGGGGTCTTGTCCGTCCCCAGGGTCGCGTGCTGCAGATAGAGACGTTCCGGGCAGCCGGCGAAACGCGCGCCTGCCAGCGCGAGGCGGATGGCCAGGTCGACGTCCTCAGCCCGTCCCAGCGTCTCGTCATAGCCTCCGACCGCCCGCAGGGCGTCGACCGGCGCCATCAGGGCGCAACTCGGGACGCCAGCCCCATAAAACACGTCGGGTGCGCGCTCGTTCAGAAGGGCATAGGCCAGCATTTCCTCGCCCGACGGTGCCCGCCCGCGCGAGCCGATGGCGTCGGCCTGGACCTCATAGCCGTTAGGATAGCGGCGCGCGCCGGACACGAAGCAGAGGACGGCCGACCCGTCCTGCGGCTGGGCCTCGATCCGCGCGACTTGGGTCGCCAGCCGATCCGGAGCGCTTTCGTCGTCGTCGTCGAAGAAGGCGATGTAGCGACCGCTCGCCTCGGCCAGTAGGGTGTTGCGGGCAGCAGCGACGCCGCCATTAGCGGGACGGACGATCAGGCGTCCGCCGGGAACCGTGGCCAGGGCCGCCGCCGCCGCCTGGGTCGATCCGTCGCTCGAGGCGTCGTCGACCACCAGGATCTCGAGGTCCGGCCAGACTTGCGCCGCCGCGCTGGCCACCGCGCGCGTGATGGTGTCGCGCGCGTTGTAGCAGGTGATGCCGACAGTGACGCGGGTCACGCGGGTCGGGCCAGCAGGTGGGATGTCGCGATCCGCAGCTCATCGTCGCTGAGGTCGCGGAAGGCGGGGTCCAAGTCGCGCCTCGCGATGGGCGGCGCGGGCCAGCGTCCGAAGTCCTCCTGCAGAATCTCGAAACCGGCCTCGCGCACCATGGCGTGCATAGCTCCGGCCCGGACGCGGTTCGTATAGAAGCCGGCGTTGGCCATGGTCGGCGATTCCCAAGCAGCCTCGGAAAATCGCAGGCTGTTAAGGCCGTGCGCGAGGTGGTCCTGAAAGTCGATATTGTGCGAAATAAGCCCCTCCGGCTTCAGCACGCGGCGCATCTCGCCGAAGAGGTGCGGCAGCTGTTTCAGCGGAATGTGCTCCAGGACCGAGTGCGACCAGATCAGGTCGACGGAGGCGTCGGGCATGTCGGCGAAGGCGTCCACGCCCGTGGTCAGGTAGCGGGCGGAACAGTGCGCCAGCACATCCTCCAGCGTCGCCGCGTCGGACAGGTCGGGCGGCGGCAGGCCGCGTGCTTCCAGGGCGGCGGCCATGGCGCGGTACAGGTCCACGTCGCGGCTGGCATAGGCCCCGGCGTCGACCAGAAGGGCCTCGGCCGCGCCGTGGGCCCGGGCCGTGACCGCCGAGGCCAGGCTATCGCCTGGCCCGATCTCCAGCACCGTCTTGCCGTCCAGCCGCCCGTCTGGGATGGCGCGCAGGATGTGCAGGTCGAAGATCTTCAGCGCATAGTCCGGCCGGTCCATCCGCCCCAGCCGGAACAGCCCCAGTTTGCGCCAACCCTCGTAGGGGATGCCGAGGCGCGACAGCACCACCTTGGCCGCGATCTTGAGCCGCCAGTTCATGCCGTTTCTCCCGAGAAGGACGCTTGGCGGTGCAGCCGCCGCCAGCCCGCGCGCGACGACGACATGGGCAGGGCATAGGCCAGCCGCCGCCCCGTTTCCAGCGGCGCGGACGCCGCCAGACCCGCCAGCCCCATCGCGAAGCGCGCACGCCGGCCGGCGAGCCATTCGTACTTGAGCCGCGTCCAGCGCCGAGCGAACCGATAGGCGCACGGCGTTTCGAACAGCGCGCGATGCTTGTCCAGAACCGCCAGCGTCGCCTCGCATTCGGCGGCCAGGGACTTCTCGCTCGACATCGTCATGGTTTGGTCGACCAGGGGCTCGGCGATGCCGATGAAATGGCCGCCCGCCTGGGCCACGCGGATCGACAGTTCGGTGTCCTCGCTGCGCCGGAACGCGGGATCGAAGCCGCCGACCGCCGCATAGGCACCCAGCCGGGCGGCCTGGCTGCACGTCGCCAGGGCGCCGAAGCCCCCCCTGATCGGCCGACCCGTCAGCACCCGCTCGGCCACGGCAAGTCCGCTGGGCGCCGGTTCGTCGGGACCAAGGCTTGCGCCCATGGTCGTCTCGATGCGGCGCCTGCCGTCGGGCATCGTCTGGCTTCGCGCCGCATGACAGAAGACGGGGCCGTCCGGCGCGAACCGGGCCTCGTAGGCCTCGATGCGCGAGATCTGGGCGGAGACACGGTGGGGTGCGCTCTCGTCGTCGTCGTCGAAGAAGATCACGAACTCTCCGCGCGCCTCGGCCAGCAGGGTGTTGCGGGCGGCGGCCACTCCCTTGTTCACCGGGTGGCGGATCAGGCGAATCTCGGGATGCTCGGCCGCGACCGCGGCGATCCGGTCGACGGTCGCGTCGCTGGAGGCGTCGTCGACCACCAGGACCTCGATCGGCCGCCAGTCCTGCGACAGGGCGGAGGCGAGCGCGGGGCCGATGGTGTCTTCGGCGTTGAAGGCGGTCATCGCGACGGTCGCCAGTGGCCGGGTCACGGTCGCGCCCCTGCCCGGCACCCGGGGCTGCATTGTCCTAACGAGGCGCGGCGCGATACGCATCGCGCGTTCGCCGGGCGTGTCGGTTCGAACTCGCGCACAGCCACAACCGCCACTCCGCCAGATATCCCCATTCTGTCGCAGGTCCCAGCTGTAACGCGGCGGAACCGCCTCCGCTAGATGCCGGATGCCGGTATCGTCCCGCGCCTCCCCGACTGTGCGCGGACGACGCGCGGCACCGCTCGCCGAACCGGCCCGTCAACCCGGGCGCGCGGCCGGCGACCACAAGCTGTAGCCGCGCCGATAAACCCTCAGCATGGCCGTCCACAGGGCCCACAGCAGGATGGGCCCCACCATGCCCACGACCACGCGCAGCCAGGGGTTCTGCGATTCCGCCTCCAGCCCGACCAGCCGGCCCACCCGCCACACGGCCCAGAAGGCATAGTAGTGGAACAGGAAGATGAACAGCGTCGCCTGGCTGGCCACGATCGTCGCGCGCGCCAGCAGGGTGGGCAAGGCGATCCGGTCGGACCAGATCACCGGCAGGACGATCAGCGGCAGGAGCATCGCCCGCGTCGGGCCGCTTGCGGCGTCCACCGTGAGGTAGAGCGTCGCGATCGAAACGGCCAGCACGGCCGTGAGTATGCCCCCCCCCGCCGGTCCGGGCACGCGCTTCCGCACGGCCCAGATCAGCCACCCGAAGGCGAAATTCCAGGCGATGAGATGCGGCAGCTTGTCGGCGTAGTAGGTCGTGTCCCACGTCAGGTAGGAGGTCAGGGCCACGGCGGCGCCCAGTCCGTAAAGGCCGCTGACCCAGGCCAGGGGCCGCCGCGCGATGCGCTCTCCCATGCCGGTGACGAAGAACAGCAGGGCCAGCACGATTAGCAGCTGGCTGAACGCCTGGGCGAACCAGATCGGGAACAGGGCAACCCGCGACTTGTAGAGCCAGTTGCTGTAGAAGCCGAGCTCGGGCACCGAAATCTGCCCCACCGCGATCTGCCAGACCAGAGCGACCAGGAAACTGGGGACCGCGATCCTCAGCCCGATCCGGGCCATGGCGCGCAGGGCGTCGCCGGTCGTCCGGCCGAAGCCAAACTGGGCCAGGGCCAGACCCGACAGGATCAGAAGGGCGTTCAGCCCGCCATGCAGGCTGACGCCGAACATCGCGTGATTGGCCACCACCAGAATGATCGCGGCGGCGCGCGCGACCACCGTGCTCTCGACGGACCGCAGGCCGCTCACAACGCCCCCTGTCGCCATCGCTCGAGTTCGCCGACCGTCATTTGGGTCCAGCCGTCGGGCAGGGACCCCGCGGCGTCCTCCAGGGCGATCGACAGCTCGACGTAGCTGAGCGAGTCGCCGCCCAGACCGAAGAAGCTGTCGTCCGGACCCACGGGTCGGCGCAGGACGTCGGCGAAGATTTCAGAGATGGCGCGGGCGTCGCCTCCGCCCGCCAGCAGCCGCCACGCCTCGACGACGGTGTCGCCCGCGAACCTCAGTAAGTGGCCGGGCAGGGACAGTCGCGTCTCTGGAGGGGCGAACGCCTGGACGGCGACGTAGTCGACCTTGCCGGAGGCCAGCCGGGGCAGGGCCTCGACCCGCCGCATGGCGACTTGGCCGACCGGGATGCCCAACTCTCCGGCCAGGGCGGCGCCGTCCAAAACCGCCTCGCCTTCATGAGCGACCAGCAGGCCCTCGCCGCGCGCCACCGCCGCGGCGACCAGGCCGCGCCGCGCCAGCATGGCCTCGACGTCGTCAAGGCCGATGCGCTGGCCTAGCGGCTTGATGAAGCGGGAACGGCGGCCGGTGACCACATACAGGCCGTCTGCGCGGCGCATCGCCAGGTCGCCGGTGGCCAGCCGCTCGAGCGGCGTCGCCAGCGCCAGGTCCTCGCGGCCCAGGGCATAGCCCGCCATGACGTTGGGCCCGCGATAGATCAGCTCGCCCTCGACCTCGGGAGCCTCGATGGGCCGGCCCGTCTCGTCCTCCAGCGACAGGACGCCTCCGGGAATGGCGACGCCGATCGCGGCCGGCGCGGTCTCGGCGAACTCGGGCGGCAGGTAGGCCATCCGCGGCGACGCCTCGGTCTGGCCGTACATGACGCAGAACCGCCAGCCCGCGCGGGTGCCCCGCCGGGCATAGGCGCGGACCAGGTCGGGCCGCAGCTTGCCGCCGGCCTGTGTCAAAAGGCGCAGGCTGGGCGTCGCATCCAGGGCCCGGTCCTCGGCCAGGGTCTCGTAGCTGTGCGGGACGCCGGACAGCAGGGTCGCGCCGTGAGCCCGGGCAAAGCTCCAGAAGGCGGGGTCCTGCACCGACCGCTCGGTCAGCAGCAGCGCGCCGCCCGACAGCAGCTGGGCGTTGATCACCGAAAGCCCGTAGGTGTAGCCCGGCCGCAGCGAGGTGATCGCCCGGTCCGCCTCGGTCAGCCCCAGATAGTCGATGATCGAGACCGTGTTCGACAGGATGTTCGACGCCGTGATCTTGACCATCTTGCTCGCGCCCGTGGTGCCCGAGGTGCCGAACAGCAGGACGAGATCGGGATGGATCGGCCGGGCGGCGGCGTCGCTGGCATCCGGCTCCACCACGGCCGTCTCGCCTTCGCAGGCGATCCGCGTCAGGGGCCCGAACAGGGGGCGGATCGCCTCGGCGCGGCCCGCCTCGCCCAGGTGCGCCAGGCCCCCGGCCAGCAGCACGCCCAGATAGGCCGCGATCGTCGCGGGCGCGTTTCCGCCCTCGATCACCACCAGGCCGGGCCTTGGCAGCCGCGCCGCCACCGCCCTGGCCTCGGATTCCAGCCGGCGATAGGTCCAGACGACGCCGTCCTCGGACACCAGGGCCGACCGGTCGGCATGACGCGCCAAGGCCTCGGCGACGGCCGTCCTCATGCCGCGAGCCGACCTGATCGCGCGGGGTCCCTGCTCAAAACTTGACGCCCATCCGCCCCGTGTAGTCGGTGCGGGCGAGCAGCATGTGCACGTTGTGCGCCTCGAAATACTCGTCGACCGCCTGGCGCGACCCGGCCCAGTGGCCGTAGTCGTCGATGATCAGCACGCCCCCCCGCGACAGCCGAGGATAGAGATGTTCCATCTCGTGCCGCGTCGAGGCGTACCAATCGGTGTCCAGGCGAAGGAGGGCGATGCTCTCGGGAGCATGGTGCGGGATCGTGTCCTCGACCATGCCCTTGACCTGATGTATGCGCTCCGCCGGATAGCCGGTGCGCGCCATGTTCTCGCTGACTTCCTCGTACGAAGCGAGGTCCCAGGCACCGTCGGCCGGGAACATGTCGGCCGCGAGGCTGCCGCGTTCCGCATGTACGTCCTGCGGGCCCGCGGGCGGCATCCCCTCGAAGGTGTCGAAAAGATACATGTCGACGTCGTCTCGGCCGGCCCGAGCGAAACTGTACGCGGCGGCCATCGAGCACCCGCCCCGGTAAACGCCGCATTCGACGAACGCGCCCGGGATTCCGGCTTTGGCGACATACTGAGCGGCATGTCGCACGGCGAGGATGCGTTCCTTGGAGGCGAGCGAATAGGGCCTGCAGAGTTCGACGATCTCGGAATCTTCCGCCGTCACCGCGCGAAGATCCGTGGGTTGCACCTGCACCCCCAGAGCGCGAGCGATCCGGTTCCTGATGAACAATCCCACAGATATCACCCTTCCCGGTTCAAGCGTGGCCGTTAGGCCGACAATAGCATCACGCCTTGAGCGATCCCGATCAAGTCTCCACGGTCGGCGAAGCGGGCGCGGCACGATACCGTGTCCGAATCATCACCGATGACGCCAGGCTCAAGACGAGTCGGTGGCCGACGACGCTCGCGACCGCGCCCCAGACGCCGAACAGCCCCACGAGAACCATACTGCCGACGATCCGAAAACCCGATGTCCACAGGGTGATGGTGCGGAACGACTGGCCGTCGACCTGGGACCGGATGAAGCGGAACTGGAACTGGCCGACATTGCCGATCGCGACCGAGCACAGCAGCGCCTGTGCATAGGGGATCGATGGCTGAAAGGCGGGGCCGAAGATGAGCAGCAGGACGGTGGGCGCGAGCGTGAAGGCGAACAGGATGATGGTCACCCCGGCCGCGACGCAGATGACCCAGATCGCCCGCTCGATCCGCCCCTGATAGGTCGCCATGCGCGCGAACCGGGCGGCCAGCACCGCCGCGGCGTCCTGGAACACGCCCCGCACCAGCTCTGACAGCCGGTCGCCCGCCAGGTAGATGGCAAGGGCAGCGGGCCCGATCAGCAGAAAGATGATCAGCCGCTCGATCTGCTCGGCGATCATGCTGACCGCGGTGACCGCCGAGGCCTGGAGTCCATAGCGGAACAGCCCCTCGTTCTCTTCGCCCTCGCCGCCCGCGAGGGTGCTGGTGCGCAGGCACAGAGCCGTCGCGAGCACGTTCATCACGGCCGTCGGCGCGAGATAGAGCAGGACGAATACCCACAGCGCTCGCACGTCCAGCATCACGGCGGCGACCAGGCCGCCATGGGTCAACAGGGCGGTCACGCCCTCCGCCGCTGCCAGCGGAACGAAGCGGGATCGCCCGATCAGCACGCTCTTCCACTGTACCAGCGCCGTGTACGGAGCGAACAGGGCGGCGGTGGCCAGCAGGGGCCCGAACGCCTCCGGCTCTCGCGGACGCAGGGCCAGGGCGACCAGCACCAGCGCGACGGACCCCAGCAGGCTGAAGGAGACGGAAAACCCGGTCGCCCGGCGATAGATCTGTCCGGACCCGCGCGCGATCGACTGCATCAGTGCGTTGTCCAGCCCCGGAAGGGCGAAGAAGGCCAGGGCCACCAGGGCGACGGTGGCGAACTGGTAGTGACCTAGGTCGGCGGGGCTCAGATGGCGTACGACGAAATACAGGCTGACCAGGCCCGCGACCCGCTGGACCACGCGCTGCGCGGTCAGGATGCCCATGTTCCCGGCGACCTGGACGAAGGGCCCCCGGTTCGCGGCCCACCAGGCGGCGATGGTCCGCGCGCGCGTCATGTCAGGCCGCGGTCGGCCGGCGCGCCACGAGGATGTAGGTGACCGTCCAGATCGCCCGCGCGGCCTCCACGTCCTTCTTCATCAGCCGCAGGGCCGCGCCCTCAAGCGCGTGCAGGGCGCGGAACCAGTGGCGCGCCAGCCACCCCAGCGGCCGGCCTAGCCGGAGCGCCCGCATGAACGGCAGCCCCTCGATGTAGATGGGCGTCAACGCCCCCATCAGATACCAGAACCCGGCCAGGGCCCGACGCTCGACCAGCTCCAGCCCGTGCCGCGACAGCATCCCGTCCAGCGCGAACTCGCTCAGCCGCGCGAAGTCATGGGGCACGGCGTGCATGGGATAGAGGTAGGGGTAGCTGAGGAACAAGAGGCCGCCGGGCTTCAGCACCCGCGCCGCCTCGGCGATCGACTTCTCCGGGTCCGGAAGATGCTCGATCACCTGGCTGGACAGGATGGCGTCGGCCGTGCCGTCCTCGATCGGTAGGTCGTCGGCGCTGCCGACGAGGTCGATGTGACGGGAGTCGTAGAAGCCGTAGTCGATGTCCACGCCGATGTGGCGCGCGACCCGGCCCCTCAGGAAGTCCGCGAACGGCTTCTCGCCGCACCCGACGTCGTAGAGCGCCATCTCGGGCCTCAGATACGGCAGCATCACAGCCTGCATGTGCTGCTGCGAATCCGTCCTCTGATTCAGTGTCACATGCATGCGCTCAACGCCCCCGTCTCACCGATCCGCCGGAGCCCCGCGCGACGCGAAGCTCCGACCGCAGAATGTCTCATCCGGGCCGACGTCGCCGACGTGACCCGGTCCTCGTCTGAACATGCCGAGAAACCCCCGGAACCGTCTGGGCCATGAAGGCAGGGGTTGGCAAGGGTCCCCGACCCCCTCACCAACTCGACGGGGCGGCAATCCTCTGGCGCTCGCGCGTCGGCGGGGCTGCGGGGTTGGCAAGGGGGTCGGCCATGATGGAGACGTCCCTCTGCAAGACCGGAACCGGGCGGGCGGGCGCGGCTTCGACCGCGCCGGCCAGGGCGTGCGCCCGGGCCTCGCGCACGGGGACTAGGCCCGACAGGGTGGCCCAGTCGGCCCCGGGCGCGTCGAAGGCCAGCGCAGCCGCGGAACAGGCCAGCGAGCCCAGCCCGGCCAGGCCGATCGAGAGATGACTGGCGTCGCTCCGCATGGGCTGTTTTCGATCCTGATTCGGACAGCGCGATGACTATACTGGACGGCGGGCGGCGGCAATCCGCGCAACCGCGATACGCCACGATGGACGACGTCATGAACGCCGGCTAACCTTGCCAAGGGCTATTGCAGACGCCGGTGCCCTTCCGTCTTCCTCTGCGACGCTATTCCCCACGAACCCACCTCAATCAGGACGCGATGACCGTGATCAAATATGTGCGGGCGATGAAGCGGCTCGCGATGGGCCATACGCCGATCTACATCGAGTATCCCCTCCGCTTGGAGACCCGCTGGGAACAAGCACCGGGCAATCCCTATCTCGCCCGCATCCTGGAGGCGTCGCGCTCGACCGTCGCGGCCAACATGCGGTCCCTGGCGGGGCTGGAACCCGTGGTTCAGGCGATCGACGAGGGTGCCTATCCCTCACTGTCGGCCATCGACTGGCACAATCACATGATCCCGGTCGTGGACGCTCTGACCCTGATGTGGGCGGCCCGGGGCGCGCGGACCTACATGGAGGTCGGCAGCGGCAACTCCACCCTCTATGTGAAGGCGGCCCTGCTGCACGCCGGATCGGACGCCCGCATCGTCTCGATCGACCCGGAACCCCGGGCCGACGTCGACGCCATCTGCGACGAGGTGGTGCGCGAAAGGGTCGAGGACGTCGATCCGGCGGTGTTCGACCGGCTGGAGCCTGGCGATGTGCTGTTCATCGACAACTCCCACCGCTCGCTGATGAACTCGGACGTCACCGTCTGCATGACCGAGATCCTGCCTCGGCTGCGCCCCGGCGTGCTGGTGGGCGTCCACGACATCTTCCTGCCCTACGACTATCCTCGGTCCTGGAGCGAGCGGGGCTACAACGAGCAGTATCTGTTGGCCGCCTCTCTGCTGGCCAATCCCGGCTATTTCGACATCCAGTTCGCCAACCACTGGGCCTTCAAGGAGGGGCTCCATCTCGGCGCATTGGACCCGATCTGGAGCCGGTTGGGCGACCGCGCCCGCGACCGGCCGCCCTCGGCCTTCTGGGGGGTCAAGAAGGGTTAGCGCGACCCGATCCGGGCGTCAGGGCTTGCGGGCGATGATCGTGCTGGTGCGAACCAGCCGGTCGTCGTCCGGCCACGCATCGAGCGTGACCTCGGTGTCCAACCCGTCGCCGATCACGAACCGGCTCGACGCCAGGATCTCGAACCCCGCCGCGCGAAAGGCGGACAAGTGCCGCGCCGGCCGCCAGCGGTTCAGCAGATAGGGGCGACGGCCGTAGATCAGCGTCCACAGGACGTCTGGGATCTCGTAGTGGCCGTTCCAACTGCGGGTCAGGGCGTGCGAGGAATGGTCGATCTTGTGGCTCATGATGCCCCCCGCCTTGAGCCAGGAGAAACAGGCGGCGTAGGTGGCGGCCGGGTCGGAGACATGCTCCAGCACGCTGTGGCTGAAGATCAGGTCCAGGCTGTCGAGCGCGCAGATCGTCCGGTCGCTCCAAGGCGCTACATATTTCAACGGGGCCGCCGGGCCGGCGTCGCGCGCGGCGGCCACCGCGTCCCGCAGCCGATCGAAGGACGCCCCGTCGCCCTCCGTCAGTGAGCGGAGCATCCCCACGTTGGCCTCGATCTTGGCGTAGTGACCGGCGTCGATCGCCACGGCCTGATCAACCCCGTCCAGCAGGGCCGCGATGCAGACGCCTAGGGTCGCGCCGGGCCCGATCTCGCCGACCCGGGCCAGCCGGTTCGGACTGGCCTGCAGGGCGTTGTCGCGGTGGAATCGCCAGATGTTTCGGCAATAGGCGGGGTCGGCGGTGTTGCCCATCGGTCGCCGGTCGTCCCACCACTCGAACAGGCCGGGGATGTAGGACATCGCCCCGGTGGCGAAGGAGCGCGGATGCACGTCCGCAACGCTCGACAACAATCCCACGCGCCCCCCCCCCTCGGTATCGCAGACGAACCTACACGCCCGCCTTGCACGGGTCGATATGCGTCGGTGCGTCCGCACCCTGACCGGGAGGATTCGGGTGGGGACAAAGGCGATTTGCACTAAGGCGGTGGACGCCCGTCCGCCTCGCCCCGCCGAGCGGAGCGCAATCGCTTGCCTGAAGACATGGGGACCAGGGTGTCGCTGCTTACGAGTTCAACGATCCCGGCGCGCCAGAAGCGCGTCCGGATCACCGCGCGGAGCCTGTTTCCGCTTTTCGCGGTCGTCTTCGCTCTCACGCCCCTGAACTACGACGACGACAGGGACGACCTGAAGGCGCCGAAGATCCTCATCGTGGGGGCGATCGCGCTGTTCGCCGCGCTCTCCGTCGGCGGACGCATACGGTCGTGGACCGTGCCGGCGATGGTGCTGGTCTATTCGCTGGTCCCGGTCATCCAGCAACTGGCGATCGAACGGGGCAGCCTCGGCTCGGACTGCAGTACGCCATCGTCTTCGCGGCGGCTGTCGCTCCCGCTGGCCTTGGCCGCCCTGCCGCTGACCCGCCGTCAGCTGGAATGGGCGGGCGGTCTGGCCATCTACGCCCTGTCCGTCATTACCGTCGTCAACTTCGTTGGCGCACGCCTGCTGGGCTTCGGCGAGACGTTCGAGGGCTTCCAGGGCGGCGCTAGTTCGACTTCCTGGGGGACTCGATCACGCCCGTGATCGTGTTTCCGATCCTGTACTTCCTGCCGCATAAGAACTTCCTCTGGGCGGGGGCGATGGTCGTCTGTCTGGTGCTGACGGAGGGCAAGGCCGGGGCGCTCATGCTGATCGCGACGCTGGTGCTGCTGCCGTTCATCCAGATCCGCAACCCGATCCGCTATGCCCTGATCGCCCTGACCGCGGTGGCCCTGTACTTCCTCTGTCCGCTCGCCCTGCAGCTCTTCGACAGCAATGCGACCCAGTATTCGTGGAACACCCGCCAGATTTCGTACGACATCGGATTGAGGCTGTTCAGTGAGCACCCCATCCTCGGTGCTCATGGACGCCGAGGCCACCAATGCCTTGGGCATCGTCGATCACGTCCACGACAAGCGCGAAAGGGCCGAGAGCGACGGTATCAGGACGGTGCGGGGCGCGGACCCGACGGCGGTCTACAGGGTGACGACGGCTCTCTCAGTCAGCACCCGCGTCGCAATCGATCCGCGCCAGCCGATGGTGACGGAGGTCGGACCGTTCAGGGGCGTGATGTCGAACGACCTCGCGTTCAGATCGTAGGACAGATTGGCCGAATGCTGCTGCCCGGCGGTGGCGCCGTCCCCGAGCATGACCAGCGGGGTGTCGGCCGCCATCGGGTCACCGATCCAGATGTAGCCGCCGATGTAGAGATCGGTTCCCCTCGCCGGAGCACGCCCGGCCGTATGGTGTCCGGACAGCGCGGACTGTAGCCAGTCGTCCTCGATACCGGCGAAGTTGACGACGCTGGCGGCCGGAATGCCGTGGATGACCCGGATGGCATCGGCGGGCGAGGTGCGCTTGAAGGCGAAGGGCGTCTGATTTCGCTGGGTCAGTTCGTCGACCATCTGCTGCTGGGACGCGGGGCTGACATGCTCGTCCTGGGTATCCCAGGCGACGATAAGGTGGCCCGACCGCCGGTTCCGGGGCACACCGATCAGGGCGTTCCTGGACGCATAGCCGCCTGGGGTCTGGGCCGCGACCTGGACCGTCCCTCCGAACGCCCGGTGCGCGCGGTACTCCGGTATGCAGAAATAGGCGACGATCAGGTCGAACGCCCAGGGCGCCTTCATCGCCAGGGCGAAGGCTTCCGAGCCCGAATACCCCGCATACGTCCGGTTGCCGAACTCGAGCTTGTTCCCGAACCGCTTTCTGAGGGTCCACAGGGCGTCGATAACGTCTCTGGTCATGCGGCCCTGGCTGTCGCGGCCCATGGCGTCATAGCCCATGCCGGGGGCCCAGGACGAGGCGAACCGCATTTCCAGCGTGACGACGAAGAAGCCCCGATCGGCGTAACGCCGCAGCGCTTCGGTCGGGAACTGCGCGGCGATCTGATTCGTCCCGTGGCCCAGGAACAGGATGGGCAAAGGCCCTCGATAGGCCATGTGATCGCTTCGATAGGTGACGATCATGCGGATGTTCGGAAAGCTGACGGGGTCGATCGACGACTGGAAGAAGATCGTCTCGGTCACGACGTTGGCCGGGACGCTCGGCTGGGGGGAGACCGGCGTCGGCTCTAAGATCGGCGACGTCCGTTCCGCTCTGTTGACGGTGACGTCGCCGAACGCTTCAGACCCGATCTGACCGCATCCGAAGAGCGCGCCGGTGCTGGTCGCGCAGGCCACCTTGAGCGTCGATCGCACGAAACGGCGGCGACTGTAGTCCATCAGTTCCCCTATCCCACATGAACGCCCGTGGAACGAGACGATCCTTGCCGTCGTTCGGCGCTTGGATCGGACTGAGCGACGTCAGCCGAGCACTTTATCCGTCACACGCACAAAATCATGACACCTTAACGCAACCTTCGCCATAATCATCTTGCGGCCCACGTCCAGCGGCCGCGAGGGCATTGGCGTCTCAGCCTCTGGCCACAGACGAAGGCCGTCTCGCCGGCCTCCAGGAGGGCGGCCAGAACGTCCTCGGCGTCCCCCGGCACACCGATCGGGATCAAACCGATGCCGCGGTTGAAGGTACGCCGCATCTCGTGGTCACTGATCCCGCCGGTCTCGGCCAGCCATTGGAATACCGTGAACGTTTCTGGTCCGGGTCTTTTTTTTGATCAATGCGCCGTTCGCGGCGCAAGCGCGTCCGGACTCGGCGTCTCTCCCGAGCCTGTCGACCAAGCGCCAAGCCCAGATCGATCGGACGCAACTCAGACAAGTCCAGACCTTCGACTAGCGAACTGCTTTGGCTTCGCCGGTGTGGCGAGACGTTAGGCCCCGTAAGTCGGCGGGCATCTCGGGTAGCTGCACGGGAGGCGCTGTCCACCGAGGGGCGAGAACCTGTATCTTGGAGGATATCTGTTTATCGGCCATCCGATCGACGACCAGACCACCTTCATCATGCTCGGAACCGGGGCTGATGCCGGTCAACAAAATGCAGGGAATTTGTCTTATGATCTGCTTTTAGGTCAGTTTGAAATCACGCCACTGCATGGGCCTACGTTGGCCACCGTGAAATGGGCCGGGTTGACCCAGACCGTTAACCTGGCTGGTCGAACGCGTATTGTTTTTTGATTTGGCAGGCGCCGAGATCAGCGCTCAAGAAAGGCGTACATAGTCGGGCTCGAGCTTATCGCAGAAGTGCACTCCTAATTTGGGTAATCTTGTCAAAGTTTGATAGTTTGTTTTGGTGCAGTAGGATCGGTGATGCATGCGATGCAAGATCGATGATTTGATTTCAGACGATCGCTTGCGCGGAACATCGACGGCTTGATCTCAGATCAGGCAGCTGCAGGGTATTAAACCTTGGTTACATTCCGGGTCCGGTAGCCTGAGGCAGCGGGCCTTCATTGACCGCTTTTGGTCAGCCATGGGGTTTATGTCGTGAAGGTTGCATCGCTGCGCTGCAGCAAGCTATTCGCTGGTCAGTTTATCCGGTCGGGATCGTAGGATGCGCGTGACGATGATTGGCACCGGCTATGTCGGTCTGGTGTCCGGCGCCTGTTTCGCCGACTTCGGCCACACGGTCGTCTGCGTCGACAAGGATCCCTCCAAGATCGAGCGGCTGAACCGGGGCGAAATCCCGATCTT
>NZ_JANODA010000088.1:0-45179 GCF_031412435.1 Brevundimonas sp.
GCCGGGTTCGAGATGAGCAGGCGGGCCAAGGGCATCGACATCCGCGTGGAGGAAACGCTGTCCCTGACGTTCGCGGCCCCCGCCGGACCCTTCACCCTGACCGCGAAGGCGGACCGGATCGAACTGTCGGGCTCGGGTGCGGCGGTGCTGGATTTCAAGACCGGGCAGATCCCCTCGGCCAAACAGCTAAAGACGGGCTTTTCGCCCCAGCTGACCCTGACCGGGGCCATCCTGGCCGACGCCGGGTCGAAGACCTCCGGCCCGGTCGAGCCCGAGGAGCTGACCTATGTCCGCGTCGTCGGTCGCAAGGTGCCGGGCGAGCAGGCGGTGCGGGCTTCGGGGGCCGAGGCGGCGGCACTGTCGCAGGCTGCGCTGGCCGGGCTGAAGGCGCGGGTGGCGCGGTTCGACAGCGAACGAACGCCCTATCTGAGCTGGGTCGCGCCTCAGTTCATGGGCAATTTTGGCGGCAACTACGATCATCTCGCCCGCGTCTGGGAATGGCATGTCGTCGGCGGCGATGAGGGGGAGACATGAGCCTGGAGGCCTCCACCCGCATCCTGCCCGACCCGTATCAGATTGCGGCGGCGGACCCGCGCCAGTCGGTCTTCGTCACCGCCAATGCGGGGTCGGGCAAGACCTCTACCCTGGTAGACCGGGTGGCGCGTCTGCTGCTGGAGGAGGTCCAACCGGGCGAGATCCTGTGCGTCACCTATACCAAGGCCGCCGCCGCCGAGATGCAGGCGCGGCTGTTCGACCGGCTCGGCGCCTGGGCCGTCATGGACGACCGCGCCCTGTCGGCGTCCCTGGCCGATCTCGACGGACGCGACGCCGCCACCCTGTCCCATGCCGACCTGTCGCGGGCGCGCAAACTCTTCGCCAAGGCCCTCGACACCCCCGGCGGTCTGAAGATCCAGACCCTGCACGCCTTCTGCGAAAAGCTGCTGCGGCGCTTCCCGCTGGAGGCCGGCGTCACCCCCGGTTTCACCGTGCTGGAGGATCAGGCGGCCCTGGCCCTGTCGCACGCCGCGCGCGAGGACCTGGCCCGCGCGGCGCTCGCCAACGTCGACGGCCGCATCGGCCGCGCCTATGCCCATTTCGCCGTCGAGCTCGACTGGGCCAGTTTCGAGAGCCTGCTGGCCCGCATCGAACAGGATCGCGCCCGGCTGATCGACTATGTCGCCCGCATCGCCGCCGACCCCACGATCAGCCCCTACGCCCTCGTCGGCGCTGATCCCGACAGCGATGTGGCGTCGATCCAGTCCGACTTCATGCGCTTCCTCGACCGGGGCGAATGGCTGGAAATCGCAGAACTGATGTCGACCGGTTCGGTCACCGATCAGGGTTGCGCCGACCGCATGTACGCCGCCGACTGGACCTTTCCGGAGGTCTCCGCCGTCTTCCTGACCAGCGGCGCGCCCCGCAAGTCGATGGCCACCAAGTCGGCGCCCGCCCGGGCCCGCGACTGGCTGATGGCCCTGCAGGACAAGGTGGTCGCGACCCTGGGTCAGGTCCGTAAGGCCCGCGTCGCCGAGGACACCGTCCATGTTCTCACGCTCGCACAGGCCCACGGCGCCCTATACGACCAGGCCAAGACCCGGCGCGGCGCCCTCGACTTCGGCGACCTCGTCGCCCGCACCGTCGAGCTGCTCACCGTCCGGGCCAACGCCGCCTGGGTCCTCTACAAGCTGGACGGCGGGGTCGAGCATGTCCTGATCGACGAGGCCCAGGACACCGCCCCGGAGCAGTGGGACATCATCCGCGCCCTGACCGAGGGCTTCTTCTCCGGCGCCGGATCGCGTCGCTTCGGGGCCGGCCAGGTCGAGCGCACCGTCTTCGCCGTCGGCGACGAGAAACAGTCGATCTACTCCTTCCAGGGCGCCCGGCCCGAGCGGCTGAACCGCGAGGCGCAGAGCTACGAGACCCTCGTTCGCGGGGCCGGCTTCGCCTACGCGGGCGTCGAACTGGCCACCTCCTTCCGCTCCACGCCCGAGGTGCTGGGCTTCGTAGACGCCGTCTTCGAAGGCCCCGAACGCACCCGCGCCCTCGTCGGCGAACAGGTCGGCGCCATCCCGGCCCACAAGGCGATGCGCGCCGACGATCAGGGCTGTATCGACCTCTGGCCCCTCTACGAGGACGAGAAACCGCCCGAACGCGACGCCTGGGACGACCCCGTCGATCAGGAGCCGGTCCAGGGCGCGCGCAAGCGGATGGCCGCCGACCTCGCTCGTGAGATCAGACGCCAGGTCGAGACCGGCGTCGCCGTGCAGGACCGCAAGACCCGCGCCCTGCGTCCCTGCGGCTACGGCGATTTCCTGATCCTGGTCCGCCGCCGTGACGCGACCTTCGAGGAGATCATCCGCGCCCTCAAGGCGGCGAGCGTCCCCGTGGCCGGCGCCGACCGGCTGAAGCTGTCGTCGCACATCGCCTTCGACGACCTGATCGCCGTGGCCCGTTTCGCCCTCTATCCTGACGACGACCTCAGCCTCGCTGGCATCCTGCGCAGCCCCTTCTGCGATCTGGACGAGGACAGTCTGTTCGACCTCGCCGGGGCCGAGCGCCGCAAGGGTCGGCTGTGGCCTGTCCTGCAAAGCCGCGCGGCCGAACGCCCGGAGTGGGCCCGCGCCCGCGACCTGCTGACCTTCGCGATCGACCAGCGGGGCCGCGACCCCTTCGCCTTCTTCGCCGCCCTGCTGAACCGGGTGGACGGGACCGGCCGCTCCGGCCGCGCCCGCCTCCTGTCCCGCCTCGGTCGCGAGGCGGAGGAGGCGATCGACGAGACCCTGAACCAGGTGCTGGCGGCCGAACAGCGCGGCGGCCTCGATCTCGAGACCGCCCTGTCGATGCTGGAGGCCGCCGACGTCGAGGTGAAGCGCGAGCTCGAAGGCGCGCGCGGCGAGGTCCGCGTCATGACCGTCCACGGCTCGAAGGGGCTGGAGGCGCCGGTGGTGATCCTGCCCGACACCACGGCGCGGGCGAAGGCCCAGGGGCCGACCCTGATGCCGGTCGAATTCGCCGACGGGGCCGAGGCCTGGCTGATGTGCCCCGGGTCGGAAAAGGAGGACTGCGAGGCCTCGGCCGCCGCCCGCGCCGTCCGCCAGCAAAGGGTCGACGACGAGACCCTGCGCCTCCTCTACGTCGCCCTGACCCGCGCCCGCGACCGGATCGTCATCCTCGGGCGCGGCTCGGGCCGGTCGAAACTGGGCTATGAGGACGGCAGCTGGTGGGCCGTCCTGACCGAGACCTTCGAACGCCTCGGCGGACAGGTCCGCGACATCGGCGACGGCCGCCGCCGCTACGGCGTCGATCCCGAGGTGCTGGGCGCCGGCGAGGCCTCCGCCCGATCCGCCGCCGATGTCCCCGCCTGGGCCCGGACCCTGCCGCCGGTCGATCCATCCGCCCGCTATGTCTCCCCATCCCAGATGGAGGGCGCCAAGCGGATCGCCGCCCCGTCGCCGCTCGCCGTCTCATCGACCGGGGAGGGGGCCGCATTGGGCCGCTTCCGGCGCGGCGATCTGATCCACCTGCTGCTCGAACGCCTGCCCGAAATCGCCCCCGCCGACCGACCCGAGGCCGCCGCCCGCCTGCTGGCGAAGGAGCGCGACCTGTCCGACGCCCAGCGGGCGGAGATGATCGAGGCCGCCTTCCGCGTGCTCGACGACGCCCGCTTCCACGCCGTCTTCGGCCCCGGCTCCCGCGCCGAGATCGCCCTGACCGGCGGGGCCGAAACCCTGCGTCCCGGCGTCGTCATCAACGGCCGCATCGACCGGCTGGTGGTCACGCCCGAGCGCGTCCTCGTCGTCGACTACAAGACCAACCGCCCCGCCCCCGGCCGTATCGAGGACGCCGACCCCGCCTACGTCGCCCAGATGGCCACCTATGTCGCGGTGCTGGCCCGGCTGTATCCCGACCGCCCGGTCGAGGCGGCCCTGGTCTGGACGGACGGGCCCAAACTCATGCCGGTGCCGCAGGGGCTGATGGACGAAGCGTTGGCGGGACTGCGCGAAGAGAGAATGCGGTGAACGCCAGTTATGGCCGGGCGGCGGATTCGAGGCTGGCGATCAGACACTCATACTTCCGCATCATGAAAGCCGTGTCATGACAGAAGGTAAACCTGCGTGGGCTGAGAAACGCCGGTAAGATGACGCTTGCTGAACGCGACTTGCGCCGGGCATCTTCAACTTCAAGGCTTCAAATGAAATCCTTCGCCGCCATCGCCCTGCTGGCTTTCCCGGGGATCGCCGCCGCACAAGAACCCGCGAGGGACGTGTCCATCACGTCCGGTGATGCAACCCTCTCCGCCCGTGTTCTGGATGGTGTCGGTGAAGGTGCGCGTCCGGCCATCGTCCTGTTCAACGGGTTTCCTGCTGGTCCGAACATTCCGCGCATCGCCACGGACCTGCAGGCGGCCGGCTATACGGTGCTGTTGCCCCAGTATCGAGGCACCGGCTCCTCTGGTGGTACGATCAGCCTTCAACATTCGCGCGAAGACGGCGCCGCTTCAGTGGCCTGGTTGAAGGAGGCTGCGGGTAACGGCGTTGATGCGGCGAAGATCGGGGTGATCGGTGTCAGCTACGGCGGCTGGGTCGCCTTGCAGACAGCCGCTGCAGACCCCGACGTTCGGTGCGCCGTAGCCCTGGTTCCCGCAGACATGGGCGTGATCGGTGCGCGCTGGGGAGCAGACGCCGATTATCGATCGGCCTGGAAGACGGATCTGGACAGCTTCGCGGCCGACCCTGCCTCGACGCGCTTCGGACCCGATGGCGTCGACGGCTTCATGAACGCGATCACTGCCGGGGCTGAATCCTACAGGCTGGCGCCTCGCGCCGCCGCCTTGGCCGATCGTCCGGTCTTCGTCGCTGGCGGCCGCCGTGATCCGGCCGCGCCTTTCGCCGACCACTATGTGCCTTTGGTCGAGGCCCTGCGCGTGGCGGAGGCTCCGTTCGCGGCACTCGAGTTCGACGGCGGGCATAACCCGTCGGAGGCGTCGGCCGCCGCGCAAGGCTTCATCGAGAGGTCGTGTTTCTCCGCGTAAGCCTGATCAGGTCGTCGTTCGCGGAGCGGCGGCCTTTTGGTTGTGAAGGTCGCTGCGTGACCTCCGTTGATTTCCCCCAGAATCGCCCCACATCTCAGACCAACATGACACCGGGCGCGCCGACGCCGCCCCTTGAGGAGATGAGTCCCATGGCCACGGTCAAGGTCACCGACGAGAGCTTCGACGCCGACGTCCTGAAATCGTCCACCCCCGTGCTGGTGGACTTCTGGGCGGAGTGGTGCGGCCCCTGCAAGCAGATCGGCCCGGCCCTGGAGCAGATCTCCGACGAACTCGGCGGCCAGGTCACCATCGCCAAGATCAACATCGACGACAGCCCGATGACCCCGTCCAAACTGGGCGTGAAGGGCATCCCGACCCTGATGCTGTTCAAGGACGGCCAGATGGCGTCGCTCAAGGTCGGCGCCATGCCCAAGGGCAAGATCCTGGAATGGCTCGCCGAGACGGGCATCGCCGCCAAGGCGTGACGTGAGAGGGCAGGGGCGCTAGATCGCGCCCCATGCCCTTCTCCGCCACCGTCCTGACCATGTTCCCCGAGGCCTTTCCCGGGCCGCTCGGCGTGTCGCTGATCGGCACGGCCTGGCGCGAGAAGGGGCTCTGGGACCTGCAGACGCTGGACATTCGCGACTTTTCCGAAGATAAGCGCGGCTTCCTGGACGACACCCCCGCGGGTGGCGGCCCCGGACAGGTCCTCAAAGCGGACGTGGTGGCCCGGGCTCTCGACAGCCTGACAGGGTCGCCCCGGCCGCTTTTGTACATGAGCGCACGCGGTCGACCCCTGACGCAGGCGCGAGTGAAGGACTGGGCAAAGGCGGACGGCATCGTCGTTCTCTGCGGCCGGTTCGAGGGGGTGGACCAGCGGGTGCTCGACGCACGCGGGTTCGAGGAGGTCTCCGTCGGAGACGCAGTCCTGGCCGGTGGCGAGGCGGCGGCGATGGTGGTGATCGAGGCGTGCGTGCGACTGATCCCCGGCGTTCTGGGCCAGGCCGAAAGCCTGTCCTCCGAAAGCTTCGAGGACGGTCTTCTGGAGCATCCGCAGTACACGCGACCGCGGACGTTCGAGGGGATCGACATCCCCGAGATCCTGTTGTCCGGCGACCATCGCAAGATGGCGGCCTGGCGTCAGGCGCAACGGGAAGAGACGACCCGGGAGCGACGGCCCGATCTGTGGGCGGCGCATCTGGAAACAAGACCTGCGGAACCTTCCGCCAAATCAAAGCTAAAGGGCGCCAAAGCCCGAGGAGAATAGACCATGGCCAACATCCTTCAGACGCTCGAAGCGGAAGAAAAAGCCCGTTTGATCGCCGTCCGCGCGATCCCGGTCTTCCAGCCCGGCGACACGCTTCGCGTCAACGTCAAGATCAAGGAAGGCGAGCGCGAGCGCGTTCAGGCCTTCGAAGGCGTCTGCATCGCCCGCGCCGGCGGCGGCGTGAACGAGAACTTCACCGTCCGGAAAATCTCCTTCGGCGAGGGCGTCGAGCGCGTCTTCCCGATCCTGTCGCCGAACATCGAGTCGATCGAGGTGAAGCGTCGCGGCGTCGTCCGGCGCGCCAAGCTCTATTACCTGCGCGACCGTCGCGGCAAGTCGGCCCGTATCGCCGAACGCCAGACCGTCCGTCCGGCCAAGGGCGCCCAGGTGCCGGTCACCGGCGCCGCCGACAAGCCTGCTGACGAGGCGTAAGACATTCTTTTCGCGCGACCGCCCTTCGGGCGACGTGAGCGCGGAATGAGATGAGTGAGGGCCTCGGCGGAAACGCCGGGGCCTTTTTCATTGCGCGGGATCAGGCCGGATGGACGCCGGTGAACTGGTCGGGCCGCAGGAAACGCCGGGTGAACCGGGCCTCGGCGATGGCGCCGTTGAAATAGTTGACCCGGTTGATCCGGGTGCCGACCGATGCGCGACCGGGGCCCTGGGGCGTGAAGGCGATCGCGGCCTCGCCCTGAAGCTCCCCGTTCACATAGGCCCGGTAGGTCGTCCCGTCATAGGTCTGGGCGACGTGGTGCCAGCGGCCGACGGGGTGCAGCCTGTCGGGGAAGAGCAGCGTCTGATTGTAGGTCGGCCCCTTCACGAAGGCGTCGAGCGCCCACTGGTCGCCGTAGACGCGGATCTCGAACAGGAACCGGGTCCCGACCGGGGTCTGGCCGGGTGCGGGATTCTCGTCGGACTGAAGATGCAGCCAGCGCTGTTCGAAGGCGCCGCCGTCGGGGCGGAAGACGGCCTCGAAGGCGAAGGTCGAGGCCCCGGCCAGCGGATGCTGGCTGATGAAAAGGGCATCGTCCACGCCGTCGAACTGCAGGGCGCCGTCGGGAAGGGAGGAGGGGCCCTCGACGCGCTGCGGCGCCCCCTCGATCGTCAGGGGCGCGCCGATCCGGTCCAGGGCCCCGAAGCGCCAGACGGTCTGGTCCGCCGGGCCCCGGCCCATCAGGGAGGCGCAGCCGCCAGTGGCGGTCAGGCCCGCCGCCGCGCCGGTGACGAGAAGCTGTCGCCGGTCCATTACGACGCCATCGCCTCGATCAGGTCGCCGATGTTGCGGATGAAGGTCTCGGTCGAGATGGCTTCCACCGGGAAGTCGGTGTTGTAAGGCGAGGTGTCCCACAGGTCGCCGACACGGGTTGTCTGATACTCGCCGCCGGTCACCGCCTCTGGTGACGGGCCGATATAGGGGTTGGACGTCGTGGTCATCGGCGTCGGCCAGTAGCCGCGTGCGTTGAGGCTCGCCGCCAGTTCCGCCGCCCGCCCGGCCGCCACCGGACGCGGACGCCGCCCGTCGGTCGACATGTCCCAGATGCTGACGTCGCGCAGGGTGAAGTATTTGGGCAGGTTCAGCGTACCCGCCCGAACCTTCAGCGGCGAGGCGGCGATCAGAGCCGCCGGATCCATCGCGGTCGCCGCTTCCAGCTCGGCGCGAAGGGCGGCCGTGTCGAGGTTCCGGAACGAGCCGTAGTGGATGACAAGGTTGGTCGGGTTTTCGTCGGCGTAGTAGCGGCCGTTCCTGATGTTCGATCCCCGGCGGTGGATATAGACCGGGGTGTTCGAGCCCTCGAGGATGAAGGTCGGATGGGTCCGCCCCGGCGCGATCAGGTTCTGGGGCGTCTTCACCTGATCCAGCCAGTCCAGCGCCTCCGGCAGGCGCGCCAGGTATTTCCGGTCGCCCGTCAGTTTGTAGAAGCCGATCATCGACCGGATGTTCGTCGCCGTGGTGTGGGTGGCGAAGGCGCGCGGTTCGATGGTGCGGGCCTGAGCCGGCTTCAGCGTGTCGGGATAGTGCTGCAGCCCCCAGGCCGGTTGCGGCATCGGCTGCTGGGTGGCGATGAAGATGTCCATGCCACGCTGGATGGCGTCGACCAGACGGCGGTCGTTCGACCCCAGCGCCTGGTGGCAGTAGAGCAGGAACTCGATGTTCTCGCCCGCCACGTCGTCGTTGAAGGTGATGTAGGGGGTGTAGTCCGGATTGCCGTGCAGGCCGCCCGCGCCCTCGACGAACGGGAAGCGCTGGGGCCAGCCGCCGTTCGGATACTGGGCGTCGAGAACGAACTGGATCGCCTTGTCGAGCGGCGCCCGATATTTGCGCTCGCGCTTCTCCAGATAGACCCGCAACAGCAGCTGCGACGCCTCGGCCGTGCCCGCGTCATCGAAGGTGGCGTTGCCGTAGTAGTGCTGGAATTCCTCCAGCCGCCAGGCGTTTCCGCCGATCGTCTCGTACCAGTGTTTGAGGCTCTCCTCGCCGGCCGTGTCGATGACGTAGTTCCAGCCGCCCCGGGGGTGCTGGCCGGCGATCAGGGCGTCGGCGGCGGCCTTGGCGGCGTTGTAGAACTGCTCGTCGCCGGTGGCGTGATAGGCATCGAGGTAGACGTGGCCCACCGTCGCCGTGCCTGGAGGCTGGACCCAGATCATGGTCGGCGACGCTTCCAGCTCGCCCCAGCGTCGCGAGAAGTCGGGCAGGACGTTCCAGACATAGCCGCCGCCCACAGCGACCTCGTCGGTCATGAAGGCGGTGGCGCGCTTCATGGTGGCGAGAATGGCGGCGCGGTCGGGCGCGGCCCCTCCGTGAGAACTTTGCGCGAAGGCGGGGGCCGCTCCGCCGACAGCCATCAGGGCGGCGCCCGAGGCGAGGACGGCGCGGCGCGACAGGGTCGGCGACATGGGGAACTCCGGGTCGTTTCCTAAAGACAGAAGCGCCGGGTCTTGCGCCCGGTCGCCCGGATCATAACCACGATTGACACCGGTTTCCTAGATGCCATTCCTCCCCCATCGGGGGAGGTGGCGCGGCGCTTCTTCAGCGCCGTGACGGAGGGGGCCAACCGCGAGTTCGGTGTCCGGGGTTAGCCCCCTCCACCCCCGCGCAAGCGCGCTGCGGTCCCCCTCCCCCGATGCGGGGAGGATCAATCAGCGCCGGATGTCGAAGCCTTCGGCGGTCATGGCGGCCCGGACCTGGGCCTCGTCGAACAGGTTGAAATCGCCGGGAACCGAATGCTTCAGGCCGGCCGCGGCGAGACCGAAGGCGAGAGCCTCGTCATTCGACCAGCCCCTGTAGACGCCGAACAGCACCCCGGAAGCGAAGGCGTCCCCGCCGCCGACCCGGTCCACGACCCCGGTCAGGGCGATGGGCGCCGCGTGGTGTTCGCCGTCGCGGGTGATCATCACCGCCGACAGGGTCTGGTCCTGGACGCTGTCGTTGATCCGCAGGGTGCAGCAGATCCGCTCCAGCGAGGGCCAGGTCTCGAAGGCGACCTTCGCGGCCATGCGGCGACGCTCGGCAGGGTCCGCGTTTTCGAAGGACCGTCCCAGCACCAGGGCGAAGTCGCGGTCGTCTGCGAAGGCCAGGCTGGACCCGGCCAGCATCTGGCCGAGGACGCGCGGCGGATCGCCGGCCCATTCGGCCCACAGCTTGCCCCGGAAATTGCCGTCGAAGCTGACCTTTACGCCCGCAGCCGTCGCAGCGGCGATGGCGGCCAGCGCAGCGGCCGAGCCGGTCGGCCCGGTCGCGGGGGTCACGCCCGACAGATGCAGCCACTCCACGCCCTCCAGCAGTGTCGCCCAGTCCAGCGCGCCGTCGACATGCTGGACGAACGCCGAGGCGGCGCGGTCATAGAGGACTTCCGACGGACGCCGCACGGCCCCCGGCGTCAGGAAATACAGCCCCATCCGGCCCGGCTTGAAGACGATGCCGCGCGTGTCGACGCCGTGCTTGCGCACCTCGTCACGGGCGGTGTGACCCAGCGCATTGTCGGGCAGGACGGTCGCCATGGCGGCCGGCGCGCCGTAGCGGGCCAGGGATACCGCGACATTGGCCTCCGCCCCTCCGGGACGGACGGTCAGGCCGGGCGACTGCATCAGCAGTTCGCCATCGTTGGGCGTGAGACGCAGCAGCATCTCGCCGAAGCACAGAATGGACATGCCGTTACGCTAGCGGGTCGTTAGCGAGCGAGCCAGCCGCCATCGACCGGAAGCGTGATGCCCTGAACATAATCCGACGCCGCCGACGACAGGAAGACCGCCGCCCCGCCGATGTCCGACGGCTGGCCCCAGCGACCCGAGGGGATGCGGCCGAGGATTTCTTTCGACCGGACCGGGTCGTCTTGCAGCGCCTGGGTGTTGTCGGTGGCGAAATAGCCGGGCGCGATGGCATTGGCGTTGATCCCGTGCTTCGCCCACTCGTTGGCCATCAGCTTGGTCAGGCCGGCGACGCCCGACTTGGACGCCGTGTACGACGGCACCCGGATCCCGCCCTGATAGGACAGCATCGAGGCGGTGTTGATGATCTTGCCCTTGCGACCGCCGGCGATCATGTCGCGGACCACGGCCTGGGAGAGGAAGAAGACCGACTTCAGATTGACGTTCAGGACCGCGTCCCAGTCTTCCTCGGTGAAGTCCACGGCGTCGGCGCGGCGGATAATGCCGGCGTTGTTGACCAGGATGTCGATGGGGCCGAGGCCCGAGGTGGCTTCGGCGACGATGCGCTCGATCGGTTCCATCGAGCCGAGGTCGGCCTGGATCGAAATGGCCTTCACCCCCTTGGCCAGGCACTGGCCGACAGTGTCGTCCGAAGCCCGGCGAGCGACCGAGGCGATGTGCGCGCCCGCGTCCGCCAGCGCCAGGGCGATACCCTGACCGATGCCGGTGTTGCCGCCGGTGACGACGGCGACCTTGCCAGAAAGGCTGAATGGATTGGTCATGAGGCCCTACTTCAGTTGGCTGACGTCGAGGACGTCCATGTCGGTATAGTCGATGTTCTCGCCGCCCATCGCCCAGATGAAGGTGTAGTTCGACGTGCCCGCGCCCATGTGGATCGACCACGGCGGGCTGATCACGGCCTCGGAATCGGCCATCACGATCTGGCGCACCTTGTCCGGCTCGCCCATGAAATGGAACATCCGGTTGGCCTCGCCGAGCTCGAAATAGAAATAGGCCTCGGAGCGCCGGTCGTGGGTGTGCGGCGGCATGGTGTTCCAGACGCTGCCGGGCTTCAGCACCGTCAGGCCCAGGGCCAGCTGGCAGGACTTCACGGTCCCCGCCACGATGTACTGGTAGATGGTCCGCTCGTTCGCCGTCTCCAGCGCGCCGCGCTCCATCGACACGGCCTGATCCTGCGGGATCAGCGTCAGCGGGTGGGCCGCGTGGGCGGGGGTGGACACGAGATAGAAGCGCGTCGCGCCTGCAAAGCTGACCTCGGCCGAACCCATCGGGATGTAGAGCCCGTCCCTGGGCCTGAGAGTGAGGCTCTGGCCGTCAACGATGACGACGCCGTCGGCCTGACCGACATTGATGACGCCCATCTCGCGCCGCTCCAGATAGGGCTGGCCCGCCGCCGACGCCGGCTCTGTCTGTCTGGGCAGGCTCACGGACCCGGAACCCGGCTCGACCCCGCCGATCACCATCCGCTCATAGTGGGTGTAGTTCAGCCGCACCTCGCCCGGAGCGAACAGGTCCGTCATCAGATAGCGGTCGCGCAGATCGTCATTGCTGGCGCCGACCATCGAACCCGGATGGGTGGCATGGTAAGTCTTGCGATACATGCGGCGATCCTCCCACCGGCGTTTGGGTGCTTGGTAACCGGTGTCAAAACCAGATGCAAATGATCGCGCGACGGGGTAAAGCCCTCGCCGATCCCACAGACCTGACGAGAGAACATCCCATGAAAATCGCCCTGATCACCGAGAACAGCCAGGCCGCGAAGAACGCCATCATCCACGACGCCCTGACCGCCGTGGCCGTGCCGATGGGCCACGAGGTCTTCAACTACGGCATGTACACGGCCGAGGATAAGGCCTCGCTGACCTACGTCATGAACGGCCTGCTGACGGGCATCCTGCTGAACTCGGGCGCCGCCGACTTCGTCGTCACCGGCTGCGGCACGGGCATGGGCTCCATGCTGGCCTGCAACGCCATGCCGGGCGTCTTCTGCGGTCTGGTCATCGATCCGACCGACGCCTTCCTGTTTGGCCAGATCAACGACGGCAACGCCATCTCCATGCCCTACGCCAAGGGCTTCGGCTGGGCGGCCGAGCTGAACCTGCAGGACGTCTATCGCAAGCTGTTCGAAGGCGAGCGCGGCCTGGGCTATCCCAAGGAGCGCGCAGAGATCATGGCCAAAAACCGCGGCATCCTGAAGTCGCTGAAGGCCGTGACCTGCCACGACATGCTGACGGTGCTGAAAAACGTCGATCAGGACCTGCTGAAGGCGGCCGTCGCCGGCGAGAAGTTCCAGGACTACTTCTTCGCCAACGCCACCGACGAAGGCATTCGCGACTACATCAAGGGCCTCGTCGGCGCGAAGGCGCTCGCGCCGGCCTGAGTTTGGAAGGCGGCGCGCCCCGGCGCGCCGCCGCCACCTTCTCGAGCTACAGCGCCCGCGCCGAATCCCTGACCACCAGCGAAGGCCGCACCTCCGGCTGGTTCAGCTTCGCCGGATCCAGACCGCGCAGCGGCGCCAGCAGTTTCTCGGCCGCCATCCGGCCCATGTCGCGGATCGGCAGGCGCACCGAGGTCAGGTTGGGCCAGACCCGTGACGCCATCGGCAGGTCGTCGTAGCCGACCACGCTGAGGTCGCGCGGTATCTCCAGACCCATGTCGCGGGCGACCTTGAACACGCCCAGCGCCATTTCGTCATTGCCGGTGAAGATGGCGGTCGGCGGCGGGTCGAGGGCCAGAAGCGTCTTCGCCGCCTCCACCCCCGATTCGAACGTATAGGCGCCGACGGCGACATAGCGGTCGTCCAGCGTCAGCCCCTTTTCGGCCAGGCCCTCGCGGAAGCCCCCGCCGCGCACGGCGCTGGAGCGGAACAGTTCGGGGCCGGAGATGAAGCCGATCCGGCTGTGCCCCAGGTCGGCCAGGTGCCGTCCGGCCTCCGCCGCGCCGAGATGGTCGTTGGTCACCAGCATGGCGCCCGGCTCGTCCAGAGACACCGAGGCGATGCGGACATAGGGGCAGTCGAGGTCGCGCAGGACCTGGATGACCCGTTCGTCCTCCGACATCGACGGCGGCAGGATCACGCCGAACAGCTTCTGACGCTCCACAAAAGTGCGGATGTCGGTCACCACGGTGTCGGATGTGCGGACGCAGGGGTGCACGACCAGTTCCAGACCGGAGCCCCGCAGGGCGTCCAGCACCCCCTGCTGCATGTTCACGACGTAGTTGGGGCTGGGGTTGTCGTAGATCAGCCCGACCAGGAAGGACCGCCGGAAGGCCAGGCCGCGCGCCTGCGCATCCGGCGTGAAGCCCAGTTCCTCGATGACCGAACTGACCCGCACGCGGGTTTCCTCGCGCACGAAAGGCGACTGGTTGATGACCCGCGAGACCGTCTTCTTCGAGACCGCGGCGATGCGGGCCACGTCGTTGATCGTGGGCCGTTTTCCGGGCCTCATCCCCGCGCGGGCGGATGTCGTGTCGTCGTCGGTCAAACTCGACCTCTTGCTGCTAGCCGACCAGCCTTACAACCGCTCCGGTCGCGACGCCATGCCTGCCTCTCCGGATGACACCGATGTCGGCAACCCCGTTGACACCGGTTTCCTTCCCCTTCAATCATCCCTGACCGACGAAAGATCGGCATCCGGCAAATGACATCGGGACGGCGCGTGACGGGCATTCATCATCATTCGGCGGTCGCGGCATGAGCGCGGTGAACGCCCAGGGCCTGAACGACAGTGTGTCGGACATCGCCGCACGCTTCGTCGACGCGCGCCTGACCCGGACCGCCCTGCCGGACTATCCGGGCCAGCGGCCGCTCGACATGGCCACCGCCTATGCGACCCAGGAAGCGGCCATTGGCCTGTTCCCTGACGAGATCATCGGCTGGAAGGTCGGCATGGTGCCGCCGGCCCAGCAGCCGACCCTGAAGATTCACCGCCTCGCGGGCCCGATCTTCAGCCGCAACGTCTGGACCGCCTCGTCCGGGCCGACACCCCTTCCGGCCATTCCCGGCGGGTTCGCGGCGGTCGAGGCCGAGTTCGTCGCCCGCATCGGCAAGGTTGATCCGGCCAAGCTGGACTGGACCCTGGAAGAAGCGACCGCCGCCATCGTCGCCATGCATATCGGCGTCGAACTGGCCGCCAGCGCCCTGCCGACCATCAACGATCTCGGCTCGGCCGTTGTGGCCTCCGACTTCGGCAACAACGGCGGCCTGGTGCTGGGCGCCGAGATCGAGGACTGGGCCGCACGCCTGGACGGCATCGAGGTGCAGACGATCATCGACGGACAGGTCATCGGCACGGCCACGGCCGCTGCTATCCCCATGGGGATTCTGGAATCGGTCCGTTTCCTGATCGAACATCTGGCCCGTCGCGGACGGCCGGTGACCGAGGGAACCCTCATCTCCACGGGCGCCGTCACTGGCGTGCACAGCGTCGATATCGGCGCTCAATCCGTCTGCGCCTTCTCGGGTGTCGGCGAAATTCATTGCACGGTCGTAGCGGCCGAGGCGTAGTTCAACCATCCCGGAACCCGGCGCGCCGCTCGCGGTGACAAGAAGGGTCAGGGCACGGAAACAGTAAGGACGGGGCCATGACAGACGCCACTTCGGCCAAGGTCGAACCAATCCAGATCCAGCCGCCGTCAGGCAGATACCGCTGGGTGGTGGTCTGGTTGCTGTTCGCGGCCATGGTCATCAACTACGTCGACCGTCAGGCGCTGGGCGTCCTGAAGCCGACGCTGATGGACGAGTTCGGCTGGACCGAAACCAACTTTGCCGACATCGTCTTCTGGTTTCAGGCGGCCTACGCCGTCTCCTACCTGCTGTGGGGGCGGCTGGTGGACAAGATCGGGGCCCGCTGGGGCTTCGGCATCGCCTTCATCATCTGGCAGATCGCCTTCCTCGCCCACGCCGGCATTCGCAGCCTGAATACCGCCATCATCGCCCGGGTGGCGCTGGGTATCGGTGAAGGCGGCGGCTTCCCGGCGGGCATCAAGGCCGTGACGGAGTGGTTCCCCAAGAAGGAACGCGCCTTCGCGGTCGGCCTGTTCAACGCCGGCACCAACATCGGCGCCATCATCACCCCGCTGATCATTCCCCTCATCGCTTCGGTTTGGCTCGGCACGCCCGACGACCCGAACTGGCGCATGGCTCTGATCATTATCGGCGTGCTCGGGTTCCTGTGGGTCCCCGTCTGGTTCATGATCTATCGCCGCCCCAGCGAGCACAAGAAGGTCACCCCGGCCGAGCTGAACTGGATCGCCCAGGACGCGCCGGACCCGGCTCACAAGATCGGCTGGTTGAAGCTGCTGACGGTCAAGGAAACCTGGGCCTATGCGCTCGGCAAGTTCCTGATCGATCCGATCTGGTGGTTCTTCCTGTTCTGGCTGCCGGGCTTCCTCGGCGCCCAGTACGACCTGAACCTGCTCACTTTCGGTCCGCCTCTGATCGCCATCTATCTGCTCTCGGACGTCGGTTCGATCGGCGGAGGCTGGCTGTCGGGACAGTTCCTGAAACGGGGCATGAGCCTGGGGTCGGCACGCAAACTGACCATGCTGATCTGCGCTCTCGCCGTTACGCCGGTCGCCTTCGCGGGCAATATCGACAACATGTGGCTGGCGGTTCTGGTCATCGGCATCGCCACCGCGGCCCACCAGGGCTTCTCAGCCAACCTCTACGCCATGCCGGGCGACGTCTTCCCCCGCTCGGCTGTGGGCTCCGTGGTCGGCATCGGCGGCATGATCGGCGGCTTCGGCGGCATGGCCATGGCCAAATACGCCGGTTACGTCCTCGACCAGATCGGCAGTTACACGCCGATCTTCATCGTCGCCGCCTCGGCCTACCTGATCGCTCTCCTGGTCATCCACCTCCTGTCGCCGCGCTACGAGCCGGCCAAGGTCTGAAGCTAGCCGGACTGGACGGATCAGGGCGGGAGTCGCAATAGAGCGGCTCCCGCCTTTTTTCGGAGTCCGCATGTCCAACGCCTTCCCGATCCCGTCGCCCGCCGACTGGCGCGCCGAGGCCGAGAAGGCTCTGAAGGGCAGGCCGGTCGAGGGGCTGGTCCATCTCGACGCCGACCACCTGACGACCCGCCCGCTTTACGGCCGAGCCAATGCGACGGAGGCGGTCTTCGCCCCCCGGACCTCGGACGCCGACGGCCGCCCCTGGGACCTGCGCACCCAGGTCGAGGGCGATGACCCTGAGGCCGCCAACGCAGCCGTCCTCGCCGACCTCGAAGGCGGCGCCGCCTCTGTCATCCTGTCAGGAACGGTCCTGGCCGATTCAGAGCCGCTCGGCCGGACTCTCAACGGCGTGGCGCTGGAGTTGGCGCCCGTCGGTCTCGACGCCGGTCTCGCCGGCCCTGACGCCGCCAACGCCCTGGCCGTCGTCGCCAAGGGCTCGCCGCGCGCGAAGCTGATGTTCCACATGGATCCTCTGACGGCCTTCGCCGAAACGGGCGGATCGCCCCGGTCGATCGAGGAACATATCAGCCTCGCCGCCAACACCGCCGCCCGCCATGCCGGCGCCTATCCGGACGCCAGCTTCTTCCTCGCCACGGGCCGCGCCGCGCACGAGGCCGGAGGTTCCGCCGGTCAGGAACTCGGTTTCGCCGCCGCCGCCGCCACGGCTTATCTGAAGGCCGCCGTCGAGGCCGGCCTGCCCGTCGAGCGCGCGCTGTCCGGGACCGGCCTGGGCGTCAGCATCGACGCCGAATATTTCGACAGCCTGGCCAGGGTCCGGGCGCTGCGCCTCATCTGGCGCTCGATCGCCTCGGTCTACGGACACGAGACACCCGCCCGTATCGAAGCCCGCTCCTCGCGCCGCATGCTTGCGGCCAAGGATCCCTGGCCCAACCTTCTACGCCTCACCGCCGCCGGGTTCGCCGGCGCGGTCGGCGGCGCGGACGCCGTGGTGCTGGATGGCTTCAGCCGCGCCGTCGGTCGCCCCGACGCCTTCGCCCGCCGTCAGGCTCGCAACACCCAGCTGATCCTTATGGAGGAGGCGCACATCGGCCGCGTCGCCGACCCGGCCGCCGGCTCGTGGTTCCTCGACCACCGCACCCGCGACCTCGCCGAGGCCGGCTGGGCGGAATTCCAGCGCATCGAGCGGGAGGGCGGGATCGTCGCCTCCCTGCGCGGCGGCGCGCTCCAGCAGCGCATCGCCGCCTCCCGCATGGCGGGCAAGGCCGCTCTCTCGGACGGCGGCGGCCAGATGATCGGGGTGACGAAGTTCGTCGATGCCGACGTGCGGTCTGTCGCGGTCGAGACCTCTACCGCCGAACCATCCGGGTCCGGCGGCGACCGCTGTCCGCCCCTGCCGCCCCTCCGCTGGGCCGAAGCCTTCGAGGGAGAAGCGGCATGACCCATCCAGATTTCACCAGGGCCTCTCTCGACCTGTCGCCCCTCGCCGGCGCCCTTGACCGCGCCCCGATCCGCACGCCCGAAGGCATCGACATCGCCCCCGTCTACGATGCGGCGGCCATCGCAAACCTCGACTTCACCGACGGCCTGCCCGGCTTCGCCCCGTTCGTGCGCGGCCCCTATCCGACCATGTATGCGTCCAACCCCTGGACCGTGCGCCAGTACGCCGGTTTCTCCACCGCCGAGGCCTCCAACGCCTTCTACCGCCGCAACCTCGCGGCCGGTCAGAAGGGACTGTCCATCGCTTTCGACCTAGCCACCCACCGGGGCTACGATTCCGACCACCCGCGCGTCGCCGGCGATGTGGGCATGGCGGGGGTCGCGATCGATTCCATCCTCGACATGCGGACCCTGTTCGACGGCATCCCGCTCGACCAGATGTCGGTCTCGATGACCATGAACGGCGCCGTCCTGCCGATCCTGGCCCTCTATGTCGTCGCGGCGGAAGAGCAGGGCGTCGAGCACAAGACCCTGACCGGGACCATCCAGAACGACATCCTCAAGGAGTTCATGGTCCGGAACACCTACATCTATCCGCCCGGCCCCTCGATGCGGATCATCGCCGACATCTTCGCCTGGACGGCGCAGGAGACCCCGAAGTTCAACTCCATCTCCATCAGCGGCTATCACATGCAGGAGGCCGGAGCCTCCGCCGATCTGGAGCTGGCCTACACCCTGTCGGACGGGCTGGAATACATCCGCGCCGGGGTCGCGGCGGGCATGGAGGTCGACCGGTTCGCCCCGCGCCTGAGCTTCTTCTGGGCCATCGGCATGGACTATTTCATGGAGGTGGCGAAGCTCCGCGCCGGCCGCCTGCTCTGGGCCGAGGCGGTCCAGGCCGAGTTCGCGCCGAAGGACCAACGCAGCCTGTCTCTGCGGGCCCACTGCCAGACCTCGGGCTGGTCGCTGGCGGCCCAGGACGTGTTCAACAATGTGCCCCGCACCATGGTCGAGGCCATGGCGGCGGCAGGCGGCCAGACCCAGTCGCTGCACACCAATTCGCTGGACGAGGCCCTGGCCCTGCCGACGGATTTCTCGGCCCGGATCGCGCGCAACACCCAGCTGTTGCTGCAACTCGAGACCGGCCTGACCAAGGTCATCGACCCCTGGGGCGGCAGCTTCTTCGTCGAACGCCTGACCCACGAGCTGGCCGAGCGGGCGCGCGCGCATATGGCCGAGGTGCGCGAACTGGGCGGCATGGCGAAGGCCATCGAGGCCGGCCTGCCCAAGCTCCGCATCGAGGAAGCCGCCGCCAGGACACAGGCCCGCATCGATACCGGCCAGCAGACCGTGGTCGGGGTGAACCGCTATCTCAACGATACGCCCGACGACATCCCGGTGCTCAAGGTTGACAACGCCGCCGTCCTCTCAGCCCAGATCGACAAGCTGAAACGTCTCCGCGCCGAACGCGACGAGGCGAAATGCCAGGCCGCTCTCACCGCCCTGACCGAGGGCGCGAAGGGCTCGGACAATTTGCTGGAGCTCTGCGTCCGCGCAGGCCGCGCCCACGCCACGGTCGGCGAGATGTCCGATGCGCTCGAGGCCGCCTTCGGTCGCCACGTCGCCACGGTGAAGACGGTCTCAGGCGTCTACGCCCGCGAGGCCGGCAAGGACCCGAAGATCTCCCGCGCCCGCGACATGGTCGCCGCCTTCGTCGAGAACGACGGCGGCCCCCCGCGCATCCTGATCGCCAAACTGGGACAGGACGGTCACGACCGGGGCCAGAAAGTCGTGGCCACCGCCTATGGCGACCTCGGTCTCGACGCCGTCGCCGGCCCGCTGTTCCAGACGCCGGAGGAGGCCGCGCGCGACGCCGTCGCCAACAACGTCCACGTCGTCGGGGCCTCGTCGCTGGCGGCCGGACACCTGACGCTGGTGCCCGCCCTGAAAGCCGAGCTGGAGAAGCTGGGTCGGCCGGACATCATGATCACCGTCGGCGGCGTCATCCCGCCAAGCGACGTCCAGACCCTGATCGACATGGGCGCTGCCGCCGTCTACCCGCCCGGCTCCGTCATCGCCGACACGGCCATCGACCTGATCGAGAAGCTGAACCAGCGCCTGGGTTACGCCCAGAAGGCGTGAATCAGGCTCTAGGGTCGCTGGCGGGCCGGCAGGGCGTCGACGTCGGCCTGGGTCAGAGAGCGTTCGACGCGGGCGAGGCATTGATCCGGGCCGAAGCGGGCGTTCGGCACGACGATCCGTGCGCTGTCGCCGACGCACAGCTGGCTGCCCATGCCGGTCGCCGGGGTGATCGACAGGCTATTGGCCGACGCCACGTCGGGGCATCCGCCCGATCGGATCGCAAAGACCCCTCCGCCCAGCACCTTCACGTAAACCTGCTCGGTCTCGCCGCGGGTGAAATTGATGATCCGGTCCGGCTGGAAGCACTGACGCGCGCCCCCGCCGGGCAAACCGATACCAGAGCCGGGAGCCGAGCCTTCAGTCGGGGCGCAGGCCGCGAGCCCGGACAGGGCAATCAGGACCGCGATCGATCGGCGCATGCAGCGTCTCCTCTTTCGAACTGGACGCCGCGACCGTCCTCCTGCCTTGGGCGGGGCGCAAGGGCCGCTCGCGAGGGCGTGATCCTTTCGGCGACGTCGGACGGCAGGGGCGAGGGCTGTCCCGCGATCAGGGCGGCGACATGTTCGCCCAGCAACGGCGCGAGGCAGAAGCCGCGCGATCCCAGCCCGCCGAGAACGAACAGCCCGGGCTGACCGGGCAGGGGGCCCGCGATCGGCAGGCGGTCTCGAGTGGTCGCCCGGGTCGCGGCGCGAGAGCGGACCGCGTCCGGCGTGATGTTCCCCGCCAGCTGCGGCAGACGCGCGGCGAGCGCGGCGAGGTTCCGCTCCGTATCGGCCGGACGGACCTCCGTCCCGGTGTCGCCCCGGTCGTGGGTGGCCCCGAACAGGAAGCCCGTCCCGGTCGGCGCGACATAGCCGCCCCAGGCCATCGCATTCGGCGCCTCGCTCGCTTCGACCCATTCGGCCTGTCCCCGCACCGGCGACAGCGACAACTCCGGCGTCAGGGCGGCGTTGCCCGCTCCGGCGCAGAACACGACCGCCTCCGCCTCGGCCAGAACGGCGCCGGTCGCATCGAGAACCCGCCATCCCCCCGCATGGGGCTCGACGCGCGTCGCCTTGCCCTGGCGCACGGCGTCGGGCGCGAGCCAGGCCGACAGGATGGCGTGCGGCGCGACGACGAAGGCGGAGCCCATACGCAGCCCCGGGCCTTCGGCAGGCTCCCCGGCGATGCGCGAGGCTTCGGCGCCGTCCGTCAATGTCATCGCGCCGTCGACCCAGACCGGTTGGGCGGCGATACGCTCGAAGCGCCGCGCGTCTCGCTCCGTGCCCGCGAGTTGAAGAACGTCGCGCGCGACGACGGCGCCAGGCACGGGACCATACAGGGCGTCGGCCCGCTCCAGCGCCTGGGCGAACAATACTGCGACCGTCTCGTCGCCGAGGTCGAAGCGTGGGGTCACCAGTGAGGCCGGGAAGCCGGATGCGCCCGCGCCCGCACCAGCCGCTTCAATGACCACGGGAGCCATGCCTGCCACCGTCAGGGCGCGCGCCATGGCGGCTCCGGCGATCCCTGCGCCGATGACGATGACCGGGCGCAGAGGGAGAACAGCGGCGGGATCACCGGTGCGGCGCGCCTCGAGCCGTTCGCGCTTGCGACCATGGCCGGGGCGCTTCTCGACGGCGAAACCACGCTCACCCAGTCCTCGACGAACCACCCCGGCGACCGTGAAGGTCGCGGCGCGGGCGTCGGGCGCCGACTTCGCGGCGATCAGGTCGAAGACGGCTTCCGACCACATCCCCGGGTTCACCGAGGGCGCGAACCCGTCGAGGAACCAGGCGTCGGCGCGGCCCGTCCACTGAGCCAATGCCCACTCCGCGTCCCCCACGGCGAGATCCAGAACGGCGTGGAACTCCGGCAGGTCGATGCGGTGAAAGCCCGGGGTCGCGGCGGGCCAGCGGTCGACGAGGGCCGCCGTCGCCTCATGAATCCCGGGCCAGGCGGACAGCGCCCGGCGCGCCTGTCCTGCGTCCAGCGGATAGCCCTCGATCGAGAAGATGTGCAGTCGTCCGGCTTCGGGGCGGCGCTCTCGCCACAGGTCGAGCAGGGCGGCGATGTTCAGCCCGCTGCCGAAGCCGAGTTCGGCCACCGTAAAGTCCCGCCGACCCGCCCAGGCGTTCGGCAGGTCGCAACCGTCCAGGAAGACGGCGCGCGTTTCAGCCAGCCCGTCTTCGGCCGAGAAATAGACGTCACCATACCGGCCGGAGCGCGGCTCTCCGACCTCTGTCCAGACCAGTTGCGGGTCGCGGTCATCCGTATTGGTCATTGCGGGGTCTATAGGCGGCGCGGCGCATCGCGGGCACGAAAAAAGGGACCGCCCGGAGGCGATCCCTTTCCGCCGAGCGACGCTGTGCGCCGCTCGAATACTGAGACCGTGAGGTCTTAGTGGGCGGCCGGCTTCTCAGCGGCCGGGGCAGCGGCGGCGGCCGGGGCCGGAGCCATGGCGGCATCGGCGGCCGGAGCAGCGGCGGCAGCGGCTTCACCAGCGGCGGCAGCAGCGTCCGTGGCGGCAGCGTCGGCGGTCGCAGCAGCGTCCGTGGCGGTGTCGGCGGCGGCAGCGGCGTCGGCCGAAGCGTCAGCGGCCTTGTCTTCGGCGGCGGGTTGGCAAGCAGCCAGGGCCAGAGCGGCGGCCGAAGCGGCAATCAGGGCAACGATGCGCATGGGGTTATCCTCCTAGGGGTTTTTTGAGAGGGGTCATAAGACCTCTCCATCAGGGAGATAACGGGATCGTGAGCGGATTCGCAAGCTAAATCTCACGCGTTCGTGATCGTCCGTGTTCGCGGGCTCTTATGCCGTTTCAGCGAGCAGAAAGGCGGTGAGAAAGGGTCAGGCGTCGGCCGGGTTCGCCGAGAGATGCTCCTCCATTTCGGCGAACGAAGGCTGGGCGGACGAGGGGATGTCGCCACGGCCGATCTCCACCGAGATCTGGGCGGCGTTGCCGTGCAGGTGTGCGACCAGCACCGACTGGATGATCTTGTAGAAGGCGGCGTCGCCGTTGATGATGCCAGTAAGCCGTGTCGCCAGGGGTCCAACCAGTCCATAGGCCAGGAACACGCCGAGGAAGGTTCCGACCAGCGCCCCGCCGATCATTCCGCCCAGCACTTCCGGCGGTTCTGTGATGGCCGCCATCGTCTTGATCACCCCCAGAACGGCCGCGACGATGCCCAGGGCGGGCAGGGCGTCGGCCATGTTCTGAAGCGCATGCGCGGGCTCTAGCGCCTCGTGATGATGCTTCTCGAGCTGTTTTTCCATCGCATCCTCGATCTGGTGAGGATCCTCCAGGTTCATCGTCATCATCCGCAGGGTGTCGCAGATGAAGTCGGTGGCGAAGTGATCCTTCATCACCTTGGGGTATTTCTGGAAAATGGCGGACTCGCCCGGCTTCTCGATATGGCTTTCCAGGGCGATGACGCCCTTGGATTTCATGGTCTTGGTCAGGGCGAACAGCAGGCTGAGCAGATCCTTGTAGTCCTGCTTCTTCCATTTTGGTCCGGCGAACACACGGCCGAATCCGCCGGCCACGCCCTTCAATGTCGACGGGGCGTTGGAAATCAGCAGGGCAGCCACCGCGGCGCCGCCGATCATCATCATCTCGTAGGGCAGTGAGTGGAGGATGACCCCCATCTTGCCGCCCGCGATCGTGTAGCCGCCGAACACCATGGCGAACAGCACGACAATACCGATGATCTGAAACATGAAGCGGTCCGACGTCTCCGGGAGCAGAGACGCCGACCTTCGCCGTTAATGATTAACGGCCGCTTTAGGTCATAGTCGGTTGTGGCCGCTCTGGATCGCGGCGAACCCCTCGTCGGTCAGCTTGGTGTAGCCGGACTTGCCGCCCCGCACGTACACCTGCCCGTCGATCTTCTCAGGATTGAAGCCCTCGGCGACCAGATCGACCTTGCGGTATTTGAAGGTGCCCGTCGTTTCCAGCGTCTTGGCCAGCCGGACGAACACCGGCCGGGCGTAGTGGGGCAACTGTTCGTCGGCCCAGGCGGCGAACTCCTTGGCCGAGAAGCGGCCCTCGACCACCAGGGTGACCATGCCTGCCTTGCCCTCGGCTCCGGGTACGGGGACGCCATAGGCGATGACTTCCTTCACGCCCGGCGCATCGACCAGCCGCTGTTCGACCTCGGCGGTCGAGACATTCTCGCCCTTCCAGCGGAAGGTGTCGCCGATCCGGTCGATGAAGTAAAAATAGCCCTCGGAGTCCTGACGCATCAGGTCGCCGGTGCGGAACCAGCGATCCCCGCGCACAAAGACGTCGGTCAGGATCTTCTTCTCGGAGGCGGCCCTGTCGGCATAGCCTGAGAAATCGTGTCGGATGTCGTCGCCGATCTTGCCGATCGCCTCGCCAATTTCGCCGACCGACGCCTCCGAGACCAGGCCGCTGGCGTTGCGGATCGGTTCTTCGGTATCGACGTCGAAGGCGGCGAGGCGAATGTTGATCTGGTTCTTGAGGAATTTCGGCACCCGGCCGATGGAGCCCTGTTTGCCGTCAAAGTTGAACAGCGAGACGTTGCCCTCTGTCGAGCCGTAGAACTCAAGGATTTGCGGAATGGCGAACCGCGACTGGAAGTCCGGCCAGACGTCAGGCCGCAGGCCGTTGCCGTAGGCCAGGCGGATCTTGTGCCCCCGCTCGCCATCCTGCGGCGGGCAGTTGACCAGATAGCGGCACAGTTCGCCGATATAGACGAACATCGTGGCGCCCGAGGTGCTCACGTCCTGCCAGAAGCTGGAGGCCGAGAATTTCCGGCGCAGGATCAGCCGGCCGCCGTTCAGCAGGGCAGGGCCCACGCCGACCAGACCGCCGGTCGAGTGATACAGCGGCAGGACGTTGAAGATCCGGTCCGTCGGCGTCGATTCCGTGCAGCCGGCGAAGGCCCGCATGTAGGTCCGTGCCCGGGCGTGATGGATGCGAGCCGCCTTGGGCATGCCGGTCGTGCCGGAGGTGTAGATATAGAGGGCGGTATCGCGGTTGGTGATGCCGTCGCGGATGGCGCGGGTCGGGCGCACCGACGATCCGCTGCGCACCGCATTGTCGAGACCGCGCCGCTCGGACACCTCATCGGCGTCCTTCAGGCCCAGCACCCACAGCATCATGGTGCGGGAGACGAAGGGCCGGGCGTCCTCGCACTTCCGCCACGTCTCTTCGTCGGCCACGACCACGGCGACGCCGGCGATGTTGAGGCAATGCGCCAGCGTATGACCGGTCAGGTTGGTGTTGATCAGGGCCGTGGCGATGCCGGCCTTGGAGAACCCCATCCAGGCAGCGATGTATTCCGCACGGTTGGTCATCACCAGGCCGATGACGTCGGTCCGCCTCAGGTTCCGGCTGCGCGCCCAGTGGGCATACCGGTTCGCCATGCCGTCCAGGTCGCGATAGGTCAGCGACCGGTGCTCGTCCTCGACCGCGATATTGTCGGAGAACTTGTCGACGGCTTCCTCGAAGTCGTCGCAGACCAGCACGTCGCTATCCAGAGCGATCGGCTTGATGCGCTTCAGCAGCCGACGCAGACCGGCCGCGAACTTGAGATCGCGTCGGATATTGGCCGCCAGACCCATGGTCGCAGTCACTCCGTATGCAGGCGTAAGTCAGACCGGTGATGAACAACCGGCGGGACGGGGTCAACCGGCAGGCGAATCCGTAACGGTGGTCGGCGCCGTTTCCTCCCGGGCGTGGCGCCTTTGCGTCGGCGCCGCAGGGGAAGCCTGCGTCCAGGCTGGTTCCTAAGACATCGCAGGCCGCATCGCTCTGCAAGACTACACGTCGCTGACTGCAAAAACGGCCAAGGTTTGGTCGTGATCACCGTTGATCGCGGCTGGTTTGTGTCGATCACGGTGTTTCTTGAAGGCAGCATCGGTCTTCCGGAACCCTGATCGCTGACGGTAGTTCTATCGACCTAACCTTGGAGCAACACAGATGACTGTGACCTATACGGAAGAAGCCGTTCGAAACACTTCGGTCGAGGCCGATACCTTCGTGCCGCGCTACGCCCGCGCCAAGCGCGCGAAGAAGGGGGTGCGCACCTGGATGATCCTCGCCCCCATCGGCGCCCTGGCCCTGATCGGCGGCGGCGCCATCATGGTCATGGGCGGAGGAGCCGAGAGCCAGCCTCTGGTCGAGCCCGAACCTGTCGCACCCGCCGTCCAGCCACTCGTGGCCGCGCCGATGGAAAGTTCGGTCGCTCCGGCGGCTCTGACGACCGCGGCGGCCGCTCCGGCTCCGGTGGTCCGCGAAGCTCCGCCCGCCACGCCGCCCGCCGTCCGGCCTCGCGCCACTGCCGTGGAGCGTCGCGTCGCCCCGGCTGCAGTCGCGCCCCGCGCCGGGACCGCGGCTGAACCGACCGGTCCGCAGCCTTACAGCGCCTCGCCTTCCGAGGTGACCGTCCAGTCCCCGTTGTTGCCGGCCCTGCCAACGGCGCCGCGCGCCCCGGCCATCCAGACGGCCCCGCTGAACTAACCAGCGGTGAAGACAGAAAAGCCCCCGGTTCGCGCCGGGGGCTTTTTGCGGTCTGCAGTCAGCGCGCGGGCGCGACCCGCCAGATGACATTGCCCACGTCGTCGGCGACGAGCAGGGCGCCCAGCCGATCGACCTGCACCCCGACCGGCCGACCCATCGCCTCGCCGTCGTCGTTGAGGAAGCCGGTCAGGAAGTCCTGCGGCGCGCCCGATGGAACGCCATTGGCGAAGGGCACGAAGATCACCTTGTATCCGGCCTTGGGTTCCCGGTTCCACGACCCGTGCTGCCCCACGAAGGCGCCGTGGCTGTAAGCGGTCGGGAAGGCGTTCCCCACGTAGAAGGCCAGGCCCAGCGACGCTGTGTGCGCGCCCAGCGCATAATCCGGCGCGAGGGCCGAGGCGACCTTCGCCGGGTCCTGTGGCCGCACCCGCGCATCTATCGTCTGGCCGTAATAGCTGTACGGCCAGCCATAGAAGCCGCCATCCCGCACCGAGGTCATGTAGTCGGGCACCAGATCGTTCCCGAGCTCGTCCCGCTCGTTGACTGCGACCCACAGGGCGCGGCTGTCCGGCTGCCAGGCCATCCCGACCGGATTGCGCAGGCCGGAGGCGAAGATCCGCTGGGCCCCCGTCGCCACATCGATCTCGTGGATCGCCGCGCGGCCGACTTCCTCGTCCATGCCGTTCTCGCCGATGTTCGAGTTCGACCCGACCCCGACATAGAGCTTCGTCCCGTCCGCCGAGGCGACGAGGCTCTTGGTCCAGTGGTGGTTCCGACCGGCGGGCAGATCGGCGATCTTCGTCGCCGGGGCCGTGATCTGCGTCTGGCCCCCCTGGTAGGGGAAGGCGACGACGGCGTCGGCATTGGCCACGAACAGCCTGTCGCCGACCAGAGCCATGCCGAACGGGGAGGTCAGGTTCTCGAGGAAGGTCGACTTCGTCTCCGCGACCCCGTCCCCATCCGCATCGCGCAGCAGGATGATCCGGTTCGGGCTCGGCGGAGCCGCGCCCGCGCGTTTCATCACCAGACCCATAACCCAGCCGCGAATGCCGCCCGACTTGCCTTCGGGCTTCGGCGGCGCATTGGTCTCCGCGACCAGGATGTCGCCGTTGGGCAGGGCGTAGAGCCAGCGCGGATGGTCGAGGCCACTCGCGAAGGCCTGGACCCGGAAACCCTGCGGCGCGGTCGGCATGGCGCCGTCGGGCCAACCCACGGCCGGGGCTATGTTCACCGTCGGCGCCACCAGGTTCCTGTGCGGCTCGACCAGGGTCGGCTGGGCGCCATAGGTCGAGCCCTCCGGTGCGATTGGTCCGCTGCCGCAGGCCGCAAGCGTCAGGGCCGCCGCGCAGACCGTAAGAACGAGGGGGGCGTGGCGCATGGTTCGCATCCTAGAAGGCGGGGAATTCGAGGCGGCTGACATCATAGCCCAAGGCGCGGGCCCGCTCGACCAGGGCGGCGCGTTCGGCGGCGTCGGGAACTTCGCGCGTATAGATCCACAGCTTCTCGAACTTCGGATCCGACGAGATGAACCAGCTGTAGTCCTCCGCGTGATCCAGCACCCAGTATTCCCAGGTGATCAGGCCGCCGAGGTATCGGGCGCGCAGCTTGGCGTTGAAGCCCGGATCAAGGATCGTCCCCGACGCCCCGATGGCCTTCTCCGAGCCTTGCGGCGTGTCGCGCTGACAGGTGTCGCGCACTCCGATCCGCGTCGGCGACTGGACGACATAGGTCGTCGCCCCGGCCACGCAGCCGTCGGTCAGGCTCATGGGCAGACGGGCGATTTCCAGCCAGCGGCCGGTATAGAATCGTTCCAGATCGACGGCCCGCGCCGGCTGGGGCGCGCGGATCTGGTCCGCAGGGATGGAGGTGGCGCAGGCGCTGACGCCGACGACCGCCACGGCGGCCATGACCAGGGATCGGATCGACATCGGCAGTCCTCGCTTTGAATGGAAAACCACAGATACGTGCGCGGTTCCGTCCCCGGACGCATCGCCGACACAAGCCTATCCGGTCGCCAGATCCTTCGGCACCCGGATCCTTCGGAACCGCGCCTCGACGAAGGCATAGGCGCCGAAGGCGATCAACCCTGCGGCGGTCAGTCCCAGCATCAGATCGCCCCCCGGCTGTCGCTCCAGCGCCTCCAGGGCGGTGCCGAAGGTTTCGACCTTCGAAGACTGCGCCCGCCACCCCGCAAGCGTCGCGAACAGGGCCAGCGGCAGGTAAGCCAGACCCCGCGCGACATAGCCGACACGCGCCAGGGGCAAGACCCAGCGACAGACCGTCTTCGAACAGATCAGGGTCGCGCCGAAGTCGCTGATGATCCCCCTGACGACATTGCCGATCCCGACGCCCGCGATGACCAGGCCGATGATCATCAGCGTCGCGCCTCCGAACGGCAGTCCGAGCAGGACCGACGCCTTTTCCTGGTTCTCGGCCAGTTGCTCCGCGCCCATGTTCGAACCGACCTCGTCCAGCAGTTCGAACATGCCCGAGGCCAGAACGGCGTAGGCCAGCCCGCTGGCGGCCTGGGCCGCGCGCACGACCCATCCCTGCAGGTTCGAACCCTCGTGATCGACGTCGAAAACCGCCTGCAACACCCGCCAGCCGACGAAGGCCCACAGACCTGCGCCGATCAGGATCAGCCAAAGCCGCCCGAGCGGTTGCTGAGCCAGCACAGAGAGGACGCCGTGCGGATCGACCGCCTGTCCCCGCATGTCGAGGGCCGTGGCCAGCATCAGGATGCCGACCGAAACATAGACGAAGCCGTTGGCCGCGAAACCGAACCGTGACGAGGCTTCCAGCGCGTCGTGCAGACGCGGGAACCGGTCGCGCCATGTACGGCGTTTGCGAACGCGGTCGATCAGACGACCGACCTCCCTGCGGAGGCGGCCGATGCCGAGGTCGGGGAGGGATGCGGCCATGTCGTCTCGAACAAGCGGAGCCGTTCAACGCCGGAGGCGCCGTATCGCTCCCGGGCGGAAAACAGAATGCTGAGCCAGGGCGGGCAGCGTCACCTGCCCGGCGGGAGTTCAAGGTTCTTATCCGACCCCGAGCCGGTTTGGTCGCCCGCCCCCTTAAGGATCCGTCGAGAGTCCGGCATTGATCACAGCAGGCTCCCGGACTGGACTTCCTGAGGTGCAGCTTCGATAGGTGGAGCCAGCAGCCGCGCTTCCCGCGGCTGCCGGGGACCGCATGGATCAAGATGTCTTCCGACGCGCCGCCTGGCGCGGCTACCTGCTGGCCCTCGTCGCCTGGGGGGTCGCTTTCGCCGTGCGCCACGGGCTGGCGCAATGGTTCCCGCCGGGCTTTCCCTACCTGACCTTCTTCCCGGCCGTGGTGCTGGTGGCCTACTATGCCGGCCTGCGTCCTGCGATCCTGACCGCCACTCTGTCCGGCCTGACCGCCTGGTGGTTCTGGATCGGCCCGCAAGGTTTCGACCTCGGCGTCGCCACCCTGGTCGCCCTCGGCTTTTATATCTTCGTCGCGGCGGTCGACATCTTCTTCATCGTCGGCATGGACGGCGTATCACGGCGGCTGGCCCGCGAGGTCGAGCGCAACGCCGCCCTCGCGGAGAGCCGCGACATTCTCCTGCGGGAAGTGCAGCACCGGGTGTCCAACAATATCCAGGTGGTCAGTGCGCTGTTGAGTCTGGAAGCGCGCGCCGCAGCCGATCCGGGCGCCCGCAAGGTCTTGGCCGATGCCTCCGCCCGCACCGCCCTGGTCGCCCGCATCCAGAGAAGCCTGGCCGACGCCGAGCGGCAGGCCACCGCCTTCGAGGCCCTTGCCCGCTCCATCGTCGATGACGCGCTCAAGGCGGCCGCCCGCGACGATGTCGCCGTCTCCATCTCAAGCGGCGAGGTGGCGCTGTCGGCCGAGGAAGCCACGCCGGTCGTGCTGATTCTGCTGGAAAGCGTGAACAATGCTCTGGAGCACGCCTTCCCGGACCGTCCCGGCCGGATCACGATCGAGCTGAGGGACGACGGTCCTGATCGAACTCTGACCATCGCCGACGATGGCGTGGGCGTCTCCGAAACGGCGGCCGCCGAACCCGGCAGCATGGGGCTCAGGATCATCACCGCCCTGACACGACAACTGGGCGGGCAGTGGTCGCTTCGGTCGGCCGACCCCGGCGCATGCGCCCGGCTGTGCTGGCCCACGTCACCCGCGCCGCGCCAGACCTGATACCGCCACTCCCGGAAGCGCTCCGCCGCCAGGGCTTGCCATACCGCCCAAGGCGAACTCCTCAATCATCATCGCGCTCACTGCCCGGGGCCGCTCCATCGACGGCGACAACCAGAACGGCGTCCTCTTCCCGCTCATGGCGGACATCGACCCCGTCCGCCTACGCCGCGTCCCCGCCCACCATCGACCGGGCCACGGCCTCGGCCACCTTGATGCCGTCGACAGCGGCCGAGAGGATGCCGCCCGCATAGCCCGCGCCTTCGCCCGCCGGGAACAGGCCGCGCACGTTCAGGCTCTGGAAGTCGGCGCCGCGGGTCATGCGGATGGGGGAGGAACTGCGGGTCTCCACCCCCGTCAGGACCGCCTGGGCGTCGTCATAGCGGGCGATCTTGCGGCCGAAGACGGGCAGGGCCTCGCGCATGGCGGCGATCACATAGTCGGGCATCAGCGGCGCCAGATCGGTCGGGCGCACCCCCGGCTTGTAGCTGGGCGCCACCTCCCCCAACTCGGTCGAGGCGCGGCCCGCCAGGAAGTCGCCGACCAGTTGACCGGGCGCGAAATAGTCGCCGCCTCCTGCCGAATAGGCGCGGGTCTCCAGATCGCGCTGCAGTTCGATCCCCGCCAGCGGGTGGTCGCTCCCGTAATCCTCCGGCGAGATGCCGACCACGAAGCCGGAGTTGGCGTTCCGCTCGTTGCGCGAATACTGGCTCATGCCGTTGGTCACGACGCGGCCGGGCTCGCTGGTCGCCGCCACCACCGTGCCCCCCGGGCACATGCAGAAGCTGTAGACGGTGCGGCCGTTCGAGCAGTGGTGCGACAGCGTATAGGCCGCCGCGCCCAGATCGGGGTGTCCGGCGCAGGGGCCGAACATCGCCCGGTCGATCCACGACTGCGGATGCTCGATCCGGAAGCCGATCGAGAACGGCTTGGCCTCGATATGGACGCCCCGCTCATACAGCGTCTCGAACGTGTCGCGCGATGAGTGGCCGATGGCGAAGACCACGTGGTCCGCCTCGATGGTCTCGCCGGTGTGCAGGCGCACGCCCCGGATCGCGCCCTTTTCCAGTTCGATGTCGGTGACCCGGTGCTCGAACCGATACTCGCCGCCCAGGGCCTCGATCTTCTCGCGCATGGCCTCGACCATGGTCACCAGGCGGAAGGTGCCGATGTGCGGATGGGCCTCGGTCAGGATCTCTTCCGGCGCCCCGGCCTCGACGAACTCATGCAGCACCTTGCGGGCCAGGAATCGCGGATCCTTGATCTGGCTGTAGAGCTTGCCGTCGGAGAAGGTGCCCGCCCCGCCCTCGCCGTACTGGACATTGGATTCCGGGTGCAGCTTGCCCTTCCGCCACAGCTCCCAGGTGTCCTTCGTCCGTTCCCGCACCACCTTGCCGCGGTCCAGGATGATCGGCTTGAAGCCCATCTCGGCCAGGATCAGCCCGACGAACAGACCGCACGGCCCGGCCCCGATCACGACCGGTCTCAGGCGCTGATCCTTCGGCGCAACGGCGACATGCCGATAGGCGACGTCCGGCGTGGACTTCACATGCGGGTCGTCCTTGAAGCGGGCCAGCACCGCCGCCTCATCCGTCACCTCGACGTCGAGGATATAGACCTTCAGGACCGCCGACTTCTTGCGCGCGTCATGCGCCCGCTTCCAGATCGACCACGAGATCAGATCGCGCGCCGGCACGCCCAGACGCGCGGCGATCGCGGCGGGCAGGGCCTCCGGCGCATGGTCGAGAGGCAGTTTGAGTTCGGAGAGGCGCAACATCGGCGGCCTTGTAGCCGCTCGCGACGCTAAGCGCATGAGCCAACGTTCGCGTCGGTTTCTCGGCAAAAGGCCAAGGTCCGCTTTCGACGGTGGGCCCACCACGCAAAGCGGACCTCAAGGGCAGATCCCGACAACTGCGGTCGGGAAGTTGGAGGCGCCTGCCTATCCGCCCCAGGCCGGCGGCCAGATATTGTTCCGCTTCCGACCCTGCTGATCAGTGTTGTCTCCGATGCTCCAGCCTTGGGGGCAGGGTCCCAGCCTGGTGTAGCGACGGGTCTGGGTCACGATGTAGCCGTGCCGACCCAGGGTTTGAACGTTCAGGGCCACCGTGAAGTCCGACGGGTCGCCCTCCGTCTTCACGCTGAACATCAGGGCGTGGCCGCCGGACGCGCAACGTCCGATCCGCCCGCCGTCGGTCTCCACCGGTTCCCCGATAAGAATGCAGGGCTGTCCCCCCACCTCCGGAAGCGGGGATTTGAAGCCCTCGCGAAGCAGGGTGTCGGCGCAGAGCTGGACAGGAAGGGAGTCGCTGTTCACGACCTCCACACGCCACAACTCCGGCGGGTCGACTGCGGCCTGTCGTTCGAGCCAACGGTCCGTGCGGACCTCGCACCCCGCAACCATCGCCGCCGTCAGGATCGTCAACCGCACGGCGGCCCAGGTCACCGACTGACCTCGGCGCAAGGTCATTGCCTCGCGCGAGCGATGGCGGCCCGCACATGCTCCAGGCTGAAGACGGCCGCGGCGGCAGCCAGAGTCCCCGCCAGGGCGATCAGGGCGAGTTCCGCGTAGATCTGCGCCAGTTGCAGGGACGATGGCGGCCGGTTGAACCATGCCGAGGCCACGGCCCCGTTGAGCAGGTTCTGGAACACGGTCATCAGGGCGACCAGTGGTCCGCCCAGCCGCAGCCCCGACACGAAGCCGATCCCCCGGGGCGACAGGGTGTCGCGCGTCCGTCTGGCGAGCCAGGGTCCCAGAGCCGCGGCCGTCAGCCCGCTGACGACCAGACCGATCACGATGAGCTTCGTCTCGGGCCCGGCGTCGTTGAAGGCCGCGGCGACCTTCCATCCTCTTCCGCCGGGTTCGACGCTCTGCGCCGCGACGCCCCAGGCGGCGAACAAGGCCGCCGCGATCGTCGGCAAGGCGATGTGGAAACGCATGGCATCCTCCGTTCGATTGACGAAGGCAGAATGGATTACAATTGTAATACGGTCAACAGGTCATGGCGCGGCGAGCGAGACGGGGGCTCTCAGTTGGAGATACACCACGGGCAAGGACGCCGGCCTTACAGTCTCCGGCGAAGCGGGCTGCACCCTCCAGGCCACCGTCGCGGCGGCCAGGGCGAGCGCCAACACGCAGAGGGTCGCCGCGAGGTCCGGCCGATGACAGCGCAAACGCAGGCTGGCCACGCGCGTTTCCAGCGCCGTGGCGCCGGTTGCGCTCCAGCTGCACCCGAGGACCAGGGGCGGCGTCGGCGCCGTCTTGAGCAGGGCCTCGGCGTAGATGCGGCGTCGCCCGGCCCTCATCGCCATCACCGTGGCGTCGCAGGCCAGCTCCTGATCGAAACGGAAGCGGTCGGCGCCGATGTGCGCCAGCGGGTTGCACCAGAAGAGGCAGCGCAGCACCGCGACCGCCGCATTGACGCGCAGATCGCCCCGGTCGCGGTGGGCGTGTTCATGGGCGCGGACGACGGCCAATTCCTCGGGGCTCCAGCGGGCGCCGCTATCGGCCGGCATGACCAGTTGTCCAACGAGGACCCCGGTGATCGCGGGGCCGGCCAGGCCCCGGCGCGCCTGCATCGCGAACCGCGCCTGCGCCGCCACGATCAGGCCGGCGGACACCACGACACCAAACAGCCAGACGGACAGGACGATCGTCGTCGGAACCACGAACGGCGCTGCGGATTCAACGCCGATGCCCATTCTCGGCAGGCAAACGGACGCCATGGCCGCAGGCACGATCGCCCAAAGGCCATAGGCGGCGCGCGGCCCGAACCTGTGGCGAAACGGTCGGCGGACCAGAAGCACGATCAGCACAGCCGCAGCCAGCGCCGCGTTCAGCTCCGTCAGATGTCCCAAGGCGTCAGTCATCGCCCAACTCGGCGATGATGGCTCGCAGGCGTTCCCGATCCTGGGCCGACAGCGTCCGGCGCTGCGCGAACTGCGCCACAAGCGGCGCAACCTCTCCGCCGAACAGCCGGTCCAGCAAAGTCTCGCTCTCGGCCAGGGCGAACGCTTCCTTCTCCAGCGCGGCGAGATAGCGGTGCCGCCCCTCCGCGCGCTCGGAGCGGATCGCGCCCTTCTTCAGGAGCCGGTTGATCAGGGTCTTGACCGTTGCGTCGCCCCAGGTCGTCCGGGCGCGCACCTCGGCGATCAGCTGTTCCGCGGACAGGGGCTGCCCCACCCACAGGGCGTCCATGACCTTGAACTCGGCGTCCGTGATGTTCATGCGTCTCTCCGGCACAGGATTACACATGTAAAGCAACGCCGGCGCAAGCGATCTCGAGCTGAACGGCCAGGATGATTTGAAAGCACCCGTGCGCTTCCCGCTCATGGCGGACATGGACCGTGTCCGCTCAAAGCCTCGAAATGTCAGCAGTTGGCGACTTACCTGCCCGCTGCGCCTTGAGCGGCGACCGAACGTCGCCATATTGCCGCCACGGCAGTTCGGCCGTCAGGAACGCCGCATGCCGGTCATCGACATCAAGGGCCTGAGCAAGACCTACGCCTCCGGGCTGCAGGCGCTCAAGCCCACCGACCTTCAGATCGGCAAGGGCGAGATCTTCGCACTGCTGGGTCCGAACGGGGCGGGCAAGACGACCCTGATCTCCATCGTCTGCGGGATCGTGACGGCCACGTCCGGCACGGTCATCGCCGACGGGCATGACATCAAGAAGGACTACCGCCAGGCGCGGATGAAGATCGGCCTGGTGCCCCAGGAACTGACCACCGACGCCTTCGAGACGGTGCTGGCCACCGTGACCCTGAGCCGGGGCCTGTTCGGCAAGGCGTCGAACCCGGCCTATATCGAACAGGTCCTGAAGGACCTCAGTCTGTGGGACAAGAAGGATGCGAAGATCATGACCCTGTCCGGCGGCATGAAGCGCCGGGTCATGATCGCCAAGGCCCTGAGCCACGAGCCCGACATCCTGTTCCTCGACGAGCCGACGGCCGGCGTGGACGTCGAGCTGCGTCGCGACATGTGGAACCTTGTCCGGCGCCTGCGCGAGAGCGGCGTCACCATCATCCTCACCACCCACTATATCGAGGAGGCCGAGGAGATGGCCGACCGGGTCGGCGTCATCCTCAAGGGCGAACTGATCCTGGTGCAGGACAAGACCGAGCTGATGAAGAAGCTGGGCAAGAAGACCCTGACCCTGAACCTGCAGGACCCGTTGGAGACCCTGCCGCCCGAGCTGGCCGAGTGGGACCTGACCCTGCGCGACGAGGGCAATGAGCTGGAGTTCGTGTTCGATTCCAACGCCGAGAAGACCGGCGTGCCGTCCCTGCTGCGCAAGCTCTCGGACCTCGGCATCGCCTTCAAGGACCTGAACACCCGCCAGAGCTCGCTGGAGGACATCTTCGTCAGCCTTGTCCACCGCGAACCGCCGCAGGATATCCGCGTCGGGGGAGCCTCCGCATGACCTTCAACGGCTATGGCGTCTGGGCCATCTACAAGTTCGAGATGGCGCGCGCTCTCCGCACCCTGTGGCAGTCGATCGTCACCCCCGTGATCACCACGGCCCTGTATTTCGTCGTCTTCGGCTCGGCCATCGGCAGCCGCATGACCGAGATCGACGGCGTGCCCTACGGCGCCTTCATCGTGCCCGGCCTGATCATGCTGAGCCTGTTCACCCAGTCGATCTTCAACGCCTCCTTCGGCATCTATTTCCCGAAGTTCACCGGCACCATCTACGAACTGCTGTCGGCGCCCGTGTCGCCGTTCGAGATCGTCCTGGCCTATGTCGGGGCGGCGGCGACCAAGTCGGCGGTACTGGGGCTGATCATCCTGGGGACCGCGGCCCTGTTCGTGCCGCTGCAGATCCTGCACCCGGTCTGGATGCTGGCCATCCTGATCCTGATCGCCACGACCTTCAGCCTGTTCGGCTTCATCATCGGCATCTGGGCCCAGAGCTTCGAGCAGCTGAACTTCATCCCGATGCTGGTGGTGACGCCCCTGACCTTCCTGGGCGGCTCCTTCTATTCGATCCACATGCTGCCCGAGCCGTGGCGGACGATCACCCACTTCAACCCGGTGGTCTATCTGATCTCCGGATTCCGCTGGAGCTTCTACGGGACCGGCGACGTGCCGATCGTCTGGAGCCTGGTGGCCACCGTCGGCTTCCTCGTCGCCTGCCTGGCGGTCGTCGGGTGGATGTTCAAAACCGGCTATCGGCTCAAAACCTGACGGAGATGACAGATGACGACTGCGACCTGGAACGGGGTGGTGATCGCCCGCTCGGACGATACCGTGGTGGTCGAGGGCAACCACTATTTTCCGCGTGACGCCGTCGATCCGGCCGTGCTGACGGCCTCGACGACCACCTCGGTCTGCCCGTGGAAGGGGACGGCCTCCTATTGCTCGCTGGTCGTGGACGGGAAGGAGAACAGGGACGCCGTCTGGTACTATCCCGAGCCCAGGTCCGCCGCCGCCGAGATCGCCGGTCGACTGGCCTTCTGGAAGGGCGTCGAGGTTCGCTGACGGTACGGTCGGTTAATGTCCTGACATTGGACGCCCCCTCCGTTCGCCGCTAAGACCGCTCCCATGTCCTCCGACACCCCTTCAGGCCCCCCCGCTGAAGACCGTCCGACCGAGCCGTTCTCGCGCGGCCGGATCGTCTGGTCGCGCCCGCCCCAGCCCGTGTTCCGCGTCGGTCCCCTGCCGCGCGTCGCCCCGGCCCCGGCCGCCCGTCCCGTCCGCAGAGCGGGCGCCGGCATCCTGACCGGCTCCATGATCCCTTCGACCCGGGCCGCGTCCCCTGCCGTCGAGCCCTTGCCCGAAGCTCGGGTCGAACCGATCGTCGAGGCTGCTCCCGCGCCTGAACCCGTCGCGCCGGAACCTGTCGTCGAGGCCGTCTCGCCCGAACCGGAGCCGGTCGCCGCCGCGTTCGAACCCGTGGCCGACTCCGTTCAGGCCGCGCCCGAGCCGACGCAGGCGCCGCAGGAAATCGTCATCGAGCCCGAGGCGGCCGAGCCCGCCGTCACCGTTCCGCCGCCGCTCTCGACCGAGGCGAAACCGGCCGCCCGACCGCGCGAACTGCCGTCGGTGGTTGTGACCCCGGCGATCTACGCCACCATGGGCGCGGCCATGCAGAAGGTGGCCAAAGGCGACCGCTGGCCCATCGTCGCGGGCGTCGCCGCCCTGGTGGTCATCGGCGGATTCATCTGGCTGGCCACCCTGCCGGCGCCGCGGCCGGTCGCCCCGGCCCCGACTCCGCTTGTCGCCGATGCGCCGCGTCTCGACGAGACGCCCGTGGTCGAGGACTCTTCGCCCGCTGTCGAACGCCCTGCGCCCGCCAGCGCCGCGCCTGCGCCTGTCTCATCCGCGCCCGCTGCGCCGGTGGCCGCACCGCCGCGCCGTGCGACACCGACGCAGGCCGCGCCAGTCGCAGGGGTTCCGTCCGCCCCGGCCCAGACCGCGCCCCGGCCCTATATCGAGACTGCGCCCCTGGTCGTGGAGCCGCCGACCCCGGCCGCGCCCGCACAGGCTGACCCGGACGCGCCCGTCTCGACCGCGCCCCAGCCGCTGAACTAGGAGCCGCTCAACTAGGCCTTGGGCTCCGGCGCGCGGTAGGGCAGGTAGCCCCGCTCGACCATGCGGCGCAGGCCCTCATAGGCCTCCGACAGCTCCTCGTAGGCCGCGCGCAGGCCGGTCAGCCTCTGGGCCTCGGCCGGGCCGACGGCCTGTCCGGCCTCCGACAGCCTCAGCGCCTCGGCGATCCAGCGCGCCCGCGCCGTCGCCGCGGCCACCGCCAGCCTCTGGAAGGCGGCCGGTTCGGTATGGTTGGCGCCCAGTCCCAGGACCTGCGGGATCACCTCCCGGTTCGAGACGAAGGCGGTGTAGTCGATCTGTTCCAGATGCCCGCGGAGCTTGCGCTGCTCCTGCGGATCGCTGTCGCTGGGCTCGAAATGGTCCCGGCGGCTGCGGCTGCTGGACGTCATGATGCTGGACATTCAGGCTTCCCTGGGCGTTTCCCTGAGCGGAGCCTGCGCCCGACCGGTTAACGCGACGTCAGCAAGCGTGGCCGGTCCGGAGCGGCCCAGCCGGGGGGCAGGGGCTCCGACCACCCCTCGGGCGCATCCTCCGACGCCGGAAAATACCCCGTCGCCGAGCGGTAGCCGAGGATGTACCAGATCTCGATCAGGTAGCCGTGCAGCCGGTCCTGGTCCGCCGCGGGCCGTTTCGACGCCGCCCCGATGGCGATCCCCAGCCGCCCGGCCACGTCCGAGGCCTCCAGCGGCCCGTCCGGTTCGGCCAGGATGTCGTCGATGACTCCATCGACCCAGGCCGACAGGGTGGCCCGGTTCTTCGGCCCCTTGGGTCCGGCATAGGTCCCGTCGGCGTGGAACTTGTCCTCGTCGCGCAGGGCCTGCAGCCGCGCCCGGACCTCCGCTCCCAGCAGGATCCGCTCCTCGTAGAGCGGCTCCGCCTTCGGCTTCCACAGCCGCCACACCACCCCGCCGGCGGCGGCGGCCAGCAGGACGAGGGTCGCCAGAATACGCGCGTAGTGAGCCATGACCCCACCCTAGCGCAGACCGCCCGAAGACCCATATGCAACATGAACCGTTGCGGAGCCCCGCCCATGACCGAAGCCATGACCAGACCCCTGCACATCGACTTCGTCTCCGACGTCGTCTGTCCCTGGTGCGTCGTGGGCCTCGGCGGGCTCGAGACCGCGCTCGACAAGCTGAAAGACGAGGGCATCACCGCCGAGATCGCCTTCCAGCCGTTCGAGCTGAACCCCGGCATGGCGCCCGAGGGCGAGAACGTCGCCGAGCACATCGCCGCCAAATACGGCTCCACCCCCGAACAGTCGGCGGCCAACCGCGCCATGATCACCGCCCGCGCGGCCGAGGCCTGGCCCGGGTTCGAGATGAGGATGGCCGCCGACAGCCGCATCTGGAACACCTTCGACGCCCACCGCCTGCTGGCCTGGGCCGGGGAGGCGGGGCCGGAGCGTCAGAAGGCGCTCAAGGCGGCCCTGTTCCGCACCCATTTCACCGACGGGAACAACCTGACCGACGCCGGCGTCCTGACCCGGGCCGCAGAGGCCGCCGGCCTCGACCGCGCCGAGGCGGCCGAGGTGCTCGCCTCCGGCCGCTACGCCGCCGAGGTCCGCGCCGAACAGGCCCTGTGGCGCCAGCGCGGCATCAACTCGGTCCCCGCCGTGGTCGTCGAGGGCAAATACCTGATCTCCGGCGGCCAGCCCGCCGCGGTGTTCGAGGAAGCCCTCCGCAAGATCGCGGCGGAACAGGCGGCGGCTTAACGTCCTTCTCCTCCCTGTCGCGCAGCGATGGGGAGGTGGCGCGACGCGGCTTCGCGTCGTGACGGAGGGGGCGACACGATGCGTAAGGTGAGGGCTGGCGCGTGCCCACCCGTCGAAACCCGGTCGCCCCCTCCGTCAGCTCGCGAAGGGCTCGCTGCCACCTCCCCATCCTTCGGACGGGGAGAAGGACACCCCCTCACGGCCACAACTCCGCCACCCCCTCCGGCAGCCCGGCCTCTTTCCGCCACGCCTCGCGATGCAGCGCCACGATGCCCCGGTCCATCGTCGCCGGCATCTTCATCGTCCCGTCCTCGGCCCAGATCGCGCTCGCCCACGGCTGCTCCCGGTTCCGCTCCCGATCCCCGGCCGCGACCTCGGCGCCCAGGTGTTCGGCCCGCCACGCCAGCACGAAGCCGAGGTGCCACAGCGGCACATCCTCCACCGGCCCGCCCGCCATCGACTGCGCCAGATTCTTCGCCAGAGCGCGTTCGTCCCTCAGCCGACGCTCGAACCACTCGACCTGATCCTGGGCGTACCGCTCCCAGCCCTCGACCGGCTCCGGCGTCGGGTCCTCGGGCCGATCCCGCTCCCACCCCTCCGCCGCCCGCCGCCGCCACAGATTGGCCAGTCCGACATCGAACCGCCGCGCGCACGACGCCGCCGTCTCCCCGCCCTCCCACGCCCGCCGGACGCGTTCCCAGGTCTCGTCGTCGCGGAATTTCTTGAAGCGATGCAGCGTCATGGACATGAGCCTTGCACGCCCTTGCGCCGGAATCGGACGCACGCCCGCCACCCTGTCGTCATTCCGGGCGAAGGCGCTCTTGCGCCGGAGACCCGGAACGAGGCGGCGCGCGAGAGCGCGAAACTGTCGCGTGCGCATTCGCTGAAGCATTCGCCTTCGCTTCGCTGCGGCGCCGTCCCCCGGTCCGAGCTCCGCTCGGCCGGAGGATGACGAATGTTCCGGGTCTCCGCTGCGCTGCGCCCGGAATGACGAAGGAGAGAGAGAGGGACGATCAATCCTCCTCAGGCGGCGGAACCCAGTCCGGATCGTTCACCGGATACCAGTCCGCCGCGAGGTCCAGCCAGTCGGGGTTCGCATCCTCGATCAGCTTCAGCTTCCAGTCGCGCTTCCAGCCCTTGATCCGCTTCTCCCGCCGGATCGCCTCGACCACCCATTGGTGCGGCTCGTACCAGACCAGTTGCGTGCAGCCCTTCGTCTTCGAATGGCCGTCGAACGTCCCGTTCCTGTGCTTCCACACCCGCGCACGGAGGTTCGACGTCATCCCGACATAGGTCGCGCCATTGCGCCCGTTCGCCATGATGTAGGTCGCAATGAAGGGGCGACGTGTCCGCATCCGTGCAATCTACACGTGTTTTCGGTTTTCGTCATTCCCGCTTCCCCACCCACTTTCATTCGTCATTCCGGGCGAAGGCGCGCTTGCGCCGCAGACCCGGAACGAGGCGGCGCCGCAGCGAAGCGAAGGCGATGGGTCAGCGGATGCATGCGCGACAGGTTCGCGCTCCCGCGCGCCACCCCGTTCCGGGTCTACGCTTCGCTTCGCCCGGAATGACGAAAGTAAGAGAGCGTCTCGTTCAAACCGAGGGGGTCTCCCGTGCGAGCCGGTACCTCCCCCGCCCGCCGAACTGCAGCCACCCCATGTCCCGCAGCACCTGCAGCTGCTGCCTGATCTTCGGCCGGACATTGTTGTTGCCCGGATAGATCGCCGCCAGCCGCGCCTCGAACCCATAGACCTCGGCCAGGGTGAACTCCGGCCGTCCGATAGCCTCGACGCATTTCATCACATCGAGCAGCCAGCCCCGCGCAGCCGGCGCGGCGTCACGCAGGAACAGCGTCGCCCGCCATTGCTCAAGCACGGCCTGTTTCGCTACATGCGCCCCGGCCCGGATCAGCGGAATACGCCCCGCCAGCGGCACCTTCCCGATCAGGATATTGCACCCCTGCCAGCCCGCGCGACGCGCCGTCATCGACAGCGGCCTGCGCGGCTCGATGATCGCTTCGGTGAAGAAATGGCTCGGCACGACGATCAGGTCGGTGACGCGGGTGCGGGCCTTGTCATAACCCATGACCATCAGGCTGGGATTGTTCGCCGCCGCCAGCCGCGCCTTCATCGCGCCCCATGCGCCGTTGACCAGCTTGGTATCGGTGCGGCCCTTGGTGGCCTTGAGTTCGTATTCCTCGGCGCAGACGCCACAATGGAAGTCGGCCACCGGCGCGTTGGCCGCGAAGGCGGTCAGGGGCGTCGCGCCGCAGCTTGGACAGAAGGCGTTGGCGGCGACCCAGTCCTCGCTGAGCACGCGGGCGTTCTGGGTCGCGCCGTTATATACGGCCGCCTCTTCGGCGAAGCCGAGCGTACTCCAGGGCGCGTCGTCTTCGGCCATGCGGTCAGAATGGCCGTGCGTTGGTTAGTCAGCCCTTACCGCACACGGTGGACTCGATCTCTTCGCCATGGGCGTCGAGGGTCACGACGCGGGCAGCGTCGAACTCGACGGTGCCCTGCTCGACCCATTTGATTTCGGGACCACCATCATAAGCGATCTCAGCGGCCTCTTCGGGAGAGTCGGCCTCAACCTCAGTCAAATAGTCGACGTAGGCATCGACGCGGCTGAGTACCGTGAACCTAGGCATGGTGCACCTCCGACGGATCGGCTGCTCAAAGCAGCTTATTGAGTGCCACAAACAGTTTTTCGAAACGGTCCACTGCTTCGGGGTTCCGAGAGAGGAGATCGCTCGCTTCGGTGGGGTGCTCGAAGAACCAAGACGATGGGGTGAAGTGATCGAAATCGGGCCACGTCGGCTTTAGTCGAAAAACGCCCTCGACCATTTTCACGACCCTTTCACTCTTAGGCTCAACCGTGGAAAAATTGGCTGCAATCAGCTTAGGTTTCAGGTCTTTCCCGTAGGTCGAGTTCACTATTTCGAGGTAGCCATCCACCCCGAAGAAATCCTCGATGTCGGAATGGTCTTGGTCCACAAAATCGCTGGTCGTGAAGAAGTGCCCTGCCTGAAGAATGTTTGAAGCGAGCAACTGCTCGACTTTTCGTCTGTCGGTCGCGCCGAAATCCGATAGCGCGGCAACATGAAGACCGTTGCCGCCAAAGAGCGATATGAACGGTTGGAGTTTGTCGATCCCGCCGGACGGGCAAATGACCCATCTTGGGTCCAAACTCATCCTTCCTGCTTTGCGAAGGGCCTGCGATGCAGCCTTCAGATATAGAATGTCCGAAGGGCCTTCGACGAGGAGTGTGTGTTCGCCGATAAACAGGGATTGAGCGATGTCGTATCCGAGCGCACCTTGTAGCGGGAACAAGGTATCACGGTCCGTCGCCAAAGCGTCCGATCGAACCTTAGTCCCCAAGACTTCCATCCGGCCGCTCGGGAGGCGGTTCACAACATCTTCCACGACACGAACCGCTCCGAGATCGTCGCTCGGGATCAGGAACGGCGAATGCGTGGTGAAGATGACTTGGTGGTGAGGGCTAAGTTGCTCGTAGACATATCGCAGGAGGTCTCTTTGAGCTTTCCCGTGGAGTGTTAGGCCAGGTTCATCCAAGAGAATGATGACATTGCCATCTTCGTTCTTGATTTGGGTAAACTCAACCAAGAAAGAAAAGAACCAAATAAAGCCGGCGCTTCGCTCGGAGAATGGCACCGACGCTCGGTGATTGGTATTTTTAACGCGAGCACGGATCACAGTTCCTGAGTTAAAGGGTGCCTGATCACCCGGACGGCCGGGTGAAACGTCAACCTCAACTTCAAGGGCTGTATTCTGGGACCAATACTCGAATATCTGATCGGTTAGGCGATTTGAAGCGGCTTCGCACTCTGACTTCAGTTCTTCATACCTGTTTGCGCCTGATATGTCCGCCAAGTCAGTTCCTGCGTATTCGAGAAACTGCAGGAAAATCGCATCTGGACGGGTCAATCGGCTATTGTCTCTATCAGAGACAATCTTCTCCAATTGAACTTCACCGGCCATTCGATCAAAATGCGAGAAGAGTTTGAACTTTGGAGTAGTTTTGTCCAAAATAGCGCGCGCCCGAGATACTGCACTCTTAGCTGGGTAAGTGTTCAACTCGGCTAAAAGCGCAGCTTGCTTGTCGCTTGGCGACGGCAGTTCGGATAATATTTTCGCCGCACTTGCGGTTCCGGGCGCAAGTTTCAACGGTTCGGCTTCTAGCTCATCCAATCGATGGGCTGCGATGCGGTTGGCTAGTGCTTTCCTATCGTCGATGGGGAGCAACCAATGTGCCCCCGCGCTTTCGTAATATTTTGAGATGGTGACTGTGCCGCCGTTGTATGCGCCCTCGCCAAATGCTGCGTTCAGCGCCGCGATCTCGGAAGCAGTCAAAATCCATTCAGAGCTGCATACAATGGCTTCGCTTCCCGCGTGCCGCTGCTTGTAGTCAGCACGGAAGCGTCTCGGGTAGTCGATGACCTTGTCGTATGCTTTTTCGTCCTCACCATACGGCCGTAGCTGATGGAGAGCGTTTAAAACCGCTGTCTTGCCCGCCTCATTTTTTCCGACGAGGCAAGTTACGTCCCCAATAGAAAACTCGCCCGAGTCCTCGACCGAGCGGTAATTTTGGACGTGAATCTTGGCCAGTTTCACCGACTTCTCCCCTCATCATTTTCCCGTATCGTTGATCGGAAAACGGACACGGTCAAGTTGATGTTCGCTTTTTGTACTTTTCGGCAGGTGAGCTTCGTCGACTTGGATCGCGGGTCGCCCCCTACAACCGCCCCTTCCTGAACCGCTCCTGCGCCTCCGCCTGCGCCTCCTTGCGCCACCGCTTCGGCGCTGAGGCGTCCACGTCCTGTCCGTCCCCGGTCAGGATCTCGTTGGCGAACTCCAGGTCGAGCAGTTTCAGCTTCTTGATCTCGTCGCGAATGCGGCCGGCCTCCTCGAACTCCAGATTGCTGGCGGCCTCGCGCATCTTGCCTTCCATGTCGCGCAGGGTGGCCTGGAAATTGTTGCCGATGAAGGGGCGGCTGTCCTCCTTGACGCCCGTGACGGGGACCAGGACGCGGTCCTTCTCATAGGGGCTGTCGAGGATCTCCTTGATGTCGCGCTTGACGCTGGCCGGGGTGATGCCGTGTTCGGCGTTGTAGGCCTCCTGCCGTTCGCGGCGACGGTTGGTCTCGGCGATGGCGCGCTCCATCGAGCCGGTGATCCGGTCGGCATAGAGGATGACGCGGCCGTCGACGTTGCGGGCCGCGCGGCCGATGGTCTGGATCAGGGAGGTCTCGGAGCGCAGGAAGCCCTCCTTGTCCGCGTCGAGGATGGCGACCAGGCCGCA
>NZ_JANODA010000089.1:0-30439 GCF_031412435.1 Brevundimonas sp.
CAGACCCTGTCGGAAGCGCAGATCGCCGTCGGCGGCATCGTGCGCGACGGCAACGGCGTGGTGGTGACCCTGACCAACCCGGCCCAGATGGAGCCCGCCGTCACGGAGATGCGCAATCTGCTGGGCGCGGGCGCATCGGGCCTGGCCTCGGACCGCACGATCACCCGCCAGGGCGACAACCGCATCCGCTACGCCTTCACCGACGCGGCCATGACGGCCATGGGTCCGACCGCGGTCGACCAGTCGATCGAGGTGGTGCGCCGCCGCATCGACAGCCTCGGCACGCGCGAACCCGCGATCACCCGCCAGGGCGCGGAGCGGATCGTGGTCCAGGCGCCGGGCGAGAGCGATCCCGCCGCCCTGGAACGCGTCATCGGCCAGACGGCCCAACTGACCTTCCAGATGGTCGACAGCGAGAACTCGGTCCAGGACGCGGTCGCCGGCCGCGTGCCGCCGGACGCCCAACTGCTGATCGGGCCTGACGGCATTACCCCCTATCTGGTCAAGAAGCGGATTCTGGTCTCGGGCGAGAACCTGACCCGCGCGGGCGTGGGCGCCGACCAGTCGGGCCGTCCCGCCATCGACTTCCGCTTCGACGGCCAGGGCGCGCGCCGTTTCGGCGAGGCGACGGCGGCCAATATCGGCAAACCCTTCGCCATTATTCTGGACGGCAAGGTCATCTCGGCCCCGACCATCATCAGCCCCATCACCGGCGGTACGGGCCAGATCACCGGCAGTTTCTCGATCGCCGAGGCTTCGGAGCTGGTGAATCTGCTGAACGGAGGAGCCCTGCCGGCCCCCCTGACGGTCGAGGAGCGCCGGACGGTGACCGCCGAGCTGGGGGCTGACGCTGTAGCGGCCGGGGCGCTGTCGACCATCATCGGCTTTGCCATCATCATCGTTTTCATGCTCCTCTCCTACGGCTTCCTGTTCGGAGGCATATCGGTGATCGGCCTGGTCCTGAACGCGATCCTGATCGTGGCGGCCATGTCGCTGACCCAGGCGACCCTGACCCTGCCGGGGATCGCGGGTCTGATCCTGACCTTCGCCGTGGCGGTCGACGCCAACGTCCTGATCTATGAGCGGATGCGCGACGAGGCGCGGGCAGGGCGGTCTGTGATCGCCTCGATGGACGCCGGTTTCAACAAGGCCTGGGGTACCATTCTGGACGCCAACCTGACGACCCTGGTGGCGGCCCTGATCATGTTCATGTTCGGCGCGGGGCCTGTGCGCGGCTTCGCCTGGACCCTGACCATCGGGGTGTTCACCTCGGTGTTCGCCTCGGTGCTGGTGGCGCAGGTGCTGCTGGCTTACTGGCTCAAGACGGCCAGACCCAAGAAACTGCCGATCGCGGAGTGATGGCGATGAGCTGGTGGCCCCTGATCAAGATCATTCCGATCAAGACGAATCTGCAGTTCGTCCGTTTCGCCAGATTCTTTGGCGTCCTGTCGGCCGTGCTGTGCATCGCCTCGGTCGGCAGCCTGTTTTATCCCGGCATGAACATGGGGATCGATTTCCGGGGCGGGGCGGCGATGGAGCTGACCACTGCGGACGGGCGTGTACTGGACCTGGAACAGGTGCGCAGCGCCGTGGACGGGCTCGGCATGGGGGATGTCGGGGTGCAGGGGATCGACGACGATTCCAGCGCCATCTTGCGCTTCCAGATCCCTGAGGGTCAGGCCCAGGCGGCCGTCGTCAGTCAGGTTCAGACGGCGATTACCGCAGAAGTGGGCGCGGTGACCTATTCGGGCGTCAGTATTGTCGGGTCCAAGGTCTCTGGCGAGTTGTTTATGTCCGGTCTGCTGGCCTTGGGCGCGGCTATCGTGCTGATGTTCGCCTATATCTGGTTCCGGTTCGAGCCCCAGTTCGGCTTCGGGGCCGTCGCCGGTCTGGTCCACGACGTGATCCTGGTGTTCGGTCTGATCGTGTTGTTCCGGGACAGGCTGGAGTTCAACCTGAACATGGTCGCCGCCATTCTGACGGTGATCGGCTATTCGATGAACGACACCGTCGTCGTGTTCGACCGTCTTCGGGAGAACCTGCGCAAGTACAAGACCATGCCGCTGCGCGAGGTGATCGACCTGTCGATCAACGAGACCCTGTCACGGACCATCATTACCGGGATCACGGCGATCATGGTGCTGGCGGCCCTGGCCGTCTTCGGCGGCGTTGCCCTGTTCGGCTTCTCCATCGCCCTGATGGCGGGCATCATCATCGGCACCTATTCGTCGGTCTATGTGGCCGCGCCGATCATCCTGCTGTGGGGCGTGAAACGGGGCGAGTTCGCCGAAGAGGCGAAGCCGATCACGCTGGGCGCGGCGTCGAGGCCCTAGATGTATGACTGGTGGCTGGTGGCTGGTTCAGTCATGATCCGCCGGTCATCAGCCACCTTCTCTCCACCGACCTTTGCGACTAAGCCTAGGTCTCACAACGACTCGGGGGAGCGAACACATGGCCAATCTGCTTTCGAATTTCAGGAACACACTGATCCTCAGCCTCGTGCTGTCGGCTGTGATGATCTTCGCCTTCTTCCGTATTGCGGAGGTGGACGCGCTGCAGTTCTGGCAGGCGGTGGCTCGCTGGTTCCACGTCGGCTTCGGCATCCTGTGGATCGGGCTGCTGTACTATTTCAACTTCGTCCAGATCCGCGTCATGCCGACCATCCCGGGCGAGCTGAAGCCGGCCGTGTCGAAATACATCGCGCCTGAGGCCCTGTTCTGGTTCCGCTGGGCGGCCCTGTTCACCGTTCTGGCGGGCCTGGCGGTCATGCTGCTGAAGGGCCACGTCTATTCGATGGAGGTGCTGAGCTTCGGCTTCGCCGGGGGTCTGGTCCAGGGCGATCAGGGCTTCGCCCTGATGGGCGTCGGTGTCTGGCTGGCCGTCGTCATGTTCCTGAACGTCTGGGGCGTCATCTGGCCGAACCAGAAGCGGGCTCTGGGCATCGTCGTGGTCGACGACGACAAGAAGGCGAAGGCCGCGCGCGTCGCCATGCTGGCCAGCCGCACCAACCTGTTGCTCAGCCTGCCCATGCTGACCTCCATGGCGATGTATCAGACCCTGTTTGGCTGAGCCGGCCTCCAGTCTCGATGATCAGGTCCGGGCGGCCGATCCCGACCGCTGGCTGTCTAGCCGGTTCGTCGGCGATGCGCAGGCCCGCGCGGACCTGATCGCCCTCTACGCCTTCGAGGCGGAGCTGATGAGCATCCCCACCCGGGTGACCCAGCCCCTGCTGGCCGAGATGCGCTACGCCTGGTGGCGTGAGCAGATGGACGGGGTGTTCGCAGGGACGGCGCGCAAGGGTCACCCGGTGCTGGAGGCCCTCACAGACCTGGTTGCGCGTCGAGGGTTGGAGCGCGCTCCGTTCGACGCCCTGATCGAGGCGCACATCGACCGGGTTCACGGACAGCCGCACGACCTGGAGGCCTTCTATGTCGGGCCGATGCAGGCGGCTGTCCGGGTGCTGACCGGAGCGGGCCATGACGACACCGTCGCCGACGCAGGACGGGTCCGGGGCCTGTCCCAGGTGGGACGCAAGGATGAGGCGGCGGCCTTGCGGTCGGCGGCGAACCGGGCGCTCCGGAACCTTCCGGCCGAGGCCTTTCCCGCCGTGGCGCACGCGGCGCTGACGAGCGACACCCCGGAGCCGGGCAAACGGCTGAAGTTGATCTGGGCGACGCTGAACGGGCGCATCTGATGGCCGTCGCCGCCACCGACGTCGTCATCCTGGGCGGGGGCCACAACGGGCTGGTCTGCGCCTTCTATCTGGCGCGGGCCGGGCTGAAGGTCACGGTGCTGGAACGGCGCGGCGTCGTCGGCGGGGCCGCGGTGACCGAGGAATTCCACCCCGGCTTCCGCAACTCGACGGCCAGCTACACCGTCAGCCTGCTGAACCCGAAGGTCATCGCCGACCTGGATCTGGCCCGGCATGGGCTCAGGGTGGTCGAGCGGCGGATGTCGAACTTCCTGCCGCTCGACGGGGACTATTTCACAGCCGGCGAGGGTCGGACGCAGGGGCAGGTGGCAAGGGTCTCGGCGCGGGATGCGGAACGGCTGCCGGACTATGAGGCGCGGCTGGAAACGGTGGCGGCGGTGCTGCGGGCGCTGGTGCTGGAGACGCCGCCGAACCTGCCTTCGGGCGGATGGTCGGAGGCCCTGCCCGAGATGCTGAAGTCGGCGTCACTGGCCAGGCGGCTGGGCGGGCTGGACCTGACCGGGCGGCGCGACGTGCTGGACCTGTTCGCCAAGTCGGCGGGCGACTGGCTGGACGGCTGGTTCGAGAGCGATCCGATCAAGGCCCTGTTCGGGTTCGACAGCGTCGTGGGGAACTACGCGTCGCCCTATACGCCCGGGTCCGCCTACGTCCTGCTGCACCACGTCTTCGGCGAGGTGAATGGGCGCAAGGGCGTCTGGGGGCACGCCATCGGCGGCATGGGCGCGATCACCCAGGCGATGGCCGCCGCCTGTCGCGAGCAGGGCGTCGAGATTCGTCTGGATGCCGAGGTCGCGGCGGTCCTGACCGACAAGGGCAGGGCGGTCGGGGCAGTGACGATGGCGGGCGACACGGTACGCGGGCGCGCCGTGGTGTCGAACCTGCATCCGCGTCTGCTGTTCGACCGGCTGGTGGACCCGGCCGTCGTGCCCGCCGATTTCACCGAGCGGATGAGTCGGTATGCGTCAGGCTCGGGGACATTCCGAATGAACGTGGCGCTGTCTGAGCTGCCGCGTTTCACGGTCCTGCCAGAACCCGGCGATCACCACACGGCGGGCATCATCATCGCGCCGACCCTGGCCTACATGGACCGGGCCCATGCCGAGGCGAGGCTGAACGGGTGGTCGGGCAAGCCGATCGTCGAGATGCTGATCCCCTCGACGCTCGACGACACGCTCGCGCCGCCGGGACAGCATGTGGCCAGCCTGTTCTGCCAGCATGTCGATCCGGCGCTGGGGGACGAGCATCGCGAGACTGTGGCCGACCTGATGATCGAGACGGTCGACGCCCAGGCGCCCGGCTTCAAGGCGTCGGTGCTGGGGCGGCTGGCGCTGGGCCCTCGCGATCTGGCGCGCCGGTTCGGCCTGGTCGGGGGGGACATCTTCCACGGGCGACTGACGCTCGATCAGCTGTTCAGCGCCCGGCCGGTGCTGGGCCATGCCGATCATCGGATGCCTGTGCCGGGTCTCTATCTGTGCGGATCAGGGGCGCATCCGGGCGGTGGGGTCACCGGCGCGCCGGGGCACAACGCGGCCAAGGCCGTGCTGAAGGACTTCAGACCCGGGCTACGCCGAGCGCCTTGAACAGGGCCGCTTTCACAGCGTCCTCGGTGAAGGGCTTCTGGATCGTGGCCTGACCGCGCCAGTGGTCGGGCAGGCCGCCCTCGCCGTAGCCGGTTGAGAAGACGAACGGGATGCCTCTGGCCTTCAGCGCCTCGGCGACCGGGAAGACCTCCTTGCCCGCCACGTTCACGTCCAGCAGGGCGGCGTCCAGCAACGGATCGTCGGCGACGACTTCCAGCGCTTCGTCCACGGTGGCGATGGCGCCGACCGGAATGGCCCCCATGTCTTCGAGAATAGTCTCGAGCAGCATGGCGACAAGGGATTCGTCCTCGACCACGAGGATACGGCGACCCGTCAAACCCTCAGACATGCTGTTGCGTATCCTTATCAAGCGGAATCGAGAATTCCGCTATAAAACCGTCGCTTGCGTAGCTGAGTTTGGCCTCGCCCGCCAGATCGTGACGGACGTTCCTTTCGATCAGTCGACTGCCGAATCCGCGCCGGGCCGGAGCCTCGACCGGCGGTCCGCCGACCTCGCGCCAGACGACGTTCAGTGTCCGGTTGACCTGGTTGGCGACGGTCCAGTCGACGAAGATCCGGCCGTCCGGCGCCGACAGGGCGCCGTACTTCGCGGCGTTGGTCGCCAACTCGTGGAAGATCATCCCCAGCGACAGGGCCGCCGCCGGGCCAAGCGCCACGGGCGGGCCATTCAGGATGATGCGGGCCGGGCCGTGCGCATCCGTCTCGTGCTCCAGAACGGCGCGGAGGTCGGCGCCTTCCCAATGACTGCGGGTCAGGAGGTCGTGGGTGTGGGACAGGCTCATCAACCGGGCCTGGAAGCTCTCGGCGAAGGATTTCGGGTCCTGGTGGGAGCGGGCGGTCTGCATGGCGATCGACTGGATCGTCGCCAGGGTGTTCTTCACCCGATGATTCAGTTCGTCGATCATCAGCCGCTGGCGCTGGGCGGCGAGGACGGCTTCGGTGACGTCGTGGCCCTGGACGAAGATGCCGACAACCTTGCCCTCGCCGTCCCGGATCGGCTGGTAGACAAAGTCGACGTAGCGGCTGCACGCCCGGTCCGCGCCTTCCGGGCGAAACTGGACCGGCGCGCCTCTGCCCTGATAGGGCTCGCCGGTGGTGATGACGGAATCGAGAATCTCGTAAAACCCCTGGCCCGCAACGTCCGGCAGCGCCTCCCTGACAGGCAGGCCGACGACGTTGGCTCTCCCGATCAGGCGGGCGTAGGCGTCATTGTGCATCTGGAAGACATGTTCCGGGCCCGACAGGACGGCGACGAAGCCAGGCGCCTGCATGAACATCTCGACCAGTCGATTTCGCTCGGTTTCGAGCCGGCGATTATCCTCCTGAACCGCATGGGCCCGGGTCATGACGCCGCCGCCCAGGATCATGTCCAGTGCGCTGACCGTCGGTGCGTCGTCGCGCGCGCGACGCAGCAGCTCCAATTCGGTGATGTCCGAGGTGTGCTGGAGGATCAGCACGATCCGGCCTTCGGCGTCGTGCAGCGGCGTGTGGCTGGCGCTCCAGTAGCGGTCCTCCTGGCTGACCGTTCCGTCAGGGCGCGTGACCGGTATGGCGAAGTGAATCAGCGCCAGATGGTCTCTCTCGCCGGTCGCGAGCACCTTTTCGAAAGAGGCCCGCAACTGGCGGACGTTCTCGGCCGCCTCGGGGCCGTCACCTCCGGTGAAGATGTCGAAGATCGGTCGCCCGATCAGCCTGTCCCTGGGCATGCCCACAGCCGCGAGATAGGCGGCGTTCATTCCCGCGTAGCGCAGGCCGGGCGTGAGCAGCATGTAGGGGTTCGTCGAAGCCTCGAAAGCCGCCGCGAGGTCTATCGCCTGTTCAAGTGCCCGCACGCTTGCCTTCTCCCCCGATCCGGGCGAGCGCGCGGCGCAAGGAATGGTTCCCGGGCACGGTGAAGTTTGTGTCGCGGGCCGGCCCCGCTAGGATCGGCCCATGTTCCTCGCAAGCTTAGCCCTGGCCGCCCAGATGACTGTGTCGCCCGTCCCCCCGGCCAATCCGCAAGTCCAGGTGGCGCAAGGGTTGCTGATCGGACGACAAGCCGACGAGATCGAGTCCTTCAACGGAATCCCCTTCGCCGCGCCGCCGGTCGGGGCCCTGCGCTGGCGGCCGCCGCAGCCCGCGGCCGCGTGGACCGGAGAGCGAGACGCCAGCCGCGCCGGAGCTATCTGTATCCAGGCCCCATCAAACGGCGATCCGGGCGTCGGCCCGGGACCGGCGAGCGAGGACTGTCTGACGCTGAACGTCTGGCGACCGTCGGCGCGAGCCGAGCCGCTGCCCGTCATGGTGTGGATTCACGGGGGCGGATACAACAACGGCTCGGGCACGCCCCCGCTCTACGACGGGACGAACCTGGCCCGACGCGGCGTGATCGTAGTGACGATCAACTACCGGCTCGGACGGCTGGGGTTCTTCGATCATCCGGCGCTGGCGTTCGAGCGCGGGCCTGAGGAGCCTGCCGGAAACTACGGGGTGATGGACCAGATCGCGGCCCTGGAGTGGGTCCGGGACAATGTCGCGTCCTTCGGCGGCGATCCCCAACAGATCACGATCTTCGGCGAATCGGCCGGAGGCGCGGCGGTCGCCCAGCTGATGGTCGCGCCCGCCGCGCGCGGTCTGTTCCAGCGCGCCGTGATGCAGTCGGGTCTGGGGCGGCAAAGGTCGGCCCTTCTGGATGATGACCGTCCGGGGCGACCCTCGGCCCAGTCTCTGGGGGTCGCCTTCGCGCGGTCGGCGGGGCTCCCGACTACGACGGCGGACGACCTTCGCGCCTTGCCCGCCGAGCGATTGCTTTCACCGATGCCGGCATTCTACAGCGACAATCTGGTCGTCGACGGCAAGGTCGTGCCCGAGGATGTGGTCGAGGCCTTTGCGGCAGGACGGCAGGCGCCGGTCCCTCTGATGATCGGGACAAACAGCGCCGAATTCTGGTGGATCCGGCCGACGGACGCCGGCGCCTATGGCCGGACCGACGACGCGATGACCGACGCCGAGTACGACGCCGTCGTCGCGGCCTATTCCGGTCAGGCGGGCTATGACGCCAATGTCGTCAGCGACCTGATCTTCAACGAGCCCGCGCGGCATCTGGCGCGGCTGCATGCGCGGGCCGGTCAGCCCACGTTCCTTTACCGGTTCGATGTCGTGCCCGAGTCCAATCCCGAACCGAGCGGCGGGGCGACCCATGCGTCGGAGCGGCCCTACGTCTTCGACAATCTCCACACTGTCGGCCGGCCGATGGGCGAGCGGGACGATCTCGCGGCGACCGCCATGGCCGACTACTGGACGGCCTTTGCGAAGGCGGGCGATCCGAACGGCGGCGACCGCCCGGCCTGGCCGGAGTTCGGCGCCGCGCCGGACCAGTTGCTGGAGTTCACCAACGACGGGCCGGTGGCGAAGCCGGTCCCCTTCCCCGAGCGGCTGGACCTGATCGAGCAGTTTTACACGCGGGTCCGGCCCTAGAGGCAGCTCCCGTTCGTCCGGATCACCTCGGCGTAGAGCAAACCCGAATCCTTGATCGTCCGCTCTTGGGTCAGGAAGTTGACGTGGGTGATGCCGAACCGTTTCGAATAGCCCAGCGACCACTCGAGATTGTCGAGCAGGGACCAGGCCATATAGCCTTCCAGCTTCACGCCCTTTCCGAGGGCGTCGTGGACCGCCTTGAGGTGGTTCTTCAGGTATTCGACGCGCATCGGATCGTGGATGCGGCCGTCGATGGCGTGGGGCGGATCGTACCAGGCCGAGCCGTTCTCGGTGATCATCAGGGGCAGGCCGTTGGTCTGCTCATGCAGCCACACGAGGGTGTCGGTGAGGGCAGGGGGATAGACCTCCCAGCCGGTCTCGGTGTGGGCGTGCTGGACCTGTTTGACCGGTCGGGCGCGGACGGGCCAGGCGTCGGGCGCGTTCTCGGGCACCGCGCGCGTGTACCAGTTCAGACCCATCCAGTCGGTCGGTGTCGCGATCAGGTCGAAGTCCTCGGCCGGGAAGTCGCGCATGGCGTCGCCGTAGACCTCGTGCAGTTCCGCCGGATAGCCGCGGCCCATCAGGGGATCGAGGAACCAGCGGTTCATCTGGGCCTCGGCGCGCTTGCGGGCGGCCTCGTCCTCGGGCCTGTCGCTGGCCGGATATTTGGGCTCGATGTTGAGGACGATGCCGATCCGGCCCTCGCCCACCTCACGGAAGCGGCGAACGGCGGCGCCGTGGGCGCGCAGGACGTTGTGGCCGGCGATCACGGCCTCGTAGTGGGACCGGTGGCCGGGGGCCAGGACCCCGTGCAGATAGCCGCCGTCGACGATGACCCAGGGCTCGTTGATCGTGCCCCAGGTCTTCACCCGACCCTTGAACCGTTCGAACAGGACCTGGCCGTAGTCGGCGAACCAGTCTGCGATCTCGGGGTTCAGCCAGCCGCCCCGGTCGTCCAGCGCCGCCGGCAGGTCCCAGTGATAGAGGGTGCACAGCGGCTCGATCCCGGCCTCGATCAGGGCGTCGATCAGGTCGTCATAGAACTTCAGGCCCGCCTCGTTCAGCCGGCCCGTGCCGTCCGGCATGACCCGGCTCCAGCTGACCGAGAATCGGTAGGCCGTCAGACCCAGCCGCTTCATGATCGCGACGTCCTCGCGCCAGCGATTGTAATGGTCGCAGGCCACGTCGCCTGTGTCGCCGTCCTTCATATTGCCCGGTATGTGGCAGAAGCGGTCCCAGATGGATTCGCCCGCGCCGTCGGCCATGGACGAGCCTTCGATCTGGTAGGCTGCGGTCGCTGCGCCCCACAGAAAACCGTCGGGAAACTGGTAGTTGGAGCTCATGGGACGGCTTTCGTTCGGGGAGGCGGCATGGCGGCGTGGGGGATGTGGACACCCTTGCCGGAGGTTCGATGCGGATCAGAAAATCTGGTGTGGCCAAACTACGGCACTTGCGGGGCGCATTACCAGTGTGCGATGTAACCGATTACAGAAATTTGTCGACGGACCTTCGATAAAGAGGGCCGGTACGATCCGGACGCTTCAGGAACACACTGCGTGCATCGCACCTTGACCCACACATCAGGCAGCCGTGCGCCGATCGGACGCGTGGCATGAAGCCGGCGACGATCCGTGACGTGGCGGAGCGCGCCCGGGTCTCCGTGGCCTCGGTGTCGCGCGTGCTGACCGGCGCCGGCGCGGTGACGGAGCCGACCCGGCTGAAGGTTCTGGAGGCCGTCGAAGCTCTGGCCTATGTGCCCCATTCCGGCGCCCGCAGCCTGTCGACCAGCCGCACCGACACGGTAGGGGTCATCCTGCCCGACCTGTTCGGCGAGTTCTTCTCGGAGCTTATCCGGGGCATGGACGTGGCCGCGCGCGCCAACGGCCTGCACCTGATCGTCTCCAGCTCGCACGACGACGCCTCGGAGGCGGCCGCCGCCATCCGTTCCATGCGCGGCCGGGTCGACGGGCTGATCGTCCTGTCGCCCCATCTCGATTCGGCCAATCTGGCGCACAGCCTGGCGGGCCGCCTGCCGGTGCTGCTGATGAACGGCGGGGCCAACGACGCCGGCCGGCCGTCCATGGTCGTCGACAACGTCGGCGGCGCGGTCGCGGCGGTCGAGCATTTGCTGGCCCAGGGCCGTGAGCGGATCGTCCACATCGGCGGCCCGTCGGGAAACCTGGAGGCGCGCGAGCGTCAGGCCGGCTATATCCAGGCCATGACCGCCGCCGGGCGGCAGCCGAACGTCGTCGCCGGCGAGTTCACGCAGGCCTCCGGCCATGACGCGACCGCTGTTCTGCTGGCCGAGGGCGCGCGGCCCGACGCCATCTTCGCCGCCAACGACATGATGGCCATCGGCGCCCTGCTGGCCCTGCAGGACGCGGGCGTCCGCTGTCCCGAGGACGTCGCCGTGGTCGGCTTCGATGACGTGCCCATCGCCGCCCTGATGCGACCCGCCCTGACCACCCTGCGTATCGAGATCGCCGAGACCGGCCGCCGCGCCATGGACCGGCTCGTGACCCTGATCACCGCCTCCAACGACCCCCAGGCAACGCCCGACGCCGCCTGCGAAATCATTCGACCCCAACTCGTCGTCCGCCAGTCGTGCGGCGGCGCCTCATCCAGCATCGCCCTCAACGGAGAAACCCAATGACCCGCATGACCCTGCGCACCCGCGCGTTGGGCGCCGCCTCGGCCCTGGCCGTCGCGACCCTGCTGACGGCCGGAGCCGCCTCGGCCCAGTCAACGACCTCGACGCTGCGCGGCACGGTCTATGAGGGGGATGCGGCGGAGGCTGGCGGCGCGATCGTGGCCCGCGACGTGGACACGGGCTTTGTCACCCGGGGTCGGATCTCGGAATCGGGAACCTATGTCCTGAACGGTCTTCGGCCCGGGACCTACGAGGTGACGGTGACCAGTGCTGACGGCCAGACCGGCACGGACACCGTGACCCTGTCCGTGGGTCAGGTGGCGACGCTGGATCTGGATGTCTCGGCGGCCGGCGCCGTTTCCGCTGACGAAGGCACCGATCTGGGCGACATCGTCGTCACCGGTCGCCGTATCTTCGAGGTGCGCACCTCGGAGGTGGCCACCAACGTCAGCCAGCAGCAGATCAGCGCCCTGCCTCAGGTGGACCGCAACTTCCTCAACTTCGCCGCCTTGGCCCCCGGCGTCGTGGTTAGCCAGGACCCGGCCGAGCGCACCATCGCCGCAGGCGCCCAGTCGGCCAACGCGATCAACGTCTTCATCGACGGACAGAGCCAGAAGTCGAACATCCTCGACGGCGGCTTCGCCGGCCAGGACGACAGCCGCGGCAACCCCTTCCCGCAGGGCGCCATCCGTGAGTTCCGGGTCCTGACCCAGAACTTCAAGGCCGAGTACGAGCAGGCTTCGTCGGCGATCATCACCGCCGTGACGGCCTCGGGCACGAACGACTTCCATGGCGAGGTCTTCGTCACCTACCAGGACTCCGACTGGCGCTCGCAAGACATCTTTTCGGAGCGGCGGGGGCAGGCGAAGCCCCAGCTGGATCGCATGGAATATGGCGCGACCCTCTCCGGCCCGATCATCCAGGACCGGCTGCATTTCCTGGCGAGCTATGAGCGCAAGGACGAGACCCGCTCAAACTCCGTGTTCCTGAACCGGACAGAATTCACCAATCTGTTCCAGGACGAGCTCGGCGTGTTCGAGGCGCCGTTCGAACAGGACCTCTATTTCGGCAAGCTGTCCTGGCAGGTCGACGACCGCCAGATCGTCGACCTGACTGCGACATATCGCACGGAGCAGGACATCCGCGACTTCGGCGGCCAGAATTCCTACAGCCGCGCGAATGCGATCAACAACGAGACCCAGTCCGTCGTGCTGCGGCACCAGTTCCAGGGCGACACCTTCCTGAACGTGGCCTCGGTCGACTATCGTCAGTCGCTGTACAACCCTCAGGCGCTGAACTTCTCGGATTCTGGCGAACAGTTCCGGGTCTACCGCGACGCGAGCGCGACGATCCCGGGCTTCCAGTTCGACTACAACCAGAGCGACTTCATATTCGGCCGGGGCGGCGGCACCAACAACCAGAATATCGAAGACACGGTCGTCACCTTCCGCAACGACCTGACCTTCAACGAGGTCGAGTTCTACGGCTTCCACACAATCAAGATGGGCGTGCGCTACGCCATCCATGACTATTCGGTCGCCAAATTCTTCAACCGGAACCCGCAGTTCTCCTATGACGTGACGGGCACCATCCTCGGAAGCTCGACCATCCCTCTCCAGGTGACCCTGAACCTGCCGACGGTTCCGGCGGAGGTGACCAACAATCAGACCGGACTGTATATCCAGGACGACTGGCAGATCACCGACAAGCTGGAGCTTAATCTCGGCATCCGCTGGGACTATGAGGACAACGGCGTCAACAACGACTACGTCACGCCGGACAACGTTCGTCAGGTGCTGGCGGCGTTCGAGACACGGCCTGCTTACGCGCCGCCAGTCAATGTCGACGACTATGTGGCGGACGGCGACCGGGAGGCGTTCAAGGGCGCGTTCCAGCCGCGTATCGGTTTCTCGTATGACATCTTCGGCGACGAACAGACGGTTCTGTTCGGCGGAGCGGGCCGCTACTACGACCGGATCGGATTCAACTTCGCCTTCTCCGAGCGCTATTCGCCGGTCAACCGCAGCCGCCAGATCTTCTTCTCGCCCAATGGCGGCGCCTTCGGCGGTCGCACGGACACCATCGCCTGGCGTCCGGAATACGGGACGACGGCGGGTCTCGACAGCCTGCTGGGCGGAACCCAAGGGCGGGGCGAGATCTTCCTGATCCGCAATGACGCGCCTATGCCGCACACGGATCAGTTCAACCTGGGGGCGCGCCAGAAGTTCGGTGACATCCAGACGGCCGTCACCTTCTCCTATGCCAAGACCAAGAATGAGTACGGCTGGTACCGGCTGAATGTGAACGACGCCAACGCGATCGTCGTGCGGCCCTCCGAGTTCACCGACCCGGCGACCGGTCAGCCCTACGCCTACAACGACAGCGTCTTCTATTCGGACCACGATCGTGAGCGCACCTACAAGGCCATGTATGTGACGATCGACCGGCCCTATACCGAGGACAGCGGCTACGGCTTCAACATCGCCTACACCCTGGCCGACGGGGAGCAGAACGGCAGTCGCGATCAGGGACAAGGCGCGTTCGACTTCGACTACGCCACGCTGGACGCCTCGCCCTTCTTCAACACGCCGGGGGTGGAACGGCACCGGGTCGTCGCGTCGGGGACCCTGCGTCTGCCAATGGACTTCATGCTGTCCTCGGTCGTCACCCTCGGCTCGGGCCGTCCGTTCACGATCGGGAATGTCGGCGCCGGCGCCAAGCCGGACTGGTTCGCAGGCTATCCGGACAAGCGGGCCTTCCTGCCGGGGCTTAACTTCGCCACGCGTCAGGTCGATCTGAGGCTGAGCAAGGTCTTCACCGTGTTCGGCGGGCAGACGGTCGAGGCGATGGTGGACGCCATCAACGTCTTCGATTTCCGCAACTACAACGGCTACAACACCGGCCTGCGGCTGAACAACAACTCGCCGCTGGCGGACTTCAATCCGCTGTATGGCGCGCCGACCTCACAGGCCCTGCCGACCCGCACGATCCAGCTGGGCCTGCGCTACCGCTTCTAGAACGATCTCCTGAGACTGGCCGCCCTCGCTTCGGTGGGGGCGGCCAACTTTTTATTGGGGCATGATCGTCCCGCCGGTTCCGAGTAAGAGGTGGTCCCATGGATCGTCGCAGCTTTCTGATGGGTTCCACCCTGGCCGGACTGGTCGCCGGCGCCGCCTCGCCGGCCCTGGCCCAATCCAGCGCCCGACGCGGGTCAAGGGTCGGTATTGTGGATCCTGAAATCGATGAGTTGCAGCGCCGGACCTTCGACTGGTTCGTCCACGTCACGGACCGCGAGACAGGCCTGACGCCCGACCGCTGGCCGACCGAATCCTTCTGTTCGGTCGCGGCCGTCGGCTTTGCCCTCGCTTGCTGGCCGGTGGGGGTCGAGCGGGGCTGGATGACGCGGGCCGAGGCGCGCGAGCGGACCCTGATCACCCTGCGCTACTTCGCCGCCCTGCCGCAGGGGCCTGACGCGACGGGCATGGGCGGGTACAAGGGCTTCTTCTACCACTTCCTGAACATGGACACCGGTCACCGGTTCGGCACGACCGAACTGTCGACCGTGGATACGGCCCTGCTGCTCGGCGGCATGCTGTTCGCGGCCCAGTTCTTCGACGGCCGCCATGCCGAGGAATCCGAGATCCGCCAGATCGCCCAAGCCCTGTACGAGCGCGTCGAGTGGGACTGGGCCGTGGTGCGGCCGAACCGCATCACCATGGGCTGGCATCCGGAGTCGGACCACATCCCGCACGACTGGAACGTGTACAACGAGGGGATGCTGGTCCTGCTGCTGGCGATCGGCAGTCCGACCCATCCCGTCCCGACCGGGGTCTGGGACGAGTGGGTCCATGCCTACGAGCAGAGCTGGACCGACCGCTGGGGCGACTGGCACCTGCAGTTCGCGCCGATCTTCGGCCACCAGTACAGCCACATGTTCATCGACTTCCGTGGCATCCGCGACGCCTGGATGAGGGGCCAGTCGATGATGACGGACCAGTCGCTCGACTATTTCGAGAACAGCCGTCGCGCCGTCCACGCCCAGCGCAAATACGCCGTAGACAATCCCGGCGGCTGGGACGGCTATTCGGCCGAAATCTGGGGCCTGACGGCCTGCGACGGTCCGGGCGACTTCAGACAGGTCATCGACGCGCGCGAGCGGGAGTTCTTCTCCTATTCGGCGCGTGGTCCGGGCGACCGGGACGACGGCACGATTGCGCCGACCGCTGCCATGGCCAGCTATCCCTTTGCGCCCGCCGAGGTCACCGCGACCCTGAAGGCGATGAAGGCGCGCTATGCGCCCGTCTATACCGAGTGGGGCTTCCTCGACTCGTTCAATCCGACCCTGACGGAGCGAGAAGGGCGGTTGCAGCATGGTTCGATCGTGCCCGGCCTGGGTTGGGTCGACGGCGACTATCTCGGCATCGACCAGGGACCGATCGTCGTGATGATCGAGAACGGCCGCTCCGAACTGGTCTGGCGCCATATGCACGGCGAGCCGAACCTGAAACGCGGGTTGCAGAGGGCCGGGTTCACGGGCGGATGGCTGGACGCATGATCGACCGGCGCTCCGCGCTGTGTCTGATGGCCGGGGCGGGTGCGTCTCTGGCGGGGTGCGGTCGGAACGACGGCATCATACGGCTGACCTTCTGGGCGATGGGCAATGAGGGAACGCACGTGCCGTCGGTCCTGCCGGCCTTCGAGGCGGCCAATCCGGGCATCAAGGTCGTGGTCCAGCCCCAGCCCTGGTCCGCCGCCCATTCCAAGCTCTTGACCGCCTATGCCGGGGCGTCGCTGCCTGACGTCAGCCAGATCGGCAACACCTGGGTGGCGGAACTGGCGGCCATCGGCGCCCTGTCGCCCACGCCGGAAGCCGCTGCGGACCTTCTGACCGATCAGTTTCCCGCGGTGCTGGAGACCAATGCGATCGCCGACCGCGCCATGGCCACGCCCTGGTATGTCGATACGCGGCTGATCTTCCTGCGCACCGATATTCTGGCCCGTGCGGGCTTCGACGCCATGCCGACGGACTGGGCCGAGTGGAAGCGGGCCATGCACGCGGTCAAGCGCATTTCGGGCGAGGGAAACTTCGCAATCCTGTCGCCGGTCAATGAGTTCGAGCAGCTTCTGACCTTCGGTCTGCAGGGCGATCAACCATTGCTTCGAGACCTCGACACCCGTGGCAACTTCTCCAGCGAGTCCTTCCGGGCGGCGCTGGCCTTCTACAAGAGCCTGTTCGACGAGGGCCTCGCCCCCCTGGCCTCGGCAGCCCAGATTTCGAACGTCTGGAACGAGTTCGCCAAGGGCTATTTCGCCTTCTACTTCTCCGGTCCCTGGACCATCGGCGACATGAAAACCCGGCTGCCGCCAGAGGTTCAGCCGCACTGGACGACGGCCGGCGTCCCTGGTCCGACGGGGCCCGGGGCCTCGGCGCCGGGCGGATCGTCGCTCGCCGTGTTCCGCTCCTCGCCGCATCAGGAGGCGGCCTGGAAGCTGGTCCGGTACCTCTCCGATCCGGCAGTGCAGGCCGAGTTCAACGTCATCAGTGGCGACCTGCCGGCGCGCCGCTCGGCCTGGGCCGCGCCGAAGGTGGCGACGGACCCCTATGTCACCGCCTTCAACGGCCAGCTGGCGCGCGCCAAGGCCGTGCCCAAGGTACCCGAGTGGGAGCGGATCGTGACCGAGATGCAGGTCGTCGCGGAGCGGATGGTGCGCGGCGAGTTCACGGTGCAGCAGGCGGGCGCCGAGATCGACCGCCGCGCCGACCGGTTGCTCGAAAAGCGCCGCTGGATGATCGAACAGGGGCGGACGGCATGATCAGTCGTCGTGAGCGCGCCGCCTGGGGCTTCGTCGCGCCGTCGCTGATCGCCATCGCGGTCTTCTTCGTCGTGCCGGTCGTGTCGTCCCTGCTGCTCAGCCTGACCGACTTCGACATCTATGCCCTCGCCGACCTCGGCAACATGCGGTTCGTCGGTCTGCAGAACTACGAGCGGCTGCTGACCAATCCGCTGTTCTGGCAGGCGATGAAGAACACCGTCTGGTTCAGCGTCCTGGGCGTGCCCCTGTCGATCATCGCGTCTCTTGCAGCGGCGGTGATCCTGAACGCGCGTACGATCAAATGGCGGCCGGTCTGGCGGGTCATGTTCTTTGCGCCCTACGTGACCACGCTGGTGGCCACGGCGGTGCTGTGGAACTACCTGCTGCACACCCGCTACGGCGTCATCAACTGGATGCTGACAAGCCTGGGCCTGCCGGCCGTCGACTGGCTGGGCAACCCCGACACCTCGATCCCGGCCATCCTGATCTTCGTCGTCTGGAAGATCTTCGGCTACAACATGCTGATCTTCCTGGCGGTGCTCCAGACGGTTCCGGATGACCTCTACGAGGCCGCGCGCATCGACGGCGCCGGGCCCTGGGCGCGGTTCACCAACGTCACCCTGCCCGCCATCGCGCCGACGCTGCTGCTGGTGTCGATCATCTCGGTCGCGGGCTTCTTCCAGCTGTTCGCCGAGCCCTATGTCATGACGCAAGGGGGCCCCGCCCAGTCGACCGTGACCGTGCTCTACTTCATGTACGAAGAGGGCTTCAAATGGTGGAATCTGGGCTCCGCCTCGGCGGTGGCCTTCATCCTGTTCCTGTGCATTTTCGCCGTGACCATGGTGCAGCTGGCCGTGTCGCGGCGGCTCGGCGGAGAGCACACGTGAAGCCGCGGACCCTCCTGCTGAATATCGGCGTGGCCCTGATCGGCCTGATCGTCCTGTTCCCGCTTCTGTGGATGCTGTCGGTCAGCTTCATGGCGACGGGTGAGGCCGCGGTCTTCCCGCCGCCGTTGCTGCCTCGCGCGCCGACGCTGGAGCACTATCGCGACCTGTTCGTGAACCAGGGCATGGGCCGCTACATGTGGAACAGCGTCGCCCTGGCGACGCTGGCGACAGGCCTGGCGCTGGGCTTCACCGTCCCCGCCGGCTACGCCTTCGCCAAGCTGACGTTCAAGGGGCGTGAACGGCTGTTCCAGCTTTTGATCGGCGCCCTCGTCATCCCGGCCCAGATCGGAACCCTGCCGCTGTTCCTGATGCTGAAGTCGATGGGGCTGGTCAACACCTATGCCGGGGCCCTGGTGCCGTGGCTGGCGTCCATCTTCGGCCTGTTCCTGGTGCGCCAGTACGCCCTGTCGATTCCGGACGAGATGCTGGAGGCCGCGCGCGTCGACGGCGCGACGGAGGGCCAGATCTTCCGCCGCATCGTCCTGCCAACACTGACGCCGATCCTCGTGACTCTCGGCCTGTTCGTTTTCCTGGGCAGCTGGAACGACTTCCTGTGGCCGCTGATCATCCTGACCGATCAGTCGAACTATACGCTGCCGGTCGCGCTGGCGGCCCTGTCGCGCGAGCATGTGCAGGATGTCGAGCTGATGATGGCGGGCGCGGTGATCACCGTGGCGCCGGTGTTGATCCTGTTCCTTGCGCTTCAGCGGTTCTACATCCGCGGCATGCTGGCGGGCAGCGTAAAGGGTTGAGTATGCGTGTGTTCCTGGGATTGATCGTTGCCTTGCTGCTGGGAGGGCCCGTCCAGGCGCAGTCGTCGCGCACCCTCGACACGTTCGAGGACCTCGCGCCCTGGACCGCCGACGCCTCGACCGACGTGACCTCGACCCTGTCGTCCGTTTCGGGCCATCGCGGCGAGGCGCTGCGGCTGGACTACGATTTCAACGGCCGGTCGGGCTACGCCTTCGCCGCCCGCGAGCTGTCTTTCGCAGCCCCGGAAAACTATGAGATCAGCTTCCGGGTGCGGGGCGCGGGGCCGACCAACACCTTCGAGGTCAAGTTCACGGACGCCTCGGGCGAGAACGTGCACTGGCGCCAGACCACCCGCTACGACTTCCCCGAGGGCTGGACCCTGTTCACGATCAAGAAGCGTCAGGTCGCCTGGGCCTGGGGGCCGAACCCCGACCGCACCTTCCGGGGCGCCGAGCGGGTCGAGTTCGTGGTCACGGCAGGCGAGGGCGGAAAGGGCTTCATCGAGGTCGACGACCTGATCCTGCGCACCCTGCCGCCGGAACCGTCGGTCCCGCCGCGTCCGGTCGCCGAGGCATCGACCTCGGATGGCCTGTCCGTCGCGGCCCTGGCCGTGGACGACGACCCCGCCACCGCATGGCGCACCGTCGGGGCGGGCGAACAGAGCCTGACGCTGGACCTCGGCTACGAACTTGAGTTCGGCGGCCTGACCCTGCGCTGGACCGACGGCCGGGCGGCTTCCGCCTATCGCGTCATGGCCTCCAGCGACCGGCGCCAGTGGCAGGAAATCGCCCGAGTGCGTCAGGGCGACGGCGGGACCGACTGGATCCGGACGCCCGAAGCCTCGGCCCGCTGGTTGCGGCTGGATCTGACGACGCCCCAGACCGTGCCCGGCTCCGGCCAGATGGGGGCAGGCTTCGGCACGACCGGCGCGACAGCGACCGCCTATGCGCTGGCCGATCTGCGGATCGAACCGCTGGCGTTCGGCGAAGACGAGACCGCCTTCCTGACCGCCATCGCGGGCCAGAGCCGACGCGGCCTCTATCCGCGCGGCTTCCGGGGCGAACAGCCCTACTGGACACTGGTCGGCGTGGACGGCGGCGGCGAGAGCGGCCTGATCTCCGAGGACGGCGCTATTGAATTGAAGCGCGGCGGGCCGTCGATCGAGCCTTTTGTGCTGGACAACGGGCGGCTGGTGACCTGGGCGGACGCCCGGATCGAACAGGCCCTGGTCGAGGACGACCTGCCGATCCCGACGGTGACCTGGACCCATGACGACTGGACGCTGAAGGTCACGGCGATGGCGGAGGGTTCGCCCGACGCGGCGGCCCTGTACGGCCGCTACGACCTGACCAACACCTCTCTTCAGGCGCGCACCCTGACGCTGGCGCTGGCGGCGCGGCCGATGCAGGTCAACGGACCGGTGCAGTTCCTCGCCGTACCGGGCGGCGCCGCACCGATCGTCCAGATACAGTGGACCGGCGCGGATCTGGTGCTGGATGATGCGCTGCGGATCCACCCGCTGGTCGCGCCCGACGACGTCCGGCTGGCGACCTTCGCCTCCGGGGCCGATCCGCAGAGCCTGCTGGCGCGCGGCCCCGACGCGGCGCGTGATGCGGCGGTGGAGTCCGACCGCTCCGGTTTGATGGCCGGCGCCATCCTCTATTCCGTGACCCTGCCGCCCGGCGAGACGCGCACCTTTGGCTGGGTCGCGGCCCTGGACGGCCCGCGTCCCGCCCTGCCGGCGACGGGCTCGGTCGAGGCGGCCTTCGACACCGTGCAGGAGCGCGTCGCCGCCGGCTGGCGCGAGAAGCTGGACCGGTTTGACCTGATCACCCCGCCCGAGGGCCAGCGGATCGAGGACACGATGAAGACCTCGCTGGCCCACATGCTGATGTCGCGGCAGGGTCCGGCGCTGCAGCCCGGCACCCGCAGCTATAACCGCTCCTGGATCCGCGACGGCGCCATGATGGCCGAGGGCCTGAACCGGCTGGGCCATGCCGACCTCAGTCAGGACTACCTGCGCTGGTACGCGCCGTACGTCTTCGACAACGGCAAGGTCCCCTGTTGCGTCGACAGCCGTGGCGCCGATCCGGTGCCTGAGAATGACAGCCACGGAGAGTTCGTCTTCCTGGCCGCCGAAACGTACCGATACACGGGCGACCTGACCCAGCTGCGCGCCGTCTGGCCCCAGGTCCAGGCCGCCATCGGCTATATGGATACGCTGCGCGCCTCGACCCGCACCGAGGCCAACCGCACGCCGGCGACCCGGCATTTCTACGGCCTGCTGCCGCCGTCGATCAGCCACGAGGGCTATTCCGACCGCGCGGCCTGGTCCTACTGGGACGATTTCTGGGGCCTGCTCGGCTATCGCGACGCCATCGAGATCGCCGAGGCCCTGGGCGAGACTGGGGCCGCCGAACGGTTCGCGACGGCGCGGGCCGAGTTCTCGGCGGACGTCACGGCGTCCATCACCGGTACGGCCATCCACCACCGCATCGACTGGATTGCCGGCGCGGCCGACCGGGGCGATTTCGACGCCACCTCCACGACCATCGGCCTGTCGCCGGGCGGCCTTCAGGACGAGCTGCCGCAGGGTCTGCTGATCCGGACGTTCGAGAAATACTGGGAGAATTTCACCGCGCGTCAGGCCAACCGGGCGGCGTGGCGCGACTATACGCCCTATGAGTTGCGCACCGTCGGGGCCTTCGTGCGGCTAGGCCAGCCGGAACGCGCGATGGCGGCGCTGGACTTCTTCTTTGCCGACCGCCGGCCCCGGGCCTGGAACGGATGGGCCGAGGTCGTAGGGCGCGACCAGCGGGAGCCGCGCTTTATCGGCGACATGCCGCACGCCTGGATCAGCTCGGACTATATCCGTTCGGCGCTGGACCTGTTCGTCTACGACCGCGACGCGGATCACGCCCTGGTGCTGGCGGCGGGACTGCCGATGAGCTGGATCGACAGCGCGACCGGCGTCGGGGTGCGGGAGGTTCGCACCCCCTATGGCGCGCTGACCTATAGCCTTCGCCGGCGCGCGGGCCTGACCACCCTCACGCTTGCGGCCGGCGTGACGCCGCCGGGTGGGTTCGTTCTGCAGTGGCCGGAGGGGCAGGAGCTGCCCGCGCGCATCCGCATCGACGGACGGAACGGGGCGTGGACGGGCCGCGAACTGATCATCCCTGCGGGCGCGCGGCGGATCGAACTGCGCTGACCTTTTCCGAAGGCCGGGGAGGGGATAGATCGGGCGCATGACCCAGACCCTCCGCCGTCTTCTCGACCTGCCCGGCGTCGCCGACCTCGAAGCGAAGGCGCTGATGAAGCCCGGCTATGCCGACCCGTCGCGCCGCGACGAGTTTCCTGAGGTGGACGCGGTGCTGGTCGCCGTCTTCGGCCTGACCGCCGAACAGGCCGAGGACGCCGCGCGTCCCGACGACTGGGACGGGATCGAGCGGTTGTCGCCTCAGGATCAGGCGGATCTGTTCGAGGCCGAGGGCTGGGACGTGCGCGATGGGAAACGAAAGCCACTGCGGATGCTTGCGGTGATGGCTGAACCGCTGGCCCTGGCCATGCGCGGTGTGGCGGGCATGCTGCCCGAAGCGGCCTTCGTACCGGAACCGGCGGAGGAGAAGAGCGACTGGGGCTCCGGCATGGCCGCCGAGGCGGCGCGGTTCAGGAAGCGGTAGCGGCCTTGGGGCCGCTACATCCCTCGCATCAGCTCATCGGCGAGGGCGGCCGTCAGATAGCCGTCGGGTATGCGGCCGTGGGCGATCTGCCATTGCTTGAGGGCGCGGCGGGTTCCCGAGCCGATCACGCCGTCTATGGCGCCGGGGTCGAATCCGGCGCGGGCGAGGGCGCTCTGGGCGCCGAAACGTTGTTCGCGCGAGATCGGACCGTCATTGGGCCAGGTCCCGACCAGACCCGGACGCCCGGCGATCCCGTCGGCGGTCAGGCCGATAGCGAGAGCGTAGCTGACCGAGTTGTTGTAGCGGCGGATCACATAGTGGTTCGGCAGGGCCAGGAAGGCCGGCCCTCGCGCGCCCTGGGGCAGAAGGACGACGCCGTTCTCGGCGGCTTCCGCCGACGAGGGTGCGCCGCCACGGGCGATCGCGACGCCGCGCTGGGCCCAGAAGCTCCACGGACGGCCGTCGGCTTCGGCCAGGGCGTAGTCGAAGTTGGCGGGAAGAGTGATCTCGTAGCCCCAGGCCTGACCACGCTTCCAGCCGGCTTGGGCCAGAAGGTTGGCGGCGGAGGCGAGAGCGTCGGCGTCCGAGCCCCAGATGTCGACATGGCCGTCGCCGTTCTGGTCGACCCCGAGGCGCAGATAGTTGTCGGGCATGAACTGGGTCTGGCCCATGGCCCCGGCCCAGCTGCCCAGCAGGCCCGACCGCTCGCGTCGGCCGTCGATGACGATGTCGAGCGCGTTCTTCAACTGGTCCTCGGCCCAGTCGCGACGGCGACCGTCGAAGGCGAGGGTGGCCAGGGAACGGATGACGTCCTTGTCGCCCTGGACCTGGCCGAAGCTGGATTCATTGCCCCAGATGGAGATCAGGATTTCCGCAGGCACGCCGAAACGCTGGGTCACGGCCCACGGCACGGCGTCGATGCGTCGGCGCGCCTCGGCGATCCGAGCCGCGGAGGCGGCGTTGGCGATATAGGCGCCGGCCGGGCGGCTGAACTCCGGCTGGCTGCCGTCCAGACGGATGACCTCGGGGTCGGGTGTCAGGTTTGCCAACTGCTGCTCGTATAGGGCGCGACGGGCGCCGCCCTTGCGCGCCAGGAAGCCCTGTTTCCAGCCCTCGAATCCGGCGGCGTCGACTTGCGGCGGGGCGACCGGAGCGGGGGCAGGCGCGGGGCGCGCGGGTTCCGGAAGATCAGGGGTCGCTCGGCCGGTCGCGCTCACCGGCGGCGGCGGCAGCATCGGCGCGCAAGCCGAAACGCAGGCGATCAGGGCGAGGCGGTAGTCAAAGCGCATGAGGCGACGTTTCCAGAGAGATCCATGCCCATCAAGAGCCTGCAATTAGCGCGCGAGTATGGCGTGGCGTTGCGGCGAAAGGGTGAACGCGATCTCAACCGCGTTCGATTCCACCATCTTAGGAAATCTGCGACATTTTGTCCTCGCTCTCGGACACGGCCTGGTGGCGGAGGGGCGACGCAACGGGTGTGCAAACCCGTAGACCCTCCGTTCAACTCGGAGGCCAGGCCTCCAAGCGCCTTTTCGTGCGCTAACGCGAGCGACGCGGTCGCTCGCTGCTTGAGCGACTGTGTAGGGCGCTACCGCTCGACGCGCGGCGTCTCGCTGCTTGAGCGCGGACTCCCTCACATTCGACGACGAACGCGCTACGGTGCGGCCATGCCCACCGCCGCCGAGATCATCGCCCTGCTGGACCTCAAGCCCCATCCGGAAGGGGGCCACTATCGCGAGACGTTCCGCGATCCGCGCGAGGTCGACGGACGGTCCGTCGGGACGGCGATCTATTTCCTGCTGGCCGAAGGCGAGAGCTCGCACTGGCATCGCGTCGATGCGGGGGAGATCTGGCACTGGCATGCCGGCGCGCCGCTGGAGCTGCGGATCGCCGACCCGATTGAGCAGCGGGTCACGCTTGGGCCTGACCTGATGGCCGGAGAACGGCCACAGGGTATCGTGCCGGCCGGGGCCTGGCAGGCGGCGCGCACCTTGGGGGCGTGGACCCTGGTCGGCTGCACCGTCTCGCCGGGATTCGACTTTGCCGGTTTTGAGATGGCGCCGGAGGGCTGGTCGCCGCAGGGCGACTAGGCGTATCCCGTCGGCGTGAACAGTCCCGCTTCCACCGCCGTCCCGCCGCGCCGTTTTGAGGCCCTGGATTCCCTGCGGGGGATCTGCGCCGTGCTGGTGGTGATGTTCCACATGCCCGTGGCCAGCCACTGGCGCGACTGGGGCCTGGTCCAGCACGGCTATCTGTTCGTCGATTACTTCTTCGTTCTGTCCGGCTTCGTCATCGCACACGCCTATGCAGAACGCCTGAAGACCACGAGAGATGCGGGGCGGTTTATGGTGCGCAGGCTCGGTCGGGTCTGGCCGCTTCATGTGCTCATGCTGGGCGCCTTCATCGGGCTGGAGCTGGCGCGGCTGTGGTTCCATATCGACTTCGCCACCCCGTTCACGCGCGACCGGTCTGTGGAGGCGATCTTCGCCAACCTGCTGCTGATACAGGCGTGGCATGTGCTGCCGTCCCTGACCTGGAACGGGCCGGCCTGGACGCTGAGCGCCGAGGTGGCCTGTTATCTGATCTTCGCCGGCCTGGTGCTGGTTGCGCCGAAGCGGTTCCGCTGGATCGGCGCGGTGCTGGCGGTCATCGGCGGGATTATGGTGGTGATGTTCGCCCGCCGCTGGATGAACACGACCTATGATTTCGCCGTGCCCAGAGCGGTCTACGGCTTCTTCCTGGGCTGTTTGCTGCAGGGCGTCTGGACGCGGATCCCCCGACTGAAGGGCCGGGCGGCGACCCTGCTGGAGGTCGTAACCGTCGTGGCGATCTGCGTCTTCATCGGCTGGGCCGAGGGACCGGTCACGGTCGCGGTGACCCTGCTGTTCATCGGCGTGGTCTGGGTGTTCGCGGGCGAGGACGGCGCCCTGTCCAGGGTGCTGGACCATCCGGTGCTGGTGACCCTGGGGCGGTGGTCGTTCTCGATCTACATGGTGCACATGTTCCTGCTGACGGTGATGATGATCATCGCCCGCAAACTGGACTGGATGCCCGGCGGGCGAAGGATCGACTTCGGCTCGGTCTGGATCAATGATCTGTTCGCCGTGGGGATGTTCGGCCTGATCGTCATCGTGGCGGTGGCCGCGCATCGTCTGGTCGAGCGGCCGGCCCAGAAACAGATCGATCGCTGGACCGCGGTGTCGAAACAGGGAGGCGGGTGATGGCGGAAACCAAGACCAGACCGACGGCTGTGTCGGTCGATGAATTCATCGCGGCGGTCGAGCATCCCGGACGGCGCGAGGACGCCATGGCGCTGGTCGCCCTGATGGAGGCCGAAACGGGCGAGAAGGCCACCATGTGGGGGTCATCGATCGTCGGCTTCGGTCGGTACCACTACCGCTATGACAGCGGCCACGAAGGCGACGCCTGTCTGGTCGGATTCTCACCGCGAAAGGCTAATCTGGTGCTCTATGTGGCCGCCGACGAGGCCAGGCGCGCCGACATGCTGGCGCGCCTCGGCAAGCACAAGTCCGGCGCGGGCTGCGTCTATGTGAACCGGCTGTCGGACGTGGACGAAGCGGTCGTGCGCGAGATGACGCGGACCTCGGTCGAGACCCTCAAGGCGCGCTATCCAGGCTGATCACGCCGCCATGCGGAAGTCATCATAGCGGGCGTCGGTGGCGCGGGCCTCGTCCCACAGGGCGTCCTCGTCCGAGTAGCGGGCGCTGGCGCGGGCGTCGATCACGTCGACGACCTGTTCTTCCAGCCGATCCCAGATCACGGCCAGATCCCCGCAACCATCGGCCTCGCACGGGACGATCAGGTAGCGGCTGGCGTTGATCTGCGTCTGGGGAGCGAAAGCGCGGGCCATGGGGTGTCTCCGGTCTCGAAGCGGTTGCTGTTGAGGATGAGATAGGACAGTGTTGCGTCAGTTTCGGACGTACCTTTCGGAGGCGGGCGCTTGCGGCACGACAAGGCGGTGATGGTCATCGAGCTGGCGCGGCGCATGGCGGCCTCGGCCGAGGGGCTGACGCTGGACGAGATGGCGCGAGAGACCGGCGTCGGACGGCGCACGGCCGAGCGGATGCGCGACGCCGTAATCCTGCTGTTCCCGACGGTGGAAGAGGTCTCGGACCCGCCGACCAAGCGCTGGCGCATCCGGGGCGGACTGTCGGCCTTCGAACAGGCGCCGACGGCGACTGAACTGCTGGAACTGTCCAAGGCGGCGCAAGGGCTGCGGGCGTCGGGCGAGGCGGGGCGGGCGGCGGCGCTGGAGGGGCTGGAGCGCAAGCTCAAGTCGGCGATGCGCTCGACGACCCTGAACCGCCTGGCCCCCGATCTGGAGGCCCTGGTGCGGGCCGAGACGATCGCCGTGCAGGCGGGACCCAGACCACACGCCGACGAAGCCATGCTGGCGACCATCCGGGGCGCGATCCTGGCCCAGTCCCCGCTGGGCTTCACCTATTCGCGGCCGGGAGCGGAGGCGCGCCGGCGATCCGTCGCGCCCTGCGGCGTCATGTTCGGGCGCGCCAACTATCTGGTCGCGGCGGATCGCGAGAGCGACCGGATCCAGACCTTCCGTCTCGACCGGATGAGCGCGTTGGAAGCTCAGGACGGCTTCGCTCCGCCGCCGCCGGAATTTGATCTGTCCGTCTTCGCCAGCCAGTCCTTCGGCATCTACCAGGACGAGATCGAGGACGTCGTCCTGCGCGTCTCGCCCGAGGGCGCGGCCGAGGCGCGCGGCTGGCGCTGGCACCCGACCCAGACCCTCGAGGATCAGCCGGACGGATCGGTCGTGGTGCGGTTCCGGGCCTCGGGCATGCGCGAACTCGCCTGGCACCTGTTCACCTGGGGTCAGCAAGTGACGATCGTCGCGCCGCAACGGCTGAAGGCGACGATGGCCGGGGAACTGGCGGCTGCGCAGCGGGCGCTGGCGGTGTGCTAGGGGCAGCCGGCAAGGATCGGGTCAGCCGACCGGCACAGGGGCCTTGTCATGCCGTCGGGTGATCACAACCCGGATCAGCCAGAAGACCATCAATATAAGGATGAGCGGACCGGGGACGGAGAGGACGCCGGACTGAGCGACCAACTCTGGAAAGACCTTGGCTCCTGGTCCCTCAAACAGAGACCCTGCCGCAATGAACAGGGCGAAACACATGCGCCACAGGTGGCGGGCGATTCTCTGCCGGCCGGACAGTCCACGGCGCAGGAGCACGGCAGCGTCGAGAAGACCGGCGAGCACGGCCACGCCGCCCAGGAAGAAATAGTCAGATGCGGGATAGCCTCTGTTCATGCCGCTTTCGCTGGCCAGCGCCTGAAAGCCGAGGCCGACCAGTCCGGCTCCGGTGGCGGCGATGGCTAGAAACAGGACCTGTTCCGGCAGGCCGACGCGGCCCTCGGCGCGCCGCACCGTCAGCCAGGACGTGGCGGTCAGATAGAAGGTCAGTACGCCCGCCAGGAAGGCGATGAACTGATGGGGGATGAAGAAGGCGATCCAGGCGCCGGCCGCCGCCGACGTAAGCATCGAGACGAAGAAGGTATGACCCGCCGCGCGGTGCGCTGGGCGGCCCTTGGGGGCCAGAAGCGCGGTGAAGCCGGACAGGACGGCAACTGTTCCGGTCCCCACATGGAGCATCATCAAGTACGACATCGACATCAGGTTTCTCCGGGACGTGGTTGGCAACCGGTCGGACAGTTCTGCCGCACCCCGGCGGCGCGTACGCGCGGCCGAGCGGCAGATCATCGAAGGCAGCGAATCCATCCTGGCCATCGCTCTGAGTGTGGGATTCAACACCCGCTCGTCCTTCTACAAGACTTTCAGACGCGTGACCGGTCTGACACCCAAGGCATTTCGCTCGGCCAGGCGGGGGGGCGCGGGCATATGACCCCTGCTTCTCATCCCCCCGCGAACGGATAGGGACTGACCGACTTCGACCAGTCGTCGACACGCAGGGGCCGGTCCACCGGCGGGGCGGCGCGTTCGGCGCAGGGGTGGCGGTGGCAAAGGCGGCAGGCCGGGCCGATAGGGGTGACTTCGGGCGCCGTCAGGTCGAGGCCGCGGGCGTAGATCAGCCGGGGGGCGTCCTTCAGCTCGCAGCCCAGACCGATGGCCAGGTCGTGGGGTTCGCCATAGCCGTCGTGACCTTGGCGATCGACGGTGCGGGCCAGGGTGAACCAGCGCTGGCCGTCGGGGGTCTCGATGATCTGGGTGACGAGCTTGCCGGGCGTGCGGAAGGCCGAGTGCAGCCGCCAGCGGGGGCAGGCGCCGCCGAACCGGGCGAAGGGGAAGGCGCCAGACGCATAGCGCTTGGAGACGTTGCCGGCCTGATCCACCCGCATCAGGAAGAAGGGCACGCCGCGCGCGGTGGAGCGGGACAGGGTCGTCAGCCGGTGGGCGACCTGTTCGAAGGACGCGCCGAACCGGGTCTGGAGCCGGGCGATGTCGTAGCCGGTCGTCTCCGCTGTTCTCTGGAAGGCGGCGTAAGGCATCAGGATGGCGGCGGCGAGGGTGTTGGTCAGGGACACCTTGAGCAGGGCGCGCGTCGTCTCGTCCGGAGGCCGGGCGCTGTCGGCCAGGGCCGTCAGCTCGGCCTCGTGCTCGGACAGGGCCAGCTGGTAGGCGATGGCGAAGGCGCGGGACGACGGGTCGAGCGTCTCAGACAGCAGCAGGCGGCGTCGGTGCGGGTCGAAGCGGCGCGTCCATTCGACCATGACCTCGGCCGGCATGACCCGGACCGACAGGTTGTGACGCGCCTGCAGGCGCGCGCGGCCCAGGGCCTCGAACCCGTCGCCGGTCTGGTTGGGGTCGAGGGCGGCGTGCAGGGCTTCACCGAGGGCATCGAGCTCTGGGAAATGGTTGGCGCGGGACTGGATATGGTCGCGGACCCAGTCGGCGGGGGAGGGCCCGCTCGCCGTCTCGCCGCCATCGATCAGGGCGGCGCGGGACCGGTCGCGCTGTTCGGCGAAGGCGCGATAGAGCCTCAGCAAGGCCTCGGCTGCGCCCGGCGCGTCGTCGGCCAGTTGCAGCAATTCGTGACGCGGCACGTCGAGGCCCTGGAACAGGGGATCGGCGAGCACCTCCGACAGTTCAGCCTCGCCGGCCGCGCCTGACTGGCCCAGCTGACGCAGGTCGACGTCATAGGTCTGGGCCAGTCGCAGCAGGAGCTGGGCCGAGACGGGCCGCTGGTTGCGCTCGATATGGTTCAGATAGCTGGGCGAGACGCCGAGGTCGGCGGCCATGGCCGTCTGGGTCAGGGCGAGCTCGCGCCGAAGCCGCTTTAGGCGTCCGCCGAGGAAGAGCTTGCGATCCGGAACCGCGTCCATGGCTGCATTAGGTCACAAAATGACTTAATAGAAAGTGTCATAATGTGACTCAATGACATGTTGTTTGCTCAGCGGAGTGTGTCATTCGTGACTTCAGCGTGTTCTGCTCCCGATATCCGCCGCAACGGCCCGATCTGAGCAGAGACCGCCATGACCACCTTCGCCGATCTCGTCCCTTCGCCCTTTGGCCGCTTCGACGGCATCGAGCGCCCCTACACGCCCGAAGATGTTCAGCGGCTGCGCGGCTCGGTCCCGATCACCCACACCTTGGCGACGCGCGGGGCCAACCGTCTCTGGGAGCTTCTGCACGACGAGCCGTTCGTGAACGCTCTGGGCGCCGTCACCGGCAATCAGGCCATGCAGATGGTCCGGGCGGGGCTGAAGGCCATCTATCTGTCGGGCTGGCAGGTGGCGGCGGACGCCAATACGGCCGGCGCCATGTATCCGGACCAGTCGCTGTATCCGGCCAACGCCGCGCCCGAGCTGTGCCGCCGCATCAACCG